>PAZI01000031.1 GCA_002715545.1 Methanobacteriota archaeon
CGGACCAAGCAGATTCGCCCTACGCTTAACGGATCCCGGCGATTTCTTTCGTCTCGACCGGATGGAGATCCTCTCCGGCGCGCGGCCACTCGACGTTGGCTACGCCTATGAACGGTCTGGCATCGACATCCGCGTCACTGGGCTAAGCCCCCAGCACCAAGCTAACGCTCTGGAGATCGATATGGGCAGCAGCGACAAACTGGCCCGCGTCTACCTATGGAATGGCGTGGCCCTGGAACCCCTGCTAAAGCCATGACCCAAGCGCGACCACCATTGCAACGCTATTGGCCCGTCGTCCTGCTCGCACTGTGTGCCGTCGCCTATCTGCCCGCCTGGCTGTCCTTTTTTGTCAAAGACGATCTCGCCCTGATTTTGAGCGCCCGCATGAATTGGGCGGCTCTGATCCATTCCTGGCCCGGTGGTTTTTTTCGCCCCAGCGCCGCACTGCTCTTCGCCGCCGAATACGAGCTGTTCGGGCTGCGGCCATGGCCCTACCACTTGGTATCCTTCGCCGCCCACCTAGCCTTTGCCTTCTGCGCCTACCGTATTTTCGCCCGACTGCCCTCCTACCTACCGCTGGCCCCCCTTGCGGCCGCACTGATTGTCCTGCATCCGATCAACACCGAAACCGTCAGCTGGATCTCGGGGCAGATGAGCCTGTTCGCGGCGCTGGGCATCCTGTGCACGCTGCACTTGCTGGGCGCCGGACGCCCGGCTGTGCTGGTTCCGCTCTTCGCCCTCGGCTTGGGCTTTTACGAAAACTTCCTCCTGGTATTACCGCTGTGGGCAGCGCTCCACTACACGGGCGGAACCCCCTTCCGCGTCCGCCCCGTCGTTCTAGCCGCACTGGGTCTGTGCGCAGCTATCTACCTGTACTGGCGCTTCNGCNTCCGTCCCCGNCGTTCGAGNCGCACTGGGTCTGTGCGCGGCTATCTACCTATACTGGCGCTTCGGCATCCTCGGCCTGGGCGGCGGTAACTACAACGCCGCCTTCGCGCCCGGGACCAGCTTGGTCAATATCGCCTATTATCTCTATCTGTTAGCGGGGGGCAGCGCGGTCGGCGGCCGCATCCTCCACTACCGCCCCGAAGACTTAGGGACCCAATTCTTCGAAGTGTGCACCCCGATGCTCATCGCCAACGCCCTATTGCTCACCATCTGCTGCGCCTGCGGATACCGGTCGCTCAAACGCCCCACCCGCACGAGCCTGCTGCCCTGGGTCTGGATCGCCTGCGCCCTTCTGCCCGCTCTAATCCTGCCCGAACGCCCGCGCCGTCTCGCCTATCTGGCGACCCCCGGCTGGGCCCTGCTCATCGCCCAGGCACTCTATTTTCTGCACGAAAAAACCCATCCCCTGCTGGCGAGGATGGGTATTGCCTGTTATCTGCTGGTAGCAGTAGTCACGCTCTACGGACGCAATGGCGACTGGCGCATTGCCGGCGAAATAGAGCGCTCACTACCGGCCGTGATCGACAAGCGGTGTGAGACCCTTGTCTTCGACGTGCCCAACCTGCTGGGCGACTCCCTGTTATTCAACACCATCTCGACGGCGCAATGGCTGCGACTGCAAGCAGCAGGCGGCCGCCCTGAGGTATTCTCCCACCATGAACTGGCCCTGCACAGTCGAAAAATAAGCGCCGAGTGCTATTACCGCTTCGCGTCCGGCGCCGTGGGTCCCGCGCCGGATCCGCACCCAACCTTCACCCGCGGCCATAACTGGGTCCGCGCCCCGTAGCGGTCGGCAGTGACCGGAGCATAGCCGGCCACCAACCGCTGCATTTCCACCATAATTTACTCCAGATCCCCTACATCGGCCCACTCTTGCAAAACCACCAGCCCCTCTTGGCCCCCTCACCAAGGTCCAGGAATTGTTGCTAGAAATCGGTCTGGCGGATATCTATACCACGATTTGCGCCGGTAATATCGACATCACCCAGGAGATCAAAGCGCTGATCGAAGTCCCCAANGCCTGCAGTTTCGACNATNAAATCCAATGCATCTTCATGGGAGACGGCACCAAGCACCATTTGATCGAAAAATCCATAGGGGAAAACAATATCGGCAACGCCCGCCTGCTCCCCTACCAATACACAGCGATGGTAGAGCGACTTCTCTCGCTCGCCGATATCCGCATCGTCAGCCTCGCGCCGGCGATGGAAGGCGTGGCCATCCCCAGCAGAGCTTATAGCTACATGGCGTCACGTCTACCTATCTTAGCACCGACGGCCCTACACAGCGATGCCGAGGAGTACGCTTGCCTCCCTATACACCGGAGCGATCGCGCGAGTTCCTAGCCGCTAAGGCCGCGACGGCNTGCACTTTTCGCAGTCAAAGATCCGCGAAATCCCTCTCCCGCTACACCAGCGAAACACCTAGGGCAAAACGGGCGTAGCCCAATAGTGCCAAAAACGCCGCGAAAAGCCCCAGGGACAACAGGAAATTTCGATTGCGCCACGGCCTTGCCATTCCGACCAAAGCGCAAATTCCNCCCCCCGCCAATAGCGAAAGATACGGTTCCGCTGCGAAGCGATAGCGAAAAGCCCCCTGCGGCCCTAGCGGCGAGGTCACTAAGAGAAAGTAGAGGATAACTGGCAACAATATAAGTAGAGCATCACGGCCCTCTCNATTACGTCCGAGCNCCAACACCGCCAATATGCACAACCAGTATTTGCTTAGGTCAAGCAGGCTAAAAAAAATACTGCCCAACCACGAGGACAGATCAGCCCCGCTCCCGACCGCGAGCGAGAAGGCGTTCCCCCACTGTCCACTGCGGGCCAAACGCCCGGCTTCCACCGTAGCGGACCGCCCGAATTCTCCATCGCCGATATATAGGTGCAAGGCTTGTGGCGAAATCGGTGACATCGTAACCGCGAAGCCATACAGACAGACCGCTACGAAATCGAGCGGTTCGTCGGCGATGGCCGCAATCGCCATCTGTTGCCTCTTCTTGTCCAATTCCATCACATTGAGGCTGGAATGATCGGGCTCTGCCGCCCGCATCCGGGCCATAGATTCCTCTAGGCTGAGGTCGCCGTCCAGCGCCCGCATGGTCGCCACTGTAGTATAGTACAGGTTGAAGCCGTGCAAAGAGTCGATGCGCACAGACTGGAAATAGTAATAATTCCGCGCGAGCCAGGGAGACAACACCAAAACGAAGCAGAGACCCGCGACAGCCACTGCCTGCACCCGGCGCCCCAGGACGGCCCGGCCACCCTGGACCACTACCACTGGCGCCAGCAGTATCGCCAAATAAAACGACCCCGGACGACACAAGGTAAGCACCCCCAAAAGCGCACCGATCACCGCGATCAAGCCCAATCGCCTCAAACCGAATAGCGTGTCCCCTTCGCCAGAACGCGAAATCCAAGCCAGCGCGTAAACAACAGGGGCTAATAAGAAGGCGGAAAGGGACTCGGTAAGGATATAACGGGTGTGCAAGACGAAGACCCCGCTGACCGCCAGCACAACGCACCCCCAGTAGGCCTGCGGTTGCCCCAATAGCAATCTCCCGGTCGCGAACAGAATCTGCAGGGTACAAAGATTGAACAAAATCTGCACCAAAACGGGCACAACGGGGTTGTGGCCGAAGACAACGTACAGGCCGACCAGAAAGAGTGGGTAGACCGGCGTGCGGAAAGTATAGGGGATGAATGGCGGCCCATGTTCGAGCGAAAAAACCTGATTGGCGATCAGGTTGACCGCCAACCTGTCGTAGGCCATGCTGTCGGGCGTAAGGAGATTGGCTTGGTCGGGCCAGGCAAAGTGCAGAAAGAAGAGACAGGCCAAGACGTGCAATCCGCCGATGGCGAACATGCGCTTCATCGGGGCCGCCCTGCCGGTGCGGTCGATTGGCAGTGGACGGTCAAGCGTCGGTGGAATCGATCAAGTCGAGCAAGGCGCGATCTGTATAGCGCCGCTGGTTCGAGACCTTGATGCCGTGTATTTTCTCCAATTCCGCTTCTTTTTTTTCATCAGGCGCGGCAATGAGTTGCGAGCGATCAAATTCGTCCGAGACCGATTGCAGGCGGAAATCCTCCAGCGTGAGCCCTTTGTACTTCATAGCCATATTAGTCCAGGCGTATACCCAATAAAAAAAGGAGGAGAGGAAATCCGTCATATTTTGTGGAGAACGGATCCTACCGACCACCACCGCCTTGGCCAGGGCGAAACTACGAGCCGGATGCAACAGGTAGAAAATGCGTCGGAAGAGCATGTTACGGTAATTCTTGTTACTGATCTGTAGCTTCAAATACGGCCAAGGAGAAGCGTAGCCAGAAGAGCGCATGGGCACGTAGTGGTTCTTCTCACGCATCAATCCGACGTGTCGCATAAAGCGCCCGTATTGAAAAGCCTGACTGCAAAAGGAATCGACAAAACACAAAAAACCCCGCGCTAGGAAGTCTTTATCGAGCAGATAGTAGATATTAGTCTCAATCTTACGGCGCTCAATGCCCTTTTCACCATTTTCCTCGACCAGCCGCCCCGTCGCCCTCATACGCTCGAACAACGGGGTGCCGGCCAGCGCCATCAAGAACGAGGGATCGCCACCGATCGTGCCGGTGTCTTTTATAAAGCCCAGAGTCTGATCAAAAACATCTTCGGTATCAGAGTCGAATCCGAAAATAAACCCCGGGGCGATGATAAAGCCGTGCGCATGGATAGTCTCTACCGCCTCATTGAGAACCTTGATATTCTGGACCTTGGCCGTCTCAAGTAGGCTGTTTTTGTTTACCGACTCGATCCCGATGAACAGGATGCTGAAACCGCACTCGCGCATCTTGCGCATGTGCTCCGGCATTTTGTAGAGGTTGATCGTCAGCCAGGTGAAGAAGGATACGTCAGCCCCNGTACGTTGCTTCCACTCAAGTATCGCGTCGAGGCACTCATCCGCCCATCGCAAGTCGCCGATAAAATTGTCNCAGGCNATCTGGAATTTCTTGATGCCGCGTTTGGCGTATTCGTCCAACTCCTCGATGATCAGCGCGATGTCCTTGGTGTTGGTCTCGTTGTTACCGGGCAGAACGCGAATATCGCAGAACTCGCACAGGAAAGGGCAACCGCGCGAGACCTCAATGACCGCGCCGTAATAGTTTTTCGCCTGCATGTCGAGTAGGTCGAAACGGATTTTGCGAGCGTCCCGCACCGGGAAACGCTTCGAGCGGATAATCCTCTCCGCCGGCTGTTCGCCCCGCGCGAATTGCTCCAGGAAATCGTTGAGTGCCTGTTCACCATCAAGGATGAAGACATAATCGAAGGCGTCGAGCAGATCGAGTTTGCCCTCTTGGTCGAAGGACCAGGTCATGGGACCACCTAAAGCGAACGTCGCCTGGGGGTACTTCTCCTTAAGGATCTTCCGAGTTTTTTCGATAGCGCCAAGATCCTGGTTGATCCCGCTGAAGGCGAAGACATCGGCCTCCCCACAGGAATCCGCATCGACGATGCGACAATCGATGACTTCAGCATCCCAGCCTTCGGGCAGGAAAGACGCCAAGTAATACGCCCAAAGCGGCACGAAGAGCGTCCCGTANTTCTGGTCGTAATAATCTTCGGGCGAATGGACGAAAACTATTTTCAATGGTCCAGCTTCCCTCCGTTATTGATGGCTCTGCGCCGCTATTAGCGACCATGTCTGTTGGGCGACGTGCTCCCAATTGCGATGAGCAACCCGGGCGCTGGCTTTACGCCCAAGCAGCTTTTGCCGCGATGGGTTGTCGATCAGATCAAGGACCTTCGCCGCAATATCCTCCGGAGAAGATGGGTCCATGTACGATGCCGCGTCGGCGGCNAATTCCGGCATTGGTGGCCTGTTCGAGGCCAGCAGGGGGCGACCGCTACCCATGGCTTCGAGCATAACATTAGGGCAATTTTCGCACGACGATGCGAATATATTGACCTTGGCGTGAAAAAAAAGTGCCGGCAATTCGTCGTGTGGCACGTGGCCAGTAACGATAACCGCATCCTCCAAATCCAAGGCGCGCACTTCCCTGCGCACATCATCGCCATAGACCGAATCACTGGGCCCAACGAGCAACAACTTCTCTATCGTGCGCCTGTTTTGTCTTACAAGCGCGAAAGCACGGACTAACTCCAGTTGGTTTTTGTAATAGTCCAGTAGCGAAACGTAAGCCAAATACTCGGCGTCACCGACGATCTGCGGCCGCTCAATGCCCTTGCAGCCAGCCGTCTTGAACCTAGCATCCAAGCCGTGAGAAATTACGACACTCCGAGCCAATTGTCCAGCCGTGATCTCGCCGATGATCCGGCGACCGAATTCCGAGATAAAAATAGCACAATCTGCACGCTCAATGCTGCGCAACAAGACCTTAGCAAGCAACCACAAACGGGTTCTGGTCCAGCCCAAGGGATAGCGAGCGCACTGTTCCAGATCAAAAGGCAGCATATTACGGAACATGGTAACGACCATGCAGTTCGTAGGCAGGCGCCTGCTCACCACGCCCCCCGGGCAGAACAGCACTTCAATCTCGAGGCTGCGCAACAAACGTGGCAGCAGCAGGTATTCCCACACTGCGCGTACTAGCGGGTTGCGCGTCTGCCAACCGACGCCAACTCGCCGTATATCGTGCCGGTCCGCGGGCAACGCCAGCGAATCGTCGCATATGACATACAACTGCAGTCCGTCCCTGCTATCCTTGTGCCGCAGTATATTGGCTAGATAGGTTTGGCCGCCGCCGCGACGGGCGGACAGAGCATTTATTAATACACGCACAGACCGGTCCCTCAGAGTTTCATCCCGTGCCGGGCGCACCACGCGTGGAGGCAGAACAACCCCCAGACCCGCGACCAAGTGACACCGCCGCGCCGTTTCTGAAAATCGCCCCAGAGCCGACGACAAACCTCAGCGTCCAAGCCTATCTGTTCCCCCAGATCCCCTGCACCGAGAACGCTATCCACGCGTGGGCGCAATTTGCCCCTGAGCCAGTACTCCCAGGGGAAAGTAAACCCCTTTTTCGCCCGGTATGCGATTTCTCCGGGGAGCAGATCGCCCATCGCGTCTAACAGCAGTGGCTTGGGACGGTGGACTCCGTATTTGTAACGGCCCGATATGGCCGCAACCCGTTCTACAAGACCGTGGTCCAGAAAAGGCACCCGGATCTCCAGCCCGTGCGCCATGCCCATAACGTCAGAGTCACGCAGCAGTGTATTCGCCAGATAGGTGCGCATCTCGTAGAGGGAAACCCTATTGACGGGATCGAGATCCGCGCCCCATCGCCTCAGCTCGACCGCGACTTCCTCGGGCAAACCGTCCGCCAATTGCCCCGCGCACCGCGGCGCAATTTTGTCGCGCACGCCGCGCAGAAATAGCGCCCGCAAGATCAAATGGGCGGAAAGCGCCGTTTTATCAGACGCCTGCAATAAATCGGCTAACTTATTTCCGCTGCGCTCGCGGCCACTGCCCCGGCGAAGAATGTCACCCAGCACCCGCCGCAGAGAGGCCGGCATTAGGTGGATCAAGGGCTGCCAACGCATATAAACTTGGGCCTGGTGATAGATCGAATAGCCCGTCAGGATCTCGTCGCCTCCCTGGCCGGACAGGACCACTTTGAACCCAGCCTGGCTGACTACCCGAGAAATTGCCCAGACATTAATCCCGTCGGCAGTCGGCTGGTCCATCGCCACCAAAGCGTCGGGTATGAGGTCGAGACACGCGTCGTCATCGAGGTTGATCTCGTGGTGTTCAGTCGTGTAGCGCCGCGCAATCAGCCGCGAATAAGGCGCTTCGGAAAAGTCGGTTTCGGGAAATACAACGGAAAAGGTCTGCAGCGCGGAATTGCGTGCGGCCAGTGCTACCAGGCTGCTTGAATCAATTCCCCCGCTGAGAAAAAGCGCGATGGGAACATCGCTCACTAGGTGCAAATCCACAGCCTCCTGCAATAACTCGCGCAGGTCATCTGCTCGGCCCGACGCGGCCTCGCTCGACCGAGCAAAATTTGGAGCCCAGTAGCTGCCAGCTCTTTCAATCTCCCCCCCGGGTTCTACAACGGCGTACGTACCGGGTCTCATGCAATGGATGCCCCGCACGATCGCGCAAGGTGCCTGTACCGATCCGAACGCTAAATAGCTGGCTAAACCGGCCGGATCCAGGCGCCGGGGTATCCGCTCGGTCGCCAGCAGAGCGCGAACTTCGGAAGCGAAGAGAAGCATCCCGTCACCGCGAAAATAATACAGCGGCTTGATGCCGAAGCGATCCACCGCCAACAGCAAGCGTTGCGTCACCTGGTCCCAGATCGCGAAGGCGAACATCCCGCGCAACTCTTGCAAACAATCCTCTCCCCATTCGGCGTAAGCCTTGAGAACGACCTCGGTATCGCTGGCCGTGGCGAATGCGTGCCCGAGGCCCTGCAAACGCCGTCGCAAAACGCGAAAGTTGTAGATCTCCCCGTTGAAAGAGATCCAATTGCCCGTGGCGGAATCGCGCATGGGCTGGTGTCCAGTGTCCGTAGGATCGATTACCGCCAGGCGTCGGTGCACTAGACCGAGCGCTCGCCCTTCTTCGCCGCTGAATGCGATGATCTCGCTACCAGCGCCGTCCGGCCCCCTGTGGGCCAATGCGGGCGCGAGGCGTTGCAGTAAGCCTGGTAGCAACACCCGCTGTGCGAGCGCACCGCCTATCCCGCACATCGTGCCACCGCTGCTCGAACCGCAGTCATCTCACCACCAGGTCCTCGTAGAGGGCCAACGTCCTGTCGATCATCACTTCCTTGTCGAATTCGTCTTCGATCCGTTTACGTGCGTTTGCTCCCAGTTCGGCGTGCAGCGCTTCATCGCCGCAGATCAATGCGATTTTGTCCGCGAGCGCATCAGAGTCCGCCGGCGGCACAACAAACCCCGTTGCTCCGTGCTGGTTAATGTACGAAGTACCGGTACCCAACTCGGTAGAAATGACCGGCGTCCCATAGGCCATCGCCTCGCCGAGAACCATTCCGAACGCCTCAGAGCGAAATATGGAAGGCAGCACCAGGCAGCGACTAGCAGCATAGAAGTGCCTCAACCGGTCGTCGTCAATCATGCCGAGAAAGTGGACGCGTTTGTCCAGGCCCAACTTACGCGCCAACCCACGGAATTTATGTTCCATCGGCCCCTGCCCCGACACGACCAACTCCACCCGTTCCAACGCCCCGATCGCCTCGATCAGGAATTCTAACCCCTTGTAGTACACCAACCGGCCGACAAAGAGGACAAAATTGCCGTAACGGGCCCTGACCTCTGCCGTAGCGGCCTCGTCTCCTAGCGGTGAAACAAGCACCGGCAGCGGTATGCTCCGACAGCGGTCCCGATATCGCCGGAGAAAGGGGGATGATTCGATATAATTAGGGGATGTGGCAATTATCGCCGAATTGGCTTCGAGAAATCTGTGAATCCAGGGCCGATAAAGATTCAGCAAAACTTTCTGGCGATAAATGTCGCTGTGGTACGTCACCAACGACTTGGCGCCGCGGCTGGTTGCCAGGTGACATATTTCCGCCCAGGGGTTTGGAAAATTGTGGTGAACCAAATCGAACTGCGGTGCGAGCTCGCGTAGCAGGGAAGGCAATCCCGGCGTCACCGGGGCACGCCGCACCGTAGTCAACAGACCCAGGCGGTGGATAGTGATCCCATCGACCTCCTCCACGCGAGACGCGCGCGCCCCCTGCGCCGCGGCCACGACTTCGACATCGACCCCGCGCGCGTGCAACGCGGTGCATAACGCATGACTGTAACGTTCTATTCCCCCTTCGACCGGCGGATAGAATTTGGTAACGAACAGCACTTTCACTTCTCGTTCCTTTGTAATCCCATGCTCTGTATTATCGAGACTAAGACCCAGAAAGCTCCGCCTACCTTGGTCAGAATCAAAAGCTCCGTGAACAGGGACTGGCCCGCAATGCCGGCGATGCCACAGGCCATCCCCAGATTACCTCCCTTGACCATAGGGTCGTAGGACGCACGGTAGTGCGCGCGAACGCCCCACACACAGCTAACGAGAAAGGCCATAAACAATACCGAGCCGACGATACCTCCTTCGACCAGTTCGCGGATGTACTGGCCTTCGGCGATCCTACCCGCACCTCCGGCGCCCCAACCAACCAACGGTCTCTCTGAGAAACGCTCCCACAGAGCGACGAAGGTCGCAATCCTGTCCCGCGCGCTGACATCCTCTATATCATTCTGAGTATTGCTAATAATCGCCCCAAAAGTCTTGCTTGTGAGGAGCGATTCGACCCGTTTGCCCACATATTCGACGGGCGACAACTCCAGCGCATAAACAATACTCACTATAGCCACGGAAAAACTCAACGATATAAAGAAGAGCTGTTTCACCTTACCTGTGGCTAGCAGCCATAGAGTAAACACGCTCAACGAGCATACGGCACCGATCCAAGAGCCACGCGACGAGGCATAGATCACATTAAACAGACAGCCGCCGCACAAAAGGATCAGCGCACAGCGCCACCGTCTGCGCTTGGGATAACCACATAGCAACAAACCTACGCACAGGGACAGTGCCATGACCATATAGGCGCCGAAATGCTCGTGGCCGACAGTCGCGTCTTGGAACCACGGGTCATCGTATTCCCAAATGCCCGGTGCGGCTATGCTCATCGCATAAATATTGCGATGGGTCGATGTGATAGTTGTATGGCCGAGTACGAAGAATTGGAACAGACCATATGACGCGACCAGGAAAATGCAAAAT
Organism: Methanobacteriota archaeon; assembly: GCA_002715545.1. The sequence goes on from PAZI01000031.1 coordinate 10,697, forward strand.
ATTGCGAAGTGCAGGGCACTCCGGCTGTCCCTCCGCTGCCCCAGTCCCTTAAGGATCGTCGTGTAAGCGAGAAGGAAGAACAGACTCTTTACCACCACGAAGCATCCCTCGCCGAACGCCACCCCGTACTCGCGAAAAACCGAGTTAATCAAGGGCAGGAATACGGCAAGCACCAGCAGCGTCACAGTCTTCAACACTAGGAGCGAGGCGAAAAGCACACTGACTTTCGTGTAGGGCAGGGTCAGCGCGCCGAATACCGACGCCCTCAGCAACAGCTGACCGATGCCCGAGATGACGGCGACGGCGAGGATCAGGTCGTCCAACAGCAACGCCCCCCCTCCTCCGCCGAAAACCTCGACTCTCGGATATACTGGGAGCGCGATCAGGGCGTAGATCCACAGTTTTGCGAATCCGTTCACGCCGCCGGCCCCCATCCTTTAGCCACTTGCTCGAAAACCGCCTCGACCCTGTCGGCAACCCTGGCCCACGAACGAGCTTCAGCAAAGCGGCGCAATCGGCGACCGTCAACCCCCCTCAACAACGGCAGACAGCGAAGGATGTTCTCAGCCAGCACTTGGGGTTCGGTACCACTGGCTATGAAATCCGGCAAGAGGTCAGACAGGATCTCCGGCGTGGCTCCCACATCTGTCCCAAGCACCGGTAGCCCGCAGGCGAGTGCTTCCAATGTGCTGAGACCGTAGCCCTCCATCGTCTCAGTCGGCATTACGAACAAGTTGCTGGCTTGATAATAAATGGGCAGCACCTCATCGTCTATATAGCCGAGCAAGCGTACATTTTCCAGATTCAACCCGGCGATCAACTCGCGTAATCTACCGTGCAATTGGCCCTTGCCGCCAATCAGCAATACCACGTCGGGACGCATCGCACCCACGATCGCCATCGCCCGCACCAAATTCTCCAGACCCATTCGCGGGTCGAGCCGCCTGACAGTCAGTAACACTATGCTCTCTGCGTCCAAATCAAGCTCACGTCGCGCGGTCGCGCGATCCACGACAGGGGCGAACCGCTCGACATTTACCCCCCCAGAAAGCTTGTGGTATTTGGCGGCTAGGTGCGGAAAAATGGCCGACGCCTCGCCATACATATAGTCGCTGAGGCAGAACAGCGCGTCGCAGTTGCGCAAGATCGCGCGATCAACCGACTTCCGCACCGCGTATTTCGCCGGCAACCGACTCCCATTCCGGGACTGCCACGCTTCCTTGGCTATCGCTTCGCCGTGCCATGGGCCCTGAAAGAAAAAAACTGTCGGTGGACCGCCCGACAGTTTCTTGTATATCTCAGCGGCAATCCCGCCCGAGGCGTGGTGCATATTTACCAGATCGAAATGGCGATCATTAAGTTGGCGCAGCGCCTGTACCGCGCTCAGTACGGAGAGTGGATACCGGGTCGGGCTCGTTGCAAAACGATAGTAGAGCATGTCCATGCCATCGACCCGGTCGCGCATGTCCTCTCCAGCCCGTGTGAGGACCGTGACCTCGTGCCCCCGCTCTACCATCTCACGCATCAACTCGTAGGCCATGATAGCCGAACCCCCGACTACAAATGGAAAAAAAAAGTCGGCGATCGCCAGTATTCTCATTACCACTTGCGGCTCAAGCCATGCATGTAGCCCACCGTATACGCCAAGTCGAAGACTAGGCCTAGCGGACGCAAGGCGATGAGTTCCTTGCCCATTCTGCCCACTTTGCGCAACACCCTATACGGCAGCGTGGTCTGGGCCTTAAAGTCGCCGGTGTGGCCATCGGGCGCGTCGTACATCAGGTCGCGGGCGAAGCGATATTGCCAGGCCGTGAAGCGGCCCTTCTTATAACCGAAGCTGAGCAGCGAACGCATATCGTCAGGCGCCGGATGGTAGGCCCAGGTGTGCGGCACCACCACGATGCGGTAGCCCGCCTGGCGGACCCGGTGGCGCAAGTCGGGATCGGTTCCGGCCAGCAGCCAGTCACTCTCCCGGCCCACTTGCTCGAAGAGGTCCCTGGATATGGCCAGGCACATATGCGACACCATGTCGCTATCGGTGATTTCATCGACGATGGCCGACAGCGAACGCGGGATCTGGCGGCCGCTCCAGTGCTGGAACCGGTTGGCGTCCGGGGGGATCTGCTGCGCGGGGCCGGTCATCCCGATATCCTCCCTCGTCTCCAGCGGTTCGATAATATTGTGCAGGACGTGCTCGTCACCCAGCGTCACGTCGTCGTCGATAAAGACCAGATAGCGCCCCCGGGCGATCTCGCACCCCACATTGCGCGCATGGCCGTTGGGCGACTCGCCGATACTAAGGATTATTTCGATAGATTTGAACGTCTGACTCTTGAGGTCGGCGAGCAGGAGGTCGACATTGCCGTCCCGCTTGCCGTCGAACGAGGGGATGACGACCGAGACTTCCGGCTCCTCGTTGTCCGCATATACCATTTTGGCGGGCATCAGCTCAACTCCTTCGCGACTCCGGCCTGTTCTGTGCACTTCCGCCCTGTGCCCACGAACGACCCCATGCGCCGCACCTCGCGTTCCTCCATTCCCGCTGCGTCCAACCAAGCGCCCAACGTCGCCGCCGTCTGCGGCTGGTCGTAATAACTGCCCAGCCAGTCGAAGGTATCGAGCACCGACCATTCGCGCAGACGCTCCTTGTCCAGGGGCAGGGCTCCCCAATAATTGGCCACCGGGATCAGGGGGTAGAGGTAGCGGCCGATCAGGGGTACGCGCTTAAGGGCAATACTGAGCGGCAACAGCGCCGCCACGGAGCCGCGCACCAGGCGGTAGAGCACCTTAGCCGGCAGCCTTTTGGCCACTGGGCGCAACAGGTAGCGCGGATAGTGCAGCATCGCCTTGAGGGTCTTGGCGTAGACGTCGACGGCGAGCCACCCGCCCGGCCGCACGAATCCGGCCAGGCATTCGAACGTGCGCTTGACGTCGGGCGTGTGCTGCATCACGCCGAAGCAGAACACCCGGTCGAAACTGGCCGGGTCGAATGGGGCGTCGTAGACGCTGCCCTGGATGATGTGCAAGTTCGGGTGCAGCCCGTGGTTGGCGAGGCAGGCGTCCACGGCGTTGCTATAATCGAGGGAGTAAACCACCATACCCGCGTCTAGCATGATCTGGGTGAACCGGCCGGAACCACAGCCAACTTCCAAGATGGCTTGTCCCGCGAGATCGGCCTGGAGCCAGCCGGTGTGGTCGTAAAAGCGATCCCGCGAAATTTGCGTACCATTGAATTTATCGACCTGGGTCCGGGCGTGGATATTCCACTGAAAGCCGAAACCCTGGGCATAATTATCGTCGTCGACGAAACGGGGAATAAAATTGACGATCGCGTGTTCCAAATTGCAATTCGCGCATCGGAGCGAACCCTCTTTAACCTCGCCTTGATCCTCGACCCCGTTTTCTAGTTCGAATCGGTTACTGCACTGGGAACAGCGCAGGCGTTCTAGTAGTTTCTCCTTCACTATGCGTTTACACCTTCCATTTTTCTCTCCATAGCTGCCAAAACACCAGCGACCACAACAGGGCCTCCCGGTCGCGCCGACCGCTCAAGTGCTCGTCCACCGCCGCACCGACGAACCGCGCGTCGAACAAGCCTTCGCGCTCGATCCTGCCCCGGTCCAGATACTCGTGCAGCAGCCATTTCATCTCCCCGCGGAACCAAGCGTGCAGCGGGACGGCGAAACCGTGCTTGGGCCGGTCGAACATATGCGAGGGCACGTAACGCTCCAGCAGGGCGCGCAACAGCTTTTTCTTCTTCATTTGCCAAAAACCCATCTTGGCCCGGGCAGACAGCGACATGGCGAATTCGGCAATGCCGGGATCGAGGAGGGGTATTCTGGTTTCGAGCGATACGGCCATGCTCGCCCGGTCGACCTTGGTCAGAATATCGTCAACCAGGTAGGTCTGCGCCTCGGCATACAGCGCGGCTTGCATAGGGCCGCGCGGACGGACGGCCTCGAATTTACGGTAGAACGTGGACTGGTCCAGCGCCGGCCCCCCCGGGTGGACGAGCATCCTTTCCACGTCGAAGCGCTTGGCGATCGTCCGCTCGTTTAGATAGAGGAACAAGTCCCAGGGTTCCTCTATCCCCAGCAGAGACGCGTGCCTTTTCAAGCGCCCAGCCCCCAGGCCCCCTAACAGTCCTGCCAGCCCACGCCGCAGCGGAGCCGGCACGCGCAGCAGCGGTCCCAATAAGGCAAACCAGGGATAGGTCGTATAGCCGCCGAACAATTCATCGCCCCCGTCCCCGGTCAACACGACCTTGACGTGCTCGCGCGCGAAGCGGGATACGATATAAGTCGGTATCGCCGACGAGTCGGCGAAAGGCTCGTCGTATATCCCCGGTAAATCAAGCAGCAGGTCCAGCGCTTCCCGGGGCGTAACATAGTGCTCGTAGTGGTCGCAGCCGAGGTGATCGGCTACAGCCCTGGCGTGCGGTGCCTCGTCGTAGCCCCCCTCCGCGAAGCCGATGGAGAAGGTCNTGACCTGCGCCTGCAGCCGCGACATCACGCCTGCAATCAACGACGAATCCACCCCCCCGCTCAGGAAGGCCCCGACCGGCACGTCGGCTACCAACCGCAGCCTCACCGATTCGGTCACTAGGGCGTCCAGCCGATCGACGGCATCCGCCCCAGTTTCTTGCGGCGGCGCCTCGGCCATGTCCCAATAATAATAGGACCGCGTTTGCCAACTGGCGAGTTCGAGCACTAGCACATGCGCCGGAGGCAGTTTGCCTATGCCCCGAAAGGCTGTATCTGGATAGGGCATATGGCCGAAAACCAAATACGGTCGCAATAGATCGGGATCCATCCGCAACGCTATTCCAGGTAGGGCAGCTAGAGCCTTGATCTCGGAGGCGAAGGCGAAAGACGTACCCGTGTCGGTATAATACATGGGTTTTTCGCCGAAGCGGTCGCGGGCCAGCACCAATTGGCTGCGCCGGCGATCGTAGAGGGCTAGGGCGAACATGCCGTTCAGACGCGGTATCGCGTCCAAGGCCCATTCCTCGTAGGCGCGAAGAATTACCTCGGTATCCGACGTGGAGAAAAACGAATGGCCCAACGCCTGCAATTCCCCTCGCAACGCCTGGAAATTGTAGATCTCCCCGTTGAAAACCAAGATCAGCGATCCGTCCACATTGGCCATGGGTTGCCGCCCCTTCGGCGACAGGTCGATAATCGACAGCCGACGATGCGCCAAGCCCACGCCGCGCTCGTCATCGGTCCAAACGCCTGCGTCGTCCGGTCCGCGGTGGGTTAGGGCGTCGCGCGCCCGGTGCAAGGCGTCGATGTCGATCGGCCCCCTCGCATCAACCACCCCTACTATTCCGCACATATCCCCTCAGTCGCCTGCGACCGCGATAAGCGCCCTATCGCCCGTCGGCGACAGAAAAACNGCCTTGCCTCCTTCGGCGGCATGNGCCGCCTCCAGCAGATAGNCCTCNATTCNNATGCCGGCCGCNACCGTATCTGGCATATTACCGGGCAACACCCCTACGACGACCCGCCCGTTATNCTGATCCGACACAGCTTCCAACGCCGAACCNGCAGCCTTNCCCTTTATGCCAATAAAGGCGTGAGATCCCCAATGGGACGGTAGTCGCCGCGTTCCTACAGACCGCAAAGCAGTCTTGGCCCGCAGGGTAAGTCCGCCTGACCCCTCGTCGTTAACACTGCCCATTATCACTTTGCCGCGGGGAATGGTGNGCAAAAAATAGGCCAAACGNGCTCCTTCCGCCCTATNTTCCCAGGTATCGAAGTTCGCCATGCCGTCCAACTGCCCGGTACTGGGATCTATGACCGCAATATTGTAACCTCGCTTGCGCATCGATACCATTTGTTTGTCGCGCGTCATCCTTTCCTCGTACATGCTACCGCCTCCCCCGCTCAGGCTCATCAACTGAACTGGAGACGCCACACCGGTGTGCCCGACAGTCGTCGCATTTGATAAGAACGCCCACCCACGGCTGCGGAAATAAGCGCTCCACTCGTACGGCTCCATCCGCTTAAGGTGCGCTTGAAGAGCATAGTCCACGTCCCCCTCCAAGCGCAAGGACCGGACATCACCCGCCGTAGGCGGTGACCATCTGGCCCANTCTATTGCTGCCGNAAACGCGCTTGTGGCCNNGTCCCACTCGCCCCTTTTGGCNNGCNCGACNCCCANCGCCAACCAGCTTTCNGCGTCGNCNTCCGCNTGNCCGACNAGCCGCACGTGGTCTTTNANNGCCTGCAGNCGTNCNCCCAANTCGAAGCGCGCGCTGGCGAGGCGNACNTGCGCCGAATGNTCGTCCGGCACTTCGCGNACCANNCGCTGNTAGGCGGCGAAGGCCACGTCCCATGCCTGGTGGCGCATCGCCACCACCCCCAATTCGTCCAATATCCGCCGNTTNTCCCCCGGACCGAGCGCNTCCAATTGGTCGCTTAGCGCCCTTTCCAAGGTGATGGGTCCGCGGTCGCGATCGATATCCAGCATCGCGAGGCGTGCAGCATAGGCCCGCGCACCGACGCTATTGCCCGTGCGCAAATCAGCCGCCATCGCCAAAGCGTAATAACGGCCCGCCGAGTAATAGCCCAAACCGACGGCCCCAACTAGCGCAAAACACGCGGTCGCGACGGTCAGCCCTTCCCTCACTATCCGACCGGATGGATCAAGCCGGTCGAGCCGGATAACCAGAGAACAGACGGCCGCAAAATAAAACGCGGCGGTAGCGTCGGGGTATAATGCCGCGAAGAAGAGACTATCGAGGCCGTAGGTGTTGTGCAAATACCATTTGTTAAGTACAAAAATGGCACTCCCGAGCCAGACAAACAGGTCAATCCCGCCGATCGGCGCCAGGGCGGATCGATGTCTATAGCACAATCCGGCAATCGCCCCGAGCAAGGCCAGATGGACCGCCGCCGCGGCCATGGACCAAGGGCCGTACATACGCAAGACTAGGGCGGCGGCGAAAGTATAGGCCAGGCCGACGACCGCGCTGCCGACACTGGCGCCCATACGGACCGGGCGTCGCAGCAACTTCGGACGCAAACACAACCAACAAGCAGCGGGCGCAATCAGCCAGAGCACGACCATTTCCCCGTGCGCGATATCGAGCGCCAGGGGCAGTAGGGCCAACGGGACGACATAGATCAGCCGAATCAACGCATTGCTTCCGGTGGCTGTGCCCGCGCGTTAGGAAATGGTTCACTGCGATCGGCCAATGCCAGGTAGAGGTCTTCGTAGCGACGGACCATATCGGTGACCTGGAATTGTCCCTCGACCAATGCCCTGGCCCGAGCGCCCAAATCGGCCAATTCGCCTTCTTGTGCATAGAGCCGGTTCAAGATTTCCGCCAGATGGCGGAAATCCCCGACGTCGAACAGTTCGCCGGTTTGGCCCGGCAAGACGATTTCGGGGTTGCCACCGACCCGAGTGGCGACGACCGGCACACCGGCAGCCATAGACTCGACGATAGCACTGGAAAACCCCTCTGCCAGCGAAGACAGGACCATGACGTCGAACTGCCGTATTTCCGCGAAGACATCGTCAATTTCGCCCAGCGATCTGATATAGGGGGCCAATCCCTTGGCGGAGGCGTAGGTCTGCATCTCCTCCTCGTAGCCGCCGTCGCTGCGCCCGGTGAAGACGACTTCCACGTCCTCGATGCCCAACTCGTTGACCAGCACATCGAGCGCCTGCAGGATGGTCATCTGGGACTTGATTTTCTTCAGGGTCGCCACATTGCCGATGCGGAATGGCCCACTCCGGGCGCGCCGCCCCGCGGCGGAAGTGGAAAACTCGTCCAAGTCCACCCCATTGTATATGACCGACACCCGGTCCTCGGGATATCCCTCTACCTCTGTGATGACCCGCTTAACCGCCTGCGAATTGGCGATGGCATGGGCAACGAGCCGGTTGCGCAACCTCTCCCCCCACCCCAGGCGGACGCTGCCCTCGCGCCAGAGTTGGACTTCCAGCCGCGCTACCAGGTACTGGGCACCGGACGCGAGCCTGGCTAGCACGGCATCGACCCAATGCGGCCCGAACATGAACGAATGCACCATATCAAAACGCCCGCGCCGGACGAAAGAGGCGAACTTGAGGGCATCGAGATATTTCCCGCGCCCTAGCGGCGCAGACTCAATCAAAAGCACCCCCGCTTCCCGAATGGGGTGAGAAAATTTGCCGGGATTACCCATATTCCACACCACGGGTTCGATCTTGGACCGATCAAAGCCGGTCACCAGTTGGCATAGCATCCGCTCCGCACCACCGACGGTCAACTGCGGAATGATGTAGAGAATTTTTACCGGGGCGCCCTCTCCCCCCCTCATCGCGCACACCCCAGGATTTCGGCCAGCCCCCGCTCGAGTCCGTATTCGGGTCGCCAATCGAAGGCCTCGCGTACCTTGGTCGCATCGGCGCGGCACTCGGCGATATCGTTGCGCCGCGGCCGACCGGCATAGTGCACAGACCGCTCCTCGTTGACTAGCCGGCGCACGGTTTCGGCGACCTCCCTGTTAGAAATCGCCTCGCCTCCACCCACGTTATAGGTTCCCGAAGGCACGGGGTCGGCTTCGACGATGCGCTGAATAAGCCGGACAAAATCTTTGATGTACAGATAATCACGCCGGGGTTCCGGATCATCGATCTCCAACCTCGCGCCTGTCCGGGCCAGTGTCAGCAGTGCCGGCACCAACCGATCCGATCGCTCGTGGTCGCCATAAATATTGAAACAGCGCAACACCACCAGGGGCAAATCCAAAAAATCGTGCCATTGGCGACATAGCTGCTCGCCGAGCAATTTGCTGCCCATATACGGATTGACCGCGTCCGTGGGGTGGCGTTCGTCGATCGGCAAGTACTGGGGGACGCCGTAGACATAGGAACTCATATACACCAAGGACGCCCCGGCTCCGCGGGCAATATCCAGTGCGGCCAGGGTCGAGCCGACATTGTTGGCATAGGTCGCCGTAGGTCGTTCCCAAGAATCGGCAATGTCGGTTCGGGCACCCAAGTGCAATACCCAGTCCAGGTTAGCGGGCTTGTCGCCGGGCGCCGCCGGAGGCCCTCCCGGCGCCCAGCCATACGTCCACGACCGCAGCGACAGCACTCGGTGCCCCTGGTCGGCGAGATGCCGCCACACCGCTCGGCCGACGAAACCCGTCTCTCCCGTAATTCCGATGTCCACGATCCGTCTACAGCCCGCTCAACGCCGTCCCCTCGGCGTGATACAGCGCGAGAAAGGACCTGTACCATTCCACGGTCCGCCGCAACCCCTCTTCGAAATCAACTACAGGCGTCCACCCTAGCAAGTCCTTAGCCCGCTCGTTGGCTGCGCTCATCCGCCATATCTCGGTCGGCCGGTCAGGCAAGGCCCCGATTTTCAGTTCTGAATCGGAGCCGGTCAACTCGTGGATCTTCACGACCAGGTCGCGAATCGCGATTTCCTCCTGGGCACCGATATTGATCAGCTCGCTCGGTGCCGGCGCGACCGACGCCGCGGCCAGCAGCCCGTCCACTATATTGTCAACATAATTGAATTCGCGGGTCTGCCTCCCCTCAGTCGTCTCCACCGTCAACCCGCGCAAACAGCGAATAATCAGTTCGGGAATAACCGCCCTTTCGCTCTGGTACGGGCCGAAGGTATTGAATGGCCGGACGCAAACGATATCGGCATCGGTCTGGTGGCGCTTCATCCGGGCGTAGCACTCTCCCGCGTACTTGCCCACGGCATAGGGGGAGATGGGATAGGGCATGGCCTCCTCGGCGAAGGGAACCTGCTCCTGGTACCCGTACGATTCGGAAGAGGACATGTAGACGAAGCGGCCAAAGTCGGTCACCGTTTCCATCAGATTCGCCGTCGCTACCAGATTCGACTGTAAGGCTTCGTTCACGTGCAGAAAGCTGGCGCCGACGTGATTATAGGCCGCCAGGTGGAAGATGCAGTCGAAGGATTCGCCGTCGAACTGCCGCAGCGAGTCGAAATTGCGCAAATCGGCCTCGCGCGCGCTGATGCTATCCCACACTGGGGCCAGCCGCACGTTGTCGATGATGCTGCCGTATTTGACCGTGACCGCCACCTCCGCCCCCAGGCCGACCAGACGCCGGACGAGATGGGAGCCGATAAAACCGGCGCCGCCGGTCACCAATACCTGCATACCTGAAAAATCCATATTACCGCCCAAG
>PAZI01000032.1 GCA_002715545.1 Methanobacteriota archaeon
CCGTAGCCATCTCTTGAGGCACTCCGTCCACTCAAGACAATTCCTCCATCGCAGTGACCAGTTGCTCGTCACTAGGAGCAGCACCATGGAATGAAGGATTGTTCTCCATGAAAGAGACTCCTTTTCCCTTGGTCGTTCGAGCGATGAGCACGGCAGGAGAGGAATCGCTGACCATTTCTTGGAAAGCGGATAGGACTGAAGCGTGATCGTGCCCATCTACCTCAATGACCCTCCATCCGAAAGAATCCCACTTTGCCGAAAGATCGCCGAGTCGCATCTGTTCGTCTACGAAGTCATCATTCTGAATCCTGTTCCGATCAACAATCACATACACCCTCTCAACCTCATGATGGATGGCCGCCATCGCTGCTTCCCAGATTTGTCCTTCTTGGCACTCACCGTCGCCCAACATCACCCATGTAGCTCTCTGGCTGTCCGTGAGGCTGGCAGCCATAGCCACGCCAAGTCCGAATGAAAGTCCCATTCCAAGTGAACCGCCACTGAAATCGACTCCAGGAGTCCATTTTGAATCGACATGACCCTGACAAATCGAACCAAGTGTACGAAAGCCTTCCAAGTCCTCCTCTGAGATATAGCCATGTTCAGCCAGCACAGCATACATCGCCGGACTAGCATGTCCTTTTGACAGAATGAATCGATCGCGATCATCCCACAAGGGGTCATCAGGACGATGATTCAGTACCGATCCGTATAGGCAGACGATCAAGTCAATGGCTGAAAGAGAACCGCCTGGATGGCCAGCACCTGCGCGATGCGTCATGGCCACAATTCTGCGACGGCATCTGAGTGCAGCAGAGGCAGTGTCAGATGATGCCTGGGTCGCCACCAAAGTCAGGGCTCTGCCGACAGGTCTTCATCCTTACTTAACCCACGAGGAACAAGATTCTGCCTCAAACTCCTGATTGTGGCAAGTAGCATTTGTTGAAAGTCATGGACCCTACCATGTACTGAACGAACCAGGCCAGTCCGACACAGATAGATACTCAGACCAACAAACCATGCGAAGAAGAGGCACGACAGAATTGCGCCCATGGGTTCGGTAGGCAACCAATCACTGGGAGGTGCGCCAAGGAAAATGAACAATGCGATGAATACACCCATAATCGACTCGCCTGCAATGAAGCCAGCACCAACGAGTACGCGTCTAGCCTCTATTCGGGAGAGGGCTTGATCGATTGATTGACCAGCATCCTCAGCACGCTGTTTTGCTAACTGATCCAGAGATGCAGCAATTAGGCCTCCTAGTGCAATAGGGACACTGAGATAGAGTGGGAGATACAATCCGATTGCAACCGACATCACTGGCAGGCCAAGAACAATAATCAGAACGGCGATGACTGCACCTAACCCCACCATAGGGAGATTGATGTGCCCCCCGAAGACACCTTGAATGACTGCTCCGATTAATTCCGCCTGAGGGGCATCAAGTGCTCGTGAACAGTCGGCCAGAGCACCGCTTGCAAGATTGGGGTCTGCTACTAATTCGGCAGCATTTCGCTGCTCACAATGCGTCTTCGTTATCCGAAAAGCTTCGTTCAGAAGATAGAGAACTGGTCCAATGACAATAGCTCCAACAACCACGCCCAAGATTTCCGCAATCTGTTGTCGCCGCGGTGTTGCTCCAACCAAGTGGCCTGTCTTCAGATCCTGCATGACATCACCTGCAATCGCTGCCGACACTGCTACGACTGAGGCAATAAGCAAGGTAGCGAACATCAACTCCTGTCTAGACAAGTCAAGAATAAGCCCTCCAACGACCCACACCAGTGCCGATGTGAACAGCAGAGTCGCAATGGTCATCCCAGACACAGGTGAATTGGAAGAACCAACCACTCCTGCGATGTAGCCTGCAACTGCAGAGAAGAAGAAGGACATCAGGGCTAAGAACAGTGCACCAACGAGGCCAAGAATGACAGAACCAGTGCGCCAAGATTCGAATAAGAAGGTGCAAATAACGATTGCAATGCAAATGGAAAGCACTAGGCGACCAGGGAGGTCCTCCTCTAGGCGCCCACCAGGTTCATCTCCAGATGAGGAAGAAAGTGCTTTACGCAATCCTGTGAAGATGGTTCTGCGCATCGAGAACAGTGTCCAAACCCCACCAACCACCATGGCACCAACTCCCGCATACCTAACCTGTTCCTTCCACACATACCCGAATTGATCCACAACACTCGCATCGGCCCCTAAAGCAGGATATCCATATGCAAGGCCAATCACAGGGACCATCACAACGAAACCAATGAAGCCTCCAAGCAGAATGAACGAAGCGATACGTAAGCCAACGATTGTTCCTACAGACATAAGCGCTAACGATAATTCACTACCTCCGTAGAACCGCAAATTTCCAAATCCAATACCATGCTCTACCTTCTCTTCTGCGACTCGAAAGCCCTTGACAAACCAACCATAAATCGCCCCGATTCCAAGGGCGTAGAGAATTGTTCGCAACCCCGAACCACCCTCTTCACCGGCCGCAAGCACCTCTCGGCACGCAACACCTTCTGGATATGGAAGGGCTTCCTCGACGATGAAGATACGTCGTAGAGAAATCGTGAACATCGTACCCAACAATCCACCAAGCATGGCAACGATGAACGTGTCAAGCAACTGTATCTCGCTCCAAATTCCCATCACTAGAAGAGCAGGAATGGTGAAGATCACACCTGCAGCTAATGATTCGCCTGCAGAAGCCATGGTTTGGACAACGTTGTTCTCAAGAATCGAGACCTCTTTGAACTCAAAACGCCGTCCACCTATCGTGAATTCAGGAAGTCGTTCCATGCTCCGAAGCACGAGCATTGAGATCACTGCTGCTGGGATTGATGCCGAAACTGTAAGACCTACTTTCAATCCAAGATAAGCATTGGCTGCTGTCATCAACACTCCGAGCACAATACCAACAAGAATAGCCCTGAGAGTGAGTTCAGCAGGTTCATCGTCAACGAGTAGCGCACTCGTTGCCGACATGGTTCCGCGAAAGTGAATGGACACTTAATGAGGTCGAATATCGGCCGCACTTGCGTTGAAATACTGGAGACTAGACGGTCCACCATGTTGGAAGATCCTGTTCTGGGTCATACGTCCACTGTCGAGAACATTAGCAAGTTGCTTGACACCGCACCAATAAACGGTCTCAACACGAAAGAGGTTGACAAACGACGCAGTAGACATGGGCTGAACAAATTGGACGAAGCTGAGCAGGATCCATGGTGGCATCTATTCCTCAGCCAGTTCAACGACCCCCTGATCTACATGCTAATGATAGCTAGCATCATTTCGGCCTTCCTCGGCGAGTGGGGTGATGCAATCTTCATCTGGATCGTCCTCATGGCCAACTCAGCCTTCGGCTATTGGATGGAATCGAATGCAGAACAGGCCATGCAGGCACTGAACGATATGACCATTGCCAAATGCGTGGTCATTCGAGACGGCAATGAATCAATCATCGAAAGTGAGATGCTTGTACCTGGTGATCTCGTGAAGATCACTGCCGGAATGAATGTGCCTGCAGATATCCGCATCATCGAGGCGGGGCGCCTGAGGGCCGACGAATCCGCCCTCACCGGTGAATCGGAGCCCGTTGACAAAAACAGTGACGAAGTAGAGGAGAAGGCCTTGGTCCACGAGCGATCCTGCATCCTTCACATGGGTACAAATGTGGTCAATGGCCGAGGACTCGGTCTAGTCTACCTGACAGGTATGTCAACCCAACTTGGCCAGATAGCTGGCGGCGTTGCCGCTGCTGAAATGCCAAAGACACCCCTCGAGGTGAAGTTAGGGTCGCTGGGTAAATTCCTAGCAGTCGTTGCAGGTGTAATCTCCATTCTTCTCGTAATCATCGAGATCATGTGGGCACTACTTGGAGCGCCCCAAGCAGATTTGAAGCTAGTTCTCTTTGACAACCTTCTCGTCGCCGTGGCGATTTTCGTCGCAATTGTTCCTGAAGGCTTACCAATCATTCTGATCATCACGTTAGCACTTGGAATGAGAAATATGGCCAGACACAAGGCCATCATCCGGCGCATGAAAGCCGTAGAGACATTAGGCTCAACAACCGTGATCTGCACAGATAAGACGGGAACACTCACAATGAATCAGATGACTGTCAGGAAGGTAAGCCTGGACGGGAAGCTCTACAAGATCGACCATGAGGGAATCTCTGCACAACTGACACGAGGGAATCAGGCTCTCAGCGGTGATGAACAGGCAGAGGTCCTTTCGACAGATTCGGCAACCTCGCTACTGCGCTGTGCATCCCTTTGCCACTCTGCATCGTTGGGCATCAACGACGACCAAGAATGGGGGGGTATCGGCGACCCGACAGATGTTGCGTGTGCCCTTCTGGGAGCTAGATTGAGTGATGTTCATGATAAGAATGTCAAGAACTATCCAAAGATTATCGAGCATCCATTTGATTCAGAGAGAAAGTGTATGTCAACTGCGCACAAGTGTAAGGACACAGATGACATCCTGATCCTTGTCAAGGGGGCGCTCTCAGAGCTCATGCCGCACATCACCACCATTCGAACTGCAGAGGGAGATATGCCTTACACTGCAGAGCATGTTGCCTCTATTCATGCAATGCATGAGAAGATGGCTCGTTCAGCCCTCCGCGTTCTTTCTTTCTGCGAGCGTTCGGTGCCTAAGAAGAGCATCGACCTTTCTAACGCTGAAGAGGTTGAAACGAATCTCACTCTGATAGGTATTGTCGGCATAATGGACCCACCTCGTCCAGAGGTACCCGATGCTATCGCCGAGTGCCAGCAGGCTGGTATCAATGTGAAGATGATCACAGGTGATACGCGTCTGACTGCTGAAGCGATTGCGAGGGAAGTGGGAATAGTGCTGCCCGGTGAAATGCCCATTTCACTCACTGGCCAGGAACTGGCGGAACTGGATGACGAGCAGCTTGATGCAATTATTGAGGACGTAGACGTTTTCAGCCGCGTCACACCATATCAGAAGAGCCGAATTGTCGAGAGACTACAGAAACGCGGCGAAGTCGTTGCGATGACAGGAGATGGGGTGAACGATGCAACCGCTTTGTCTCTCTCAAACATAGGAATTGCCATGGGAGTTTCGGGAACTGATGTCGCGCGCGATGCAGCCGACATGGTCCTGCAGGATGATAATTTTGCCAACATCGTTAGAGCTGTTGAAGAAGGGAGGAAAATCTATCAGAATATTCGCAACTTCGTGCGCTATCAGATTTCGACAAACGTCGCTGCCGTGTGCATCATCTTCCTGACAGCCTTCGTCTTCAGGTGGCCCCTGCCACTGACTGCTACACAGATTCTTGTCATCAATATCCTGATGGATGGTCCGCCGGCTGTTGCTCTAGGGATGGAGAAGAATCACGGGCCTGTCATGAACAAACCACCACGTCCCGTGAAGGAAGGATTACCATCTCAGTTTGATACTGCATTGATTCTGTTCCTCGGTGGCGTCATGATGCTCGGAACAGTGCTGATCTATTACCTTGTGGCCATGCATGATGGATACGACCTCAAGGAGATGGGGAGGCAAGGGCTCGAAGCCCCCGCTCGTGCAATGACTGCCACCTTCACCGTGTTCATACTGTTCCAGTTGTTCAATGTCATGAACTGTCGATCGAACACCGAGAGTGTGTTGAGCCTAGGTCTCTTCTCAAACCGAGCGATCAATTACTCTTTGGTGATCTGTCTCTGCCTGCTCTTCCTATGCATAGAAGGAGCAGGCATACCACTCATTGGAGGCCTAACAATAGGTAGTTTCCTCAGCACGACACATCTCGGAGCTACTGATCTTTGGGCGCTACTGTTTGTGACTGCAGCAGTGGTGCTCATCATCGAAGAGTTCCGAAAATTATGGGCTCGGAACGATTGGCTTGGCACCCGCCCAGATTGAATCACATCGTTCATCCGTGAACATGATTGAAGAGATCCAATGCAACTTCGCAGGATTCTGCAATCTCAGGCCTTGGATGGAGAAGGTGTTTCTCAAGCAGCGGGATGCTTGAGGGTTCACCAATGGCGCCAAGTGCCTCAGCTGCTTCATGGCGTACCATGACATGTTCATCCTCGTCATCAAGAATCGCCATCAACACGTCAACAACCTCTGGACGCTGCATCTGGCCGAGGACATATGCCGCCTCATGACGAAGCAGCGCAGATGACGAAGTGAAGGCCTCACATATGTCCATTGCTGCAGACGCACCTCCAATATCACGAAGAGCAAACAGAGCCCTCATACGCGTGAACATGCGAGTATCTTCATCGATGAGAGAAAGGCGAAGGTGTTCACGGTCTGTTTCCTTAGCAGGAGGAGCTGGGTCGACAGAGCCATGTATTGACACCTCAGGACGCTTCATCATCAAAGACCAATATGGGGTGCTTCATCAAGTCGGCGATTCAGTTCGACCGACAAACTCCATGAATGGGCACTCCTTGGAGGTCACATGGTCCATCCAGAGATGTGCCTTGAACCCGAGACAGAGCAGATGGGAATCAGGTGCACTGTCTGCGAGAAGAGGCTGACATTTGGCAAGGCATTAGTTATCGATGAACGATATTACTGCTGGGAACATTACCTCCAGGTCACCGGCATCACACCCGCTACCGAAGGTAGAGAGAACGATCCACGGATGCTTGAGTAGTCGATCACCCATGCTCAGCGACGAGGTCAGAGTAGCACATTGGTTCGCAGAATACTACAAGCGGGAACCACTCGACCCACCACCATTGATGGGTCGAAGAGAATGGGCTTTCGTTCCATTCGCTTCTTCCTTTCAAGGGTACATCAGACATCGTCAGTATGACCGGATAGAGCACCTTCGGAAGTATTTGATCAGAAATCCACCGAAGAGTATCTTCCACTCGATGGCATACTACCGTCGACCATCCGAGCGGCGAATGGACATGAAGGAAGTCAAAGGAGCAGATCTAGTGTTCGATCTGGATGGAGACCATCTGAGTGGTATCACTGATGAGAACTTTGAGATGATGATCCGTCTGATACAAGCCGAGACATGGCGGCTATGGGATACATTCTTGAAACGTGAACTTGGAGTCAACGAGCGCCACCTTGAGGTCACGTTCTCAGGGCACAGAGGATTCCACCTGCATATTCGAGACCCATCACTCCAACACCTCGATGCGAGAGCTCGGCGAGAAATCGTCGAATACATCCGCGGCAAAGATCTCGACTCCTATCGTGCCCTGAGACGAGCACTTGAGCAAACATCGGATGCCAGAGGATGGCCAAAGCGCCTTCTTGACAACCTACCGCGTGTGATTAGTCAACTCAGCGAGTCATTGTCAGACGATAGGACAACCAAAACCAGAGCAAAGAAAGAACTTGAACGATATCGATCAATGCTTCCAGATGGAAAACGGCCATCTAAGCCTGCTATTGAACGACTTGCTCAACGGTTTGAGACACCTTCTATCAAGCGCCAGGTCATAGATGAGAGAAATATCGAAGTTCTTGGAGGGGGGGAAAAAGGGGCAGTTCATCGAGACACCTTCGTCGCGCTGTTGCACGGAGCCTCAATGGGAGGTGACGAAGGTTCAGCAGAGATTGATGATGTCGTGACCATCGACATGCATCGTATCATTCGCTGGAAGACATCACTCCATGGAAAAACAGGGATGCGCGTCACAACAATCCCTGTCGAGAGGCTTGACCCCGAGGGCCCTGAAGCCTTTGACCCACTGTCGGAAACCATCGCTCTGCCCAGCACGGGACAACATGAGCTGGTAGGTGTGGTCAATGGGATGCAGACGCGCATTCATGAGCGCCATATCTCCATTGAGGAGAATAAGACATTCACAGCCACAACAGCAGAGGCCGCATTCCTGATTCTGAAAGGGTGGGCGAAGTTCACAACCACCTCGACTTGATGGGAGGGTTCCCAACATTCAATATGCCTCTGCAGTCAAGACCTCTGAGGGAGACCAATGGGCCGACGGCGGAAATCGAAGAAGGATGGGGCCCCACCACTCGCTGAGGGGCTGCCCCCACCCCCCGCGCCTGGCGAACTAGGGCTACCACCACCTCCAAGTCCCGCAGACATGAACCTCCCTGCTCCACCCCCACCAAATTCTGAAGACCTTCCAGTCGATCTCCCCAAGATCAGTGGTCGAAGATCAAAGAAAACTGTTGAAGAAGATGAGGTGGAAGTATCTGTCGTCCAAGAACCAATGCCTGCTGAGGCTAGAGACGAAGTGGATGAGTCAGATAATTCTGCTTCGAAGTATGCTTCACTGTGGGAAAGAAAAAGTGAGAAGCCACTCAAACAGATGTACGGTCAGATTGACCGAATGAATCCTGGCGAGATAGGTTCCTTACTCGATCGGTACTCAGAGCGCTTCGGCAAAGAACTTGATAGAGAACTCATCGTACTCAGGCGTCGTGAGCTGACTGCCAAGCGGGGTTCGGAACCATATCAAGAAGTAGAAGAAGACAGCGAAGTATCTGAGTCAGTTCCGGCT
The DNA here is from genome assembly GCA_002715545.1 of Methanobacteriota archaeon. The sequence goes on from PAZI01000032.1 coordinate 8,496, forward strand.
CAAGAGGATGAGAAAGGTGACGTGTCGAGTGAAGTCGAGGTCAAAGTATCCGAAGTAAAACCTACACCACCCGAACTCGACAGCGACCTAGAGGCCGCCATCAATGGAGAACTGAATGAACTTGAAGAGAGAATCCGACCACTGCATCAAGAATTCAAACTCGCTAAGCAGCGTAATCAGACAAAGAAGATCCGCAAGGTGGGAACACAACTCAAACCGCTCGTTGCACGGAGAAGACTTCTCATCGATATCCGCATGGGTGAGCGTCCAGTCAGTGATCTGAAACGACAGAAAGAAGAACAGGCCCCTGAAAATGATGAATTTGAAGTGCTTGTTGGTATCGTGGATGAACTGCTGGCAAAACTCCCAGAAGAGAGCATTTCATCTTTCATGGAGCATGATGACTTCAAAGTATACCAGAAGGTTGGCGGGACTCCCAGCGAAGCGAGCGATGATGAACGGCGAGCATTCTTCAAAGTCGTAGATTCTAGACTCCTTGATCTTCCAGAACAGGAATTGGAAGCATTCACAACCTCAGACGCATTCCAGATTTACGAACGCGTGGGGGCACGCTTGAGCTGAAGGTGAAANGATGGGACTCTTGGANAAAGTCGAGAAGACNAAGGATGAGAAGATTGAGGGCATGCATAATCTTGTAGGGGACCCTGAAGAACCAGAACTAGAGAGGGTCGATTCCGCCGATTCGGAGACTAGAACTACGAGTGAACAGAAGGCGAAGAGCAAGTCTCGGCCGGTCAAAGAACAAAAGCCACGGCGGGCGCGAAAACCCAAGACAACCCGTCAGCCTCGCACGATGTCTGACGACCTGATTCCTGCTAAAGGCTGGGCAAAGAGTTTCGCTCGAATCACCGATTTGATCATGACTTGGGGATTGTGTATCCCAGCTGCGTTCTTTATTGTTGGAGGAAGTAATCCTACACTGCCCTTATTGTTCGGGTTGCTGCTCATGGTCCCAAACATGTTCATCCTGCCCATCAAATTCGGTAGATCCATCGGCCACATTGTCACCCAAACGGTTCTTCTGACCTACAAGGGCAGCAAGCCTCTCTTTGTCTACTTCATTCTTGCAGCAACCATTACTCCGAGTCTGATTTTCGCGATGTTCTTTGCACTGATTGGAACCTCCAACAGCTCTTACTTCATCGTCGCGGGCATCCTCATAGGCTACTGGGTTGCCAACTACATCACTCGTCGAGTGACATCTGCTAGTCAGGGTATCTGGGAGGCCGCATTTGGTGTCTACCACGTTGCATACGTCAGCGAGAAGAAAACGACTGGATGGGTGGCTCGTCTGGAAGCCTTTGGAGAAAGAGCAGATAAGAGATTCAATACGCCGAAAGAAGAGGATGACGAACCTGCTGGCGCCGATGGATGACCGCCTGTCAGACCACCTCCAACGTGTGAGGACTAAAAGGGTCGTCTTAGTTACGATTTGTCACCTTCCCCTAATGATTATTCTATCCATGGAATTATGGGGCGCATCANCATCGAGATGGAGTTTGATAGTCTCCATTCTTCTGATTGTAATTACAGACATTCTTCTGATAATCGACCTTGTCCTCGACCACGCCATCTTTCAATCATTCCAACCACGAGCGCCAGGACCTCCTTTCGAACATGATGACTTTGAGAGGTTGTCGTACACATCGAATGACGGCACAGTGATGCCAATGTGGTATCATGCTGAAGCTGGAGGNGGACTTGCCATATTCTTGCATGGATGGACCTCATGCAGCCATTACCAACTTGAACGCATGAAGACAATGTGGACTGCAGGTTGGTCAACAGTAGCACTTGATCTCCGAGGACATGGCGAGGCACCTCCAACAAGTGTATTCTCTAGCGTTCAAGCTGCAATTGACGTTCACCACGCTATAGCAGAAATGCGAAACATATCTACGAACAAAGAAGACAAGTTACTCATCCACGGCCACAGTCTTGGCGGGTACGTTGCTCAACGGGTGCTAAAGACATGGGATTTAGCCCACGGTTCACGACCTCGGCTGATTCTTGAATCACCCCTCGTCGACCTCCCCCTCATCATGATTCACAGAACTCCATGGATGCGCCTCATCCTACCATTGGTTCTAGGGCGAATCGCTCGGCTCACGCAAATCATTGAACCAAAATCCCCACCTTGGTCTGCCACATCATTTGGACCACCACATTGGGGCTCCTTAGAGGAGGGGAAGGTTCTGTACATCCAAGCAGGTGTCGACCAAACGCTTGGGAATGCCCAAGCAGAGGCTGCCAAACGTGCATACCCTTGGTTGAATGTACACGTCATTGAGAATCTCAAACACAGTGCTCGTGGATCTAACCCCTCGCGTGACGCCGTGATTCTTGACTGGCTTGAGAATCATTCGGACTCAGATTCCATATGACGCTGAGCCGCGAGTTCACGCATATCCTCAACAGGATCTGATTCATCAACTATCTCGACTCCCAGCATCTCCTCGAACACATCTTCTAACGTGATGATACCAGCGGTTCCACCAAATTCACCCTCAACGGCAAGGAGATGTTGACGGGCTTCCAGAAAATGGTCAAGCACTGTGTCGAGATCATCATCCGATTTGCAGGTCTGAATCGGCGACATCAGATCCTTCATCTCAACATTGAATCGGTCCTCGCCATGAGCACGAAGAATGGATGACCGAAGTACAAGACCCACAAGGTGGTCCAAGTCACCATCATAGACTGGATTACGGCTATGATGTAGGACCGGATGTTCGGCAATGACCTCGGAGACTGTCATCCCAAGAGGAAATGCAGTCATCACAACACGCGGTGTCATTGCTTCCCCTACCGTAGTATCACGAAGAGCTAACAGATTTCNAATGACTCGACGCTCGTCGGGTTCGATGGACCCCTCATCACCACTGATCTCGGCAAGGGCTGCAAGTTCATCTCGCGGAACTGTCGGCTGCACTTCACCCTCTGGAAGGACGCGCCGGATAGCCATGATTGGAACAACAATAATCCACATGAGGCGGAGAAGAGTGTTGAGAACGTAGGCCGAAGCAGGCGCTAGTTGCCGCCAATACGTTGCTCCAATTGTCTTCGGCAGAATCTCAGAGAACAGTAGAACTGCAAGTGTAAGCAGGCCCGATGCGACAGCTACNGCGAAATCAGCATCCTGATACATGTTCTGAACCTCTGAGCCAACCCCTATTGCTCCTACCGTATGGGCAATAGTATTCAAGGTCAGAATCACAGTCAACGGCCGTTCTACATCCTCCTTGAGAACTGCCCATATCGCTCCACTACGCCGTCCGGAATTCTGCAAGACGTTGATTTGACTCAACGTCATCGACAGAAGGACTGCTTCAAGCACTGAGCAAAGAAAGGACACGCCCAGCGCCACCCCCACATACAAGAAAATGGTCTCGTATCCCATGCAGGTCCCATGCTGCTGTACAGCATACCGTTGACAGGGTGCATGCCTATCAAATGTTCCGTGCATGCGTCACACAGATGTACAGGACCCCTGTAGCAAATACATGGGCGAGCATGTACTCATCTCGGTGGCTTGGCCATACGCCAATGGCCCACTCCACCTTGGCCACGTGGCAGGGTGCTATCTACCGCCAGACATCCAAGCAAGATTCGAACGCGCTTGTGGTAACAAAGTACTCATGGTCAGCGGTTCCGACGAGCATGGAACACCGATAACCATCTCAGCAGAGCAAGAAGGGGTCGAACCACAAGCCATCGTTGACAGGTTCCACGCCATCAACACACAAGCACTGCAGGATCTTGGAGTGAATTTCGGCGCTGAAGACGGAACTCGCGGCAACCCAGAAGATGGCGGCGGTTTGTTCAATAGAACAACACATCCTGGCCATGTCAGCCGGGTTCAGAANCACATACAGANACTCCATGACGCAGGCCTGCTTGTTGTTCAGACAAGTGATCAATACTACGAAAATGGGGAGGAAGGAGGAAGATTCCTACCAGATCGATATGTGAAAGGGACCTGTCCATCCTGTCAGAACGAAGAAGCACGTGGCGATCAGTGCGATCAATGCGGTGCCACCTACGAACCTAGTGAGCTTGTCAATCCATCATCTGCACTCCATCCAGAGAGAGANATCAGCGTGCGCGAGACTGAGCATCTCTTCTACAGGCTTGACANATTCCAGGAGGCACTCAAGGATTGGTTCAATGAGAGCAGCAAAGATTGGAAGCCAAATGTCCGGGCAGTAACATCACAATGGCTTGAACAGAAGTTGCGTCCACGAGCCATCAGCCGTGACCTTGACTGGGGNATCGATCTACCGCTTGAGGATGCACGTTGGTCAGATAAGTGCGTATACGTTTGGTTCGAGGCAGTACAAGGCTACCTCACCTGTAGCCAGATCTGGGCCGAACAGGTAGGTGAGCCAGATGCATGGAAGCGATGGTGGGTCATTGAAAATGACGAAGCGAAACCAAGACATCTTTACTTCCTCGGCAAGGATAACATTCCGTTCCATTCGATTATCTGGCCAGCCANCCTCATGGGTCTCAACCAAGCGAAAGCTGGTGACGATAATCCGAGCATCCCCCGGCGAGGAGATCTTGCTCTACCTCACAATATCCCTGCAATGGAATATCTCATGCTCGATGGAGGTCAATTCTCTAAATCACGCAAGCATGCAATTTGGCTTCCATCGTTCTTAGAGCATCATGACCCAGATCAATTGCGGTACTATCTGACTATTCAGATGCCTGAACAATCTGATGCTGATTTCACATGGAAGGAATTTGTTGAGCGGGTTAATCATGAATTGATCAGTACGTATGGTAACCTTGTACACAGAGTCCTTTCATTATGTCAGCGCATTGTCGACGAGGATAACAAGCAGATTTCAATCGCTCACTTCAATGACCAAGTGCGTTTCAGTGATGCCACTGCTGCAGTTCAGGAAAGAGCCGAGGCAGCCACCCTCCATCTTCGTCATTCTGAATTCAAGAAAGCGCTCAAGGAGATTATGGCCATCTGCCAATTTGGAAACCAACATCTTCAGTCCAACGCACCATGGACTGCACTCAAGCCTCAAGAGGGTGTAGACCGCAGCGGGCCACTCGCAGCTCTCGCATGGGCTCTCAGACTCGTTCGTAGTCTCGCCATCTGGACCCGCCCATTCATGCCATTCCAAGCTGAGAGACTCTGGAGGATGCTTGGTGAAGATGGAGGTATTTATGATGTCGACTGGCATACTGCTGCAGAATTAAACACGTTGCCTGAGCCATCTAATCAAATCTCACCACTCTTTCAACGCCTTGACTTGGACGAAATTCTTGAACGTGAAAAGGAGATTGCAGGTGAAGATTCAGTCAGAAGAGATGAAGAACAAGATGCAGAAGTCGATAATGTGGAGGATGGAAGCATAGAGTTCGAGACCTTTGCCAAGGTCGAGATGATTGTTGGCAAGGTAAAAACAGTGGACATCCATCCAAAAGCAGATCGGCTCTACGTTGTGTCAATCGATGATGGTAGTGAACAAGGTCGAACAGTATGTGCGGGCCTGCGTGACCATTACGATGTTTCTGAACTTGTAGGCCGTAACGTAGTCGTCGTAGCCAACCTCGCCCCAAGAAAACTCAGAGGTATCGAGTCAGAAGGAATGCTCCTAGCTGCTGATGGTGGTGAGGGTACTGTTTCGTTGCTCACGTTGGACAAAGATGTGCCACCAGGTTCCCTCGTCAGGTAAGCATCAACATTGGTCCTGAACACATCTAAAGCCATTCATGGAGTGGATTTTTCATGCCTCGAATGGTTGCCTCACTTGTGATATTGCTAATGTTATCTTCCACCCTATCTGGTTGCCTCTCAGATGATTCTGGAATCGACATTTCGGACGAGGCAAGCGACATCAGGAACAGAGTATTCACCAATACGTCGCCACTTTGTACAGAATACATCGGTGAATTCTTTGCAGATGTGACTGACATATCTGAGAACAACAAACACCGAAGTGAAGTTCGCATCACTTCAACAGACTCATCATGTACGATTGAAAGCAACGGCATTCCCAATCATGACTTTGGGGTTAATGGAAGGTTTGCGAACGCTGCTGCACCTGTGATTGAACAGTTCACATTCCCCCTTAATCCAGTTGTGGCTGACAATCCAACACCACTTTCATTGAGGTATGACAATGCCATTTTCCTCAACGGGGTCAAACTCGATCTCCTTGCAGCTGCTTGTTATGGTGTAGGACCTGACCCCCTGGGCAAGGAGAAAATAGGTTGTATGGATGGAAATGTATGGAGATATGACCCCATGCATCAATCAAATGATTTTGGAGAGGATTCCAACCATGCACATACTCAACCAGATGGGGCATACCACTACCATGGCGACCCCTCTGCAATGTATGACAAAACAGGATCTACGGCCTCTGGAGTGATTGGGTTCGCAGCAGATGGGTTTCCAATTCTCGGGCCATATATCGATGACAACGGAACTGTCCGTGAAGTCACCTCAAGTTACATTTTACGAGAGGGTGAGCGAACCAATCTTGAAGGAGAAGAGGCCTTCCCAGGGAGCACTTGGAACGGCCAATTCAGAGATGATTTTGTCTGGCACGAAGGTCAAGGCGACCTCGATGAGTGCAACGGTATGGTAATCGATGGAGGCTATGCTTACTTCGTCACCTTCAGCTTCCCTTGGGTGATTGGGTGCTATGCTGGGACTCCAGATGAGTCGTTTCGGAAGTGAGCTTGAAAGAGCATTGAAACTAGTCGAAGAATTCGAATTGTAACTGCACGAGCTCCTCAGAACTGGTTGCTTGACAATAAGCTTCCAGAGGTTCGCTATTCAACTTCAAAAACTGTTCACCCCATGTGATGGCTGCCAACACCTCATTGGCCTGTACCTCTTCTCCAAGCAGCATGAGGGCTGCGCCAAGAGCTTCAGCAGTCGATAGACGACCCGGTTTACCCCATGAGACTGGACTGGCAGCGAGCAAGAGCGGTAAAGTCCGGTGATGCAGGCGACGCGTTCGATCGAGTTCCTCAATCGAGGGTTCGATCGACTTCCATGAGCAATCAAGAGCGATGACAGATGGATGAGGGAGGTTTTTATCCTCAGGACCAAGGACCTTTCCACAGAGTGGATCTAACAGAATTCCACGATATGGGCCACCAATACGTTGGTGAACAATGGCCAGTTCACGTCTTGCGAGCATTCTTGCCGTGCACTTTTTTGGATCGTCCTGCTGCAGATGAATGATGTGCAGCGGACGCATAATATCCTCCCGTCAATCATCAGAACGTATCTCTGAGAGGTCAACAAGGTCACCAAGAGTCATCCCCTGACCTGGTACCGAACGTGTGACCGGCGTGGATTCCTGTCGAGTTACGAAGAGTTCGATATCAAGTAATTTCTCGATTTTACGCATCGTATCATCAGGAGCAGGTTTTCCAGATTCTATACGTTGAATCACATTGATTCTCTCAGCAGCTGAGCGGGCGAACTCACGCTGATTCCAACCTCGAAGTTCTCGGGCCGACTTGATACGCGAAGAAAAGTCATGAACCAACTCCTCAACATCTTTCATCATGATATCACGACCTGTTTTCCCCGTTCGGCCATAACCTCCAGAGAATTGCCGAGTTCTATGACTCCCGGCACCAGTTGAGCGCGGTGGAGATGGGCGCGGCTGCTCCCATGTCCGACCAGTCCTCTCAACACACTGGCGACAGGCCCTCACCTCTGCACGATCGACAACCACCATCCTAGTAGCGACCTTGGGGGCACCACAGAGTTCACAAGTCACATCCACACTCCCGCAACCAGTACCTGCGCTACGAACGACTTGAATCTGCTGTACAAGGGGAAATCATCCATAAGTGAGGTCGGCCATCGTCAAATGTGGGTACAGAGGTTGATGAAGGACCTACGCCGATGCATCGAGATACGCTTGATGCTTCGACCAAGGACCTCGAGCAGACCATTGAGACACTGAGGAACAAAGCCCAGCATCTCATGTCAGACAAGGTTCTCTTAGAAGGACAAATTGCAGATCTGAGAAAGAGGGTCACGCGCCTTGACGATGATATACGAATGCTGAAATCACCACCACTTGTTGTTGGACAAATACAGGATGTGATTGATTCGACAAAAGCAGTCGTTCGCTCAAGCAACGGCACAGTATTCCTTGTGCACATCAATCCTAAGATTGACTCTGCCAACTTAACTGCCGGGGCCAGAGTCAGCCTCCATCAAGATACTCTCTCGATTGTCGATGTTCTCGATGCAGGTCGCGACCCTCTTGTTACAGGTGCTGAGATGATTGAACAACCACGCACCACTTTCGCAGACCTTGGAGGTGTCGATGAACAGATTGAATTGCTCACTGAGGCGTTGATATGGCCTCTCACGCGCTCAGAAGACTTCCGACGGATAGGTATTGAACCACCGAAGGGCGTGCTTTTGGTTGGACCACCAGGATGTGGGAAAACGATGATGGCAAAGGCACTTGCATCATTAGCCCAAGCAACTTTCATACGATTAGTTGGTTCAGAACTGGCCCAAAAATACATTGGAGAGGGGGGGCGGCTTGTCCGAGAGCTGTTCGATTTAGCGCGAACGAAGTCACCTTCAATCGTCTTCATTGATGAAATCGATGCAATCGGGGCAAGACGGCTTGATTCAACCACATCAGGTGACAGAGAAGTGCAACGAACGCTCATGCAGCTACTCGCTGAATTAGATGGATTCGAACAGCTCGATGATGTGAAGATCATAGCGGCTACCAATCGACCAGATATCCTTGATGATGCACTTCTTCGACCGGGTCGTTTCGACAGGGTCATCGAGATCCCATTACCTAACTTAGAAGCACGAAGTGCCATTCTGAAAATTCATTTCAGGAGTATCAAGACCTACAAACTGGACTTAAAGAAATGGGGTAACAAGACAGAGGGATTCTCAGGGGCAGATATCAAGGCGTTGACTACAGAAGCAGGCATGGTCGCGCTTCGAGAGGGTAAGCGCCGTGTCACTGAAACACATATGTCAAAGGCATTCAAGCTCATTGACAAACAGCGTAAGGAAGCGGCCAGTATAGCAGCCCAAGCATTCTGGGCTTGAGCCGAAATCATCAACCCTATCCTGCACATCCCCTCAACATGGTCAACCCAATTGTGGAGTGTGTACCCAATATCAGTGAAGGTAGAGATGAAAGAGTGATCAAGAAAATTGTTGATGCTGCCCGGATTCCAGGAGTCAGCATCCTTGGTTGCGAGCCTGACAGCGACTACCATCGTACCGTCATCACATTGGGCGGTTCACCAGAGGATGTGACTCAGGCTGCATTCATGCTGACAAAAGAGGCACTTGAATCCATAGACATGAGGACACATGAAGGCGAACATCCACGTATGGGAGCAGTTGACGTCATCCCCTTCATTCCCATTCGAGACATCAGTCTCGAGGAATGTGCAGCCCTTGCAGAAGGACTTGCTGAGCGCCTGTATTCTGAATTAGGATTGCCAACGTATCTTTACGGCACAGCTGCAGCATCACAAGGGCGAGGGAATCTATCCACTCTACGAAAAGGAGAGGTAGAGGGACTGAAGGATCGTTTCAAAGGAACAAGTGAGGTGCATGACGCCGAGACTGCATTGCCTGATTTTGGACCAGAATCATGGGATGAACGAATTGCACAAACGGGAGCTTCTGCAGTTGGAGCGAGGAAGATTCTAATCGCCTATAATGTCAATCTGGACGAAAAGGAACCTGTCGTCGCTCGCAAAGTGGGATCAATAATCCGCGCCTCTGGGCGACTCATTCGTTCAGAATCTGGAGCATCCCGACGCATCCCAGGTATGCTCGCCTCAGTCAAGGGGATGGGTGTGGCACTCGAAGCACATGGAATCTCACAGGTCTCAATGAATCTAGACGATCATACTGTGACGCCGATGCACGTCGCTTTTCTTGCTGTCAGTTCTCTTGCGGAGGACCATGGAGTTCATACAAAAGGAAGTGAACTCGTCGGCCTCGTACCCCTTGCCGCGATTCTTGAGGCAGGTCGTTGGTTCTGTGGAGCAGATGTCGAAGAAGAGGAGGTGATAGTCAATGCTGCAATCGATGGTCTTGGCCTATCGGAGATATCTCCCTTCGAACCAAAGCAACGCATCATCGAATACGCTATGGGGTTGACATCATGAAGGTCGACCAAGAGACCCAGAAGGGGTTCATTGACGCACTGGCATCGAAGAAACCAACACCTGGCGGCGGCGCTGCTGCTGCGGTAGCTCTTGGAAAGTCGGCCGCCCTAGCCACGATGGTTGCTAACCTCACCATTGGTCGCGATAAATGGGCGGATGGTTGGGCCGCTTCAGGGCAGGCAAAGGCAGTGGCCGAACCCATTCTTGAACGCAGCCTTGAACTTGCAACTGACGACATAGCTGCCTTTGATGAAGTGATGGCGGCATGGAGATCCCCAAAGGAGGAACAAGGCCGAAGTGACAGGATCAAAGCAGCGACGCTCGGGGCTGCAGAAGTACCACTAGAGACCGCTGAACTAGCACTACAGATTCTTGAGATTCTTCCACCCCTTGCTGATTCTGGAAATGCTAACGCTGTAACCGATGCGGGGACTGCCGCAC
>PAZI01000033.1 GCA_002715545.1 Methanobacteriota archaeon
GACAGATATCAGATGATGGGATTGATCAGAGATGCAAACATACACGCTGCGCTCTATGAAGTCGAACGGAGCGACCACATGTTACCCGAACTTGCAATCCTTCAAGGTTCGTTGGGATCAAGTGCTTTGTTGGTACCTTGGCATGATGACCCTGACCTTCCTGGTTCATTGATTCCAGGACATTTTGACATCATCCAATTACTGGACATGCTCGATGTTGGTATCGGCGATGATGTTCTGATTGTCGGGCCCCGGGGCGGTTTCATCTGTGCACTTCTCGATCAAATCGGTGCCCGACCGGTGGGGGTGGAGCCCTATGATTCGCGCATCCCTCACATTCAGGCCACTGTTCCCCATCTTGATATCAAAGGAGTAGAGGAGGTTACTGAACTCCTCAGCGAAAGGGCATGGGATGCGATTCTAGTCACTTATGCACTCGACGACACACCACTCGACGCCTTGGCGGCACTCAAAAAGGGGGGCAAAATGTTACTGCCTCTACAGAAGGACCCAGTACCATCCCTTTACCATCTGGAGTACACAGGTGAGGGTGAGGTAACAAGGACATTGTTGACACAATGGAACGTTGAGCGGGGGTGCTCCACCTTACATGGAGTGCTGGGGATTGAAGGAGGGGTTGAGATAACTCCTGGAACTGAAGAGTTGAGTACAGCTCTTGCGTGGATGAGAGCAAATGCGGACCCCATCCGTGATCGAATCGGGTCGAGTCAACGGCTCTGGCACATCATGTCAATCTGGTCGGCCGATGGACCTCGACGGGAAGGTGAGGAAGATGTGGTGGACCAGGTTAACCTCACTTTGTCTGATGACCTTTACAGAATGGCGAGATTATTGCACAGTATCGGGGTCCTACCAATGGCTATCGAACATTATGGGACTTCATTCCAAGCTGCTCCATCCGCTGAAGCGGCTACGCTTCTAGGACTTGCGCTGGATCAATTGGACGAATCTGAGACAGCATTGGCGTGGTGGAGACATGCTATCGAGACAGATGACACATATGCAGATGCATGGATGCATATTGGACGGTGGTACTTCGAAGCCGATGACCCAAGACAATCCATTCCTTGGTTAGCGGCAGCCACCCTCAGAGATGGGGCCATCGATCAGAGCGATGCGTGGTATCTCCTGGGGTTAGCCCATGAGAAACAGGGGAGGAAGACGGCTGCATTTCTGTGTGCTCAACGTGCTATTGAGGAGGCTCCAGAGCGCGAGGATCTACGCAAGCTTCTGGACCGTTGTGGAAGAGAACTTCTGTAGCGGACCTCTGAAAACCCCACAGGGTATGGTCATGTTGTGACTTGGGAGAAAGCCGTCGAAGCGAGGCGGGATGAAATGTCACATCCTGTCGGCATTCGCTTGATTGAATCTGTTCTTTCAAAACAATCAGCGGTCATCCTATCAGGGGATGTCCCCTCAACAAAGGATCTGATCTATCTCATCGAACAAGTCCACCCATGGATTGCTGCAGTGAAGACCCACGTTGATTGTATGGATGGGGATGGAGAGTGGAGTGAAGTGATTGCATGTTGCCAAGAGAAGGGGCTCCCCATCATGGAAGATCGAAAATTCGCTGATATTGGAGCCATATCACATCACCAGATGTTGAAGGGGTGGAACATCGCGGGATGGGCGGACGCAGTAACTGCACATGGCATCTCCGGGCCTGACATCATTGATGGATTACAAGATGCATGGACGGTAGCTGGACGTGATGGAGGGGTGGTGCTCCTAGCTCAAATGAGCAGTCGGGGAAACCTTGTCGAAAAAAGACTGACCGAACCGGTCGTCGAGATGGGTTCGGTTCATGAGAGTGTGATAGGTTACATCGGCAACGGTTCTGATCCTCAAGCGATAGCAAGACTGCGCGAGATAGTGGGGGATAGTCAATTGATTCTCACTCCTGGAATTCATCCAGATGGAGGAGATGGGAAAAGGGGACAGAGGTATGGTTCTCCAGATGCAGCGATTGAAGCGGGAGCGGATATGGTGATCATCGGTTCTGCAATCTACAAGGATGCCCAACCCGCTGAAATGGCAAAGAAATGTGCTGCTGCAACGCTAAATGGATTCGAGCGGCGGGCTCATGGATGAGATGAAGAATCATGCTTGGATTTGTGATTCTTGGAATTGTTAGCAGTGGGGTGGCATTCATCCTCTTCCGTTTCGTTCAACGACATCTTCTACTCGGTGAGAGAATTCTGAACGGAGATGCAAGCCTGTTAGATGAGAAGGGGTTCAATGTAGATCACGTGACCCAAGCACCTCTAGGAACGCAGTTCTTTCCACCTGGGACGAAATTAGTACTCAGCGGACAAGCAGCAATCGATCTGCAGAACAACCTCCAGCGAGAAATGATGAATGGGGTTCCATCAAGTGCGGTCGAGGATGAGGCCCAGACCACTCAATGACGTCACCCACACTCCTGGTCCAAACAACGTGGACATTGCATACGGACCATCCTGAGCACTCAGGAATGAGAACATGATCATCAATACAACATAGAAAATGTAGAGGATTCCAAGCACTTTTGGACTGATGCGTGCAATGGCGAACATCATCACAAGAATGGAAGTGATGAGGGTGATCAAAGGAGCTATTGTGTACGTTATCGAAGAAAGAGAGAAGACCGTTGTAGGTGAGCCACCTTCAGTGACCAGGCTTCCAGTGGGTATCAGATATGAGAAACCAGACCCTTCGGCTCGATGGGGGGCTTCAGGTATTGCTGTCGTCCACGTAAGGGAAAGTCCTACAATCATCAGGAGAGAGGCAATCAGGGCGATCCAAGGTCGCTTTTTCGTACTCTTCGTTTCAGATGACGAAGAGTCAGATGATTCGGATTCTTCTGAGCGGGATGATGATGCGATGGTCAGTGACGTCAATGTCGATGCTTCGAGAGCATCAGGAGTGGTTGAAGATAATCGTTCATCCTTCATCATCGAGATGACTTCAGTTTCCATGTCTTCAAGATCTTCAGGATAAAGTGTATCGAGGTCTGCAAGGCCAGGGGCTTCAGGTATTTCCGAACGAATATCGGTCCATTTCTGCTCCAATGAAGATTCTGTAACTGGACGCTCTAACCACGCTACAGCGCCGGCTGAAAATGAGGCATCTTCTGCAGTGCTCCTGAGGCGGCGAGGGGCTACGAACACGATTCGTACACTCTGGGTATGTTCCCTCATCTCAAGAGCCGCCACATGGCCATCTAAGCGAGGAAGATCGAGGGCCAGGAAAACTAGTTCCGGATTATGTTTAACGAACTCATCGACGGCGGTATCGCCATCTAGTACCTCGATGATTCGATATCCTCGCTGTTTCAGAAGATGTTCCAGACGTCGACGGGAGAGGTCATTATCTTCGACGACCATCGCCACTGGGGCGGACTCATCATCAACACCACTTACTCTGACCACAATAGGGAGATGAGGTGCGGCTACATCAAGCGATGGTCAGAATCTTGAGTCATTCCTCTGAATCATCAATAATCACATCCACCGGACCACTTGAGGGGTCTTGGAACGTGTTCTTGAGGTCAGCAATCGCTTCTTCTTCCTCTGATTTCTCTTTGAATCTAGATGGGGCTTGAACAAACTGCATCTGAAGTTCAGAAATTGTTCCCCTCAACAAGCGTGTCTCTTTGTCATCTAGGTTTCCGCGCGTTTTTCGTTCTAGCACGCGAAGAACTTCGATGGCTTCTTTGGCACTTGGCAAATCAAGCATACGCTCATCTGTCGATGGATTATCAAGCAAACCCATTGAGATCAATGCTGAACGCTGAAGCATATGGACGACGCTGAAGAATCTCATTCCATCTTCGGTCGAAAGCAGATCATCTGGATTGAATGACATTGTCCACCCTCAAGAATCATCTGTCTGATCTGAAGTTTCCTCGCCTCGATCCTTCAGAATCTGAATAATCACTGGGGCGGAACTCACCACGATCACTGCAACTGCTGCAATGAGGACGAGAAGAATTGCCAGGACTGGGGTTGAGCCAGAATCAATTTCTGCTGCTGGTGAAGATGTTGATTGCGTGGTCTCTTCTTCTCCACTCGCAGAGGTCGCCTCTAAGGCAGTTAGTTGGGCGGTACTACAGCCACCCGGACTCACAATATCCCGTTCACTCTCCGGCGTGTCCGGGCATTGATCATCTGCATCAACAACACCATCTACGTCTGAATCGATAAGTGAGGAAGAGATTGATGCTGACTGACAGCGCTCAATGGGCGAATGGCCTTCGACAGTCGCCGTGACGCAGAATGTGGATTCCCCCCCCTCATAGACCAAGTAAGAGACATTGACGAGATATCTGTCAAGTGATGTTGATTCAGTCGTGTAAGTGACCTGGCCGTCAATTCCACCGGGATCGATCTGGGGTTGAATGGGGCTCACGGCTACAAACGAAAATGTGAGAACAAGGCCACCATCGTCTGAGGTGAACAATGTCGATGATCCTGCACTATTGAACACAAAGGGTGTTGACTCGTGAATAATATCGACACAGGATGGAGATACCGCACTATTCTGGATACAGATTCGTTGTGGGCCGTAGGGGAATTCTGCCGTCACAATGACTTGTTCACCATCTGCAACATATTCGGATGTCCAAGTTGTTCCAGTGATGTTAGAGGTGAGAGTCAGGGCTCCTGAATGGTTGTGGGGGGTGATGAGAACATCCACTGGACCTGATGACCAAGTCGTTGAATCAAGGGGGGTTCCGTCTCTCTGGAAGACAATGTCGAATGATGATGGTTCAGGTGTTAATTGAATGGTGAGAAGTTGTTCACCCGTGTATTCGATGTCAGATGTGCTCACTTGTGCGTCAACGTGCAAAGATAATGATTGAGCGTCTGTAACCATGACTCCAAGACCGATGTCATCGACATTGATATGGCCAATACGAAGAAGTGAGGACCACCGACCATCTAATTCCAATGTCAGTACTATTGTATCACGTCCTTTTGAATGAGTGATCGTGATCTGATTCAAGGTCGTCGTCTTGGGAAGACCATCTTGACCTTGTTCACCGATGTTGAGTTGGAAAAATGAGCGGCCATTATTGGAAACTGCAACATCCACCAGTTCGAATGAAAGGTATCCAATAACATGATTCGACCACAGACATTGGCCATTCCCATCGAGAAGAGCTGTGAACCATGTAAGTGACTCATCGCCGCTCTGTGTTGAGGAAGAACGCTCATCAGTGCACCCAATATCTCCTGCATTGCCGACGCCGACAGCGATTAGGCCAAGCGGGTGGGTGACAAGGTGAGTGACATTCGTCATGGTCCAAGGGGCCACATCAATGGAGCCGGTATCTGAATCAATAATGAAAGATACAACGCCTTCCTCTGCCGGAAGGACGTGTTGAGCGAATGTTGCATTTCTAGCGGGAGAGGTGCTGCCGGAGAACGAAGAAGTATGATGAATCAAAATAGCTGTTCCAGCATCAGTTGAGGTTGCTGATAAGAGGGTTTCATCGAGATCTGATCCCCACGTTTCAGACCAAGAAAGTGATCCATCAGGTGTGATGTGGAACGCCATAATCTCACTAGCGGAAGTAATGCCGCCTGCGTTCTGTCCGGAAGGGGAGAAGAAATAGGAATTCGATAGTGAGCGCTCATGACTGAATTGACCAATACCAACAACTCCTCCTGCATCCGTGGGAATCAATTTCAGAAGTTCTGGATTCGTTCCTTGATCCTCAATAACGTGAGACCAAACAAGCCCAGAGGTGTGATTGATGGAGGCGAGGTAGAGAGCAGGCCCTTCGGCAGTTAGAGTCGTCTGGTCAATCGAAATAGATGAGTCGAAGGCCCCATGGATGAACACGGAGGAATGAGATGAGGGCACAACTACATCTGGGTGGAAGGGGAGTTGAATCGGATTCGACCATGAATCATTCACATCCTCTAGAATCACGCCTATTCCATTCGCACTCGAAATCATCTCACCTCCTGCATTGAATGAACCTGTGAGAGAACCATGTATCATATGCCGACCATGTTCAGAAACAATCGATGGGTTGTCAATCCAGGACAGGTCATCGGATTCAGTGACCGAGAGTGTAGAGATGTATGGATGGCTCTCATCAGGCGCGGGAGCGATGCCAAAGACAGTTACACATGACATTGGAAGGAGGAGGAAGAACGCGAGGAGGAGGGGGAGCCTACGCCTCATGCCATCACCTCGGGTCACCACTCCATCAAGATTCGGGCAGTCATCCATGGTTACAACAGGCGATATGTGATGCGCTGAGTACCCTTTCCCTTTGATTTAGGAATTCCAATCCATTCAATGGTTCCAATCTCACTGAGGGAACGGACATGTGTTCCCGCGCACGGACAGATGTCAATCTCATCGCCGATTGATATGACTCGCAATTCGCTGACTGATTTTGGTATAAGATCCATGTTCGTACGGTCTGAGGGCATCAAAGAATTGACTTGGGAACGTGTCATCTGACTTGCAGTCACTCGGTGGCCTTCATCGATCATGGTTTGGCTTGCCAACAACAATTCCTCAAGAGTCTCCTCATTGAATTTCACTGGATTGAGGTCAATTCTACTTTTATCTGTACCAATCTGATTTCCAACGGTGCGAGCGCCATTTGTTATTTCATACGCCAGTCCTGAAATCAAGTGCTGGGCGGTGTGCATCCTCATGTGGCTATATCGGCGGTCCCAGTCAATCATCCCTTGAACGTGATCACCTATCTCAAATCCATGATCTTCAGGTACGTGGTGCTCAACATCATCCCGCCCACGTACATCAGATACTTCGACCGGGCCATGTTCTCCCTCCAACGTTCCTAGATCTGGGGGTTGACCGCCACCGAGAGGATAGAATATTGTCTGATCGAGGACAACTGTTGTCTGGGTGACAGAGGTTACAGTAGCAGTGAAGGTTTTCTCATAACAAGCATCAGTACTCTCCATCCAACGACGTTCGGTCACAATGAATCGGCAAGAAGCACTCTCATGAAATTCCTCCGATGATGTTGAGGGCCGACGGGTCCATGAAGGGGAATTGACTCCGGCGCCTATGGTGCGAGCTTCATCAAGCGATGAGAGGGCTGGTACAGCGGCTGCTGAAGGTGCATTTGTTGTTGTGATTCTCATCATCATATCATTAGCAATCACATTCCAGAGTACAGAGGTTATCGGGCGCGGCGTCAACATCGGAGATATTGCGCCTGAGCTGGTTGCTCAAGCACATACAATGGGAGAAGATGAATGGGTCGCGTTCAATCTTGCAGATGAGATTGACCCGCAATGGACGGATGGAGATTCTGGAAAACACATCCTGATTGATTTTATTGATACAGATTGTCCATACTGTTGGGCATCAGCGGCAGAGATGACTGATATTCATGACAAATATGGAACTCAGATCAAGATGTTCTCCGTGGTCGTGGAATTCAGTGACCTTTCGGGACATGAAGGATCACGCGATGAAATCATCGCATATCAAGAGAAAATTGCTGGACAAGCAATGTGCAAAGCGAGTCAGGTCGATTGTGCAGAACGAGAAGGGGATCCGCACCCGTGGCCATTCATCGATGACCTGGACCTATCAGAGCGCAGTAAATGGGATGTGCAAGGGACGCCGAGTTATTTTCTCCTCAAGCCCAATGGAGAGATTGCTTGGACCTCAGATAAGAATGCGGGCTTGAGTATTGATCAAGCAATTTCAGCAGTTCTAGGAGGGGCTTGAATTGGCAGATTTGATCGGTGAGGGACTTGGCAGCCCCGACATATGGTTGATTCCAAGCCTCATTCTGGCAGCACTTGGCCTTCTGATCACATTCAACTCGAATGTTCGTTCACTCATAGGTGCCAAGATCAAGATGGTGAAGGAAAAAAGTGAACTTGTAGGGATTCTGTTAGTGGCCCTCGCTGCTTTCGTTTCAAGCAGTAGGGCATTCTATTTCAGAAGGAAGATGGAAAGCGACCTGGTTGGAACATATGGTTGTGAGCGAACCCTATTCTATGATTGTAGGGACCTAATCTTCGCCTCATCATTGCCACTCGCGATGATTTGGCTGGCTGCTACATCTCTTGTCATATGGTACATCATTACAATGTTCAGAGATTCTCAAGATAATCTTGCACTCGCAGCGCAGAATTTACTTCCCATCTCATTATTCATCATCGTTGGATTGAGTCTAATCCTTCTCGTGATCAATTATTTCTCAAATGGTGTCGTCCTTGCACCATATACCCTTGCAAACATCGTATTGCTTGCTCTTTCAGGATGGATGATTCGGTCACATCTGGCCGATGAGGTTGCTACTGACTGATCATTCGCTTTCTTCATCCGTAGAAAGTGGAAGGGAAATGACTGGACGGGATGGTCGCCAGAATAGACCTGAAGCGAATGATACGAATAAACCGCCAAGCAAGATGTTGACTGGCTGACTCAAAGCATAATCTGGCGAATTATAGAGAGCTATGCTCATTGCAGCTCCACCGAAGAAGAGGAACGAAATCACTTCCTCCAAGATACGGCGATGATTGGAGGGAGGGAGGGATGGTAATGGGTGAAGAGGAGGGGATTGGTCCTTCTCAGCGTCAGGTATCAGAACTGGAATTTGGAGTGCATCAACTGAATCCATACCACCGGATGGGAAGATGCGGTGGATACCATCCCGTCTCAGCGTGACTGCGGTCCTGGGTATCGATGATCCTTCAGGGATCGGTGCTTGCTTACCACAACGTGCTTCTGTCCATGGTCGTCCATCTCTGGGAGAGCCCCATCGTGATGTATGGAATTCATCACTCGTCCATGCAAATGGAAGGGGTTTGATTGATGTCTGCGAGGTGATCCTAACCCACTCGCTCTCCGTAGGGAGACGTAACAACCCACCATCCGGAGGAGGGGTCTGAGATAGGGTCTCTTCAGCAGCTTCCAATGACTGTCCTGAAAGAATCGGAATCTCTGACGCAGCAACCCAGAACCCATCGACGTTCACTTCATGTCGTGGTCCGTTTGCTGCAAACGGATACGCCCCTTTCGATGAGCCGACCTCGACAACCTCGGCTGGTATCCACGTCCAAGGCACGCCGAATGGGCCTTTTGCGAGGTCATCCACAGTTCGATGAAGAGGTATTCGCCTGAGAAGATTGCTAAATGGATGCAGAATTGAATTTTTGATTGCCTCCCGACGACGGCTTCTTGGATAGAAAGTATCTCGAGAAGTTTGTAGGTAGGTATCAATTTGACAATTAGTTCGCTGTCTTTTCAATCCTGTTGCCATGATTTACGGTGAATGAGAGGAATGAAAACGTGGGTCAACCCACTCAAATTGTTTCACCATCACGTCTACTGAAGACTGGGGGACATCATGTTCGTTGTTACCTTGATGCTGTTTTTCAATGATCATGATGTGAACGCGGTAGCCATGGGTGCTGCCCAATTGTAAGTACGGCTCAATCTCATCGATTGTTACGAATGTATTGGCGACTGCTATTTTTTTGATTCCTGAAGACATGGCTTGAATCACATTCTTTCGGCATGAAGCGTGAGCTTCAGGAAGTCTGGAATAATCAAAAACATACTTTCCATCCTCCTCAAAATAATCATCAGCGGCAAAAACTGCACCCGGTGCAAGATGGTTAGCAACGGTGCTCTTTCCTGCATTCGGAAGGCCTCTGAGTAAGAATAAGTCGCCCATACGATAGGCTGGAGGACTTCATTGATGCTGTTTGGGTCTTTTTGATTCATCAAGGATGTCTTTGACCACCAAGGGGTGGAATTCCTGAAGTGAATCAAGCATCATGTCCACGTTCAAGCCAATTCATCCATCGGCCTGCAGCGGATTGTAACGAAGGAATCTCTGCCTCATTATGAGCGCAGTGTGTCCATGATAGTTGTTCATGCTTTGGAGTGACGCTGAATAATTCGATCTGGAACACTGCACCAGGGTGTGATGGATCGGGGTGCTTTCGAAGGTCTTCGACGAAGCAATGGAGAAGATGGCGCGGGTAATGGCGTACACAGAGTGTCTCTGGGTCACAGAGAATTGCTGAATTATTCAGCATCAGAAGAGATTGCCCGGATGATTCATTGACGTCATATTCAATGATTCTCGATTCACCTATTGTCGTGAGAACGTCAAGCGTGTACCAATCCACCACCGATTTAGAAAGACGAAGGTCAACCAAGGAGTCAAGAAAATCCTGACGGCCGGAATCAAGCGATGTTCTGCCTTGCACCATAGCCCCATCGCAGAGGGGGTTTTGAACCCTGTAGTTTAGAACGAAACAGAAGTGAACGACAAACCGATTGGTTGATGATACATCTGACGATGGTAGCATATGCGCACGGTGGCCCTCGTTTCCATGCTCCTTCTACTTCTGCCAGCCTCAGGATGCTTGGGAGGAGAGGATGAAGAACAGTGCACGTTCGATGGGAAGGGGGGAGGGGATGAGTGTACGGTTGCCTCATCTGAAAACTCAGATGTGGAAGTGCCTCCAGCACCGCCAGTTACACCACCCGCCACCCAAGATCCAAATTCTACGGAGCAGGAACCTATCAATGGGAGTCACAACCAAAGTAACTCAACAGTTCCAGGAATCTCCTTCCATATCGGTTCCCCAAATGGGACACTCTCAGAGATGAGTGGGGCGTTCTCAAAGCATGTCGAAGTGTTTGGCTCGCACGTCATTGCCACATCTGCTGTAAGTGATGAGGATATTCTCCATGCTTCTGCTGTCCTTGCAGAATATCTGGATAATGATGAAGATGGAATCGTCGATAATGGACTGATTGTAGAGCATCTATCAAGCCGATCTGCAACTTTGGTGATGGGTGCTACTGAAGCTGACCTTGAAGCTGCAATTGAGGAGATTCCAGAATCAATGCATGTGCGATTCGATAATGGAGACATCGTCGTACAGGCATTATTTGGGGACGAGACTGTCAACAATAACGAAACTCAGGACAGATTCGATGCAACACTCGAGGAAGTCTTGCACCTTGTTACCCATGGGGGTTGGGCTCATGCNTATCCGNNCGTNTTCGGAGANGTCAATGGAAGCTTGATCGGGAATCTGACNGATGCTGCAAGAGGGGGGCATTTCGAAGAGAAAGAGATTGATGATTGTGATGGAGGGNGNCAATGCGCACTGCCTCCGGGAGGAAATTATCCAGAAGATGCGTGGTATACCTATGATGACGACACATGCTCCTATGCATGCATGATCACGGAATACGTGTACTGGGGATTGACGAGCATGTTGGGAGCACAGGCGCAACGATGTTCTGAGATTGAACACGAGTGGAGACCATGCACCTCTGCGGCATTGAATGAGACCGACCCTGAGCTTGTCACATTACTCACCAACCCTGAATTCAATTTACCAAACGTCCTGCCAGATGGCGATTATGCACCCGTTACTTCCACATCTTTGTCGAATGATGAAGTCATAGATAATGAATCGACAGACCCCGTGACATATGATCCGTGTGCGGTAGAAAGCGATCGGGATGTTGGACCATGGGAGGGGAACAAATCGTTGAACATCCTTGCAGATGGGCATGCACTTGGGGCAGATGCATGGCAACCTTTCGAATTCTGTAAGTCATGGGATAATGGAACTGGAGAAGCGATTCCGACAATGCTAATCTTCGTTTCAACAGACTGTGGACATTGTTGGAACCATGGGACGACCATCAGTCAATGGGAGATTGATTACGCTGGGCGGATGAACATCGTGATGTTGGCAGTCAATTTTGAGACGAATGAAAAATTCACAGCAGATCGAGATGAGGTGAAGGGGTTTCAAGGAAAACTGAGTGGTTCGTTGTGCTATCAAAATTCACAATCCTGTGCAGACAGACCTGGTGATGCGCATGCTTCACTTTACCTCGATGATCTCAATCAGACCCAGATGAGTGCCTGGCAAGTCACAAGCACGCCGACTCACATCATCATCGGTCATGATGGAATCGTCCTCTGGCATCAGAAACAACATCGAAGCGATCTTGGAGGAGATGGAGAAACAACTCAGTCTGCCATCGATCGCCTCATTGGGCCGCAAACGAATATGTAATCACGTCTTCCATTTCACAGAACAACCAATACTCTGCGTTCTTGGGGTTGTAATTTGTTCATCGTTGACCAATTGATCAATCGCATCAGAAAGATCGGAGGTGGTGACATTTCTTGGATCTCGAGGGGAGTCATCGATTCGGCCACGATAGACAACAACGTTGTTAGAATTCAATAAGTAAACCTCAGGAGTTCTTTCAGCACCCCAAGCAGCTGCAACAGCTTGTGATTCATCATGCAGATATGGCCACGTATATCCATCCTTACTCGCTATCTGTTGCATACGCTCCCAGCGATCCTCAGGATAATTGATGCCATCATTCGAGCTGATAGCCACAAATCCAATTCCCAATCCTGTCGCTTGCTCTGCAAGATTCGCGATCCTCTCCATTGATGCTACGACATAGGGACAATGATTGCAAGTGAACAGAACGATTGTTCCTTTCTCACCAGCAACTGATTCGAAAGAGACTTGTTCGCCTCCAACAGAAGAATTTGCATTTGGAAGATCGAATGGGATGGCTGAATGGCCGGGTTCGAGGCCGTCGGATGTCATATCTGCCCGTATAGGTCTGAGATATAGCAATTCGGGTACCGAAATGCTGTCAATAACCTCAGGAAATGAGGATAAACCATCGCGGTGTTCATGTGTAGCCGTGGTCATGCGCATATGTGTCCGATGAAGGCGACCCCGGCAGAGAGCCGTGGTGGCTAGAACGACTAGAGGGTTGGAGAAAAGAAGGGTGGGATGTTGATGCCACACGGGCTACGATTGAAGAACAACCAGATCGAGCTAGTGAAGTGATACTCCAAGTCGAGCAGGTATTCAATGAAGCTGGAGTCATACGACAACGACTTGAAGACATTCCTGAGAAACACCGTGAACGGCTCAGCTATCTTGAAGATGCATTGACGGACCCTGAAGAGATTCATCAGGTTCGTGCTGAACTCGATCGATTTGAGATGCGGTGGAGGCCGTGGGGCGCACCTGCTGCAGCTTCTCGGCAACGGTGGATCGATGCCGGGAAATTGGAGCGATTGGTCAACCTATGTATTCGATTCGATGCACTCGATCCTAATTTGATCGATGATGCTCGGCCACTTGTCGACCACTTTCTGACTCCAGAAGCTTCGGAAGTGTTGGAAAAGGGAATCGATGATCTTGAACGAAAACAAGTCTCACGATTCGAACGAATGGATGCTATGGCCGATCTTCTAGAGCGAAAGGGGTTTGATGTTAGCACCGCGCGTGATGGAACTTTGAGGGACAGAGCCATTGAACTTGAACGGTTTCAACACCTCGAAGAGCAGTGGTCAGCTCTCAGCAAAGAAATCCACATCAAACTCTCCCCATGGTCTCAGACATTGGTGGATCTGTTTCAGAAAGAAAGGATGGAATTACAACGGTCTGGTAAGGATGAGGACCTCGAAAAGATGAGAGAAGAACTCAACGAGGTGATTTTAGATCGAACCAGCCGACTCGCTGAAGTTGAAACAACCATCACTTCACTGAAAAGCGAAGGGTGGGCATTCTGGGCACCAGATGCTGTAAAGCCGGCTGATCTCATCGAATGGGAAGGGAAAAATAAGCAATTGAAGCAATTGATTGATGACCATATCGCAATCGGTGAACGGTTGAGAGAGATTGGAGATGAATGGTCACTTGAACGCGATTCGCTTGTCGCTTACATCCATGACCTTGAACGAACTGATGAGTTGGAGCGAGGAGTGAGTAGACTCGAAAAGGAGATGGAGGAATGTATCTCAGAAGGAAAACAGAGTATCACCCAGTGGAAAGAAGACGGATTTGCAGTCGATGATTGGTTTGAACGAGTTGAACGTGCACCAAAGGCAACACTCGGTGATATCTCCTCCCATGACGCTCTTATTGTTCGAGCTCAGGAGTCAATACGAGCTTTGGACAAAGTCGATGTCTCAATCGATGGGAATGAAGATGCAGAGGAATTGCGAAATCTCCTGTATACAGACGTACGATTAGACGTTATTCTTGAAGCAGAGGAATGGACTCAATCTCAGATAAAGAGGAATGAACGGTATAGGCGACGACTGTTGATGTCCGTAACTGAATTCAGGAAAAGTGGAACATGGCCAGGGGATATCAACCCAGAAGGATGGACATTACAGCGGCTTGAGAAAGCGATTCATGTCATTGAACGTGGAGGGGTTCTGACCGATATTGAAGAAAAAGAAGAGGGGGAAGCGGTACGTTCTCCCGCAGTTTTTCATCCAAGATTGCGTGTAGCGGTAGAACACGCAGAGCTTGAATTGAAAGTGTGGGAAGAAGAAGGATGGGATACAACCTCATTGCTTGAAGAATTGAAGCGGGACCCCATGAGGACAGGACAGAGATTAGCATCAATACGCAGCGCAATGGAAAGGCATGAGGAAATCATCGAACGATTGAAGATCCTACCATGGGGGCGCGATACAGACCTTGCTGAACAAGTACTGATAGATTTGAGAAGACCAGATCGGTTGATGACACTCATCGAAGGCTTACCTGCCCTCAGACAGCGATTGATGAAGGGAACTGGAAGTGGGGGGTTTGAATTCGAACCTTGGCGGCCGATATACATCGAAGTCGAGGACCCATTCCAAGCTGGGAGTTATGAAATCGAAGAATTTGATGTTTCATCATGGATCACCCCTGCATCTGGGAATGATGATTTCATTGATGGGGGCGAGTACACATCCAAATCCGAGAACGTTGCAATTGTAGTGAGCGAAGAAGAAAACGAAATTATCGAACAAGAAGATGTAGAACAAGAAAACGAAGCAATTGAACAAGAAGATGTAGAACAAGAAGAAGAAAACGAAGCAATTGCTCACGTAGATGATGATGAACATTCTGAGGTGAATGATGAGGTTCTCGAAGAGCCGCCTAAATCTAATCAAAAAGAGATGCGAGTGGTCAATGATGAAGGGGAAAGGGAATCCATTCAACGACTTGCAGAATTAATCGGATGGAATGGTGATGGTTCAGCAAAGGATTGGTTAGCCGAACAGATTGGACATCCGCCCCGTGACATGCGTTGGGACCGATTGTTTGGTCTTGCACTTCGACTTGATGACGATCAAGGTTCGAATGATCATGAAGATGAGAGAAATGATGGATTGCTACGCCTCAATGAACTTGCGACCGTTCTGATGAAATGGACCCAGAAACGATTGGAAGGGAGAGGGGCTAGCATCAAAGGAACACCACTTGAACAAGCTGCTCGTCTGGGAGAGGTACTGGATCGGATACCTGGACCTTCAATCGCCTTGCCACTGGAAGTGGATTCACATCCTCTTCCTGATTCAAGCGAAGTGCACGAACTCGTGGCTGAGGTCGAATCGTTGTCGTCTGTAGTTAACCTACCAATGGCTCAGGGCATCAAATCCATTGCATGATTGCTGATGGGAATCAAATGAATTCAGCTAACCATAACGTCAGACCATAGATTCCAGAACCTGTCATCAACCCAAAAAGGAGAGGGGTTGCAAAGATACAGACCAGGGTGTAGAACACAGGTTCTGACCATTCCTTCACCTTGACACCATCTAGTGGTCCAAAGGGGAGCATATTGAACATACCAAGAATGACATTGGCCCAGACCCACGATCTAATGATTTGAGCCACCCACCATATTTCACCTATTGTCCCGATAACGATGGCTCCGAGAATCACCCCAATGACTACAAGAATGAGATTCACCACTGGACCAGCAACGGCAATATGACCATTCTGACGACGGTCAACATTCCCCGCCACCATCACCGCCCCAGGGGACATAAAGACAATCCCGAGCAGCAAGGCCAAGAGAACTCCAAAACGTAATCCTGCAGGGTCTGCTCTGAATTCGGCCCAACAACCATTCTTCCGAGCGATAATCTTGTGCCCTATCTCATGGAGAACAAAGGCTGGGGCGACTGCAATTGCCATGAGAGGCATCATGATGAGAACTGTGAGTAACCATAGTGGAAGCCCAGATTGAACTAAGCCTTGCAATCCATTTGCCCACATGAAACCCAAAGCAAGAGTAAATGCTCCAGTAGCAAGGGCAAGGTGACGAAGTTCGACTTCACTGAAGTGCCAAAGCCTACCTGTGTGCATACGAGCCGGTTGGAAATCTTGGAACACCATGAATCGGGGAAGGTGTGAACCTCCTGTACGGAGATGAGGGGGGTGGTTGCTTCTTGTGAAGGGGTCGTCAGATTCGAGAATACGAACCCTAGGGTCGCGTCCACCCGCCATATTCGTACCGCGCTGCAATGAGGTTTGAACACATGGGTGAAGAGATACAGCAGAGGAGAGAACACAAGAATGAGAGGATGATGGCGAGGCATGGCGTCACCTCGAAAGGCCATGGTTGAACTTGGGATGGAAGTGCTCTGTCTCCTATGTGACGCTAGTGACGAACCCGGGCAGAAGCGCTGTTCAACTTGTATCTCGACACACAGAAGCCTACGTCAAACTCTCAAATCGATGCCTGAAAAAAGTAGAGTGAGGGCGTGGGGGGAGATGATGATCAGATACATCACAAACCCCCAATTATACGATCATGAGCCGATTCATGGCAAAGTATTGGGCGAATATGTCGAGATGGTGAAGGAAACGAAACCAGAAATCCCCATCACTCAGAAAGATGTGGACATGGCATTCACATTGGCCGAACAGCGAAAAATAGAGCAAGTCATCGAACCACCGCCGCGGCACCAGCGACCAGATGGGAATTTGAGTGAGCAGGAGCTTGAGAGGAGGAAAGCGGCGCTGCCACAACCAAATCTTGATCACCTTGGCTCGCGAACAATTCCAAGCAAGAAAATCGGGGAGGCTGATCGATCTGATCGAACAGGAGAGGATCGACATGCAGTAGATCGAGCGGTTGCGGCTGCTGGAAATAAAGAGAGCTTAGAAGAAGAGGTAGAGAAGGTTGTACTTGACAGAGAAATTGAGAGACTCGCGCTTGACATCTCACTCGATCTTGATGATCAGACTCTTGATTGAATGTACTTGACTGCATTACGGAAAATTGCCAACCCAGCACCTTCGCCATGTTCTGGTCGATCTCTTGTCCAAGATGGTCCCAACCATGTCGAATGATATGCCTCAGGGTGTGGCATCAGTCCAAACACAATACCTGTTGGATCACAAACGCCAGCAATGTTTCGCATGGCTGCATTCGGCGACAATGGATAAGGGAGGGGGGTATCAGATGCACTTGGATAGCCATCAGAGGGGTTCACATACCGACATACAAGTTGGCCATTGGAGGACCATTGATCGAGAAGAGAAGTTGATTCTGTCACGAATTTACCCTCGCCATGACGAACAGGAACATGCATTCGAGTGAGAGATGAAGTCCAGATACAATGGGAGGAGGGGTTGAATTCTAACGTCACCCATCGATCCTCATACCTGCATGAATCGTTGAGGGTCAATGATGCTGTTTGAGTGAAAGATATTTCTTCATCTCCAGGAAGAAGACCCATCTTAACAAGAACCTGAAAGCCATTGCAGATGCCAATGATAGGCCTGCCACTTGCAACAAAATGTTGAATCTGTTCGCGGAGACCGAAACGTAATCTGTTCCCAAGCAGACGTCCACTCCCAAGATGATCTCCAAATGAGAAGCCACCAGGAATGGCAAGAATATGGAATGATTCGAGAGAAGTATTTCCTTTGACAAGATGATTGAGGTGGATTCTCTCTGTTGTTGCACCAACCATCTCGAAAACCGCTGTAGTCTCACGGTCACAGTTGATTCCAAATCCAGTGAGGATGGCGACTTTGACGTTCATCCTTGGTCACTTCCATCAAGTGTTGATTTCCAGGCCCTTCTCAAATTCGATACTTTAGCATCGAGGATCATATTGTCTGTGTCGGTGATCATGATTCGATCTTCTTCTGTCACAGTACCAAGGCGGAAACACGCAATGCCATCCATCATTGACTCGAATCTCAGGGTATCTTCAGGTGCTACACTGACAAGAATGCGACCAAGACTTTCACCGAAAAGAATGGCTGTAATACTAAGTTCAGCATTATGTGAACGTAAAGTGGAGATGTCGATGGTTGCTCCGCCATCAGTGCCGAAACATGACTCAGATAGGGAAACAGATAACCCCCCGTCTGAACAATCATGAGCGCTCTGGATGAGGTTCTCCCTCATTGCAGTGGTGAGAGTTCTATACATCTCCATATTCCGAATTGGGTCGAGTTTTGGTACCGCTCCACCAATTCCTCCTTTGCCTTCATCACGAAGAAGATATGCAACAGAACTAGCACCTAATTCATCATATGTCTCTCCAAGAAGATAGATGACATGTCCTGATTGTTTGAACTCAGAAGAGATTGCTGTTCTGACATCTGGATGATCACCGATAAGGCTGAACAGTAAGGTAGGAGGGACACTGATCTTCTGACCATCGAGTACTGCATCATTCTTCATCGAATCTTTACCGCTGATGCAAGGGAGCATGTAGGCACGGCAAGTTTCCTCAAGAGCTCGGTTAGCACGGACGAGTTGGGCTAGTTTGTAGCGCCCGTCAGGTGTTTTGGATGATTCGACTGGGTCGGGCCAACAGAAATTATCGAGACCTGCAATCTGATCAAGGTTGACTCCAACACAAACGGCATTACGGACTGCTTCGTCAACGCTTGCAGCAGCCATTGCATAAGCATCGATGTCAGAATAACGAGGGATGATTCCGCATGAGATGACAATGCCTCTTGTCTGACCATGAAGTGGGGCGAGAACTGCAGCGTCATTAGGAGCATCACTATGGAGACCTCCGAAGGGTTTGATCACTGTCTGCCCAATGACCTCATGATCGTAGGATCGTACCCACCATTCCTTACTCGCTATATCTGGAAGGGAAAGAAGGCGCTCAAGAAGAGAGGTGGATTCCTCGACATCGAGTTCTGGAAATTCAGGAGGAACATGGGAAGGGGGGGTCCACGTTGATTCTAACTCCAATTGAGGGCAACCATCATGGAGAAAGGAAAGAGGGAGGGAAGCTACAATTTGATCAGAATGGCGGACTTGAAATGTACCTGAATCGGTGAAGGAACCAATGGCTGTCACCTCCACCTCATGAAGTTCTGCAATTGATTCGAAGGCCTTCATATCCTGTTCGTGGATGCCTACGGTCATGCGCTCTTGTGACTCTGAAACAAGAATTTCCCATGAACTCAATCCTGCTCGTTTCAGAGGTACTTTACCGAGGTCAATATCGGCACCACCTGTGTATGTCGCCATCTCTCCAACGCTGCTTGAGAGGCCACCTGCCCCATTATCTGTGATAACTTGAATGAGATTTTCATCACGCGCTACCAGAAGCATGTCAAGCATTTTCTTTTGGGTGATAGGATCTCCAATCTGAACGGCGGTACTAGGACTCTCTTCAGTGAGCTCTTGGCTGGAGAAAGTAGCTCCATGGATTCCATCACCACCAACGCGGCCACCAACCATGTAGATGATATCACCTGGTGAAGGCGTCTTGATGTGGCTTTCTCGGCCATCTGAAAGGTACCGTGGCATCAATCCAACTGTTCCACAATAAACGAGGGGTTTGCCAATGTATCGTTCATCGAAAACAAATGCGCCATTGACTGTAGGAATTCCACTTTCATTCCCCCCTGCCCGAACACCTGCATGGACACCACGCAATACACGCGAAGGATGGAATAATCCAGTGGGGAGAGGACCTTTGTAATCTGGAGGGCCAAAACAAAACACATCAGTATTGGCAATAGGACGGGCGCCAAGACCGGTTCCAATGATATCTCGATTAACACCAACAATACCGGTCATAGCACCTCCAAAGGGATCAAGGGCGCTGGGAGAGTTATGCGTCTCGACCTTCATGCACAAACTCCATTCGTCCGTCCAGGCTATGACTCCTGAATTATCGTGGAAGAGAGATAGTAACCAATCACATTCTTCTTTCATTTCTAACGCTGGTTTCATGATGTGTGTCTTGAATAAAGAATCGATCATTGTGTCTTCATCGGTTTCGGTATCGGTGTGATGAATCTTAGCAGAGAAAATCTTGTGCTTACAATGCTCAGACCAAGATTGTGCTAGGCACTCTAATTCAACATCTGTTGGGGCAGAAGGTGGAAGCCCGAGCTCTTTTCTTTCTCTTTGGAGATTTGAATCACGATAATGTGATTGTATCACTTTCATCTCAGCCAAGGAAAGAGAGAGGATTCCGTCCTCACTGATTCTGATGAGAGAATCATCTGAAATCTCAAGATCAATTGTGGCTGGACCATGTTGAATCAGAGGGGGTTGCGAGGGAAAGGATAGGTGTGGCCATGGCGAATTTGATGTTCTTCTATCACTGATTACTGCGCGTTCTATCAAAGGGTTGTACAATTGCCCCGCTAACCAATCGGCATCTAAATCGGGGGAGGTTCCCCAGAAATAGTACCCGATTGTCGTTGAAATCAGCACATCAGCACATTCTGGAAACAAGGTCCTATACCCATCAATGGCTGCTTGGCCACGATTATCTGTTACCCCGGGTTTGAATCCAATCAGGATAGAAATTTCAGGATCTGAAGGGAAAACGCCTTCACTAACAAACGATGAATCAATGACTACGTCTTCAATAATTGGATCAGAAAACAAGTCATGGGCTGCCTGCTCTAGATGTTCTGTGTTGGATTCACCTTCTATCAGATAGCCAAGAGTGCTACGCACCGTGCCAATAACAACGCCATGATCCTTTGATAATTGACGCTGAATAGACTCGCCCCTGCTATCAATGAAGGCACCCCCAATACGGGGAAGGACCTCGATGCGCCGTGTCACCACATAGAGGCGGGTGCGGGACGTCCTTAGAGATGCGCCAAAACCAATGGAAGGGAATCAGGGGGACTAGAAGCCGCCCATGCCACCCATGCCACCCATGCCACCCATG
>PAZI01000034.1 GCA_002715545.1 Methanobacteriota archaeon
GATGAGTTGCCCCCAGTGCTACTCGAAGTGATGTAAACTCCCTTGTACTTCGTGCTGCTTGAAGTGGAGGAGGTGTAGAATTTGACATACACCCAAGTAGATCCTGAGGTCAGTGCAGTGAAATTGAATTGCTCTGAACTGGTATTCTGGTATGCTGTCCAATTCCTGTAATAGGTCTGATTACCGAGCCAAGCATCGATTCTGTACGAGTTGTTGTACGTCAGGCCGCTGACACTGACATTGACCTGTATGGAGTCTCCAACCGTGTATGAGATTGAATCAGTCGTGAAACTGAAGGAAGGAGATGTGGAGCTGTTGCTCCCACCTGTGCTTGAGTTACCACCAGATGACGAATTACCTCCCGTCTGGTTTCCACCCGACGATGAATTGCCACCAGTACTGCTCGAAGAGATGGAGATGTACGTATTCTTTTGCACCCAAGATGACGATGATGTCCACAATTTGACGACCGCCATTTTGTAACCCGATGAATTCACTGCAGTGAAATTGAACTGCTCAGAACTTGAATTCTGATATGCAGTCCAGTTCCGTGAATAATTTTGAGAGAATCCAGAGATCCATGCATCGATAGTGTATGTGTTATTGATGGTCAGCCCGCTAACGCTGGCATTGACCATGATCGTATCACCTGGTGAATAACTCGATTTGTCAGTGGTGATGGTGAGCATAGGGGCTGATGAGGTGTTGTTTCCCCCTCCAGTAGTCGACGTAGGGGTCGAGGAAGCGGTGACAACGGGTAGGGCTGCCGCGGCAGATGCGACGAGGAGCAGGACGGTGAATGTGAGCGCGGAGCGGCGATTCATCGATACGGTTGTTTGGGACACGGACGTCCTGAATCGGGCTCAGTTATATGCTTGAGGGAAAAGAAATCAATCGCGGTGATAGGGTGAACCACGCTCGATTTCGCTGAGGCGCCAGAGTTGTTCCATCACTACAGCACACGCCAAATCCTTGGTGAATGTCATGCGAGAAAGTGATAGACGCATCGCCTTGGGCATGAATCCCTCTGGGAATCCATCTGTAGGTCCGATGACCAGATGTGATGTCCTTGAATCGATCTTCCATTCAGACCACAAAACCGACAACTCATTTGTATCCATCATCACCCCACTTTCATCGAGCAGGATGACCGCTCCTGTCAACTCCTCGATCATGGAGAGATATTTCGCGTTTGACAAGGCGTGTGTCTGCAGTGTTACACCACGTTTGTCTAGGCGCTGTGCGTACAGGCCGGTCAGTTCACCAACCTCGCGGACTGATGCCTTACCACATCTGTGGACTACGACACGGCCCATATCCTACCCATCCTTCGTTGCTGGATAAGCCCCTCGACCGGTAAGACACATATTGGACCGATGGGCTGGATGACCATGGGATGGTGGCCGTTCGGCAAGCGTGCTTCCAAGTCCCAATCTGCCGGTTCGGGCCAGTCCGAGAAGATCATCGCTCCGACAAGTCGTCAACGTCTCGATGAATTACGACAGATTTGCGCTGGTGCATATGAACAGCCAGAGGCTGGACGCATACGGCTGCGAGAAANTCTCATTGAATGGGACGATGCGTTAGCNTCCGGNGAATTGACTGATACGCTTCACGATGGNCTNTCCAGNCGAGCACGCCNNCTCATTCGAGCNGATGACGATGANTGGCGNGNNCGNATCGANNATGAAGCGTTCTGGCAGCCNGGCTGGCGCCTCGATGAGGAGGGCTGAACATGCTCAGTGAAGTGGCCATTGCAGGTGCTGGAATCGCACTNNTNTTGATGTCCAGGGGACANCCCTTCCCNGAGATNTCACGCGGTTNTGGNCTCACCATCCTTNTGATAGGNGCTGTNTTCTTGTTATCNCGAGGTGCNGGCAGNCCNTTCANCGAAGNGGNTGGAGCCACNATGGCAATCATTCTCGGTGGNATTGGTGTGACNGTNGGNATCCGTCANCTGGCCCGNACCCNTCGNGATGTACTGGTNGCCCCGATNGCCTCNATTCTGCTNGCGTCNGGNACCATCCTGTTACTTGCNNCATTATGGGATCGNGATGCTCCNCTTTTCGATCATCTGAGTGGTTTNGNGCTCGCTGTGTTCGTCTCAGGACTNTCNCTCTATCTGGTNTTCCGAGGCCTTCTCATCGGTGGCCTGCANCGAGGTTGGTCACAAGCTGGACTGCGACAACTCCANCGCGGTCTGATNGATGGNCCGAATGGTGCNGTCTCCTGTTTCGAGCGGGCNTGGGACCCNCTCGATGAGTCACTNGATGCAATGTCTCATGCAGCTCTTGTCAAGATTCATCGTCACATGAAACGCGAAGACAAAGCAGAGGAACACCAACATCTTCTCGACTCATTCGGAGGTTGGGATGCTATCGATGAGACNTGGNTCGAAGTCATCGATGAACATCTGGGTAGGTTTTCTTCTCCTTGATTTTCTGGATGCATTCATTGCGTTCGTCTTCATCCGACCCTCATGGATGGCGCCCACAGGGTGACGACAGGAACCGGCGATGATGGTACCACCGGCCTTGTTGACGGCTCGAGGACCGGAAAGACCTCCCCTCGAATCGAAATGGTAGGCCTGCTCGATGAAGTCAATGCGACTCTTGGCATGGTCCGCGCAGGTATCGACAACATGCGTCCGACTCATGTTGATGGAGGTCCACGGCACACCGTCCAACTCGTTCGACGGCTCGATGCACCACTCATTGCCATCCAGAGNGATCTGTTCGACCTTGGAGCAGANGTGGCNATTCCAGATGGGAAGAGTATCGAAGGNATCGAACTCCTNGATTCGAATCGAGCAGAGNGCCTGCTCGAGCACATGGATGAGATGTCGAAGGATNTGACACCTCTCAAATCATTCATCCTCCCAAGTGCCCCTGATATCGCTGCACGACTTCATATCGCACGTTCAGTGACACGTCGTGCAGAGCGGGTGGCGGTCGCTACTGAAGGTCTACGTGATGAGGTAGCAATCTATCTGAATCGTCTCTCAGACTGGTGCTTTGTAGCATCCAGATGGGTGACATCCACCCTTGGATTTGATGAGACCGAGTGGGTACCTTTGGCCAAGCGTGACACTCGTCGTCCTCTTGATGACTCATGAGAGGTTGTGCTCATTCAACCATGTCTGTGCCGCACGCAACACCCTTCGTGGCCCTTCGTGTGTGAGTCTTTCATCAGCAGCATCCCATTCAAGCCAAGCATATTGCTCATGTTCATGTGAGAGTGTCACACTCATCACCTCGGTCTGAGCAATGAACCAGAACACCTGTTTGTTTCGTTCGCGACCCTTGCGCGTGTAGGTGTATTCTGTTCTCTCTCTGAATCCATCGATGATCCTAGCGTCAGAGATNCCACTCTCTTCACTCAGTTCACGCAATGCTGACTCTTCGTATGACTCGCCTTCTTCGATGTGGCCTTTTGGAAAGTCCCAGTGGCCACCTCCTGGATGCTGAAGCAGCAGGACCGAACCGAAGTTCACCAACACGACTCCAGCAGATGTCTCCATGACGAAGGGTCAGCCAAGGGTGTAGTAAGTAGTTGTCCAATCAGACACCGTAACGTTCAGCATCAGACAGATCAGAACAACAGTGACGACCCATCTGGTTTGGATGTGCATCTGGTCTGGCTCCACCTCGGAATCATTGGCAGGCGTGGTATCGAACCATGCTGCAAGGGCGATGAATGATGCCAATGCGATGAGCATGTCCGAACTTGGACGATACTGTATGCGAGGAAAGATCACGGCAGTGAGTGCAGCACCGACATACCAGTCCGGCGTCACACAGTATTTCTTGATGTGCTGAAGATACGTTTCAACAGCATTCGGCAACATCAATGAATAAAACATACAGAGGACGACATCGGTTCGCATCGGGGGGAAGGAGGATGTCGGCCCGAAGATACCGAGGATATGCATNCAACCGAGCAGCACCATGAAGCTTGGAACACCATATCGTGTACGGATCGTCGCATCTGGTGAGAGGATGGCAGCGAGTGCGATGAACCCACCAATGACGACGGTGAAGCCGAAGGCTGGCAGATTGAATCGCTCATCGAGATAGCGTTCCTTCGGCAATAGAATGGTCAGAGCCGTCGATACCGGTTCATCAGCATCCATGTCTGCGGCAATGCCGCCAGCATGTGTGTCATGCTCGATGCCGGCCCCATATATCACCCAGAGAACGCTGACGAGGAACATCAGAACCGGTCCGAGGACCAGAAAGATGCGCCGTTGTAAACTCCCCTNGTTGATGATTCCGAGATAGAGCAACAGTGGTATGATCATCATCATCGAGATGAGTGGATTGACAAGCCCACATGTCGCCCATGCAATGGAAGATACAATCCATTGTTCACGGCGTTGATTGGCATTGCTACCAACGATGAATAGTGTGATGGTGGACCATGCAAAAATTTCTGGAATCAGAATCTGCTGACGGAGAATCTGCCAACGGAACGTTCCGAGTAATGATGAATCATAGACTCCGAAGATCAAGATGAGGAGGACCAAGGAAGGGAATGGTCGCATCTTTTTGACAACAAAATATGCAATTGCAACCTGACCCAGAAGAACANGCCATAGATGTCCAGCAGACGCTAGATGGCCAATCGGAGCCCATGCATCATGGAACAGAAGCCAGGCATGCATGCCTCGCGGATACGCAGCGAACGGATATCCCGAAACATCACCCACACCAAAGGCAGCAGCGGCTCTGACATGGTCAGTGACATCCAAGATGGTGNTCAGGTCACCGAGGTGTACAGCACGCAAGAGCATGGATGCACCGATCACCAACCAAACTTGTCCTCCTTGACGGATGATTCGAATCAGATATTGCGCATCATCGATGAATGACCCCACTCCTCCTTTTGCAGCTGCCCATAAGAGGAGTAACAAGTGGGTACTCCATGTCATAGCATTGTTCGGTTGTCCAGTGAGAAAGAAGAGAAGATGATGAACGAAGATTGGACTCATCATTGCACAACCTACAGCGATCATGAATTGCTGTGGTGTTCTGTTCTGATCACCCCAGAGGAGGGTACGGAACGCCGAGGCGGACAGCAGGTGCCACCCTGCTAGAACCAGAAGCACGCAAATTTGCCCAATGGCGATGGTAACTCCCACAAATCCTTGACCCTCTGAGTGCTTTTCACATTCATGGCAGAACTCAGAAGAGAAGTTGACGCAGAAGGAACCATTTCGAGTGCATTTTCTCTTGGGCTTCTTTCGATGCGATCATCTCCGTGAGCACCTCTTGCAATTTCGGTTTTCGGCCTGCTTTCTTGATCATCCAGTTGACAAGCCATGTTCTCTTCAACATCTTTTGCATCCGATGTGAATTCGAAAGCTCAGCACCCAATGTCTTCCAGACTGCGTTCTGATAAGCCAGACCTGTTGTGATATCCCATACTTTTCTTCCATCATCGTCTTTTTCGATTGTGCCCCAAGCTTCGCACATCAATCTTGACGAGACGAATGCATTTCCTATTCCTTCACCACTGAATGGATCGATCAGGCTGGCACTGTCTCCGATACAGGCAACCCCGTTCCCAAACATCCTGCGAGGTTGTAGATCCTTCCCATTCCTCGGCGATCCGAAGGGCAGCTGCCACCCTCTGTTGGAACCTTGCACCATGGTAGCATCAGCGAATCGCTCCTTGAATATGGGATGCTCATGGATGATGTGGTGTTGGATGGCGCGTAATTTCCCTTTGCGTTTGTCGAGTTCAGATGCAAGCATCCCACATCCCACATTGACCTGACCACCAGAGGTTGGGAACAGCCAGAAATATCCTGGTATTACATCATAGAGAAAGTGGATCTCGATAGCTCCATCATTGCCTTCACACCCTTTCACATTCGTCCAGTATTCTCTCCATCCTCCACATGTGTGTAAACGGTTGGTGTATGTCCCATTGTATGTCTCTTTGAGTAAGGCACGGGCGACAGGACAGTTCGCACCTGCCGCTCCAACGATCAGGTCAGCGAAGTAGGTGTGTTGTTCTCCATCTATGTTCACCTTCACGCCCTCAGCGCGCCGCTGGTCGCCAGTTCCAGGCCCAGGATCATCATTGGAGTCGATACCTGCCCAAATGACAGCACCGACTTTGGCGCCTTGGACGACAGCACCATCGGATGCTAGTACGATCTCATTCGCACGTTCGAATACGAGCCAATCGAATTGCTTGCGTGGGAGTGAATAACCTGATTCCAGCCGTTCGACCTCGTCCTCTGGCAACGGGATGTTCACTGTATGACCCTTTGGCGCTCCAAAGACAATCGATGTGACTCTGAAATGTGGACTCTTCTCAAGCTTCTTCTTCACACCCATCTCGTTGAGATGCCACAGACTTTTCCCTCCAACAGCATCCCCACAAATCTTGTCGCGGGGAAACACCCCTGCATCCAATAAGAGGACCTTCCCCCCTCTTCGAGCGAGGTCAANTGCTGTCGACCCTCCCGCAGGACCACCTCCAACGATGATGACGTCAAACCTCGCCCCATCTTCGGGAACCTTCCCGGAATCGATGGACTCTGTCCACCACTCGCCTTCCACTGCCACCAGAATGGTCGATGCGGGTCGAGGTCAAGAACGCCACGTTCCAAAGCCATATGTGAGGAGACTGGACCAGAGTCTGCTGTAGGTGGCTGGATGGCGTATACTGATGTCAGTGCTGAAGAGGCGACCAAGCTGCTGATAGCCGCTGACTCAGCACCTCTGAAACAGATTCAGCCACTCGCAGGAGGCTGGGCAAACTCAAACTATCTGCTTACGCTCGATGATGCCTCACAGCTCGTTCTGAAAGTATGGAACGAGAGGACTCCAGATGAAGTGGCACAGATGACAGAGCACACTTGCTGGCTTGCCGAACATGGTGTGCCGACTCCTGTTCCATTGCTGTTGAGAAATGGTGAACGAATGCTCGTCGCGAATGATCAGGCTTGGATGTTGATTCCTTACGTGGCAGGAGGATGGCTTCCTTCAGACCCTTCATCTCTCTATGACCTTGGTCGAGTGCAGGCAGAATTGCACCAAGTTCCTGTATGCGATGGTCTCTCATCTACGTTCGCGATTGGATACGTGCTCTGGGACCGACTCGTTGAAGATGCTCGGAAAAATGGAACGATGACACCCTTCCTTCACTTACTGGAAGAGGAGATGGCACTTCTCAAGCAGAGGCTCCCAGCAGATCTTCCTAGTGGTATCATTCATGGTGATCTGTATCCTGACAACGTGATAGGTCGACAAGGGGAGGTTCTCGCCTTGCTCGATTTCGAGGAGATATGTATCGAGTCCTTCGCGATGGATCTTGTNACGACNTTTGTNGGATTNGGTTGGAAGGATGGTGCNGCNGTTCCTGANTTNTGGGACGCGTTGNTNGCAGGATATCAGTCNGTNCGTCCANTGACCGATGNTGAGCATGCTTCACTTCCTGACNTNCACCGCTATGCNGTTCTNGCAGTNGCNGCTTGGCGNTATTGGCAATTCGTGATCAATATCCCNGGTACTGAGCATACCGACCGATATCGAGAGATGGCCGAACGTTTNGACAAACCTCTACCATTCTGAAGAAAGGACATGCATTGGATACGGCGGTTTTGAAAGAGTACTGCCGAATGCGTGAGCGATGGCAGGCCTGATGATCGTCGAGACGACGCTGCCAGGAGGATGGTCCGATTCCGAAGTCCTCGTTTGGGTCAAGTCAGCTGCAGGGAGGTCCTCTTGCGTCCATCGCAGCAAAGTACGCTCGACCTATGCTTGGGATGGTGAAGTCTGTGATGACGACGAGTGGTTCGTCCGAATGAAGGTCAGCCCGACAAGACTGGATGAACTTGTGAGAAACATCACTGAACATCATCCCTATGATGTTCCAATGATTCTGACTCATACGATTGCAGCCTCTGATGGATATGCCGAGTGGGCTGAATCCTCAACCATCGATGAATGACTCTAAAACCTCATACAAGTGGTCCAAGTCTTCCTCGGTCACATAGTGCTGTAATGAGACACGTATGATCATCTTCTCTCCAAAGGATTGGACCACTACCTCGATTCGATGCTTATCTGCGAGCAACAACTGTAGTGGATGCTCTGCTGGTATTGCTCGACCTTGAGTCGGAACGTGATTCCAGCATTCCTTCCATGCAGCGGGGAGTTCGACAGCAGCCAGATGGCCGACCATTGACCTTGGTGCAATGGGTGTGGCTCCAAGCAGATCATGCAGTCTGTCTCTGAAATCTCTAGCCCTCTCCGTGTTTTGTTCTCTCAAGCCAGCCCATCCTTGTGGATGTAGGCCAGCCATGAATTCGATGACGAATGGGATGACTAACCATGGTGAAGGATCGCGAGTCCCGGTCCACAACATCGCCTGCTGAAATGCTTCCTTTGCATTGCGATCACTCTGCCAACCATGAGAGACCGCTAGTGGTGTGATGTCACTTTGACGATCGGGACGCACATGTAACAGTGCAGCACCTTTTGGGGTACACATCCACTTGTGCGCATTACCGACATAGTAGGATGCACCGAGTCCATCGAGGTCGAGATCGATCTGACCGGGCGTATGGGCCCCATCGACGAGTACGCGTATTCCTCGTGATTCAAGGATTGGAATGATTCTCTCTACGGGGAGGATGAGTCCAGGCGTGCTTGAGATGTGATCGATCATGAGAAAGGTCGTCGACGAAGGCAGACCGTCGACAATGGCCTCCACGACGTCATCTTCTGTGTCCACAGGTAGGTCGAGTGAGAGAGTGGTGAGCTGAGTACCATATCGTCCAGCGACATATTCTGCAGTTCTCGTGCACGCCCCGTAGGAATGATTCGTGATCACTATATGATCTGAAGTTGTCCATGGGAGACTACGCAATACTGTGTTGACACCTTCGGTGGCGTTACTGACCAGTGCCAAGTGTGATGGGTCACAGCCCACGAATGTAGCGAGTGCCCTGCGTGCTTCATCAAGAGCTGGAGCAGCACGAGTGGACATGAATTGGACCGGCTGGCGTTCTAATTCATCTTGCCAACGCCTTTGTTCAGTGAGGATGGGAACGGGTGCTGCCCCAAATGACCCATGATTGAGNTACGTCCACGATGGATCGAGTGTCCATGGTGATCGATCGGTCATCGTTCACCCCTCTCGATCAGGTCGACGCAGAATGAAGTACACCAACGACACGGGTGCACTAACCAAGGCTACTATCATGGCGACAAAGATGAGAGTATCAGTGACTCCTTCTTCCTCAATCGTTTCTGTCCAGTTCTGCCCAGGAACGTTGATCGTCGAACCAGNCCACATATCTCCTGCTGGTGANTCATCACCGTTGACAGCATTCCCATAGGCTCTCACCTCGATGAGAAAGACATCACTGTCTGGTGCGGTCCATGTGAGATTCCACGAATATTGCTGGGTGCCTGTGCTCGTATGAGTCGCCTCCATGCTCTGTTGTGCAATCTGTATTGCATTATCGTCAGTATTCTTGCTTAGAGTACCGCCTCCGACGCGCAGGTTGAATCCTCCATGATTGACTCCACCTGCCTCTGGTCCACCTGTGATAGTGACCGACAATGAGTAGTTCTGTGATGCATTGTAGACACTTGGCAGACCTTCAATGGTGACTGTAACATCGTTACTTGGCGCACTGCCATGACAAGCACATCCGTTCTTGACGAATTCTCCATGTATGCCATCGTGATGTGCGGTGACAAGAGTTCCAGTGGTCACAAGGATGAGGAGTGTGATGAGAAGGCAGAATCTTTCTTTCACAGTATTGCCACCCAACATCTCAGAAGGTGGGGTCGAAACCTTCCAATTCCTCTGATATTCGAAGTAGCCTGTTGTACTTCGCTGTACGGTCAGAGCGTGCAGGTGCTCCTGTTTTGATCTGTCCACACCCACAACCTACAGCTAGGTCTGCAATGGTCGTGTCTTCGGTCTCACCACTACGATGTGACATGACAGTCGCCCATCCGTTTTCAGCAGCGAGTCGAATCACTTCGAGCGTTTCAGAGATTGTTCCAATCTGATTGGGTTTGATCAGGATGGCATTGGCAGCGTCGTTCTCAAGACCCTGNGCGAGTCTTTCGATGTTGGTCACGAACAGGTCATCTCCAACCAATTGCACCCTTCCTCCATCGGTTCGCGTGAATGCCGACCACGATTCCCAATCATCTTCTGCGAATCCATCCTCGATCGAAACGATGGGGAATTCATCGATCCAACTTCGATACACCTCCATCAGACCAACGCCATCGATCGTCTTTCCTTCAAAACGATAGTTGCCGTCCTCAAAGAATTCTGAGGCTGCAACATCCAATGCGATTGAAAGATCAGTCCCTGGTCGATATCCCGCATTCTCGATGGCTTGGACGAGTAACCCAAGTGCATCCTTATTTCCATTGAGTATGGGTGCAAATCCACCTTCATCCCCTAGTGAGGTTGACAGATCCTTTTCCTTGAGAATCTCCTTGAGTGCATGGTATGTTTCGACACCAGCTCGCAAGGCCTCTGGAAAGATGTCGAAACCATGTGGTACGACCATGAATTCCTGTACATCGAGCCCATTGCTGGCGTGCGCACCTCCGTTGAGGATGTTCATCTGAGGGACGGGTAGACTTGGATGAGCAAGTCCTCCGACATAGCGCCACAATGGTTGACCCATGTAGTCCGCTGCAGCGCGTAAGACTGCTAGGC
Organism: Methanobacteriota archaeon; assembly: GCA_002715545.1. Next base: position 10,711 of record PAZI01000034.1, read on the forward strand.
TGACTCCGAGAATAGCATTAGCCCCAAGCTCACTCTTGTTCGGTGTCCCATCAATCTCAAGCATCATCTCATCGACGAGCACCTGGTCGGTTACAGGAAGCCCAGTGATGGAAGGCTGGATGGTCTCAATGACATGGTCAATGGCTCCATCAACCCCTTTTCCTCCCCAATCAGGGTCGTCGACATCCCTGAGTTCATGTGCTTCATGCACCCCTGTCGATGCTCCTGAAGGAACGAGTGCTCGCCCGTGTAGATTTCCATCGACGAAGCAATCGACCTCAATGGTCGGATTCCCCCGACTATCGAGGACCATCCGCGCCCCGAGGCCACTGATCAGACCCTCATCCATGAGCCTACGAATCACAGGTTGTGCTCAAACCCTGCGGTCGTATGGGACCGGTTTGAACCGGACAACTACGTATTCGACGGCGGGTCCTGCCCGCTATCGCTGACTACTGTGACAGTTGGAGGTGCTTGTTGCGCAATGATGGGTTGTTGTGCAATGACGGGTTGTTGTCCTATAACGGCTTGTTGCATGACGACTGGCACTGGGTCGTTATCTCCTCCCAGAACCACCATGAGTCCTCCTATAATGACGAAGAGCAGACCACATCCACACATCAGGGCGCCAATCGCAATGCTGCCCAAGCCTTCCAGAAGTTGTCCGAGGATCGGATCATCATATGTCACCCATACTGACATGTTCGATTCGAATACCATTGTTCCTGAATAGCACGCAAGACATGCCCGCCCTACTTTGATCAGTCCTCTTTCTTTGTGATCGTAATTTCGATTCTCTTCCTTTGTTTCGCATCCTTTTGCCGCGAATCCTTCAATCTCCTCTGATGGGCTCGTCTCAAAGTAGAACCCACCATCCCATCTTCCGTCCCATTCAGGGTTTGTTTCAGGATGTTGNGTGATNGTGATGTTGATNTTCTCACAGTGATCCCACACTCCGTCCTNGTTCTCATCACTATATGTTCCTTCCATCCAGAATGTAACACCTAACTCCCCTTNTCCATCTTCATCGTTAAGTGTGATCGAACCATTCGTCACATTCTNAAGACTCGGTAGTTCATCTGATGAGAAAGGATCGAGTCTTTCGATTTCACCGCCACCGCTCCTCAGATTCAGGATTCCCCCAATAATGAGGAGTGCCCCGATACCGAGCGTGATTTTGACCGAAGTGCGCATGTTTGAGCGAGTTCTCACCATGTTTTGACCTCTTCGTACCGATTCATCATAAGCAGAATCTCTTCTTTATCGGCTGTGGGGACAACTTCCTCTAGTAGTGTTCGCCGCCATGATATCGATTGGTTGCGCGTCATCCTATTCGCCCTTCTCATCTGGTTCCATTACGCAGTTTTCTCTTTGGGTCAACTCAGGGGTGAGAAGAGTAGTATGGAGGTGTTCAACCTCCCTCTTTTCTTCATCATCAGTGTGATGCATCAATGGAGGCTTGCAGCCCTGTTCGTGATTTCGGGCATGGGTACTGCCTTTGCCTTTCGACGCAGGACTTGGAAGATGTATGTCAGAGAGAGAGGCACTCGCTTAGGTATTCCACTTCTGTTTGGCACCTACATTCTGTGGATGGGAATCTTTACTCCCATCGATACCACCCAGCGTCTTTTCTCACTCTTTCCCGGTTCTGAATCAATGCCTTATGGACATCTATGGTTCATCTACAATCTGTTGATCTATTCGCTGTTGTTGACCCCACTTTTCGTCCACGTCAAGAANAACCCTGACAGNAAGNTCATCCGCTTCACTCGATTCATTCTTCAGATGCGGTACGGTCTGGGCCTCCTCCTTCTTCCACCATTGATCCTCGCCCTCAATGGTATTCTGTTCAAGCCATGGGCATTTGGAGAAGTAGGNATGTGGTGGGAATTTCCCAGATACCTCCTGTACTTCTTGTTCGGTTATCTGCTGATCTCTGCGAAAGACGATTACTTCAGCACAATCGATAGGGTGAGAATCCCAGTAACGATCATCACCCCAGTTCTAGCGATTGCATGGTTCATTGTGAACGAAGGTAGCGAGGTTCCATCGGTGATGGAAGGAGGTTGGGTCGACAAAGGCCATGCAGCCTTCTCATTGACCACCACCTTTGCCTCATTTTTGCAGTCATTCCATGCATGGTTCTGGTGTTTGCTGATCTTCAGTTGGGCATCCAAACTTCTGAATCGCCCAAGCCCATGGCTAGGATATCTGAACGAGGCAGTGTATCCAACATACATCGTGCACATGCATCTCACATTCCTGCCCATAGCAATCTTCGGAATCTTTGGAGTGGGCTATTACGTTGGATTGACCATAGGAACCGTCCTTGTCATGATTGGAGTCATGATATGTTTCGAAATGATTCGTCGTGCATCATTCTCCAGGGTGTTCTTTGGAATCAAAGGTGGTCATGAAGAGACGATGAACTTGTATCCATACACTCAGGTCAAGGGCAGAGATCGCAGGATTGTGCTGGCCTTATTCTTCCATGGACTGGTTGGAGGGATGGTTCTGGTACTCATTGCGATGCTCATCGCAGCTGGAATCCTTGGTGGCTGATGCTGAATCCAGCTTCTACCCCCTTTCTTCCCAGATGATTTATTGTACACTCTCTAAAATGGCCCTTCATGCGTTCTTTGACCATGCTGCTGTGCCTACTGCTGTTCGCCCCTGTTCTTGCTGGCTGCACGGGAGAAACAACCACTGACAGTGGTGGTGATTCATCCNCCTCGACACCTGCAGCTCCTGCGAATGCAGTCGACATCACCATGGAATTCTCTCCCTCGACGCTGAATGTTTCAGTAGGTGACACGGTGACGTGGACTAACAAGGACGGTATGACGCATACAGCGACCGATGATAACGGAACATTCGATTCAGGGAATCTAGCCCCTGGAGAAACCTACTCATTCACTTTCGATACCGCTGGTACGTACACCTACAAGTGTAACGTCCATCCATCATCGATGACAGGTACGATTGTCGTGGAATGAGACGACCGGTTTAGCGTGCACAACTCAACCATCTTGGACATGGCGTTAAATATGACGGGCTTGCGCCCCGGCCGTGGAACCCATGAATGGAGAAGCGGGCACTGGGCGGCGAATACGGCGCAGCCGTGAGGAGATACGAGAGATGTTNGAGGAGGCGATAAGTCGCCGACAGACATGGAATGAAGCATTCACCGTGGCGAATTCACAGGGTGAGAGAAGGACAGCATTGGTCTGTGCGCGGAATTCCAAAGCTCTCGAGGGCGTTGAAAAGACGCTTCGGTGGATTCTTTCAGATCCTGACATCATCCATCCTCTCGATTGATTCACCACTCCTATCGAGGCCTTCGCCCCCCAGAGCGATTGGTTAATTAGAATCAGGACGNCCTCTTGCGGTAACCATCTGTTATTGGTTACCCTTGAGGTCCTCCTCGAGTCGTATACCAATCAATGGGCGGTGACCCCATTGGGGGGGTGCTCAACTGGACGAAGAACCGGTCAATGATACGCCAACGGCAAGAGAAGTAGTGATTGATGGCCCAAATGTGGGCATGTCGCATTCTGGCAATGAATGGCCCGCTTCAGCTNAAGGAATTGAATCAGTCATCAGATATTTCACAGACCTCGGTTGGCCGGTCAAAGCCTTCGTCCCGAGATACTACATGCATCGTAAAGAAAGGCGTGGTGTTGACAACCCTGAACTCTTGGAACGATTGCAGAAAGAGGGAACCCTTGTCACAACCCCTTCTCAGGATCNTGATGATCATTACTGGTTAGCCTACGCAATGAAGACCGGTGCTCTGGTCATCACGAACGACCGGATGAAGAATCATGCCGAGGAGCACAAGGAAGGAAAGGACGCCTTCTATCAATGGCGTGAATCGAGGGTCATCTCATACATGTTCGTAGGTGACAGTTTCCTACCAAATCCTGCGTTCGAGATTCCAGAACCTCCTCTGCCAGAACCCTCATCTGACAACAAGCAGGAGAACTCNAAAGAGAGTATTGAATCAAAACCAAAGAAGACCGTGGCAAAGAAAGAGGCCAAACCCCGCCCCAAGAAATCCTCCACCCCTCGGTCAAAGAAAGGACAAGAATCCCAATCGAAGTCCNCTTCATCGAAGAAGAAATCTTCTCAGAAACACACTGCTGATGATTTCACGCGAATATTGAAGGATAATCTGAGTCCTGAGATGAAAGTTTCAGCAATCAGTACCGAGATGGTTGAATGGTGTAACAAGGCTTGGGGGACGAAGTTCCAGTATGCTAGAGAGATACGCAGTCATGTAGGCCTCCCCACAAGTCCTCCAATGTCTGATATCCTCTCGAGGTTGCTTGCAGACCAAGTTAGTTTCACTGGTAAATCACATGACAAGATATGTCAATTCGATAGGGGAACCTCCTCGGTTCGTTCATGGCTTGAATCTAGGATGAAAGCCTGGGTCAGAGTAACTCGCCTTGGTCAGGAATTGAGTACAGATTNTGGAGTCACTTCACCAAAGACTGTGCTGAAGGAACACGAAGGTATCACTGGTTCGACCTTCTCTAGCCAACTCCGAAATCTGTTTGGCAAGGAGAATTTAGAATTTCGAGGCAAGCATGGAAGTACCGAGGTGATTCTGAAATCGAATCCTTCTCGTTCATCATCACGCCGCAAACAAAAGGANTCTGAATCTGAATTGACTCCGACCCTCGCCCTTGAGAAGATTCTCACGATACTAGAGGNACCTGAATCATACAGGCGCGCTGGACTCAAGCCCCCTAGTCTTTTTCGTCGAATCATTCGTCGAATCCTTCTCAGGAAGGGGCTTGATACTTCGATCAACTACGCTTTATTGGGACAACGATTCAAAGAGGCTACAGGGTACAGTATCAAACAGGTCTTTGAATCGAGTGAGGACCTTCTTTCCACATTCTCTACGAACCATCCAAACATGAAAGCGACCATTGACGGGAACACGTTCACTCTTCGGGCTTGATAGAAGGGTGGCAAGAACGCCGAAGGGGTGAAGGACTCAATCCCCGCGCCCCGTCATGAGAGCAATGGCTACGCATGGTGACCATCCCGAATTACCAGCTGCAGTCGAGGCCATGCTTGAAGAGAATGTCAGCACATTGTTTCTGAAGGCGGGTTGCATCCCTCGTACAAAACGAGGTAAGATTGGTGAGATCGTTCTCATCGATGTCGAGGGTGCCAGTGAATGGCAGAATCTCGAGATGGAAGGCTTGCAGAAAGATCTTGAGATGTTGGTCGAATCCAATCAGGATCGACCCGATTGCTTTGCCGAGATTAACCGGGTTGGGTGCCTTGTTCTACAATTAGGTGACTTGCGCATCACTTGCGCCTCCCCCCCATTTTCCGATGCTCGTGAGATTACGATTGTTCGCCCTGTCGTCAAACTCTCTCTTGATCAATATGAATTGGACAATCGTCTGATTGAACGCCTTTCGAATCATCATCGAGGGGTATTCATCAGCGGTCGTCCAGGCTCTGGAAAAACCACTCTGGCCCAGGCAGTTGCTGAATACTTGGATGCTGAAATGGGCCAGATGGTCAAGACCATGGAAGCGCCACGTGATTTACAATTAGTTGATCGTATAACTCAATATGCACCACTTGAAGGAGATTTAGAGAAAACCTCTGAGATTATTTTCTTGACTCGTCCCGACTTCGTTATTTTCGATGAGGTCAGACGTGCTCGAGATTTCGAGATTTTCAGCGATGTAAGACTTGCTGGTGTTGGCTTACTTGGTGTGACTCATGCTAATTCAGCTCTGGAAGCGATACAACGTCTGATTGGCAAGGTTGAATTGGGTCTAGTCCCACAAGTGCTCGACACGATTCTTCACGTCGAACATGGAAAGATTGTCCAAGTCCTTGAACTCAGAATGGTTGTCAAACCTCCCACTGGAATGCAGGATGACCTTTCACGTCCAGTGATTGAAGTGGTTGAATTTCCTTCTGGAAAAGTATCGCATGAGATGTTTGCCTTTGGCTCAGAGATCTCAGTGGTTCCTGTTGAAGGTTCTAGTGGCACTAAGAGCCCCATACTACGTTTTGCTCGTCATGGTCTGTGTAATGCAGTGCGAGATATGCTACACATGAGGTGCGAGGTTGATTTGGTTTCATCCACCCAAGCTGATGTCTATGTCCCTGACCGAATGGTCGGTGCAGCTGTAGGGCCGAAAGGCAGCATGGTCAGAGACATGGAAGAGGAATTGGGAATTTCATTACAGATACGTCCCATGTCTGAGATGCCACGAGGTTTGGCGAAGACTCGCGACCAAGAAGAGATGGGTGGCATTGACTTCCAAGAGGTCCGTAGTCGACAATCTCGGGCATGGGAGGCTCAGAAAGGTGGTAAACGCAAGAAGGGGAAGAGAAGACGTTGAGTCATCTGTATGTGCTGAGGCCCGCGGCAAGGAACCCACCATCGACAGGAACCGAAGCACCTGTGATTCCGGATGCTGCTGGTGATAGCAGAAAGGTAACTGCTGTAGCAACCTCTTCAGGTTCAGCAAACCGACCTTGAGGGGTGGCTTGGATGATTGCTTGCATCTTTTCGGGATCATCCATGATTGCTTGGACCAGCGGTGTTTCGGTATATCCTGGCAACACTGTATTCGCACGGATGCCTTTCGGTGCCCATTCAGTGGCGATGTAACGCATGAATAATTCGACAGCAGCCTTGGTCATGGCGTAGACTGAGCCTGAACCGATGTATTGCCGTCCAGCAATCGAACCAATCGTGACAATGGAAGCATCTTTGCTTGCTTTAAGCATTGGAAATGCTTGTTTTGTGAGATGCCAGACTGCATGGAGGTTCGTTGCCATGATGTTCTGATAATCATCCGAAGTGAATTCATCTGTTGGTTTACGGATGTTCATTCCAGCATTATTGACAAGTCCATCAATCCCTCCCCATTCACTCAATACAGTCTCAAGGAGTCGTTCACGATCATTTGATTGGCTGACATCAGCAACCATGGAGATAACATCTCCTTTTTTTCCGAGTTCTTGCCCTACTGAATCAACCATCGATTCGTTTCGGCCGCATATGGCTACACGGGCGCCGTGTTCCAGACATGCTTCAGCAGTCGCCTTTCCGATTCCTCGCGTTCCTCCTGTGATGAGAATGCGAAATCCAGTCAAGTCAATCGAGGTCATGGATGGGCCTGATGCAGGTCCACGATGAACGCTCCGGCTCTCATCCATCAACAATGGGAATGCCCTTACGCAGTCATGTTCTCAGGACATCATGACGGACCCGGTCTTCAGTCCGGATGGCAAGTGGATGTGGACGGGTACGGATTGGATTCCCTCTCCACCGGTTGATGGAGCAACCCCTGTAGCACCTTCTCCAGATACGTCGGGTCAGACTGTGAATCTACAAGATTCGGTTGTAGGCCGAGATGTTGTTCATAGTACTGTGATTCACAATGATGTCGAAG
>PAZI01000035.1 GCA_002715545.1 Methanobacteriota archaeon
ACAGACATCGAATCGATCTCACCCATGTTCACATCAATGTAGTGAGGTTCTGAACGGCCATCAACAGTCAGAACCAGTTCATGACTCCCAACCTTCACGGCTTCAACGAAATAGTGTCCAAGGCCTCCTGCCTCATCGGGTGTGATCAAGAGTGTGTCAAGAGGATATGACATGTCTACATCGACTGGGAATGAATTTCCATGTCCATCGACACACCTCGTTCCAAAACCAAAACGGGTCCCTGATATCATCAATACATCGATTTCTGTCGTCGTGATAATGTCAGCACATCGGCCTGGAGTCACCTCATACCGCACGATGGCGACTCGGCCATCTGCACTGAGAACAATGGTGTGAACACCAGCAGATGTCTGAGTGAGGTTATAATTGGAGGAAACCAAGTCGTCTGTAACATCAACACCATCGACAAGCCATATCACGGACATAGGCGTGACCTGATTACCTGCAGCATCACGGAACATGGGAGAGAGTGACAGAGAATCATCGACACTCATGAGTGCTCCATCACCGAGCAGTTCAACGGTGTGAAGTTGCCCCGGCCGGACCTCGATCTGAATCTCATAATCTTCGCCCTGATGCTCAGCCTCTAGAGTCCAGACACCCGCCACACTGCCTTCAAAGATCGCAGTCCCTGGCTCGATTCCAGCACGAATTACTTGAATCGACGCACCCGGTGGAGGTTCGGTGACTGTCCACTCACCGTCAACCGACCATCGATTACCATGAGCGTCATGGAATTCCATCGTGAGGATGCTTGTCTCATCTGAAGTAATGTCATAATCACTAGCATATCCAATCAGTCCCGTGACCATTCCCGGCATGACTGTGACATTCCAATGTGCTGTGATCAGACCACCGAGTACGGACACTTCGAGGGTCCAATCACCTGCTTCCTTAGGTCTGAGTTGATGCTGTTCACCGGAGGCTGAAACAGTCCACCCACCTGGACGCACCCAATCACTGGTTGGAATGAGGATATTCTGAAGATTTCCAGCTTCATCCTCAGCAGTCACTGTGAGGGTGAGGGTATCATCGGCGGTCATGATGGTTCTATCACCCCACATCGTGAGGTCAACAGTTGCACCCTGTAACACACGGACCGACACCGTCGCAAATGTCGTTCCAGCACATGCTCCAATCGTGACCATTCCAGCAACATCTGGGTCAAAGAGACCTGATGTCAGCTCCATGCGTCCACTTGATGAAGACCAAATCACATCGCCCGCCATCGCTTGGCCGTTCGACTTCCGAAGAGCTGCCTGAAATGTGACTGTTTGGTCTGACGTGAGGGTCAGAGTATTGGGAGTGATGATGATCTGACTGACACCTGTCGTTGATGAACAGTTACTTGGATGAACCTGCCAAGATCCCTCAACTGGAATGGGTGCGACGGGATTCTTTGGAAGGAGAAGGCAGGCCCCCAGAACGACAAGAAGGATGACGAACGACCGCATTCGACCACCATGGACACAACCTTTCAGATTTCAAGTACGCGGTACGATGTGCGCATGTTCCGAGAACATCGCAAGGTTCATTCACGCCCACTCAAGCATGGGACTGTGGCTGAACTCTGGGTTGAGCGCTATCGACCACGCTCCGTCTCAGAGATGCGTGGCCAAGACGCAATCCTGACACGATTGCTCGGACATGCCGAAAAGAAGGATTTCACGCATCTTCTGTTCGCCGGCCCACCAGGAACTGGAAAAACCACTGCAGCAATGGCCCTGTGTCATGATGTGCTAGGTGAAGCAATAGCAGAGAATATTCTACAGATGAACGCCAGCGATGAGAGAAAGATTGAGACGGTTCGCACAAAGATCAAAACTTTCGCACGTACAGTGCCACTCGCAAAAAGCCCATTCAAAGTGGTATTTCTCGATGAGGCAGATGCTCTGACCAGTGAAGCTCAGGGTGCTCTGCGCAGAATCATGGAACAATACGCTGAAGGATGTAGGTTCATCTTGACATGCAATTATTCATCGAAGATTATTGAGCCCATTCAATCTCGTTGTGCGGTCTTCCGATTCAGGCCTCTTCCTGAAGAGGAAGTAAAAACTCAACTACAGATGGTGGCCAAAGCCGAGGGCATCGACGTAGAAGAGGAAGCAATGGACGCGGTCATTCGAGTGAGTAGAGGTGATATGAGACGCGCTATAACTGCTCTGCAGGTTGCAGCAGCAGTCGATTCACGCGTTTCAAGGGCAATGGTCTATGAAACAACAGCAACAGCGCCACCAGAAGTCTTGCTAGGATTTCTCAGAGCATGTCAACAAGACGGTTTTCACGCTGCTCGGCTGCGGGCTATAGGAGTGTTAGAGAGGTATGGACTAGCGGCCACCGATTTCATTGATCAACTTCATCGAGAGGTCTACGCGGCAGATTTCCTTGACGAAGAGCAAAAAATTTCGCTGACAATGATCATGGCTGAGACTGAATATCGTCTAGTCGAGGGAGGGAGTGAGCACGTACAACTCGATGCGATGACAGCTAGTATCGGACGTGCCATCTCCAGAGAGGAGTGAAAAACAGATTCACTTTCACTTCCACCCTGTACTCTTGGCCCTCATATACTCAAAAGATAACGTCAGTTCATGCTCCGGCCCCATCCCCAAAACCGGTCCCCGGAGTTGGTGTTGAGAAGGGTCAGGGGGCGCGACGCGCCCCCTCCCATTCTCAGCAGATTACATTCGTGGACTGCATGGACATTCTTAGGCAACCACATGCGTCAGCGTCGAATGATAAGAATAGCCGAGCGAGCGAAATTGAGTTCATTCCTCGCTCGTCTCAAAGTCATTGCAGATTCGCTGAACGATATTTAGGCCTCAAGCAGTGTTATTTGACACCCGAATAATGATTTCCAATTCAGTGGTGTTCATCTTGGGATTACCCTGATCACTTAATGTAATCACGACTTCATGCGTTCCAAGTTCCAAATGTCCAAGATCGACTGCTAGAACAAGACTATTGGGCAACTTATCGGTCATTGCTGCATGCTGAGAGGTTACATCGTCTACGGCAAGCAACAATCCATCATCAAATGAGGTTGGAACCGTTTCGACCCATACGGTGCTTGAAATGTGAGTCACTGTCGCGTTTGCCGTCACTTGATCAATAGGTCCATTCTCATGCACTTCGACGAGGATGAAAACAGTGCCATTTGTTCGATTAGAAGAAGGAGATATAGTCAGATCAGCACGCATATCGCCGGTATCAAGAATTGCTTCATAGGTCGAATTTGGCTCAGTTCGATCCCAATCGTCACTGAGCACAACCACGGACCACTCTCTAGCCTGGGGAGGAGCAGTATCCCCAAACGGAGGGTTGGTGAGCAGGAATCCTACTGCAAGCCAAGTGAACACGTAAAGAAAACTCGCTTTGAACCATGTTCCACCATTGTAATGTTCGACATTAGATGATAGAACCGCTCGATGCAGAGGAGCTATGGTGAAAATCAGGAGCAGGGGGCCCACCCATAGAATATCCACATCTGCGCTCTCAAAACTGGGGAGCAGAAGATATCTCGATACCAAGGCAATAAAAACAGCATATGTGAGAATCAACCACATTGATGCTAAATCTGCTCGTTCCTTCTCAAGATGCTTTGCAGGATCGAAGGGTTCGAGAATCTTATCTGGATCCAAACTCTTGCTTTTCTCCCTCTCAGCGCTGTTTCCACGTGACTTGCGCCGAGCATCACCGGAAGCAGCCGTCATAGCGGTCTTCAGGTCAACCACATTCATCCGACCAGTGAACGTGGCATGAATCCTCCGTCAACCCTGAAGATGAAAACATCTCTGATCAAAGGTGCCGGGAGCGGGGCTCGAACCCGCGACCTCCGGATGTCTCAGGCATCTCAGAGGGGTTGTGCGCTCACATCATGCCTATCGAAGGCTACCCTATGAGTCCGGCGCGCTACCAACTACGCCACCCCGGCTACATGGTCTGACCTGACTCATATCTATGAAAGGCGTGGTCATGAGCACGACGTTGATGTACGGAATGGAACGTGTAAGAGTATGAGCGGCAAGGACTTGCCCCCCGCGGGCCAATATGTTCAGGTGAGGCGTCGCTCACATGAGGGTGTCACCGAACATGCGGGAATGGTCATCGAATCGCAACATGCGGGACAACTGACCATGCGTTTAGTGAACGGTTATCATCTGGTGGTTGACACCAAAGAACTCGACTCATGGGAATTCATCGACGAAGTAGATTCATCGAGACAGTTCTCATCACCCAATCGTCCCGAGATAAACCACGATTTGCCCTCTGTCCGACTCATTCACACCGGCGGAACGATTGCTTCGCAGGTTGATTATGAAAGCGGAGCTGTTCAAGCAAGGTATTCTGCTGAAGAACTCCTCGACAGTGTCCCACATATTGCGGAAATTGCTAATCTCTCTACCGACCAGTTGTTCAACAAGTGGTCTGATGACCTACGGCCTAAGGATTGGAATGCGATCATTCAAGCTACAAAAAGAGCATTTGATGAAGGGGCCCGAGGGGTTGTGATTGCTCATGGTACTGACACGATGCACATGTCTGCAGCGGCAGTGGCTTTCGCTTGGTGTGGAAAAGGGAGACGGCCCCCAGGCCCTATCGTCTTCACAGGTTCCCAGCGATCATCAGATCGAGGATCCTCAGATGCCTTCGTCAACTTACGTGCTGCGATTGAGTGGGCGGCCAAGGGGCCTGAACCGACTGGAGAAGGCGATGGAACAGTCATCATCATGCACGATTCACTCGATGGGGGGAAAGTTGCAGTAATCTCTGGATTAAGTGCACGGAAGATGCACACAAGTGCACGTGCAGCCTTCGCTTCGATAGGGAGGGAGACATTGACTAATCATGACCTGCATGCCAGTGAATGGGACATGCCTGAACCAGAAACAAGTAATCGCTCCATTACTGATGAGCCGGATCATTTTCTCACTGACCTGCGGATTCTACAGAGTATGGCAGGACCNTTTCTGCTCGCCGAGCATCTCAGCCAACCACAAGATGTTGATGCACTCATCATCCATGGGACAGGACTTGGGCACCTCCCGCTTGATGTGATCGAAGCAGAGGGCATGAATGGGGACATCGCCCGNAAGCTAGCAAGCTACAAAGAAGCAGGAGTTCCCGTCTTCGTGGTTCAACAGTGTATTCGAGGACCCATCAATCTTGATGTGTACAGCAAAGGTCGAATGATGCAGGAATTAGGGGTTGGTCCTGCTCGAACTACGATGGCACCNGATACCGCCATCGTCAAGGTTGCATACATCCTCGGACAAAAGGAATTCACAGGTGACCTGCACGCAGCGTATCAAGAGAATCTGGCGGGCGAAATGACGCAGGCGTTGCATACCCCTGAAGGATGGTGAAGATGTGGTCAGGCCAAGCGATGAACTCGACATGCGCAGGAAACGAATTCTGAGATCACCTGATCTTGAACGCACTGAACGCGTCAGAAGATCCGGTAGAACATTAGCAAGAGAACGCATCGATGGCTTGCTCGACGAGGGTAGTTTCGTAGAGATTGATAGTTTCGTTACGCATCGAGCCAATGAACACGGCATGTTCCAGAAAGTTACACNTGGAGATGGTGTTGTATGTGGTCATGGCACCATACAAGGCCGGCATGTGCATGTCTTCGCACAGGATTTCTCAGTACATGGTGGAGCAATCGGAGAAGCCCACGGCATGAAGATTGCAAAGATAGTGGAAATGGCAGAGCGTTCTCGCACACCCTTGATTGGATTTTGGGACGGTGGAGGTCAACGCGCCAATGACGGCATGCCTGCGCTGGCCGGAAGTGGAGTCATGCTCGATCGACTCGTGAGATGCTCGGGACAGATTCCAATGATTGCTGTTGTTCTCGGCCCTGCCGTGGGGGTATCTGCTCTGGCTGCAGGACTTGCAGATGTAGCCATCCTTGGTGAGAAGCTTGGACAGTTGTTCATGTCAAGCCCCCTTGAGACACCCGAAGTAATCGAGCAAGACCTCGATGCAAGCAAGGTGGGAGGAGCTGCAATGCACGCTAGCCGTTCAGGTATCGCTGATCTGGTCGCCACCTCCTTGGATGAGGCTGTTGACATGGTCATATCAGTACTGGAATATCTTCCAGATCATTGCGAGGCGATGCCTCCACGTCAGGCTAATGATGATCCAGTCGACCGTGATTGCTCGACTCTGAATACGATGATACCAGACCACCCGAATTTACCCTACGATATGCGTGAGATTATCGAAGAGGTTGTTGATGAAGATTCATTCATGGAGCTCTTCGAAACCTATGCCGAGAATATCGTCATCGGATTCGCGCACATAGGCGGAACTGCCGTAGGCATAGTCGGTAATCAACCACAGGTACTGGCAGGATGTCTGGACATCGATGCTTCAGTGAAAGCTGCCCGCTTCATCCGAACTTGTGATGCATTCAACCTCCCAGTCGTGACGTTTGAGGACGTGCCAGGATTCCTACCGGGTACCGTTCAGGAATGGGGTGGTATCATTCGGCATGGGGCCAAACTTCTCTACGCCTATGCCGAAGCGAGTGTCCCTAAGCTCACAGTAGTGACTCGAAAGGCCTACGGCGGAGCATACCTGGCGATGGCATGTAAGCATCTGAGATCGGATCTCAACGTCGCTTGGCCAACTGGTGAGCTAGCTGTAATGGGAGCAGAGGGTGCTGTGAACATCATACATCGCCGAGAGATTGCTGCAGCTGAACCTGAGGATAGGGAGANANTTCGNAGTGAACTTGTGCANNCTTACAAGGACAAATTCGGCGACCCATATGTCGCTGCACGACACGGTTGGCTCGACGATGTCATCGAACCGGCAACGACTCGGCGTCGNCTTGCAGATTCGCTCGCTCTTTTCGCNAGCAAGCGCGAATGGCAGCCACCCCGAAAGCATGGNAATATACCGCTGTAANGNTNAGCNTGATTCGGAACAGATGAANNNNATAGTGNACAGTATTCTGGAAATNTACAATAGACACTTTGTTGTCGANTTNTTGATTCCATGGCAGGCGATCCTAGCAGCCTTAGGCTCGTTGGTGCAATCTTACTCACTGCAGTTGGGGCAATGACCCTCTTTTTTGTAAGAAGAAATGAAAATTTAGAGTGGAATGAACGATTGGCAGCCCACTTTCTTTGTTGGGCATTCATCATCAAAGGATTTGGAGGAATTTCAGGGAACTATGCAATACAGTGGTTTGAAGATGGGAACACAGAGGGTGGAAGCCCATTCTGGTTCTATCTGGCAGGAACTTTGACTAGCGATTATGTCTTTGAAATGCTGTTCATGGCNCTCGCCTTTGTGTTTCCAATACNAATTCTTCGAAAAATAGAACACCTCAAAATCGCATATGGACTCATCATTGCACTNACTNCCTTNCGTTACGTGATGTTTGTTCTTGGAATACCCTTGCACACCATTATTGACATGTATGGATTGTATTATCTCGTATGTGGANTGATATGGTGTACAATCTATGTNAAATTTCGNTTANTGGATGATGATGCCGCAAAAGAGAGTTCAGCAAATATAGCAAATGTCGCGGGGCTGCTTTTCATATTTGTAGCAGGCCATCACCTCCTGAATTGGGCAGGATTGGTCTTCCGTGCNGACTATTTCTTGTACATCGANATGATGGGNAATTTGTCTGGNCGNGCGGCAGATTACTGGTGGCAAGCACTGAGCACCTTTACGATTGCAACGGGATTATTCATACTNGGCACTGAGATATATCAAGCGACGAAGGGAGATACTTCCCCTCTTCTCTACATCTCATTGGCATACTTCGTCGTTGGCCTGATAGGCTACACTGTTTTAGCCGGCTCGAATTCTTCTGCAGTGTGGTGGAAGACTGGTGGAGACAGCCTTCAAGCCACATGGATCACATTAACCAACAGCATGCACTTTACAATGATTCGACCGATCATTGGCGTCTATATCATGTTGAGATATGGGTTGTTCGATACGACTGATGAGATGAAACCTAAAGCGAAGTTGATGGTCATCATTCTCATTGTTATTGCAACCTCCGCCCTCTTGGAGTTAATTCAAGCGATTCTACCCCTAAATGAGATGTTCACTGCAGTTCTACTGGGCGTTCTTGTTGCATTTGGAATCGGTTGGGAGGAGAAATCTTTCGATAAGCTCACCAATGCATCCAAGCAGATGAGGGAAGGGTTGGATGTGCGGTGGTTCCCTGAATTTACAATCTCAAAACATACTTTCACCATGATCGACCGATCTATGGCCATCATGTTGGTTTTTGTTGCCGCCCTCTCATTGTTAGTGTGGCAAACGGATGTGTTCTATGACTGGGCAATGAGGCAGCAATAAGGAGGAAGAGTATGTCTGAGAACAACATCCTTACCGATATATTCGGACAGGATGAACCAAAGATGAGATATGTCCTATACTACGGACTCGTCATCTTCATGCTAGGATATCATGCCACGGCGTATTTCTTCCTCAATGCCGAGATGATCAAAGGACGTTACGACATTGACACCTACTCAATAACATTCACTGAAAATCAGTCCACAGAGATCAATCAGGCTTATGGACAAGATGATGGAGAACCGATATACATTGAATTCGAAGCTGATGATAGTCTATTTGTAACGCATTCAGGATTTGGTTACTTGATGGTGACTGTTTCATACCAAGAAACATCACAAATCCCCTTCGATCAATGCGATTCAGTGAGTGTGAGCATCCCCCCAACAGGGGCAACGGCAGATTGGCAGAATGACAACAATACACTCGCCGGGTCTTCGGATGATTGTTCAGATATTCTTCTCCATGTAGTCGTATATCCTGAGTATTCAGGAGACGAGAGAATTGAAAGTGAAGGCACCTCTGAGTCAAACGCAGAACCATGGTTGAACAAAAACAATGGCAAAGGCACGTTCACAATCGAGATTGATGTTTCAGCAACAAGCCCTGGCCCATCACCTACACCACAGGACAATGGCGAAGAAATCACAGTGACATGGACTGCAGTATTCTTTGACGTAACTGCAGAACTTCAGTAATCCGTGATGTAATCATTACTCATTGTTCCGAAATCGTATTTCGGAACCTGAAGATCGTGTGCAAAATCCAGTAGCCAGAATCAACATGAATGTCGTGGCAACGACTCCAAAGGAGGGTATCGCTTCTTCCTGTGATGAAACAGTATTGTTCTCAGTGACGTCCTTCACGACCGAGAAAGTGAATGGCTGAGATGCTGCACCAAGATCATCCACAACGGTTGCTGAGAACATATCTGCATCTAGGCCACCCACAAGATAGGTATCACAACTCGATGGCGTGCCAGGGATTACGGGCATGCAAGTGAACGTGAAAGAATGCTGTACTGCACCATCAACAACAACCAAATGCATGGGGTAAGGGCCGTCAATATCCATGACTGTCACGATAACTTGTGGGCCTAGGACTGTTTCCTCAGCCCGGAATCCCGAAATTGAAGGTGGATCATTCACTGGTGCCACCTTCAGTACAAGATCGACTGTTGTCGTGCCATTATCTGAAACCAGATTCAAACCCCAGCCCATCACATCCTTGTCATGGTCTTGATCAGTGCGGACATGCACGATGTGTTCTGTTACTTCAACCACCGCTCCAGCATCTCCTGGAATCACTTCTACCGTCCAGCTCGCACCATCAGGGTGGCTGACAACCGTATCAAGATCAAGAATTCCCACCTCGTCCTCAACCAGATTAAGTGTGATACTGGGAGGAGATGAAGGCGCATCAGGCATCGCCTCGATGTATATCGGGATATCCAGACTGACCGAAGGTGTCGTGCCATCACTAAGATTCAAGGACAATATCTCTGAACCAAAGGCATTCGGCGCAGAAGCAATGAACAATTCCGAGCCTACAACATCAACAAGTATCAGTTCTCCAAAAGAGGAGGATTCAATCACAAGAGGAGTCCCTTCAGGATCAGCGCAGATGGTTCTCAAATCGATGCTGATAGGGAGAGCGTCCTCGATGAGGTTCCATACCTCAGGGGATGTGCACTGAACTGGTGCGTCCTTCTCGGTGACCTTGACGAGCACATCAGACGTGACTATTGTAGGAGTGAGTCCATCGGTTCTGACAGAGAGGCGAAGAGAATGCTCTCCGATCGATGTATCATCACCGGTATGATTGAGATATAAGACTCCATCAACAATCGTTGCCTCAACAAGATTGAACGGACCATTGAGCCATTCGAACCCGGTTAGAGTCATGTCCTGTCCATCTGGGTCTTCTGCAACTTCCATGGCACTGAGGGTCGCAGAACCACGCTGTTCGATTTCGAGTGTGATATTCTCTATGGGCAGAGTAGGGGTATCTGAACGATCGAAGTTGAAGTAGAACGTATGTGGAACCCCATCTACGAGCACTAAGAGAGTCAATTTATTCGGACCCGGTGGGAGTATATCGGCAGGACCTGTAATCTCTAAACTGACCTGATTGTTATCATATCGAGTTGAGAGGTGTTGCGAACAGTCATCATCGCCGGCTACGCAACGAGATATGAGAACTTCATTGACCAACGTATCGCCTATGTGAGCCAGGTCGATGTCAGTATCAATGAAATCATCATGGTTCAACACCACCTCATAGGGCAGTCGAATACCGGAGGAGGTCAATCGCGCCCCGATGATTCTCTCAGAAGTATAAGCCGATGGGTCCATCGGTTCAGACAACACATCAGGACGTGCAGTAGCTCCCAACCATCCACTCGTCTCTGCACTCCCGCTCACCAATTCAGCGAAAGGTACCAGCCGCGACATGGCGTGTTCATGCTGCGCCTCAAGGCCCATCGTCGGATCACCATCTCCTAACCTATCGAGAAATGAAGGATCATCAAGATACTGCACATGATTAGCACCTAAGACCTCCGCTAGATGATACCCCGTCGGTAGGGTGGTTAATCTCGAGGAGGTCAGAGATGTCGCATCTGTCTCCTCATCCATTGTTCCTATGAGATGAATCTCAAATCCAAGAGTGGGACCAGAAGTAGCAGACCAACTCAAGCCCTCAGGTGGAGGCATCGTTCCAAGTCCAAAGATGGCACCTATTCGACGATCTGACGATTCATCTGACTCAAAGAAAGAGCTATCCGAGATTGAACACGCTAGGCCCGCACCAACTCCATGCCCCGCCAGAAGGACGTTGTTTGCAAGCGTGATGTTCGCTTCTTGGGCGAGGAGCGATTCGGTCCGATTGACCATACCAATTAGGTCGCTGGCCATCCTCTTTGCAGAGGTAGTCTCCGACCAATCGATGAGGATGGCAACAATACCACTCTCAGCCAGCCCCCTTCCCACCCACTCATACTCATCTACATCACGTCCATCGTCGGCGATGAATACAACGACAGGAAGGGGAGTACGAAGGCCTTCAGTCCCATTACTCACTCGAGGGTATGAGATCCAACCATCATCGACCCACTGAGGGGTGTTCTGAGCATCTACCGATTGCACCTCATGTGGAGCAGCCCCTTGAACGAAACCCAACGGCAGGCAGAGGCAGGTGGTGAGAATGGCGAACCAGCGCGGCCGCATTGAAGGGCTAACCACAGCAGAAGGTGTACCGACGTGCACTTCAACCGAGCGGTTCGCTGTGCCTCATTCACCAATGAACCTAGTATTTTGGGTATAGCGACCGATAGCCTAACGTCAACAGGCATCAGAGCCCTGTATATGTCTGATGACCTCACCATTGCGAGAGCGGCGGAGATGCTACCTATAGATCAAGTGGCTTGGAAGATGGGGCTTGGCATTGAGACGATTCGCGTCTATGGAGAACACATGGCAAAGATTCGATGGCAAGCTATCGAAGATCGGATGAATGCACCACGCGGTGCATTGGTACTCGTGACATCTTGTAG
This sequence comes from Methanobacteriota archaeon, assembly GCA_002715545.1. Next base: position 11,915 of record PAZI01000035.1, read on the forward strand.
CCCCACAGCATTCGGCGAAGGGAAGACAACACAATCGATAGGTTTGGCTCAAGCTCTCAATTCTCTCGGTCGGTCGAGTGCCTGTACACTTCGAGAACCATCAATGGGGCCTGTGTTCGGACTCAAGGGGGTGCAGCTGGAGGCGGCCATGCCCAAGTCATCCCGATGGACGAATTGAATTTACATTTCACAGGGGATTTTCACGCAATCAGTGCGGCACACAATCTTCTGGCAGCGATGGTCGAGAACCACATCCATCACCGGCTTGAACCACGATTAGAAGTGGGACGGGTGACATGGCCTCGAGTCGTAGACATGAATGACCGTTCATTACGGGAGATTGTCGTAGGTCTTGGGGGACCTGAGAACGGAGTAGCTCGTCAGACCCGCTTCGATATCACTGCGGCCTCAGAGGTCATGGCCATTCTATCACTTGCCAACAGCCCTGCCGATCTGCGAGAGAGGGTAGGACGTATCATTGTCGGTGAAGATTTGGAGGGTGGACCCGTTACTGCTGAAGATATAGGTGCTGCAGGTGCCATGGCCTTACTCCTTAGAGAGGCAATTCTACCAAATCTGATCCAAACACTGGAACAGACACCTGCTTTCATTCATGGAGGTCCATTCGCCAACATCGCGCATGGAAATTCATCAGTGATGGCTGATTTAGCTGCTGTTGCCTGTACAGACATTGTCATCACAGAAGCTGGTTTTGGATCTGACTTGGGAGCTGAGAAATTCTTCCACATCAAGGTTCCAAGCAGTGATAGACCTGCAGATGCTATCGTACTCAATGCCACAGTACGTGCCATGAAAATGCACGGAGGTGCATTCTCAACTTCGGCGTCCCAGCGACCCAGCAAAGAAGAAATCGAACGAGAAAATGTCGCTTCAGTTCGGGATGGTGTTCGAACGAACCTAGCACGCCATATCCAAAATCTGCTCCGATTCGGACCTCCAGTCATCGTAGCAGTGAACAGGTTCTCTACAGACCATCCATCCGAACTCAAGGCGCTGGTTGAAGAAGCTCGAGCGGCAGGTGCACACGACGCAGTCATCAGCGAAGTCCATACTCGTGGTGGAGAGGGTGGGCACGATCTGGCCCGGGCAGTCATCGCTGCCACAGAAGAACACATTGCGAATGGGCGTCCATTCACACCAATCGTCACCCCCGGAACAAGCATCACGGAATCGATTGAAACGATCGCCACTGAAATCTATGGAGCAAAGGGAATCAGCCTGAGCAAGCGTGCTCAGAAGTCACTGGAACGAATCATCTCATGGGGCTACGGGGCGGTTCCAGTCTGCATGGCGAAAACGCAATACTCATTTTCACATGACCCTGCGTTACTGGGAGCCCCTGAAGATTTCATTCTCCCCATCGAAGATATGCGCCTGAATGCTGGTGCTGGTTTTGCAGTCGTGTTATGTGGATCGATTATGACCATGCCCGGACTTGGAAAAAGGCCCGCTGCAAGTGATATGGACCTTGACCCTTCAGGAAACATCACTGGTGCCTTCAGTTAGTCAAGCCATGATCAAAGGGTGAAGGAGACCATCGATCATGCAGCTAGTGAAGGATTCCGGAGAAAGTCTGACTCTCAGGATAAGAAGCATCGATGGACTCTGGGCGCTTGCCACTATGCTGCGAAAAGGACAGCGAATAGGCATGCTCGGTGCGCGCAGGGATACAACGACTGGAAGAAACGTTGTCGAAGATGGACGTTCAAAAGCTGCTGAACGCAGGTCAATGAGGATTGAATTAGCTGTCGAGCAAGTGGAACACCAACCCTTCTCTGAACGTCTGCGGGTCCATGGTACGATTACAGATGCCCCAATTGATCTTGGAGCCCATCATACCCACCTTATCAGCATCGGTGACAAATTAGATGTGTACGATATGGAGATGTGGACGCTGGATGACAGAGCGCTACTGAAGTCAACTATCGCAGTTGCATCAAGCGGGCGAATCATCGTGGTCGTTGTTGAGGCAGATGAGATCACGACACATCTGTTGTCGATGAGCGGTTGGAAAGAATTGGATCATAAAACTCTGAGAGGAGGAGGTAAGAGAGCGACGAATGCCGACAGTGTTCTCTCAGGCTTCATTCACAGCGCTGCTAGTGCGCTTATCCAGACGTTGACACCAGACTCTGACCTTCATCTCCTCGGACCTGGTTCGTCAAAGCAAGCATTGGATCTTGAGTTGAGTTCTCTTGGACATCGAGGAAAGAGGGTGCTGGTGCCGACGAACTCTGGAGGACGATCTGCTCTGCACGAATTTCTTTCAGGTTCGACCGGGAATCAAGCCATCACCGAACACGCACTTGCTAAAGCGACGACATTGATGGATGAATCATTACGAAGAATCGCCACCAATGGTGCCGTCGTATATGGCATGAAGGCGATTCAGCAGGCCGCAGATGAAGGGGCCATCGAGACCTTGCTCATCGATGCAGAATACCTGAGGAGTGGAACTGATACATCAGAGCTCAGCAATCTAGTTCGAGCTACAGGAGGAGAGATTGTCCAGTGTCCATCTCATCATGATGCTAGTCAAGAACTGCTTGGTCTGGGGGGATGCATCGCGCTCCTACGTTGGAGAATAGACCCCTAACGCACCCACATATCGCCAACTGAAGGCATCCGGACATATCCAGTATATGCTCCCTTCCTGTGATCTCTCCGCTCACGCATCCAATTAGAGTCAACATGGTCTGCGGAAGCATTTCTCTCATCGCGGGGGAGATGAGATATGTCAGGAAGAGGGCCATTCTCCTTCGCACCCTCAATCATCCTCATTTGAGATGTGGCGACAAAATCAGGTCGCATTGTCCTTGTTCTGAGACTATCTTCTGTATCACCTGTGGCCGAGCTCTGGGCCATCATTCCAGTACGATCAATATTGGCAGACATACCTGCTTCACTAGGAGATTTAGATGTGTGAATTGGAGGCCTTGGTGGCATTTTCATCTCTTCAGGATGGCCACCTAGGCTCTCTCTAAATCGATCCGAGAACCTACTCATCAAATTCACCTAATGCTTCACAATCTCGTTGGGATCATCACCGGATTCGATACTGAATTCACCCTGGTCTGATGGGAAGACCTCGTCCAACATAGCTGCCTCATCCTCATCGATATAGCCATCATCGAGCACTGCAAGGATTTCCTGACGCTTCTCCTTACCCAGATCGAGATGATCCATTGCTCTGGTGATGATACGCATCTCAGTGTCATTCGGTACACAACGCTGATCCTTATGGGCAACATCGAAGGCTGCACGGGCAGCGACAAGGTATGCCTCGGTCTCGGTGATGCCAAGCTCACTCATGTAGCGAGTGATGGTCTTCTGCTCAGCGCGGGAGAAACTACCATCCTCTAGGGCATCTTGATAGATTTCACGTAACGAGCGAACACGCTCTTGCATCAGAACGCCGATTGGACGAGTAGCCTCGATATTCTCAAAGACAATCTTGAGGATGACTGTTACTGGAGCTGAGAGAATCATACCGATTGGTCCCCAAATCAAGCCACCATAGGCAAAGGCGAGTAACAAGAGAACTGGGCTTACATCGAGTTTGTTTCCAGTCCACTTGGTCTCAATTACCGAACCCCAAAGCTGCTGATTGATAGCAATCAGTGAGGTTACAACTACGCCAGATACCACTTGACTGACTTCAATGACGAAAAAGAAGTTTCCAGGTACCAAGAATGAGAGGACAATTGGAGGCACTGAGGCTACTAATGAACCTACATATGGAACATAATTGAACAAAAATGCGATTAATCCCCAAACGAACCAAAGGGGTACTCCGAACAGCAAGCAAATGGCACTGGTACAGATTCCTGTTCCAAGACTAACATTGGTCTTTGTTCCAAGATAAGCATTGATGCTCGTCTCAATCTGTTTTGATACTGCAACAACTTGAAGGGCGCGCTGAGATGGAAAGGCCCTCGCAACACGTGATTCAAGCAAAGGCACCTCATAGATGATGAACGCGAGGAAGAGAATCATGGTCAATGTAGAGAATACCGCGCCACCGGCTGCTCCAATAAAGTCAGCCTGCATTGCAGGAGTAATGATTGCGTCAAGCGAGTTGTAGTCGCTAACGTTAATGACACCTCGGTCATTTGCCCAAGTCACAATGCTCTCAAAGTTCTTTGTCAATTCATTGCGAGCTACGTCATCTGACACCCAAGACTGGATATTCCAGATGGCTGCAACAAAGACTAGGCCAACAAGTGCCACGAAGCCGATGACTGCGAAAAAATAACTCAAGCCCATTCCAAAGGGAGTACGGGCGTACAACCATATCGCAACAGGTTTGAGTATGAAATAGACCAGAAGGGCCATGAGGAAAGGCTGGAACACTTCTGCAAGAGCATCAAGAGCCACCCCCACAACAAACAGAATCACTGCAACGTTAGCTATCACGGGGACTCGCTGCTTCAGAAGAGACTGCATCTCATCCGAAAAGAAGGGGCCATCAAGACTCAGGTACTCTTTTTCGACGACCTC
>PAZI01000036.1 GCA_002715545.1 Methanobacteriota archaeon
TGATCTTGCTGAATCCTTCTCCTGTAATGTCTGTGCTAGATTTCTGAGTGATTCCAAGGCCAAGGAAGACGACCCCTGCTAACAGGGCGACCCAAGAGATCACTCCTGCATCGACCACCATGGGTACTCTGGACAGGGCTACCAAGGCTGAGCCAACTGCGACAATCTCGATGCGCATGTTCCCTTCACAGGCTGGATGATGTTAATCTTCGCGCCTCGTTGAACAATCTATGAATTGGTTCAGTTCATGGCTTCGATGATTAAAGCGATGCCCTGGCCACCACCTATACATGCGGTAGCGATGCCAAAACGCTCGCCTGAGCGACGTAATTCGTGTGCTAGTGTAAGGGTGAGTCGGGTGCCAGTGGCAGCGAGTGGATGGCCAAGGCCAACAGCCCCGCCGTTGACATTGACCTTGCTTTGATCGAGACCAAGTTCATTGATGCAAGTCAGTGCTTGACCAGCGAAGGCTTCGTTGATCTCCCAGCGGCCGATATCCTCGATACTCATGCCCGCTCTTTCCAGAGCCTTTCGACTGGCTGGCACAGGGCCGTAGGCCATGATTGCAGGATCAAGACCCACGATGCCCCAGTCAACGAGGCGGGCTAGCGCTTGATTGCCGTCAGCCTTCGCTCGCTCAGCGGTCTTCAGGACGACCGCTGCCGCACCATCAACNACTCCNGAAGCATTTCCTGCAGTCACAAANCCCCCTTCNCCGAATGCNGTGGGNAATCGAGCCAAGCTTTCNGGGGTNGTGCCAGGNACAACGTGATCNTCTGCAGTGTGGTCAAGNACGANTTCCTTNCGACGTACTTTGACAGTGACTGGAACGATTTCATCGGCCCATCGTCCCTCAGCGATGGACGCCTCGGTCAGGTTATGNCTGCGTGCGGCGAATTCATCAATTGCTTCNCGACTCGTGCCGTGGCGNCGGCACAACTCATCTGAGGTCTGAGCCATGAACAGNCCACACGTCATGTCCTGAAGATTNGTCATCATNTAGTCCTCAACAGGTGGTGCACGTCCCAAGCGCCATCCGTCACGGGCACCTCTCAGGATGTGTGGAGCCTGCGAGAGATTCTCCATGCCTCCAGCGACGACGGTCTCAGCCTCATTCAACATCATCATCTGGGCTCCGGTTACAATCGATTGGATTCCAGAACCACAGATTCGAGAGAGGGTGAGCATCGGCACTTCTTGTGGGATGCCAGCTTTGAGTCCGGCATGCCGAGCTCCGTAGATTGATTGGCTACAGGTCTGTAGCGCATAGCCCATGATCACGTGATCCACAGAAGCAGGGTCGGTTGTGGTAGTTTCAAGGGCCCCTCTGATGGCGGCAGCCCCGAGGTCCTGGGCTGATACCCCTGCCAGAGCACCACCTGGTTTACCATCACCACGTTTGCCACCGCTCCATTCGGTGAATGGTGTCCGCTTCCCTCCGGCGATGACGATGTCTGTGGCTTCCATNACTGACCGAACCTGCTCCGGTGTTTGAACTTGGCCGAAGGTCGGTGTCACTCTGATGGGTGCTCGAAGATCCCATCCCAATACTCATCCATTCGGGCGAGTGCGACCTCTGGCTGTACCACGCCAATGTGTTCATTTCGCCCGAGGTCTGCCTTTGGGTCGACCCATTCCTCTCCATCCCAGACCCACCCTCCTTCTGATTTCATCTTCCTGATCAGAAGGTGTAGGTCGAGAAGCTTCTGAAGGGCGTCATCAATCTCGAAATCGATTGTGAGGCCAAACTCNGCAAGCCATGCCTCCACGCGGTCGTCCAATGTGGTTGGCGTGTGATTCTGTTCATCCTCTATCAAGAGGAAAGTGTAGGCCAGAAGTGCCTCNTTCACCTCTTGTTCTTCAGCCAGATCAACAACCATGTTGATGACTGCCTGATTGTTCGCTTGCCCCTTGAAGTACATGTCCTTCGAAACCTGATCGAGGTAGTCTTCCTTCGTCTTCTTGTATCCGCTCCAAGTCTTGAACATATAACCGCCGAGTGCACCAACAACGCCTCCTAGGGCAGCAGTTGAGAATCCTGCAGATGAGGCTCCCGAACCGGTGATCCAGCCAAGGACCACAGGAGCATATTTTGCAATCATTGAACCGAGGCCTGCGAACAGTGGGATGGCGATCTTAATCTTGTCCTGACCCCTCATTTTAGGAGACGTGTTCGGGAAGATGACTTCAAGATCGAGTTTCGGTACGTCTCGGAACATCCTCAGGTGGAGACCAGCATTCTCTTTGCCTGGGTCAAACTTCGTCCGTTTCTGCTCCTTGAACCANTCTGAATCTCTGAACTGGATGACCTGAATGATGCGCTCGAACATCTCACCGCTGATGGTCTTGGTCGAAAGTCCAAAATTTCGTTTGACCTCAACGCTGTAAGGTTTGATGCCCAGTTTGAACAGATGCATCCTCACAAATTCGTCGAAACGGATGTCTAGACTGATGGGAAAAACATCCTCTCCTTCGAGTGCTTCATCGATTTCCTCTTGGGTCACAGTCTCCCAGTTTCCATCCTCAAGGACCTCCGAGAGCGCCTCTACGAATTCATCAACTGTGGCAAGATTGACCTCACCGTGCTGGTCTGGATCGAGTGGTGAGTAAGTCTGCTTCATTCGTTCAAGGACATCATGCTGGCGGAAATGCCAGATCGCCTCAAGCATCGTACAGACGTCCTCGAGCTTCTTCAGCAGATCGGGTGTGATGCGAGGGTCGGCGAAGAGTCGTTCTTTCACTTCGGCACGTGTGAGGGGGATGTAGTGCTGGACCCCCTCCATATCTGCCATGGTCTGAAGGTTGAGCGACCTCTCTCTAATCCTTCGGTCGCTCCTCAAGTCGTATCCTTTCGACCAGAGTCGCAGCCACGACCATCCATGTCGCTGATCCGAGCACACCCAGAGGTGAGACGATTCCTCGACTCTCGCTGACGCCCTCTAGGGCAATCGCCTCGCTGTAGTTGGCGCCGGCAGACCAGTCCCACCACGCTATTGTCGCGATGACATCCAAGCCTGTTTGCAATCCTGCCTCGACGTTCGTTCTTCCTCCAGCTAATCGATTCAATGTGGTGACTGAATCGGTCTGAGCATGCTTCGGTGTCTGCTCACAGGTATCCCCTTCCTCGTGGATGTATTGATGCTGGCCACGCAGCCAGGACGCAGCATGACCTGCCATGATGAAGTTGTAATGATCCGAGTTCCCTTTCGTGTCGTCGATGACTCGAACCCATTCATCTGGATGACTTCTCTCTTCGTTGACCTGTGTGAGGTGNTGCTGTAGCCATGCCGCATCTGAACGCATCTCATCAGTGACCTCTAGTCCCCTGTCCTCATAGTACGACCAATCGTTGATTGGTGATGTGAACATGTACAAGGTCCAGTAGTCCTCGTCACATCCTGTGGCTTGGCTGGCCACTGGTGTCGGAACAGGCCAGTTCAGAGCGAACATGTCGAGATTGAGGTAGGTGACGTTAGTTCCGTTAGGAATCGAGTCGACGAAGTGAAGACTACCCATTCCCCCTCCCTCTGCAGCTCCCGTGCCTTGCCACTCCTCGTAATCCCACCATCCGAGCTTCCATGTATGCAGGGGTGTGCCGTTCCATTCCGAAAGAGTGCGTGCTATCTCAAGCAACGCTCCGCTTCCGGTCCCGTCATCATAAGCCCCTGATGATGAGCAGCCAGGATATGTCGCTCCCGTGACCGGTGGTGGCGAATAACAGATGGCATCGTGATGCGCACCGATCACCATCCATTCTTCCTCCAATGATCCATTGATCGTCACGACGATGTTCTCGCAGTTCGCGCACTCGACGGTTGTGAATGNCTGTCGTTCNACCTCGTACCCCATTGTTNCCAGCTCATCGGCGATCCAATCTCTTGCTAGGAAGTTGGGTGCTGTGTCGATGCGGCGGTAACCGAAGTCGGTGAGTGAGATCATCCCATCATATGCCTTCTCTCCCTCTGGCCACGCTTCTGGTGNCTGTGCGGATGTATTGCAGACCACTGGTGGCAGCAGGAGCGCAACGAGAATCAGGATGTAGGCCCTCCTCATCGCAGTTACATCGGGCATCAGGGCATGAGTATAGCGCTTTGATGGAAGGGCTGATGAAGATTGAGTCCCTCAGNGTTTCATGCAGNCATCAAGTGGNAGNAGTGCAGTGCGCGTGTTCCTNGTATCNTTCCTGATGNTCGNCTCAAGTGNATTNGCAGGTTGNATNTCGGGTNGNTTAGATGACGAGNCGGTGGTTGGNNGTGGTGNCGGCGATGGTAATCAGACGGCGAATGATACTGCTGGAAATGTGACGGATCTGAATAACACTGTTGACAACACCGCTGCGGATTGTTCACTGTATATGTTCAATGAATGTAACGATTTGGAAGGTTGTCATTACGTGGAGATCTTCGATGAGACTGGCCCAATAAGCGGTTCATGTGTGCCTGATGATGGTGCCCCTGGTTCGATTGTTGAATGTCCTGAGGGTCACGTGGGGTCGCTCATCAATGTTCCAGATACTGGGATGTTGGTGGGATCCTGCTCGCCTGTGCAATGCCCTGTAGGGGCATCCGGTCCTCCATGTGTCTGTGATGCAGACCATGAAGGTGAGGTATCTTGGAACAATGCCACCGAAACGTGGGATGGAGTCTGTAGCGAGATCATCGTTGAGCCGATTCCTGAGGCTTGGGGTAATGGAAGTGTTCGTTTCATCTACGTGATCAACGACATAGACCCTGCTGATGTTGCCCCCTTCCATCTTCGATTCGTAGCTGAACCGATGTCTGACCAGAATCCCGTCATGATGACTCAGATCTGCTCGATGTCCGAGGGACATCAGAGTAATGTGTGGCAGGCTTGGGTATCGGGACCATTCAATACAATCACTTCCTGGCATGCTGAGAATGCCAATGATCTCTCTCTTGGGAAATTCAAGTCCAGCTCCGGGTTGAAAGCCGAGAATATCATGGGCAACACCCATCCCACTGCAACCTTCACGCGTGAGGTGGGCGCACAAGGCCACGTCGATGCAGTGATCACCAATCAATCGGAGTATGTATGTGCTATCGAACCTATGAGTGACCTCGATGGTGATGGTATACCTGATGATTGGGAATCAAGTCATGGTCTGGATCCGAACGATGCATCAGATGCTGACTGGTGCGAAGATGATTGGACTGAGGAAGATGATGACGGCGTCTGTAATGACGGAGATGACGATGGTCTCTCCAATCTAGAGGAGTTTCTGAATTCGACAGATCCGAACAATCCTGATTCCGATGGTGATGGTCTTCCCGATGGTTGGGAGGTTGCAAACATGTTGAACCCCCAAGAAGCAGGTGATGCAATTGCAGATTCCGATGGTGACGGGCTGACCAACTCCCAAGAGTACATCCTAGGAACTGATCCAATGAACCAAGACACCGATGGCGACGGCCTCGGAGATGCAAATGAGGATTCTGATGGCGACGGCTACAGCGGCCTGGACGAGATCACATGTGGTACTGACCCATTCGATGGGAACGAGACTCCAGGGGACTTTGATGATGATGGCAATTGTGACTTCATCGATAATGATGACGACGATGATGGTATTGATGACGAGAGTGATGCATTCCCTAATGATGCCAACGAATCCTCAGATACTGATGGTGATGGTGTTGGCGACAACGAGGATCTCGATGACGACGGTGATGGTATGCCAGATGGTTGGGAGGTTGTNCATGGNCTTGATCCAACTTCANCAGATGATGCTCCTGCAGACCCTGACGGNGATGGNCTGACTAACTTGGAGGAGTACACCTTTGGTACCAACCCTATGGATGCAGACACNGATGGCGATGGCGTGTCTGATAGCACCGATATGTTTCCGAGCGACCCNAATGAGATTGGAGATTTCGATGGTGACGGTGTGGGAAATAACGCCGATACGGACGACGACAATGATGGAGTGGATGACGCGAATGACTCCTTCCCGCTGAATGCTTCTGAGGACAGCGACTACGACAGTGATGGAATCGGTGATAATGCTGACATCGATGATGATGGCGATGGTGTCGAAGACGCCGTGGACGCCTTCCCGTACGATGCCAGTGAGAGTGTGGACTCCGATGGAGATGGTCAGGGTGACAATTCTGATGTCTGGCCGAATGACGCACGATGGCAGCACGATTCTGATCTTGATGGTATGGCAGATTCTTGGGAACTGCTGCACTTCAACACCCTGATGGTGGGATATGCTGCTGATTCAGATGGTGATGGGCTCAATGAGAGCACTGAATTCGCATTGGGCACCGACCCGCTATCGAAAGATTCTGATTCGGATGGTTGTGATGATGGGCTTGATTGGGCACCTGCGAACGCTTCCGAGTGCTTTGACACCGATGGGGATGGCATTGGCGATGGTGTCGATCCCACTCCTTGGTTGTCTTCTTCGGGTAATGGGACATTCACCATGAATTACACAATCATTGGTGTTGGAGAAGGACATCGCCTGACTTGGATACCTGGTGCCATGTTTGCCTACTACTACCAGGTCACACCCGATTATATCTGGACCAATGGGTCTCGGTCTCCCATCACCGAATTGCGGGATATGCCCAACGTCAACGCAACTCTCGCAACCTTGGGCCTGAGCATGGCGAATTTCTCGGTCTCTACCTCACAGGACCTTGGTAACGATACAGAGGATGAGGATTGGGGCTACAATTCGACCACCAATGTCGAGTGGAGGATATACGATGGTAATCTCAGTATTTTCTATGTCGATGATGTGGCCCTGTTCGCGATCAACGTCACTTTGCTGATGTACCTCGATTACTCTGATTTGTTCTCCTCAATGGGTACTGACCCTATCACCATGTGGGGCTCATCATCGGCTGGTCCAATCATTGATATGAGCAACGCTAGTACAAGCGTACTCCACCTCCAACTATTGGCAGCATTGCGTCATGATCTTGGAAATGCTTCGATCAGTTACAACTTCAGTTCCCAAGATGCCATCCTTGCTAACACCTACAGTTGGTCTAGCAATTCTCTACCAACCAATGCAACGAGTTGGTTGTCCACTTTGGTCTCTGCAGATGGTACTGTGCCTGGTGGTCTGTTCGACACCATTGTCTCGGAGATTCACATGCACAGCAACTCTACGACTGTCTCGCCACCCACTTCATTCACCTCAAGCAGTGCGTCAGGTCGTTCCGCAGCAGGTTCAGAAGGAGCAATCATCGGCTCTTCCAGAGATTATTGATTCCATCTGGTATGGGCTTAGGACGCGCAGAAAGAAACAACTTCGTTGTAATCTGGCTCTATCCCTGGATTTTCAGCTACCCAACGATATTGGATAATACCGTCTTTATCGATAATTATCACCACACGATTTGCGGTGATATAGTCCTCAAGACCGCCTAATCCAACGAATTTCGCGTCATATAACTCTACAACTTCTCTATCAAGATCTGAAAGGAGTTCGAATTCCAAGTTGTATTTCCTTGCAAACTCTGCATTGGCCCAAGGAGAGTCGACACTGATACCAATAACTGCAGCATTCGAATCAGTCAGGCTTGAGAGATTATCTTGCAATGCACACACCTCTTTGTCACACACTCCCGTGAATGCACCTGGATAGAAAGCCAGAATCACGGTCTTGCCTGCATAATCAGACAGCGATACTGCTTGTTTCGATGCATTCTTCAATGTAAAATCTGGAGCCTTGTCACCTACGTTAACCATGGATTGCCCGAGAGGTTGCATATTTTCAAGATGACCTACCTTCTAAGCAAACCTGTCCAAGTGGCTCAAGTTCAAGATTAGCAATCTGTAGTTAGTATGAGATTACTTCAATTATTTGTCCTCGCAATGCTTCTTACATCTATTGATTCGGTACACTCTGGAGGTGCACCAGGATATCTTCTGAAATGAACAAGTGAAGACCCATGCGCCGGTTGATGATTTAGGGTGAACTAAATTCCTTGAGAAGGGTTATGTTTCGCACTCATTTGCCTGCGAACGGGATTGAAATGGAGAACATGAACGCTGACAACAAGTGCCCTGTGATGCATGGAGCAACGACCTCTGGTAGTGCTGGAACGACCAATGTGGACTGGTGGCCCAAACAGCTCAATCTCGGGATACTTCACCAGCACGATTCGAAATCGAACCCCATGGATTCTGGATTTGATTACCGTGCAGATTTCGAGTCACTCGATTATGAGGCATTGAAAGCAGATCTGCACGCTGTGATGACCGATAGTCAGGATTGGTGGCCTGCAGATTACGGCCACTATGGTGGATTCTTCATCAGGATGACATGGCACGCTGCCGGGACCTATCGAATAGGTGATGGACGAGGTGGTGGTGGAACTGGATCTCAGCGCTTTGCTCCTCTCAATAGCTGGCCGGATAACGGGAATCTCGACAAGGCCCGAAGACTTCTGTGGCCGGTCAAGCAGAAGTATGGCAACAAGATCAGCTGGGCTGACCTTCTCATTCTCGCTGGCATCGTTGCGATCGAATCTATGGGCGGACCTGTCGAAGGATTCGGCGGTGGACGATCCGACATCTGGCATCCCGAAGAGGACATCTACTGGGGGAGTGAGGATGAATGGCTCGGTGATGACAGATATGGTGACACACGACAGGATCTGGAGAATCCCCTAGCTGCTGTTCAGATGGGTCTGATCTACGTCAACCCCGAAGGTCCGAACGGCAACCCTGATCCTCTGCAAAGCGCTCTGGACATTCGGGAGACATTCGCTCGAATGGCGATGGATGACGAAGAGACCGTTGCGCTCACCGCGGGCGGGCACACATTTGGTAAGGCTCATGGAGCAGGTGATACAGCTCATGTGGGCGCAGACCCTGAGGGCGCATCTTTGGAGGAACAGGGCTTTGGTTGGAAGAGTACCCATGGTTCTGGAAAGGGTAGAGATGCAATCACCAGTGGAATTGAGGGTGCTTGGACAGCAAATCCGACCCAGTGGGACAACGGTTACTTCGATCTGTTGTTCAAATACGAAGATTCTTGGGAATTGGTCAAGAGCCCAGCTGGTGCAAATCAGTGGACTCCAGCCAACCCTGATGAATCTGATATGGCTCCAGATGCGGAGGATTCATCGATCAAAGTACCAACTATGATGACCACTGCAGATATGGCGATGATCCGAGATCCAGAATACAGGAAAATCTCCAAGCATTTCCACGATAATCCTGACGCTTTCGCTGATGCATTCTCACGTGCTTGGTTCAAACTCCTTCATCGTGATATGGGTCCGAAGAGCCGATACCTTGGACCGGATGTTCCTGATGAGGATTTCATCTGGCAAGACCCAGTTCCTGCAGGGGACACCTCCTATGATGTGAATGCTCTGAAGGAAGCTATCAAGGAATCAGGTCTGTCTGTGACTGAGATGGTTGAGACGGCTTGGGCAAGCGCCTCGACATTCCGAGGTTCAGATATGCGAGGTGGGGCCAATGGTGCTAGGATTCGATTGTCACCACAGAAGGACTGGGAGGCCAACAAACCCGAACAGCTGGGCCGAGTCCTCTCCACTCTCAGCGGTGTGGCAGATGCGCATGGTGCCAGTCTTGCCGATACCATCGTTCTTGCAGGGAATGTCGCCATCGAGATGGCTTCTGGTGCAAGTGTTCCCTTCTCTCCTGGACGTGGCGATGCTTCAGATGAGCAGACCGATGCTGAATCCTTCGCGGTCCTTGAGCCACGTGCAGATGGCTTCCGAAATTTCCTCAAGAAGAACTACGCTGTTACTCCCGAGGAGATGATGCTCGATAAGGCTCAACTCCTAGGCCTTACAGCTCCAGAGATGACCGTCCTTGTTGGTGGTCTTCGAAGTCTGGGTGTCAGTTCAGATGACCGTGGAGTCTTCACCGATGATACCAGCAACTTGTCGAACGACTTCTTCACCACACTTCTCGATATGAGTGTGGAATGGAAAGCCACGGGCAGTAATTCGTACGAAGCAAGTGATCGCTCATCTGGTGAGGTGAAGCGTAGGGCTTCCCGAACCGATCTGGTCTTTGGCAGCAATTCACAGCTCCGTGCTATCGCTGAGCTGTACGCACAGGACGATAGCAAGGACAAGTTCGTCAGTGATTTCATCTCCGCTTGGAACAAGGTGATGAACAGCGATCGATTCGATCTTGCCTGAAGGAACGATTCCGATTGATTGATTCACTCTTCTTCGGAACGCAAGTGGTTGTCGCTCCCGAAGATGTTCTGAGGGTCGAGAGCCTGCTTCGCCTCGACATTCCAGCGCATCATCGCGTCTGACATGATATCAGGCATGAATTTGCGTCGGATCTTTCCAATGCCGTGGTGGTGCGAGAGTGACCCGCCTTCCTCAAGGATAACGCTGCGGGCGATGTTCTCGAGTTCCGCATAGACCGTCCACGGCCTCTCCATTCCTTTATAGTGGAATGCGTAATAGAAGTAGACGCAGACTCCTGTGTCATAGATCTGTGTGACTCTAGCTGAGATGAATGGGCGTCCAGTAATACCTCTCTCATCGTGTTCCTTCAGGAGGCGTTCTTTCACCTTCTCAATCATCTGAACAGCTTGTGACCATGGGAGGGAGGTCTCAAAGGATTCAGCGATGAGCCAGTGGTTCATCAACCAGTCACGGATGTAGGCAATGGCAAAGGTCAGTTGATATCCTCGCTCGCCATTTCCCGAACCAGCCGACATTCCGCCATGACGTTTGGCGAGTTTGTTGACAAGTGATTTCTGTTGTTTGACTTGGAGTTTCGATCCCTCATAGACGACAGTCAGAGCAGTCATCTTGTCCTTGTCGAATCCTTTGATGTTGAGGACGAACCACTTCTGGAACTTTGAGAATAATACCCCTACACCTCCTTTCGGTGCATGCTTGAGAGCTTGTCCGAATTGGAACTGCAGATTATCGACCAATCGAACCGAGGCGGGTGTATTGCCGGCCTGCTGAAGGTCGTACATGAAGGCGACACCTGACTCAAGGTCGGGGAAGAGAACGGATGCGAACTCCTTTGCTTCAGGAAGGGGGAAAATCTTGACCACAGCAGTGGTGATAATCCCGAGATTTCCCTCAGAACCTATCACAGTTCGACGCGGGTCCATGCCGATGGACTCCCGTGGTGGAATGCTGGTGCGCTGTAATCGTCCGACAGGTGTGATGACTTCGACATCGAGGAGCAGGTCCTCGATGTTCCCGTAACGATTCTTCTTCATGCCTGAGGCATGAGTGGCAACCCAGCCTCCCATTGTTGAGAATTCGATCGAGTCCGGCTCATGTCCCATAGTGAAGCCATATTCAGCGAGCTGTTCCATGATATGCCGTCCAACGGCGCCTGCCTCGATACATGCCATCCTGTTGACTGGATCAATCCAGCGAATTCTGTTCATTCGCTTCATGTCGACTGAGACGATCATCCTTGCCTCATTGATTGGGCACATCAGCGCCTCGGTGACGCTCGTGCCGCCTCCATATGGTATGAGACATACATCATGCTCAGCGGCCAATGATACTACGGATTCTACTTCATCCTCATTCTGCGGCCAGACAACGAGATCTGGAATTCGGTCAAGTCGATCATACTTGATTCGGTACATCTCTTCTTGAGTGTGTCCATGTCCTCTGCGAAGGCGCTCTTCATCATCACTGCTGATCGCATCTTCAGGCATGGCTTCGCCTAGGTCTGCGAGGAACGCATCATTGGTGATGGCTTCAGGAATTTCGGGAGGGTATCTTGGTACGTTCAGGTCCTTTGGATCAATCTCCAGATCGAGAACCTCTCTTGCCCAAGGCAGTAGGAATGGGAGGTCTGCCTCAGCGAGTTCGTATCTGTCTCCAGTGAATTCAACAACTTCTTGTTCGTTGATCTGGAAAGATGACCCTTCAAATCCCCATACATCATTGCTCTCGATGTCCTTTGCATTGATAGGTGGTGGACCTGGGATAATGCGGCCAGACTGGTCCGCAAGAAAGAGAGGTCCGCGGGTGATGCCATTTGGACGCTTCAGAGTGGTCAGGTATCGCTGTGCCTGTGCCGGGTCGTCGATGGCCTTCCATCGGTCCTGTCCCATATCCTTGAGGCGGGTTAGCGGATGAAAGACGTTGGGGCAATCTATGACTTGTGACTCTGAAGGTCTGGATGATTTGCCTGCAACCATTCAACGGTGTCCTGTATCGTTTCAACGCAGTTCATAGGTGTCCAGCCAAGATCGGTCTTAGCACGTCTTGTGGACAAGCCCCAATGGTGCCGAGCCATCTCGACCACTGCCGGGTCAGGTAACACTCCGAACGGCATCATCACACCTGCGATTAGGCGGGCAATGGGATATGGGAGCACGCGCTTAGGTCTCGGGACACCCGAGGCTTCCTCAACCATCTGGAAGAACTCGACGATGCCCATCGAAGTACCAGGCAGATGATAGATGGGTGCAGGTTCGGGATGTGTAGCAGCAGCTACGCAAGCTGCCGCNACATCTCGAACATCGTTGAATGAATACCCTCCTTGAATCAGGAATGGTAGTTTTCTTCGCAAGACACGAACAATGTTCCCAGTGCTTCGGAAGCGATGATCTCCAGGTCCATGCATGATGGGTGGTCGTAGAATCACTGCATCGAGCCCGTCGTCTCGCATTCTGTTCACAATACGCTCGCCTGCAATCTTCGAAGTGTAATATGGCCATCGTCTGACAACATCCTCGCAGAATGGGGCTTCTTCATCTGGGGAATGATCAGGGTCATCACGTGAGCAACCCACTGTCCCAGATGAGGAAAGGAACACCATTCGGGCACCTCTGTCCTTGGCCACCTCTGCCACTCTTCGAGTACCTTCGATGTTCGCCTCTCTCATCGGTCCAGCCCCTCTACGGCTATGGCGCACGATAGCAGCTAGATGGAGCACGATGTCGATCTCTCTCACTTGATCTGCACTCGCCCAATGATGATCGCTAAGCTCACCTTGGATCGCATCGACGCCGTCAGGTAAATCATCGCTCGGTGCACGGATCAGAGCAACTAGATTCGCTTTGGGAATATTCTCCTTCAGCTCGCGCACGACATGATGGCCAAGGTAGCCTGTCGCTCCTGTGATGAGTACGGTGCCGATGTCATCGGCCATCTCATTCCTCCTCTCGGTCCTGCCAGGTGGCCAACTGGTCGACTGCGTCGTTGCTCCAGACTCTCCCATTTTCGCTGTCGATTAGGATGCCCGCGGCTGCTAATGCTTCAAGCAAGGCTTCCGCCTCTGGTTGGAAGACGAATCCCTGTGATCCTTTTACGAGGTCTGCTGCCGAGGGTACCCTGCCGGCATGGCAGGCTTGATCGGCAGCCCACAGAGCCCAATCATGATCCTCTCGGAGGTCCTTAGCCAACTGCTGCAGGATTGTGACAAGGGTGCCATCATCTAGATCTTTAGGTTCTGTGAGAGGGGCGTATGAATTGTGTTTGATGTGGGTTCGGACTCCAACTTCTCCTCCATGGAGTGCCATGAGTTCGGGGTAGAACCGATGTTGCCAGTGCATGCGATAGGCCCTCTCTATCTCTGGAGTCAGGTCGAGTGGTACTCTGTAATCGGACTCGATGACGTGAGCTCCTCTCTGTTCAAGCAAGCGGCGCATGTCATTGGCTCTGACCGCTCCTTTAGTCGCCACCTCGAAGGCACTGAGATGGTGCGTCGAGACCGCCATGGTTTGCTGCAGAGCATCAATGACACCATGGCTGATCTGGTGCACGTCTGACGTGCCATCCATGACGATGGGTTCTCCACATGCCATGTGGATGCGGCCTATCTTGCCTCCACCGAAGCGGGTCTTTATGGCCCACTTGAGCAGTGCTGTCAACCGCATCTTTGGCTTTCGACGACCTTCAAGCTCTCTCTGGAAGATGGATTGTTCAGTGACGCGATCGTACGAGATGGCGATAGGGAGTAGAATGAATCTACGCCCGGTCGATTGTAGTGCTCTCAATACTCCTCGTTTCGGTGGTAGGAAGCGTCGACCGCGGCTTCGTGTTCCTTCGATGAAGAACTCGAGAACTCGTCCAGCATCGACATGGCGCTGGATCGTGGCGTTGAGTTTAGGATCTGGGCCACCTCCTCGATTCACATAGAACGCGTGCTTAGTAATCCATCGCCCGAGAATTGGGACTTTGGAGAATTCTTGAGCAGCAGCGATGACAGGTAGAGAGAGACCGATGTCCTGCCGGTCGAAAGGCAGGTAAGAACAGAGGACGAAATCAAGGAAGGCGCGGTGGGACGGTGTCATGATGACAACGTCATCTGGCTCGATCGCCTCTGTTGCCCGCATGAAGGATGGGCGGTCGAATGTCACACTATCACTGATCCTGCGCAGAGTCCTGCGCACGGTCCTGCCAGTTGCTCGGACAGATCGAGAGTTCTTTTCCCGCCGCTTGGCCCAAGACCGGTCCGACCAATCCAGATTGTGCTTCCTACCTGCAATTGTCATCACTCTTTCATCGCCATCCAGAAGATTCTCCCACACTCCATGGGCGGCCAAGCCGATGTATCTCTCACTGCTGAAACCGGCGATGCCAATCGGCCGCGATGGTTGGAAATCGTATGGTGTGTGAGTAAAGTGTGGAAATACCTCGTGCAGTCGTCCCAGAGCCGTCTCCAAGCGCTCGGTAGCTGCGACATCCTTCCTGCGTCGCAGCAATCTAGCCAACCATCTGCTTCGTCGAATCACGGCGAAATCCTTGCGAATGCTCCGATCGACTCGAGCGCCTCTGGACCCTATCTCGCGGGAGAAGGGCTCACGATGCGTTCTGTGGTTCTGGAAGTAATCAATGAGCACATCTTCCATGTCTCCTATCTTGTGGCTGTGCTCTCGGCCAGCAACAGCGTAGAGAATGGGTAGTTTGGTGCGATCAAGCTCATCTTCGAAGGTCGCTTCAAGCAACCTCCTCGCCACGATGTCACAGGGAACCACGTCGAGTGGAGTCTTCGGATCGCCGACGACAGTGTGCATGTAACCAGCGCCGATCATGAACAGGAAGCCGGCAAAGGCAGCCTTGCTGTCGATCCATCCCGGTCTTGGGTACTGATGGCTCACCGAGACAATGGATGGCCTGACGAACGTAATCGGGACTTCCCCTTGACGCTCAGCGATCAGCAGTTCAGAGAGACATTTCGTGAACGTGTATGTGTTAGGGTGCCCGCTCTCGGCCAACCACTCTGCTGTCGTCTCCGGAGATGGGTCCGCAAGGATGCTCTGGTAGATTTGCTCCGGTTCATATGGGAACTCTGGCAACACTTCTCCTAAGGGGCTATCATCTGGGTCGGCAGGTGTGACATAGGCAGTCGAACAGTTGGTGAAGGCCACTAAGTTGGCGCATGATCTTGCGAATTCGAGCACATTGAGGGCACCTGTGATATTGGCTGATGAAGCCTCTTTGATAGGAAGGTCGAATTCGATGGTAGCAGCACAGTGTATGATGTGAGTAATCTTTGATTTGAGGTCCTTCAAGTCAGTTCGGTCAAGCCCGAGATCATCCTCGGTCATCTCGCCAGCTATGACCTGTACGCGGTCGGTCCAGCCATCGGGCAGGTCCTCGAAGCATCTTGACGTCGTGATCCTCTCATCGAACCGTTCCTTCGGACTCTTTCCTCGTCGCGGGCGGATCAGAACATGAACGTCCTGGACGTCGTATGTGTCTCTCTCTCGGATGAGGTGCTCAAGCACGACCTTACCGACGAACCCCGTCACTCCCGTGAGGAGGACTTGTGCTCCACTCGAGCCCATCTCACGAATCCACACGGCTCTGTGTTATGATTTGTATCATCTCAGCCCCAAGTTGTGAAATCTCCACTGTCTGAGGCTGATGATTCGATGGGCTGCCCTTCAGGCCAGACCCCCTTGTTCTGCATCAGGATGCGGAACTGGTGGATTGACTGGATGCGCTTCTCATGCTGGGGCCAGCACGCCCAGACGATGAATTGCGCCAGCCATCCGGGGCGATCGAGTTCAGCGAGTCTAGTGGCCACTTTCTCCTGAGCGAGGATTGCTGGGGGAGTATCCTTGGTGAGCAGGAAATACAGGATTTTCCCGAGTGAATAGACATCTGTGAATGGGCCCGAGACACCTGCATCGCGTTCGGGTGGTGTCCACGTTCCTGAGCCCCCACGCGTGACTGAAACATCACTTCCAGTAGCCACCTGCTTAGCCAACCCCCAGTCGATGATGACAGGACCTCGTTGTGGATGGATGATCACATTGTGGGGCTTAAGGTCACGATGATAGATCGGCTCACTGCGTGTGGCCAGGACTTCGAGCGGTTCACATGTGAGAGCGATGTACTCAATTGCCTTGTCTGTCGAAATCTGTGCTCCCACCTTGCGCACCTGCTCGACCGTGTTCTTCAGATCTCCACCTTCGATGTGCTCCATGATGAGGACCGAGACGTCCTCTCCCCGCTTTCCTTCGACGACACCGTGGTCGAAATGCTCTGGAATCCTTGGATGACGAATCTCTTGGAGAAGAGCTGCCTCATCAGTGATTTTCATGTTGGCAGAGGCCAAGGGGTTGTGCTTGCCATGGGCTTGTTTCCAGATCGCATCCTTGCCACTCGCATTCTTGGCCATGTGGACTGTGGCCATGCCTCCTGATGCGATCTTCTCGAGTCTTTCCCATCCCGACAGACTGGTCTCCTCTTGA
>PAZI01000037.1 GCA_002715545.1 Methanobacteriota archaeon
TCGACCACAACAAGGCGAATCGTTCTCTGCCCGATGGTGCTGGATTGTATTCGGATGACCGACGTGCTCTCATCCCAATCATCATCAGGAATTCCATTACCGTCCGAATCTTTGAGGGGGTCAGTATCCCACTTGTACTTGATGCCAAGCAGGTCATCAGCTGAATCGAAAACGACGGCCTCAAGGGTGAGCATCTCACCAACCGTGGCGACCCCCACCTCTGGTGAGATACTGACAATAGGGGCCTTATTGCGAACGTAAATCTCAATGGAAGCCATCGTCTCCACACCATCCGCATCCACCGCTCTGATTGTGACATTTCTGTATCCACTCATGTTCGATGTGTAGTAGACACGGACGATGCCATCTTGATCGCGCTGACCTTCCACATCACAGTCATTCGTTGGAAGTAAGTCGGCGTCATTTGCAGAATCTTGAGTCAGGTCGAAGTCCCAGCAAATCGTCAGAGTCGCGTCATCAGTGGCCGTGTCCGAGACATTCACCTCCAACATCTCAGAGGTACCCTCAGCGACACTGATGAACGGAGTCAGGACATCAATGAGTGGGGCACTGTTGTAGACATCAATCGTTCCCATACGGGTGGCAGAACCCTCCTCGTCAGACACTTCCAAGAACACATCGTAAAGTCCAGAGAGAGTGGGGTTCCACTCACGGCTCGCACCTACAAGCACCGTCGTGTTTCCGTCAGGACCAATGATTTTCCAGTGCACCTGCAAGTTGTCAATATCAGTTGATGTATCCAAAGCCGACCCTTTGAGGAGAATCTGCTGATCTTTGGCGACCGGCCACGAACCTACCTCTGTTGGTTCAATTGCACTACCATCACTAGCGAACACCTCGATGACTGCATTTCGTGGAACCGCGTTTGCCACCACCATATCCAACGTGATGACCGTCAACGCTCCATCCTCATCGGATATTGATGCCGAGACTCGATGGATGCCTTCATCAGGGGGGACGAAAGAACAGGAATAGGTCTTGGAATCAAGACAACTCAAACTCGAGCCATCGGGTTTCTCAATGGACCAGTCGGCACTCACGATTGGGTTTCGTTCAGGCAATGTGTCGAGATCAATGACATCTATCAGGTCAATACGAACCCCTTTCAAGGCTACAGCTTGAGTGAGATTAGCAAGCAGAACACCACTCGGCGGGCGATTGAGAACCTCAACTGTGAGGGGAATGATGATCTTGTCCTTCTCATCATCGATAGCGATGAAGCGAACATCCCACTCACCATCGTCTGTCCAATTCCAATCCAACTCACAGCTGGGTGACTCAAAGGTCGTGTTGAGGACTTCACCATATTCTGGATAGAACACGTGCCAGAAGCAACGTATCGAGCCACCATCTGGATCGCCATATTCGATGGGCCGAATGGTGATGTTCTCAAAGGTCTGCACCGATGGAGGGTCACCTACATTGGCGGTGGGCAGCTGGCCAATCGTGATATTTGTGAATGCAAAATTATTCTCTTCAACCATGTCAGCTTGGGGGTCACTCGGTGAGAAAAGGAACTCAATTCCAAAATCCTCGCGCTGACCACTACTGGGTTCAGGTAGAGTGAAGGTGAGGGAAACGAAATATGTCATCTCAATCTGTAGAGACGGAACTGAGACCGAATCATATGTGCCATTGGAGAATGTGCTCAGTATTGACCCCCCCGCGTTGGTCACCAAACCGAGGTTGCGCACAGGAACCTCAAGCCGAATGATATCGCCAGGAATGCCGGCAAAAGGAATCGCGAGCTCATTGAGACTCTGTTCAACTCCATCACGAATTCGATGTCCAATGATGCCCTCGACCCACAGGCCGATGTCGCGATCAACGAGGCCTTCGACAGTTGTGACCGTCGCCACAGACATCCATTCGCGGGAAGATGCCCACGCAACAATACCGAACGAACCCATGTCGAAACTCGTCAAAGAATCATCTGAATTGGCTGTCGTCGTGATTGTCGTTGTAGCCGACCCAGTTCCATCAGTCACCAACGAGATGATTTGACCTGACTCCTCATGGCGCACCTCAAGATTCAGTCCACCCAATGGTGAGCCACCATTTTCAGTTGCCGAGACAGTAACATCCAGCATCCCGTTAGGGGAGAAACGTGGATAGGCCAATGTCACTTCAAGACCACCATCTCGTTGTCCCGCTGAAGCCGTAGGGACTGAGCCAGTGGATTGAGATGGCGTGAAACTTTTCAGTCGGAAATCGAGACGTAGCCCGAATGTCTCTTGCCAGTTCCAAGCCATATTCTTCGCCTCTGGACACCACCATTCGAATGATTCAGGGTCCTGTGTTGTGACATTGAATTCAGTGATATTATACGCGTTGTCACAACCTGTGTAAGCAGTACTGGATGGAGGTGGGGCCGGACCTTGATTGACTACGAGGAAGGTGCGATTCTCGGTCTCAATCGTCGTCTCATCTGTGACTATATCCTGAAGATCATCGGCATCGGTCTCGATCTGTAGGCGCTGTTCGGTCGTCACTGTGAGGTTATGCCGCTCACCGATGTTCAATGGAAAATCGTAGCCTTCAACGGCGGGGTCATAATTCGAAGTGATGATCACGCGCACCTCTCGAACGGCGAAACCAATGCCACACAGATTGTAACCACAGAATTCTATGTCAACGGTCAATTTGTTCTCAATTTCTGCTAAATCTGAGACACGTAGAATCTCTTCTGCTTGCATATCTGCTTTGAGACGACCATTGATGCCTTGTAGTCGAGCACCGTTGTCCCCGCTATCATATGAGGCAGTATATGCACGTTCATAGACAAGAGTCTCAACTCCAGCAACGTCCATTGTATCGATACCGTCAATCCACATGAAAGAATCACCATACAACGTACGCATCTGGGAGTCCTGAAGACCAAACTCTTCGACAAGACCCGCCGCATCGAAGATGCTGCTGTACACCCACTGATCGCCAATCCGCCATTCAGGAGCATCAATGGGAGCATGATCTGCAGTCCTCCCATCCGTCGGGGACGAAGAGGAGGAGGACGCAGCAGTGGTCAATACGAGCATCGACGGTCCGAAGAAGAGGAGAGCAAGCAAAATCGGCCGTGAGAGTGACTGGACCCTCAAGCGCGCTTGTATCACGCATCGCAGGATGGGTCCCCCCACTTCAATCAACGCCCCAAATGATGGCGTGTAAGTGAATCAAAGCAGATCTGCCAATTCATCCTTGATGATCTCGACGGCCTCCCAAATCTCCTCGACCGCACGAGCGCCAGTGATGACCATCTTTCCACTGCCGAAGATCAAACAAACGACACGGGGATAATCCAGACGATATATGAGTCCCGGGAATTGCTCTGGTTCATACTCGACCTTGTCGAATGGGAGGTGGAAAGTCAGATGGTTGAGATTCAACTTCCTTGGCATTCCAGCAAGCGGGTCTCCTTCTTTCATCCACCTGAGGTCGCTCTCATCATCGTCTTCAGCAGGGATTCTAATTGCACCTGACGACTCCTCGAAGACATTGATATCTGGGTAGTCTCGCTCAGCAGTCCCGTCGTAATCCTCGGGATAATGCAGGGCATAGGTGGCCACCATATTCTGAACCTCGATCTCAACATCGCCTGATCGGCTGTTCTCCCAAACATGGCGTGTATTTCCCTTCTCATCTTTCCGAGTTGCATCAGACAATGACCAGGTCGTGATACCTGCTGCCCGCAGGTCACCAATCATGCGCTCGATACCTTCGTAGATGTTCTCAGAATTCTTCCCACCCGTGCAGACCGCTCGACCTGAGCGGAACATCAAGATCGCAAGCTTGGGGTCCTTCACACGATAAACGACACCCGGGAACTGCTCTGGTTCATACTCGCAGTTGAGCTGAATGGCAATGTCCGGGAGATTGAGTTCTTCAGCAACTCGGGTCGAAGCGACCACATTCACGACAGTAAGTCTGTTGACGTCATCCATGAAATGTGCCGGTTGGACGAGTATATAAAGGCTTGACGCTCACGCAACACGCAATCCTTCGCCGCCTAGACTTGCTTCAAACCATGGCAGATTCATATTCTGCAAGACCTCAGCGAGTCTATTTTCATCTTCTGGGACCAAGATGACATAACCTCCACCACCTGCACCGGTCAGTTTTCCACCACGGACAAAGGGTCTGACATTCTCAAGACACCTATCGATGATATCGGTCGAAGCACCGAATGTTCGGAGGCAATCCTGTTGGTCATCCATGATCTGCCCAATTGCAGTGACATCACCCTCAAGAAAAGCTTGGATACCAACGGCTCCAAGGTCTGACATCCGGTTCATAGCAGCGCTTGCCTCGGAATGACCTGAAACACACTCATTCACCAATTCAACCATCTCTGATGTACTAGGAGCAGGGCCTGTATCGACAAACCAGCACGAAAGAGGGGGTCCATCCCAAGTAAGACGATGAAGGTCCCAGTTCTGAATAGCTCCATCAACAGAAAGAGTACGATGTGTCAGGTGTGAGAGTTCATGAACATCAGGAGGATTGACGACGATGAGGCCACCAAGAGCAGATGCAGAAGTATCGGTCGGACTCGCTCGACCACGCTGAGCCTCAGCCTCGGCCACATGAGCAAGACGCATCACCTCATCAGGAACAACTGCTTCACTCCCTTGAATCAAAGTCCATGTTTCATCCGGAGCATGAAGAGGAGGGTCATCGAAAGGGCCCAGACCGAAAACATCAGCGTCTGTCGAAAAACCACTTCCCCATTCATCGCCGCATCTCCAGCGCCCAAGACATGCACGCAATGCCGCAGCAGCGGCTACACAAAGTGCAGCCGATGAGCCTAAACCTCCAGACATCGGTACCTCGCTGTCGATTTCAAGGCGTAGAGGAGGAGACCACTGTGGACAAAGCCGCCTAAACAACGACCCAAGATGGGGCATGACCACTGGATCAAAAGGATGGCCATCGATAAGCCAAGGGCCATCGTTCGGCTGACATTTGACCGTCGTACGCCGATTAATCACGGCCACAACGGCAGGAGCTCCACGAACAACTGCATGTTCTCCAAAAATAATGGCCTTGCCCGGAGCGGATGCTATCGATGGTGTGGCAGGTAGCATCATGGCGACCACATCACTCACATCCTTCAAGCCCACGCACTCAAGCATGGAGGAACGGTGCCTTCAAACCGAACTCTTCATTCGTGACAGACGATGAGCGAGGAGGCTGATTTTGATGTCATCATCATCGGCGGTGGAATAGCAGGTCAAGCGTGCGCATTCCAACTTCTCAAAGAAGGCGTCGATCCCGAACGAATTCTTCTGATAGATCGAGGTGAAACAATCGGTGGAAAGAATATGTCCGGTGGCATCCTATGGGGCCGGGAACTGGATGATTTCGACGAGTACCTCAACACCGATGGCAATTCTTGGGAGACGTCAATGGAGGGTATTGAGCGCTACATCAACAACAAGAAGGTGGGTTTTCTCTCAGAGGATGACGCCTTTGTGGTCGAGGGACGTTTCTCTTCATGGGATGGAGTAGGAGGGACCGAAGAGCCATCACAACGTTGTGGCTGGTCAGTTCTTCGAGCCAAAGCCGATGCTTGGATGGCCGAGCGCCTTGAAGAGGCAGGAGTCATGGTCATGCCAGGAATCAGGATTGACCAGCTCCACGTCGAAGATGTGGATCACACGAGTTACGCACCGAACGAACTGACCAAACCGGCTGAGAAAACTGGTAGTAAAGGGGGCCAGCGCTGGGCGATTGAGGATCAACCAGAACTGGACAAGAAAATCCAGGAGAATTCAATCAAGGGCATTGTTCAGGATGGAGAAGTGATGACTTCGAACTGTGTTGTCATCGCAGAGGGATGCAATTCAATCCTTACACGTTCATACGGTTTCGACAATCGCCTTAAGGCTCAGAGTAAACATGACATGATTCTAGGTGTCAAGGAAGTCATCCACCTCGGTGAGGATGTAATCAACTCACGCTTCGGAGCCTTCGCTGGTGATGACCAACGCCCTCCTTCAGGAATGGCTCTGGAGGCCGCTCTCGGCATCTATACCAAGATGGCGACAAAAGCATGGGAAGAATATCCCGACACCGCAGGAATGATTCCACGCTGTGGTGGATGGATTTACACGAATCGAGAGTCTTTATCGGTAGGTGTCGTCGTACAACTCGACAGCCTACCACAGGGCATCCACACCTATGATTTGTTTGGGGCGTTCAAATCCCACCCATATGTGCAAGGCCTCATCCAAGGAGGTGAGACCGTCGAATATGGAGCCCATCTTGTTCCGGAATATGGGCTGAACAGGCGGCCGGACAGAATTCACCGCAATGGTGCAGTCGTCATCGGTGATGCGGCAGGTCTGGTATATTCCAACGGAGCTGTCATTCAGGGTCAGAATTACTCGATACATAGTGGAAAGCTCGCCGCCAAGGCTATCGCCAAAGCCCTGGAAGGTGGTGGCCTATGTAGTGCAGATGACCTGGAACAGTACGTTCGGGATCTTGACTCATCCTATGTGATGCGAGATTTGAAGCGATTCAAGAAAGTCCCGAAATTCCTGACTGATGACAGCAACTACACTTGGGTACCAGAACTAGCTGGAACTGTTTTCAATCGCACAATCCGAGAGATAGGGGAGGAAAAAGTACCCGTTCAGAAACAGTTGAGAAGGGCTAGAAAGGAACTGGTCAAGGCCTCAAAGGTCAAGGGGATCAAGGGCCCAACCTTCGGAAACATGATCAAATTCGGGTGGAAAGGACGACGTCTCTGAGGTGTATGTTCATGACTGATGTGAAAATGATAGAACAAGGTGTGTTCACCTATGATGTGAAGAATGGTCTTGGTTTGATTGATTACAACGTCGATGCTCATGAACATGCACACATTGTTGTAGATACTGAAAAGTGCCATTCATGCACTCACATGATGTGTGTGTGGGGCTGTCCAGCTCAGTGTTACAACTTCAGGGACCAAGGTCTTGATACAATGAAATTCGTGTATGAGGATTGTGTCGAATGTGGCACATGCTTCATCATGTGCACAGAAGGGGCTGTTGAGTGGAATCATCCACGCGGTGGCTTCGGCATCACCTACAACCAAGGTTGAGCCATACATTCAATTGGGAGTCTGACCGACATGCGCTCTATGAGACCTCTCCTTCTCGCGCTACTGATGCTGTTCGGGAGTCTTGCAGGATGTCTTTCAAACTCTGAGACCTCAGCACCTGCTACCGAGGAAACAACAGAGACGACAACGGTCATTGACAGTAACACTCCTGCAGATACAGCCAACCGCGCTGATGTCAACGAGCCCGAAACCACCTCTGAAACAGAGACTCCCGTAATTGCATCACCATTGCGCGTGGCTACCTTCAACCTAGCGAACTTCGGTCCAAGCAAATCGAGCAAGGACGACAAGGTCGCAGGATATGTGGAGGTCATCAACGATTATGATCTGGTCGCCGTGCAGGAGATCACCGACAAGTCGGAGAATGCACCCGATGTGCTGTTGAAGGCACTGAAAGCAGAAGACAGAGATTGGGATTTGGTGCTGAGTCGGCGCACAGGGGTCGACCCCACTGATAGAAACTATCAGGAGCAGTACGGCTTCTTCTACAGGTCCAGCGTCGTGCAGCCTATCGAAGAAGGGAAACTGTTCCTCGATCCGAACGATGCTTTCGTCAGAGAACCTCATGCGACACCATTCAAAACCGTTGAAGAGGACTTGACTTTCGTCTTGATGACAATTCATACCAGTCCGACTTTTGCCCTACCCGAGGTTCAGGCACTAGCGGAAGCCTATCTTTGGGCGACTTCAGAATGGTCATGGGAGGATGACATCATCATTCTCGGAGACTTCAATGCTGCGTGCTCCTATGTACAGCCGGATGATCTTGTCGGAGCGGACATCACTAATTCCAGTTTCACATGGGTCGTGCCTGATAACGCAGACACAAATGTGGCCACGTCATCTGCCTGTGCGTATGACAGAGTCGTACTGGATGCCGGGGCTGCTTCCCATTACAATGGCTCTTGGGGAATCGATCAGCGTGAAAGTATCGCGAACATCTCCGACCACTTTCCGGTCTGGTTCGACCTTGAGCGAACAGATGATACAGACATTCCAACAGTCATCAAAGCTGCTAGGCCATATGCTGGATGGGCTGGACCGACAACTGGAATGAATCCGATTCCCGTCATCGTGATGCTCGCTGCGGCAGCAATGATGCTCCTCCTTCAGCCTGAGACCAACTTAAAGCAGCAACATATCGAAGATAATGAGGAGGTCGAATGACTTCGATCATCGATCAGCATGCCAGTCGCACAAACGCAGAGTTCCTCATCTTTACAACGTCATTCTGCCCATATTGTACGGCTGCAACACGATTGTTGGATCAAGTTGGCAGAACTTGGAAGGAAGTGAACCTCGATACCGAACCAGAGACGCTCAATGAAATAAAACGCATCACAGAACANCGCACCGTACCAATCATCCTTGATGTGACTCAAGAGAGACCCGTTTTCATTGGGGGTTTCGACCAATTGCGGCCNTATCTATCCTGATTCATTCGATGGAGAGCCAAACCANGTAGCATTCCACTGNNGANTAATCTCGNCCTCATCGGTGAACATNCCTTCATGTTCAAANATGATGACACCNGTCTCNTTGACCATTCTAAAGAANGGAATNCCNGTAACNCCATTGGCCTCAGCTACTTCGGGGCCAAGGCAGAATGGTCNGTTCAAAGTNCGGTTGAGGTCTTNTTCTATGTCGTACTTCCATTGCTCCATGTCTTCATATTCTGGACGCGCATCCTTGCCGATGATGATGAGGCGAGTTTCAGGAATGACGTTATCCAGTGCATTGAGCGTCGGATGACAATGGCTGCACCACTGTGCAGAGAAATACAAGACATAGGATGTCCCAATCAGATTCTGACTGCTGTAAATGATGTCATCGTGTGAGGTCAAGTTGAACGCTGGAATCATGCTTTGATTAGTAATCACGATTCCAGTCAGGTCTGAGTCGTGTATTGAGGAACCATTTGGTTGTGAATCTGTGACTTCAGAAGTACAGCCAGCAATCGCAGTGAGAAGGAGAAGAACAAGCACTAATGGTACTAAGCGAAGAGGCATGCCATCTCCCACCATCATGCAACCGTACCTACAGAAAGGCCCTGATTGATGAATGCAATGCAAGACAAAACCGAGTGGTTCTTGTAGGCATCAGCAGACCCAGATATGAGAAGAGATGTGGGGCAACAGGGAGGCGGCCACCCTCGTCACCATTCTCTTTCTGACTCTACCGTTCTCAGGGTGTTTTGGCGAAAAAGAAGAATTGAGTGTCGAAGAGGTAGACATGTATCCAACAATCTGGGATCGGCACCTGCTTGAATGGAACACTTCAGGGACACACTCCTATCTGTTAGAGACTGGTCCACATCACGCCCTGGATGTACAAGAGGCGACCATTGATGTGGATACATCTGCTGTTTGGCAGAGTGGCCCCCCCACTGCGGAAGTACATCTGTCTTACTGGCTGCCCTCGAATACTGAAAATGGAGAGCAAGTCCCTGTAATTGCCATCGTCAGCCCCTATTTCTCATACGGCCAACCTGGTTCGGAGTCAGGAGCAACAAATGTAGTGGGTGCCGGACGTGGCGAATTCATCTATGAGAACTTCATTCCACACGGTTACGCATTCGCACAGGTAGCTGTATTCGGGACTGAGCTCTCTTCAGGATGTTTCGATTACAGAGGGGCTGGAGAAGGGCTTGGAATTCACGCTGCTGTCGAGTGGCTGGGAACCCAAGAATGGTCAAACGGCCGCGTAGGTCTGTATGGGAAATCCTACGAGGGTGCAACTCAATGGGAAGCGGCAGCAATGGGAAGTGAGTATCTCAAAACGATTGTTCCAATCTCGGGGACAACTGCACTACATCCTCTCCTGTACAAGAATGGCAGCGCAGAAGCTCGAAGTCAAGTCATGCACATGAATTACTTCTCAAGTACTGTTGATTACAATGAGGACGATTTAGACAATATCTGTCCAGATATAGTCGAAGGATTGTTCGCAGGTCCAGTCACATATGTGGGTGGTGAGATGGACCCTTACATGCATAATTACTATGCTGAGAGAAGCCACATCGATAAGGCATTCAATGCTTGGAATGGCTCAGTATATTGGGTCCAGGGATTTCAGGATTGGAACGTCGACCCTCACCAAGTCTTCGGGGGACCACCCGGAACAAACTGGTACACAACCTATGTCGATGCTGGTTTCGAAGTGCGAGGTATGCTCGGCCAGTGGGGTCATGATTATCCTGATCAATGGGAGAAGCATGATGACCTTGAATCAGGATATGGAAATGAGGCCTTCAACAATATGACTCGCTGGGACTGGGCACAAGACCTCTTTGAGTGGTTCGAATATTATCTGAAGGATATCGGTCCTAAACCAGAGCTGGTTGCACAAGTCCAGCGAAATGATGGTCAGTGGAGAATTGAGAACGTATGGCCTCCCGAAGATATTGAATGGCAAGAGGTGGACATGTCATCGTGTCAATTTGACAATACATTTGTCTCAGGAGCCCCAGTTGTAGGTGGAGGGTTGCAAACAACCACTGTTGTCTGTCCTCCACCATCTGACAGCGACCTCCACATTGCTGGGTTAGTCCGATTCCATCTTACTGCAGTACCCACATTTGATGGAGGGCAAGTATTCATACAGATGCGAGATGCAGAAACAGGTTTGCGACTAGGGCACGCAACCATGGATGTCAGATATCATGCAGGGGGGTATGAACCTCAAACGGTGCTCCCTGGCCAAACAATAACCATGATGATGGAATTCCAAGCCATTGATGCTATACTCCCTGCCGGGCATGGCCTTGAAGTTGTGATGACCGAGACAGGTGAAGACTATCTGGCTCCTGCTTGTGGAAGCGCATGTTCAGTACATGTGATTCCATCTGCTTCTACAGTCTCATTACCGATAAAGGCCAGTCCTGATTACAATATCCTCACAGTACCAAAACCATTGCAAGGTTAATTCAATCCACAACTTGTGACGGAATGAACTGCAAATAATTGAACTCATCTGTCACAATACAATGGGGTAGCCTTGAAGTGAAGGTTGCTCCCGATGAACAGCGTGGTACTTCGCCTCTATGACACGCGCCGACGGAAGAAGGAGAATTTCGTCCCACTTACCCCTCCGAAGGTATCGATGTACGTTTGTGGGATCACACCCTATGGGCCAAGCCATCTAGGCCACGCTCGGTGTTACGTCGTCTTCGACGTACTATTCCGGTGGTTGAAGGCCCGTGGATGGGACGTCACCTACGTGCGGAATTACACTGACATCGATGACAAAATCATCAACACCGCCAACGAGGAAGGAGTCAAGGCAGCTGAAGTTGCAGAGCGATGCATCGCCTCCTACATCGAGGACATGGACGCTCTCAACGTTCTGCGCCCAGACCATGAACCTCGAGTGACAGAAACAATTCCTGAGATCATCGACATGATCGACACGCTCGTCGAGAAGAAGCATGCATACACCGCAGAAGATGGCGTGTGGTTCGATGTCTCCTCAGCACCGGAGAAATTCGGATTGCTCACCGGTCAGAGCCTTGATCAGGTCAGAGCAGGAGCGTCTGGACGGATTTCAGGTTCAAGCAAGCGCAGCCACCACGATTTCGCGCTATGGAAGGCTGCAAAGCCCGATGAGCCTTCATGGCCTTCACCGTTTGGCGAAGGACGACCTGGTTGGCACATCGAATGCTCTGCAATGAGCCTCAAGCACTTCGGCGAGACGTTTGACATCCACGGGGGTGGACATGACCTGCGCTTCCCCCACCATGAGTGTGAAATCATGCAATCCGAGTGTTCGACCGGTCAAGAGCCAGTGGTCACTCATTGGATGCACAATGGATTTGTCAACATGGATGGAGAAAAAATGTCGAAATCGCTCGGTAACGTCTGGACAATCAGCGAAGCCATCGAACAGATTCCGCCTCTAGCGCTTCGCTTTGCACTCCTCAATGCTCACTACCGTACACCGATAGATATGAGTGAGGCCTTGCTTGAAGAGAGTAGGCTCAACCACCAGCGACTTGTGACGACATACAGAACATGCATTGAACGAGCAGGGCAGATAGAAGAAGCTGACCGAGCAAGGTTGCCACGCCCAGACAAGGATTCAGGGGTTCACATAGCGCGAGCCCTTGCTGAATTAGAAGCAATCAGCGAGAGAATATCTCTCGCGCTCGACGATGATGTGAACACAAGAGAAGCAATCCAAGAACTCCTTCAAGCAAGGCGGGCAATCGAGGAAGTGTTTGCATCTGAAAGTAATTCTACCAATATGTGTGACTTCGCGAGATGGTCCCTGGAGTGGCTTGAAGAATGCGCATCTACATGGCTTGGGCTGCTGCCAACTCGAAGCGAAGTCACAAAGTTGATCAGAGAGCACAATGACCTGGTCAAATCGATTGCAGATGATGTGGAACTGCTTCTATCTGAGAGAGCGGAAGTCCGGGAAGAAAAGAATTGGAATCGGGCGGATGCCATTCGAGATCAACTCAATGAGATGGGTGTGATTGTAGAGGATGGACCGGACGGTCCAAGTTGGAGTCTGCGCTCCAATGACTAAGAAAAAACACATTCATAGGACGATTTCTGAACTCAGGATAGCATCGCCATGCTGATGAGGTGAAGTTGTCTCCGACCTCCCATGGCCTCAGTCTCAACCTCCGCCACTGAAGTCGCGATGCCAGAGTGGGCTCTACCTGTTGCAGCACTGATTCTTGTTGGCGTGTATGCCTTGATTGTGACTGAAGTCGTTCATCGGGCGCTAGCTGCGGCACTTGGAGCAATAGTTGCAGTTGGGGCACTGGCTGCAGCCGGTGATGTAGCCGACTTAGACCGGATTGTAGGATGGGTAGACGCTGAGACGATTGGACTGCTCTTCGGTATGATGGTCATGGTCTCGATTCTACAACGCACAGGCCTATTCGAGTACGCAGCAGTACAGGCCTACAAGCGCAGCGAAGGTAGTGTATGGCGCCTAGTGGTACTGCTTTGTGTCGTCACTGCTGTGCTCAGTGCCTTCCTTGACAACGTGACAACGATGATTCTTATCACTCCCGTGACTATTCGCCTGGCCCAAGTCCTCGACCTCGATCCAGTGCCTATACTGATTGCTGAGATTCTGTTCTCGAATATAGGTGGAACTGCAACGATGATTGGTGACCCTCCAAATATCATCATTGGAGCACAACTCTCAGCCAGTGCTCTAGAAGGAAGTGTTCTGGCCGATCAAGCATTGACATTCACACAGTTCTTCATCAATCTTGCACCTGGAGCGCTACTTTGTGGCCTTCCAGCATTATGGATGATTCGTCGAATGGAGAAAGAGGCACTGACTGGATTCAGGTACCGTGACGTTGAGGAACTTGAAGCACAGTATAAGATCAAGGATTGGGATCTTCTTGTGAAATCTGGTTCGGTTCTTGGCATCGTCATTCTTGCATTCTTTGCACATTCTGCATTCCATCATCCTCTCCTCACAGTTGCCACCATCGCAATCACTGGCGCGGTCATCATGCTATTGATCACACACCCACATCGAATCGAAGATCGACTTGACGATGTGGAGTGGACGACTCTTGTCTTCTTTGCTGGTCTTTTCGTCTTGATTCATTCATTAGAGGCAATGGGATTGATCGACCGAATCGCAAAGGGGGTTGCAGATCTGATTGGAAGCGCACCAGAGAACTGGAGATTGTTAGTTGCGATTATGCTGCTTCTGTGGGTGTCGGCCATCGCATCTGCTTTCATCGACAACATACCCTATACTGCGACCATGGTTCCAGTGGTACTGACTCTGGCTGCTAACCCAGATTTGGGCCTAGATCTTGCACCACTGGCGTGGGCACTTGCTTTCGGTGCTTGTTTGGGAGGTAATGGAACAATCATCGGTGCCTCGGCAAACGTTGTCACTGCAGGTTTGGCAGAAGATGCAGGGTACAGAATCTCATTCAATCGCTTCTTCATGATAGGATTCCCAATGATGCTGATGACACTGACGATTGCTAGCGCTTATTGTGTTGTGATGTACATCCTCCCATTCTCTCAGATTGTTCGGTTGGGAATCGTTGCTGCTGCATTTGTCATCACTGTCCTGATCGGTAGGTTCATCGGACCAGAATCGATCACAAATGTCGAGTTGGATGAGCCTGTTGCTGAAGCAGAATAATCATGACTCTGAAGAGTGATTAGATTGCATCGTCTTTGGCTTTGGTACCAGTGCAGTAGATTGCCCAACCAAACGCATTTGTCATGCCGAAATTGAACCAAGTTCTCTTCCGCACAATCATCGCAACGGCCATCAGCACCAAGTCAAGAGGAACCCTGAACCAATTCCTGACAGTTCCTACTTTACCGACCTTGAGATTGCAGTGTCTGCTAACGAATTCGTAGAGGCCCTGCTTGGTACATGGTCGAAGATGTGTCAAGTCATCAAAGAAATTGTGAGGACCTCCTTTGTGGCGCTGAATCCCAAAGGATGGCATGAACATGGTGGTCCAGTTGGGAGTCTCTACGAAGATAGATCCACCTGGCTTCAGAATCCTGTGTATCTGGGGCCCCAATCGTGTAGGATCCTCAAGATGTTCCATCACATGAGTGAAGACAATCAGATCGAACATATCATCATCATAAGGCAGATCCTCGGTGTTGAGATCCACCCGCTGATAATCTAGATGTTCGGGAGCTTGGGAAGGGTCCAGAATGTCCACCCCATAGCCCTTGACATCGGGATGATAACGTTGCACTTGTAAGGTGTAAGGCCCATGGCCACAACCTAACTCTAACATTTTCTTCGGGTTCTTCAGTGAACGAAAGAAACGTGGGCGGACCTCTGCAATTCTGGCTAATCTGTACAGTGCATCCTTATTCCCCTTCTTGGCCATGATGATTCGCACTTCACGATTGCCATAAATGGATTGAGGTGAGAAAGATTGCTTAACGTTGGGAATCCAATTTCATCAACATCCATCAGATGACGAAAAACGCCATCCCAATCATAGCATAGGTGGACAGAAGCAGAGCACCTTCCAACCAGTTGGAAGACCCATCTTGGATGATGATCGTGGCGACAAGAACACCTGCAAGGCAGGCCATCGTTGGAAAGACACCGAAATCCAGCGTCATATCAACACCCATGCCAGCACCAAGAAGCACCGTGATAGGGGCTACGAAAAGAGCGATTTGGACTGTCGAGCCGAGGGCGATGGCGACGCTGAGATCCATCTTATCCTTACCTGCCACGGTCACCGCAGTGAAGTGCTCAGCAGCGTTACCGAATAGAGGTACGAGGATGACGCCGATGAACAGGGCAGGGAGATGAAGTGAATCGCCGGCGGCAGCGATGGAATGAACAAGAATCTCAGCCATCCAAGCCACAAGAACTGTGGAAGTGAGGAGAATGATGATTGCTGTCTTAACACTCATCTCAGGCGTCTCATGACTATGACCAGTCTCCTCCCCTGCAAATAAGTGAGAATGGGTCTTGAGGATGAAAAGAAGTGACAGCACATAGACGAAGAGCATTGCAACAGCTACNCCTATCGATATCTGCATGAGGTCATGAATCTCTATCGAGGATCCTTTCTCAAGACGATGAGCTATGTTGACGAAGGCGGGGATAGAGATGCCAACGACTGCAAGTATCAGAAGACCGGAATTGGACGAGGCTGTCGCCAGACTGAACCGCTGACGCTTGTGCTTGAGCCCACCCCACAAAAATGCTAGACCCATCACGAGCAACATGTTTCCGAGCATCGAGCCCACAAGCGATGCTTGGACGAGTAGAACCATGTCGGCTGCACCCGCCCCATCACCATCAGCAAGGTAACTGGATGCGGTGAAGATGGCGATGACGACGATGATGATCTCAACCGCATTTCCCAGAGTCGCATTGAGAAGGCCTCCGACAGTCTCGCCTGTTCGTAGAGCCAATTCCTCGGTACCATGACCAAGGAGCAGGGCGAGAGGCATGATGGCGACCATCGATGCTACGAAGGCGATGGTTGTGGAATGTGTCGCATCGGCGATGACCGCCACTGGTAGAGCGAGTACAAGCCAATTGAGCGGGTGGTGATCGGGCCGCAAAGCACCAAGAAGTCCATCTAAACCTTCCATTCTGGACTCGGACTCTGTGCGATTCTCCATGAATCCCTGAATTCAGGTTTGGATTTGGGCCTGCCGATGGAGAAAATCACGCGAAGTGTTTTCTGGCATTTGATACTCAGCAGCATCCAGTTTCTCGATACGGAGCTACGGTGAATCCAACTCTATCGACTCCGTTTGTGTCTTTCAAGCCAGAGATGACCTCGCGCAGTGGTCCTGCCTGTGCTCGAATCAGCATCACGTCCACACATGTGTGGCTCTCAGACAGGCAATTGTGCTGGAAGGATTGAACTTCGATCTTGCTTGAATGACGAAGATCAAGGAGTCGTCCCTCGATCTCGTGTTGATAATAGATGATGAGAGTNCCCTCCACATCTGTGGANNAATCCATAGTATGAAGNTCACCACGNCGNTTAGCGTCGGCAAAAAAGAGGCTTGCATCACGAAGAAACATGCTTCTGTTCTGGTAACCTGAATCGCTAATCATCCTGTTAAGGTCTTCAGCGAATTCGGTGTCTGTACTGAACGAAATGATTCTACTGCCCATGAATTCTTTCAGGGATTGTTAGTTATTAATAGTTATTATATAACTTGTATTAACCGGCCCACAGTATGGTGAACTTGAAGATGAAGACACTCGTGCTTGGCGTCCTGCTGATTGCCTCAAGTCTAGCAGGTTGTATCGGTGAATCCGAACAGGACAGTACATCCGCTGTAACCTCTACAGATACCTCGACCAATAGCACCTCGACCTCGACGAATAATGTCTCAGCAAATGATACATCAACGAACACTCCTACAATACTGGGCAATGTCCTAACCTCGACATATCACGTTCAGGATCTCGTCGAGACAATCGGTGGCAGTCGACTGAATGTGCAGATGATTGGTCCATCCAACATACCTGTCCACGATTACGATCCGACAGCCGACGACTTGCTCAAATTGAAAAACACTGACATCTTCTTTTACCATGGGCTTGAACTGGAACCTTGGGTGAATCCGGCAATAGCGGCTTTTGGTTCAGATGCACCAAAAGTAGTTTCTACCCACGCCATGCCTTCGGGAGAAATCGATCTCGACTTTGAAGTGATGCTCATCGAAGACCTATGCAAACATCTCAGCGATGGACCATTCGAGAGTTCCACATTGGTTGATGATGATACAATTGAAGAGATTCATGCTGAGCACGTCGCTCACCGCTTATCTTTCCCAGTGCACGATGATGACCACGATGATCACTCAGACCATGACGACCACTCTGACCACGGCGACCACGAAGATCACTCAGACCATGACGACCACTCTGATCACTCAGACCATGACGACCACTCTGATCACGGCGACCACGAAGATTACTCTGGCCACGATGACCACGGAGATAGCGTTCACGAGGGTCACAACCACGCAAAGGCCGAAGAAACAATTGCGAACCCGACAGGCTGTCCAACAGATACCGTCATCCAAATCTACCACTTAGAGAAGGGCGAACACGTCCTTGAGTTTGAGACAGAAGACGAAATCACATCCTTTGATATGGTCGTACTCAAGATGCTTGGTGGCCACGCACACCATCATCATGACCATGGACACGAAGAAGGAGGCGTCTGCCATGACGCCACCAACCACGTGAACACAGACCACGATAATGACGAAGATTGCGAAGCTGCCGGGCACATGTGGATGGAAGAACATAGTGAGGAGCATGAAGAGGATATGTGTCACAACACTCAGACTCACAAGAACTACGAATCAACAGAGGAAGAGTGCGAGGCTGCTGGCCATATGTGGATGGGAGAAGACAGCCATGATGACCACTCAGATCATGGCGACCATTCAGACCACGATGGCCACGGAGATGAAGAAGTGCCAACTCCAGAGGAGATAATGGAAGAGTACGACGTTAACAATGACAGTCGTATCTCATGGGATGAGTTCTGGGTCGCGTGGATTAGCGAGGACGATCATGACGATGACCATGACGACCACAATCATTCAGCTCATGACGATGACCACGGTGACCACGATGACCACGGTGATGAACATGAGTCAAAGATCTATGACGGTTGTATTGTTAACGCCACCTCCATTGATCCTAATGATGACTATTACGAGTGCTGGATGCAAGAGTGGTTAGACGATGAAGGTAACAATACAATTGGAACCGATGGTTACGATGAAGATGAATGCCATGAACTCGCAAACTCTTCTTGGGAATGCACACGCCATGAGGAACATGGAGATGAAATATCATTCTTGATGGACATTTTCAACCAGTCCGATGCAGATGACGACCAACTTCTGAATCTAACGGAGTTGGAAACATTCATCCATGAACTTGAGGAATTGGAAGACGAACATGATGAACATAGAGATCATCACGGAATCTATGGCACCATCACCTTGCACGTCGAAGCAGAGGGCGATTACGGATTCGCATTGCCACATGACGTGACTCTACACATTCTAGCGAGTCATGATGACCACTCTGACCACGATGACCACTCTGACCATGATGATCACGACGAAAGTGAGGATGAGATAAACGATGAAGAAGAAGCGCGCTTCGATCCCCACAGCTGGCTTGACCCCCTCGCTTACAAGGCACAAATAGTCGTGGTCAGGGACAGCCTGATTGAGACCTTCCCAGATGGAGAAATCGATTTCAGATCCAATGCAAACGCCCTGCTGATATCGGTGACCGATTTAGATAATAATTTCAAGGCGGCCATTGGCGAGGGCGTCTGCTCGAATCGTGAAGTCATAGCAAACCACAACGCGTATGCTTACATGGCAAAGCGATACGACTTGCAATTCGTCACAGTTCAT
>PAZI01000038.1 GCA_002715545.1 Methanobacteriota archaeon
CAATGACGGGGCAACCACAAGCAATGACGGGGCAACCACAAGTTGTTGCTACAGGGGCTGCAAACCGAGCAGCAATGAATTACTATAATTCAATGCTACAACAAGGATATGACCCCAATACAGCTCTTGCATGGACTGTACAATCCTATCCTGGATGGCATCCTTAGCACTTCTTCATATGAAGTGAGCTACTTGTAAAAAAGCGGATTGTGCATAATGGACGATGAAATTGTGAATTCAGCCCCCGCGGGGGTTATTCGTTCACCTGCATCGTTAACTGCAACATTCACTGGAGGGGCGTTGATGGTCTCTGCCATCCTCCAACCCAATCGCATCACTACATTGAGCCTGTGTCCAATCTTTCATTTGACTGGAATTGAATGCCCGTTCTGTGGGATGACTAGATCATTTGTTTCTATCACACATGGTGATTTCGCCCAGGCAATCGATTACAATCCTGGTTCACCGCTCATCTATGCAGCATTCGTGTGGATCTTTCTTGTTTCTCTCAAAGATATGGCAACTAAGCAATTTGAGAATTTTTCGCGAATACCGCGTTGGTTAATGCAATCATGGTTGCTCATCACGTGTTCAATTTTCGCATGGCTCTTTTGGGAGAGAATGATTGTTATCATTCTCTGATTATTTCTTCAAAGGTATGCCATTGACATCCGTCACACTACCTGTTGCGAGGAGAATCAAATCAATCAACCACCAAACACCACACCCACCAAGTGTCAATAGTTTCAGTATTCCAAGTCCTGTGTATCCCAAATAGAATCTATCAATACCTAAACTTCCAACAAAAATGGATAGAAGCAGGGCGACCATGAAGTCTTTCTGCTGCCCAACAATGACTCCACCGCCCATCATCATTGGTTGTTGCATCATCGGCTGTTGCATCATCGGCTGTTGCATCATCGGCTGTTGCACTACGGGTTGTTGCATCATCGGTTGTTGGGCGCCGACAATAACTGTCGCGGGAGGTGCATTCGGGTCGTAAGGCTGCATAAAGGCTGACATAAGTCACCCTTTATCATGCTCTTGATTTGAACTGTTAGAGATATNTCAATGAATTAGAAAAAGGAAATGCTTGCGCCCCAAGCGTGATGAACTGATGGTGATTCATCCTGTTAATGGGCGAGCCTCGGCGGCTGAAGATTGGTATCGTTGATGTCAAGATNGGCGAGGATGTCACGATTGTGGAACCCGTCAACATTTACGGGTGTTCACTCGGGGATGGAGTATTTGTTGGTCCTTTCGTCGAAATCCAGAAACAAGTGGAAATTGGTGCAAGAACAAGGATACAGAGCCATGCATTCATCTGCGAACTTGTCACGATTGGGCAGGATTGTTTCATCAGTCACGGTGCCATGTTCATCAATGATTCATTCAGCAGCGGGGGTCCAGCACGTGGTGACAAAACAAAATGGGGGGCGACTGTTATCGGAGACAGAGTATCAATTGGTACAAATGCGACTGTGATGCCTGTGAGCATATGTGATGATGTTGTGATAGGAGCGGGGTCGGTTGTTACAAAGGATATTGAAAAACCTGGGATCTATGCGGGGAATCCTGCCAGTTTCATTCGTTGAACATGATATAAATTGAAACTTAATCATCTTGTTCTGTCTCAGTCGCCTTCATACGATATGAAATCGATTTGACATCGCATTTGTTTGGTTGATTACGAAAGAAGTGTGAGAATGCCATAACTCACACCAACCATCAGTCCTGTTGACAGTAAGCCGACGAGGAGGACTTGTCCACCGGCACTTTCCATACTCTTCTTGTTGATGAAAAATCCAACTGATGCCAGTAGAGGTAGTAGCATGTAGGTACCCAATTTTTCCAGGTAATCTGCAATCGATTCAGGTANTACCCAAGTTGTAAGGCAAGCAGCNACCANAAATCCNGGGACAAAGTAGGGTACAGGGAATCCTGAATTCGCTTGAGTTTCTTCAGTATCGATTCTACGACCAATCCAAGCAAACAAAGGGACGAGAACGACTAGTAAAGAGACTCGTGATAGTTTGACCGCGGCTGCAATGACCAATGCCTCTTCACCAATTGATTCGCCCGCTGCAACCGCTTGTGGGACCGCATGGATGACGGCGCCAGACCAAATTCCACCCTCAATTTCACTGAATCCAAGAATGGACGATAGGAGGGGAATCAGGAGAAAGGTACACAACCCCATTACGTTGACCATTGCCAGGATGACGCCATACTTTTCTTCACTCAACTTCAATGAGGGAGCGACTGCGATGACTGCACTATTGCCGCAGATGGCGCCACCCGCACCGACTGTCAATGAGGTTCCCAAATCCAACCCCATGAATTTGCCGAACAGATAGCTACTGAGCAGACAAGACAGAGTAGCACCCAAGGCGACTGACAATGCGATTAGTCCCACATCAGGGTGGATGATTATCGCAAGATTCAAACCGAAGCCAATGAGAATGATGGAAGCAGGCATGACGTGCTTTGTCATCCAAAGCCCACCGGGCTCAACATCTGTAAAGCCCGTGGCTACAATGGCTCCAAGAATCAGTGCAGTGGTACTGGCACCTAGGGTGAACCAACCTTGTCCTTGCAGGAACTGATCAACAAAAAAAGCCAGTACACCTATTGCAAATGAGATGACTATACCGCGAGTTACGGCCATATCTAAAGCCCCAGTGTACTGTTTCCATCGGCTGGAATAATCTCTAGCATGATTACATCATCACCAAAGCATCCGACGGTTTCTCTTCATTCAACTTGGCCGTGGCAAAGTTATTCCTTGGCTGAGGGAATGGTCTTACCTTCATATCCGCTTTGATGGCACTATACTAGAGAATGATTGATTGTAATTCTGCGAGAACCTCTTGAGGCGGACAGTATACGCAACATCATGGCCGAGTCAAAGGATGGCTTCGGAAGTGTTTCGAGAACTGGCCAGGTGGAATCCTTTCTATCTGACAACTGTCCGCCAATGGGTATCTACGAAACGCTGTATGCGTTCAAAGACTCATTTGGGAGTTTCATGGGTGAAGAAGGGACGCACCCATGGTCACAAGGATTTCCCCTAACCACGCCATTGGATAAATTTGGAGGACCTTCGCTTCCAAGTAGTGTCGATGTTACATGGGAAGATAGATTCTATCCAAANGCATGGGGGCATCCGGAGTTACGCAGTGCCATCACAGAATATTACAACTCACAATACGATTCAAACATCTCACCAGAGAATGTTATNATATTCGCAGGAGGGCGACCGGGAATCTATACTGTGATGGCCTTTCTCAAGAAACATGTGAAAGTAAGGATAGGGAATATCGAATGGCCGGCTTATTTGGATATTTTAGAACAAACGAATACTGAATACCAAATTGTCCCATTCACTAAGGAGAATAATTTCCACCCAGACAATTCCATCTACTTTGAACGCACGGGTATCAGCGCCAAAACACACCTTATGCCTGTTATCTCCAACCCTCAGAATCCATCTGGACAAACGCGTTCAGGAGATGAACTCAAGGAATTGATTGAGATGGCTGAGCAACCAGGAAACGGTATACTTCTGGATGAAGCATATGAGATGTTCCATTCGCCTTGTGTGAGTGGAATTCAATATGTTCAGGATCTGGACAATAGCAATGTTTTCATTTCAGGTGCTTGTACAAAGGGATTGCAATCACCGGGCATTCGTGTCGGGTGGATCGTCGCTAGTAAGTCAAATGTTGAGACAATGTCCAACTATTCCAGTTTCGGCATGGGGGGAGTAAGTCACCCCTCCCAGCAATATGCAATCAAACTCCTTGAGCCTGAACGCGTCAAGCAAGCTCGCAAGGCAGTGGAATTACATTACAACTGGCAACGGGAAAGATATGGAAGAGCCTTCAAAGAGATGGGGTTGGGCGTTTACACAGGTAATGGGGGATTCTACCACTGGCTAGAATTACCTGAGGGTATGACGAGCGATGAGTTGAATAAACGTCTTTTCGAGCGAGGTGCCGCAATCCTATGTGCTTCCGATTGTGATATGGCCCGCCCACATTCAAAAGACCCAAGTTATGAAACACCGTATGCCCGTTTCTTCCGCTTTTCTTTTGGACCATTATTACCTGAATCGTTTGACTCTGATGTGCGCATTTTCAAAGAGGTTTTTGAACAGTATAAGAACGATATAATGGCCAGTGAACAAACAAGCGATTAGAACACTT
Organism: Methanobacteriota archaeon; assembly: GCA_002715545.1. Next base: position 4,209 of record PAZI01000038.1, read on the forward strand.
TGAACGTGTTCGATGACGCTATTTCAAGAAGCGGCAACATATGTGTTGTAGGCATGTAATGGAGGAGTGTACACATGGATATTAATCAGTTCTGATTTTTCATTATTGGAGATCTTGTGTATATCTGGTTCCTCGGCAGCACATATTTCACCAGGNAGGTAGGTTCTAACCTCAACCGGTTCTGCAAGCCCTTCTGAATCAAGCTGATAAATCGTCTCTGTAGAAATACCTTCGACGATAAGGAAGGCACAATCGCTACCTGTGTGATCATGAATTGACGTTTCTTGACCAGGGGTCCAAGAGATTGCAACGAGTTCATAGAATTCGGTTTTCTTGATGATATTACGTTGATAGCCTTCATCAGCGTAATCGATGCACTCTTTGAGGGCAGTATGATTGAACTTTCCACTTGAAAGATGGTGATGTAATTCATTCAATCCAGGTCGATAATCAATTCCATCAAGCCATTCAACCAGATTTGAAAGACCGGTGCATCTTGAAAGGAGGGTTTCTCGAACCTCGGATTCAAGTTCAACCTGAACTACCATGCCCATGAGAAGTGGTGAGTCTTCATGACCATTCTGATACATATCAGAACGGTTTCCAAGTGTTCCCATCCCACCATTCTGTTCGACCGTCAGAGAATTGTTGCCAATTTCGGCCCTCTGCGTCGGTCCACGTAGATGGTGAATTCGATTGAGGGGGACCATAAGGATTCGAAGCCGCATAAGGATCTCCCAATATTTGTTGAGGGGGATTCTGAGGATGGGTTGGATGATGAGATTCATGCGATGCATGACCATATGGGTCTGAGTGATTGTACATCGTCGGTGGACCCATAGGACTCATTGATTTCGAACGGTTACTGGTGTTCAAAATGAGTATAATGAGTAACATGATGACGATTGCACCTAAGACAAGGGTTGACCACATCCACACATTCCCAGTTGGTGATTGATCCTTCTGTGTTGAAGGTTGGATATTCGAAGTAAGATTAGTGGTTTGATTATCTGTAGTATTGTCAGTGTTATTCGTATCTGCAATAATTGTGATAACTTTCGGAATTAAAAGATCGACAAAAGAGGATAATGTGATTCCAGCTGTTGAATTATAGTAGGCAGTGATACGCCCACTGCTTCCAAGATCTGAGCACGAGACAACTCTACTCTGCGCAGAGTTCAGGGCCATATCGGATGGGCCTTGCCACGATAGAGCGCCCGGGCCCCAGAATGGTTCAGCTGGGTCATTGATATCTGCGAAAATGACGCAGGGACCACCGTCTGATAAAGTGAGGTTGACTGGACCTGAAACATCCAATGTGATTGATGCTTGTAGGATGTCAGATTCTGCCACCTCACGGGTAGTGGTGGTCGTGGCTGTTGGAATCAGATTGAGGGGGTCTGTCGCCGTTATTGTCACTGAATAATTCCCCAGACCAATCAATGGAATGTCAACAGTGCGTTCAAGTGAATCACCAAGTGGGAGGTGATCATACTCTATTGATCCAGAATAGCCCAAATCGGTGTTCATGAATGAAAGATTCAGTTGAATGCTACCGCCAAATGGGTCGGTGATATGGGAATATGTGATTCGAAGGATGTCTTTGAGAAGATCGCCGTCTGAATCAATGGGATTGACATTCAAATCAACGACTTGTTCTATGGTNACAGAATCCAATTCAAATCCTCGTACATCACTTGTTGATACTTCGTGCCCTGCAATAGGCCCATGGACATCGGTCCATTCACCATCTTCGAGGAATAACATCTCTCCATCTTCCCCATAGAATGTATGGAATGCAACGTCATCTCCTATGACTTCAACTTCGAGGATCCAAGATTCTCCATCTTCTTCAGGAGTGAAGGCGGTGTCAAGGGTTAATGTCGAAGGCACAGAAGCGTTCTCGGCGGGTGCAAGAATAACTGTCGTTGAAGAAATAGTAAGAGGGTTCCAACCGTCTAAATCATCCACATTATGTGCTTGAAACGTGATGCTCAATTCTTGTGATTGGTCGGTTGGATTGAGAATTTCAATCTGTGCGAAAATGGCGTCATCATCACCTATATCGTCGAGATCTCGTACCTGGTGCTGCACATTTGTTACAATGGGTGCAGTCCACTCAACTTCAATGATATCGGCCTTCATATCTTCAATTACATCTTCACAAATAAGGACGGACCAGACTTGTATTTCACCTGGACGAAGCATTGTCTCAGATACGTCGACGCTCTTCTCGGAAGGGAATTCAAGGGCTCTCTGCGTACTTCCCACAGCATGTGTTCGAAGACCTTCTTGTCTATCGACAAACCACATCTCCACATCACATTGGCGATTGTCTGTANAGCNCGGGTTGGAAGGNTTGGAAGAAGGTGTTACTTCAACATCNATGTCTTCACCGCGGGTCACAGTTACCATGGATCGTGCTGAATCGATATGGATGTCGGCTGGGGGATAATCGATTGGAAGTTGAACACCTCCTTCACAGTCAGGGTTGGGGTCCGAGGGACATGGATCGCTGTCATTGCCATTTGGATTGTCGCCCAAGCCATCACCATCACTATCACTGTGCTGAGTTGGTTCTGTAGGGAATTCATCTTCCCCCCCATCTTGACACCCATCGTGGTCCTGATCAGTTTGGATTGTAGAGATCCAACCAGTGATATGAGTCGCATTTCCCCAGCACAGATCAAGATAATCGGGAACCGCATCCATATCGATATCACTGAGTGGCTCTATGAAGATGGGAGCATCTGTTATTCGTTGATCGACAATCTGGCCATCTGCATCTGTGAGAACCACCATTACGTCAAGTAAAGCTGGGCCGAGTGAATCTGAAATGATCAATTCAGGGGGATCTGAAGTCGTAGTGGCGAATTGTGTGGTTGGGGGAGAGGGGTGGAAGGGCTCTAGTACATTGAGGGGGGTGATTTTTCCCCCTTCGAGTGAGGCTGTTGGACGAGTATATATCTGAGCCTTCAATGAAGAGAGGCCTGAATCTGGAGATATCTGGTAATCCACATAATACCCCCCATTTGCTGCCGAGGGATCTGAAACTGAGGGAACCAATACTGGATCATTCAAGAACAAGGCACGGTCATCTTCTTCTAACAATAGTAATCGGGCTTTGGTGCTTGGACGATCAACGANACTCTTGATGAGCAGGGCTGGGTCACCTTCACCAAGAAAAGAGGGTGATGTTGTATCTGCAAAAAGGTGGCCTTCAAGGAAACAATCCTCTGAATCACCATGATTTCCTTTGACCGGGTCTGAAAGATCATTGTCGCCATCGGCTTCAAGCACTTCAATAGATGGTTTTGTACCATCATTTGTCGGAAGGCCATTTGAATCGAATTCTCCTTTATCGATTTTCCATACAAGGATTCCTTGGCAGGATAATCCTCTATCGAAAATTATGTCCTCATCAGTGGCGTCTCGGAATTCAATGAGATAGGTGATGTCTGAATCGTATTCTAATTGGATGATTCCAGCATCTTGGTGATGGGCGGGATATACATCTTTGAATTCCTCAGTTCCGTCATTGACATCATACACTTCTACGTCAATCCAGCCTAGTTCGATTCTAGACCATGGGTCGAGATATGTGGGGTTGGAACGGCCATTATGAGTCGATAAATGACCAGAACCCATCAAGCTGTAAATGCCAACACCATTGCTTCGGCCACTTTCATCATGCAATATGGGAAGTCCAAAGGATTCGGCCATTAATCGTGCTAATTGCCCTGTCGTACATTCTATGGAACAGAAAGAGATGTGTTCAACCATCTGACCTGAGTGATTCAATGGGGGAGAAAGAGTGTGATGGCCCGGCCATATTGAATCCATATCTAATGAAAATCCGTCATTATCTGCATCCCCATTTAGTACGTCATCTGATTGAGCATATATCAGAAGGACGAGGGTTTTCGATGGAGTAGTGGTGGGTGGAATCAACTCAGTGGTGAACAAATCAAGTGATTGTTGAGCGCAAAGGCTCGGCCCACAACCAACTAGATTGGTTGGTAGGCGGACCCACGGATTGACACGCCCTTCCACTGTAATTTCAGAACGGCTCACTTCCTCCCAATATGCTGCCACACTGTCAGCATTGGTGAACATCGTCGTAGTGAGTGATTCAGTACTGGGTGCAGCAGAAAAATCACTTGTCAGAACCGGTATGACTTCGACCCAAACAATGCCATTGATCGGCGCCAAGATGGAAGAGCTTGGAATGGGGTGCAAGGCTACAGTCTCATCTGTTTCTAAAAGAGAGGTTGATGTTGGTGCGAGAGCAAATAGGAGAAGGAGAGGGAAGAGAATCGCTACCTTGCCCCGTATCAACACATAATTGCAACCGGCGGTTCCATGTATCAGTATTGTTCATCCATGATGTGGTTGGGCACTGGGAGGTTGAACGACGCTTCCTCGCCGGGGAAGGAGCTCCCGATTCAGACCCTATGCACATCATTCAGGTGTATCTTGAACTCCATGATCTGAAAATAAGCCATGGGAGATTACACCACCAGAAACATGGGATAATCGCTGATTTCGGTAACTTGGGTGAAGAGGTTGAAGGGTTGTTGACGGGGGACGAATATTCAATCGTTCGAATCAGAAAGATTGGAGATGAGTTTCTTTGTGGGGTCAAAGGACGGATGGTGGAGGGAAGAAGGAAGGAATTTGAAATAAGGACATTATTCGACCCGAATCAAATTAGAGAAGGNTCTGCACTCGTTGAGAAGACTCGTTGTTTATGGAAAGGAGAGGACGGATTAATCTGGGAAATCGATCGATATATCCGTCCTCAACTGGATATTATCTTGGCGGAGGTCGAATTAGATTACATTGAACAATCCATCAATCTTCCAGATTGGATTATTGAAGAGGTGACATATGACCCGCGGTTCACCAACTCAGAACTAGCAAAACTCACGATGAGTGCGGGGGGAGGGATTTGAACCCTCGAACCTCTACGGACCAGCCCCTCAAGCTGGCGCAATTGACCTGGCTATGCGACCCCCGCGGGCGTGATGTGCCCCGTGTCCTCGATATTTGAAATGAACTCGGCTTCAATCAGATTCATAGAATCGTAATGAAAGACAAGTCAAGGAACCATCTGCTCGGCGAATCTCTTCCATATTGACAGGGATGGGATGGAGTCCAAGATTTTCAATTACTTCCGAAGCTGCAGGAAAACCTTCGGCAACAAGAATGTCCTCACCAAGTGGAAGAACATTGGCACCATAAGATTGGGCGAATGGGAGTCTATGGAGGTGGAAGCCAAAGTCATCGAATGTAGAGTCAGGCCATCCTTCACTGACAATGAGATGTCCGGGTGCGGGAGAAGTACAGATGCTGATAAGGTGTAATGAAAAAGAAGGTACGTCAACAACATGGAAGGACCGTCCTGCTTCAAGTACGAATTTCTCGAGTTGTTTGATTCCTTCATCATTCGTTCTGCGACTTCTTCCGACAATCACTCTTTTGGGAAGAACGAGAACATCCCCTCCATCTAGTGTTCCGGATTCTTTCATATGTACAATTTCTACCTTCTCCGATAGGGCTGCATGAACTGGTTGGGATTCTGCACGGCGGCTAGGGGCCCCCACTCGCGTAGCAAGTGCCCTATTTCCCACAATTACTCCATGATCTTCAACAAATACGCAATCNGGTGAATCNGTATCAGCTGCAAGAACCTCTACTGGAATAGAACGGTTAGTGAATTCATCCAATACGCTTTGATGTTGATTCCGGGCGGCCACTATGTCATTTGGTCCTTCATTTGAGAAATGGCCATGTAATGCGCCTGTCCAATTGCTGGAAACCTCGCGGGTGATGACACGTAGAGGCAGTGGATAGTGCTCCATCATAGTGAAGAAATATTGGAAGATATTGTGCCTTGCGCACATTCATTCGGTTGGAAATGGTACTAACCAACGGTTCTTTGGTCCATTCCATACGTCGAGGGATGAGGTTTCGAATGTCGCCCGCGTGATGAGATGGTGAGGCGGTGATGAATCGTCAACATGATCTGAACGGCGATGATTACCAATGGTTGCCGTCCGGGCCCGAGCTTGAATCAATGATAGTTTAGCAAGGCGAGCACAAGAACGCCAGCCAAGTAATACGCGGAAAGAGGGATTGTGAAACAGAGAGGGTGAGGAGAGAGTTACAGAATCAAACGCCTCAATGATTTCTTCAATCTGTTCGATTCCAGATGCTAATGTGGATTCACTTCGTTCGGGAAACATCGCATTCTGCATCACTGATGAAAGACGTGAAGGAAGACCCGACATACGGAGTGNTTTCACATCCACCTTAGGGGAGAGTGACATGTCAAGATCATTGATTGCTTCTTCGGATGCTTCGACAACGTCATCTGGAATAGGCATGCCATGTTCTGCCGACCATTCGGCTGCATGACGTCCTGCAATTGATCCTGAAACAATGCTGCCTAGTAAACGATTGCCGGCTATGGAGCGGCCTCCAAGAATTCCTGTAAGGGCAACATCACCAGCAGCGAAAAGGCCAGTGAACCACGTAGTCCACGAACCATCAAGAACACGCCCGCGCTCATCAACAATAAGCCCTCCATGGGTCACATGAGGGCGTGGTTCAACAGGAATCACATCTTCCTTGAGGTCAAGTCCGAATCGTTCTTTGAGCAATTCAATTGTTGAGATACACCATTTCAGTGAGGTGGTGTCAAGCATCCGGGCATCGAGAATACATTCACCTGCATCATGCATCAAAGATGAGAGTTCATCAGCAGTACAATCAGTATGTTCAATCACATCACCCGATAGAGTGCGAACAATCGCACCATGATCTAGGAGAGAAAGAGGGATTCCAACCGTTGTCCCACGAACAAAGAGAGGGTGCTCTCCAACAAACTCCATCCCCCTAACTGGGGCTCCTGCTTCAACTGCTAAGTTCAAGATGTGCCCCCAAGCGGTTCCCGTGCCTGTCCAAGCACTTGAGAATCCCGAACCTGCCAAGATAATTGACTTCGAAAGAATCGTCTCGGATTCACCATTGTCAGTATTGATACCTACGACTCCCCGAACCGAGCCGTCTTCCAAAAGGAGACTGATGGGGATCCAATCATGCCTAACCTGAGCAGAATGCTTGAGGCGCTGTTCATCGAGTATTCGGCTCAACTCTCTTCCAGTCAAATCCCCGGCATGGGCGACACGTGGAATGGATTGCCCAAGAGATGGGGAAAGCGAGATTGAACCATCGGCACTGCGTTCTGTGTTCAGACCCCAGCGCTCGAGACGGGACAGTTCGCGTGGTGCTTCACGAAGCCAGGCGTCGACAACCGCCTGATCTGTCAGATATTCGGCACCCACAATTGTATCATATCTATGCCCAATATGGTCATCTTCCTCAATAGATGAGGCGATTCCAGCATAATGGGCCTGTTCATCCGAACCACCCCATGCATCAGAGGCAAGGTGAATGGCTGTCACTCCACATTCAATAGATGCAAGAAGGGCCCTCTGGGCGGCCACCCCGTTTCCAAGGATGACGACATCAAAGGCCTGCATGAAGTGGGGATTCAACCATCGACCTTCAACGTGGCGGATTCATGAAGGTGATGGTATGGAAGTCGCAGCATTTAGAAACGGTTGCCCCGCCACCCGTTCATGGCCCGGATGCAGTTCGTTGAGTACCGCTGCCTTAAATGTGGTAACCACGAGGACTTCGAGCCAAAGAAACCCAGCATAAAATGCAAGATGTGTGGGGGCCGAATCTTTGTGAAACCTCGGCGAAACTTCATGAAATTCGTCGATGCCAATTGATTCATGATGGGTTCTCTGGATGAGAGGATCCCGTGGTTGGTTCGCTATCGTCCGACGTCCTTTGATGATTTGATTGCACCCAAATCCATTCGGACTCAACTAGTAACTGGTGCCCTTTCAGAATCACCTCCTCATCTTCTCATCTCTGGGCCGCCAGGATGTGGGAAAACAACAGCATGGTTGATGTTTGTAAGGCAAGTCCTTGGCCCAAGTTGGAAAGGTACGACGCACATCCATCAAGCTAGAGACAATGCAAGGGGGAAAGCAACTGCTACATTCACTGAATTTCTTCAACCACAGAACGAAGGTGGTCAAAGTCTTGCAGGGAAAATGAGTCTTTCAGCATTTGATAGGAATTTTCTCACAACTCAAGGACCACCGCCACCTGCTGGATTTGAATCAGTCGAGGGAAGGAGCGGAGAACGACCCATATCTAGAATCATTGTGATTGAAGATGCGGACTATCTTGGTCATCGCATTCAGCCCATGCTACGCAGGATGATGGAACAAGATTCGCGTACAACGCGCTTCGTGATGACATGCAGGGCTCCAAGCAGGATGATTGATGCATTGAGAAGTAGATTGGTTCATCTGAGATTACCAGCCATTCCAAAAAAGGACATTCGAGAACGATTATCCTGGATCTTTGTTCAGGAAGATAAAGTCGTGGAGGAGGCCGTTCTAGATGACATAATACATGTTGCTCAGGGAGATCTAAGACGTGCGCTCCTCATTGCTGAAGTGATTGCTGCAAAAGGGTGGTTGAATGATAGAGAGCTAGTTCAACAATATCTCCTAAATACAAAGGAATTGGATGGTCATAAGGTCCTTCAGCAAGCCCTCAAAGGACGAACTCACGCTGTCGAGAAGATGGCGACTGGAAGAATGAAAGTTGAGAGATTGGTTGGGGCGATGGGAGTGATTGATGATTGGTTATATGAAAAGGGGCTTGAACCCAGCGAGGTTGTTCATCGCTTACATCTGGCTCTCGTAGCTTCGGGAATGATGTTGACGCCTAGCCTGCAAAATGAGTTGTTATCTGCACTTGCTCGAATGGATGGGAGAGTTCATTCCACAACTATGCCAAGAGCAGTGATTGAAGAATTCATGTTGACATGTAGTGAAATAGGCCAACGACACGGTCTTGCTCCAATGACATGAAAACTGAAACATTTCTTTGAATCAAGTGCGGGCGCGGCAGGATTCGAACCCGCGATCTCCGGCTTAGGAGGCCGGCGCATTATCCAGCTGTGCTACGCGCCCGACCAACGACCGTAGGGGTGAGGTCAAGACGATTGCGTTTGACAGTACTCTACAAAATTGGCGATTATACGCGAACCATGTTCAGTATGAGTCACTTCAGGATGAAATTGAACACCAAACCGATGGTTTGAGAGGCATTCCATTGCTTGGACTGAACAGGTTTCAGAAGTTGCTGTGACGATGAAACCATCAGGTACAATGTCTACCTCATCATTATGGCTAGTGAATGCTTGCTGTACCTCTGGTGTATTCTGAAAGAGAATTGAGTCGTTGACAGTGGTGATCTCAACGGCCCCAAATTCAGGATGAGGGGATGGACATGCAGAACCACCATAATGGATGGCCATGAATTGATGTCCAGCACAGATGCCAAAAATAGGGATATTAAGGGTGAGGTATTCTCCACATGCACCGAGTTCACCCGTTAATCCAATCCGCGCCGCACCTCCTGAAAGGAGAAGGCCATCAAGATCATCTCTCAAGGAAGTCAAGGGTGTATCATTCGGAATAATCTGAGTGTCGACTTCAAAATCACGAAGCATTCGCCACTCACGATGGGTCCACTGACCCCCGTTATCAATCACATCAATTCGCGGGGGAAGAGGCAAAAGATTCCCTCAATACCCTTCATCATCTGAATCCATAGGACGAGGCCCAGGGCCACCACGGGGACCAGGAGGGCCTGGGCCGCGAGGACCGGGACCGCGGGGGCCGGGACCACCAGGACCGGGACCGCGGGGGCCGGGACCACCAGGA
>PAZI01000039.1 GCA_002715545.1 Methanobacteriota archaeon
CTCACCGTCAATGATGCGCAGAAGGCCGATGTTCTTCTCATCGAGTTGTAAGATGTCTCCATCCTCTGCAGCCATGACGTGATCATGTTCATCGGTGGCCTCCTCAACACTTTGAGACACGTCTTTCAATCGGGCGCTGAAATGCGTGAGCACAAGCAGGCGCGCCTGCATCGCCCCCGCTCTCTTCCCAGCGTCCCTTGCGGTCGCATGTGTATTCATCACGGCCCGTTCTGCATGCTCATCAGTGTAAGTTGCCTCATGTATCAGTACATCAACAGAATTTCTCAATTCGTCGAGCCCACACTTGTTTCCGGTGGTGTCGCCCGAGATGACTGTCCTCAAACCTAGGCGCTCAGGTCCTCTGAGATCATCAGCCACAATTCTTTTTCCATCATTCAATATGATCATCCCCTCTTGAAACAACCTGGCACGTTGTACATCATCAAGTTGGAGTGCATCGAGTGCATCGGTGTCGACACTACCTCGTCGATTGCTGAGTGATACGCTCCATGCACATGATGTGACTCTGTGCTCAGTCCCCCAAGGCTTGCACAACAGCCCATTTCCTACGCTGATGACAACATCCTCATTCGGTTCGACAGTTCTGAATGTGATTGGAAAACCAAGGACTTCCTCACTCGCCCCCGAACGCTGCATCATCATGAATTGGTAAGTCAGATCGAACAAATCCTCCTCCTCACTTCCTGCAGTAGATGTTGAAGGACCAATGATGTCAAGAGGCCGTTTACGGCCATCCAGACCCATGCTGTGTATCATTGGAAGCACGCCAGCAATATGGTCAAGATGTCCGTGGGTCAGAAGTATGGCATCGATACGTGAAACCCGAGGCCGCCATTCAGGTTTGGTCGAACTCATCACTTTTGCTTGCCTCAATACCCGTTGCTGGAATCCTTCACCAGGATCTATGGCGACGACTCCCTCAGGCGTTTGTATGACTGTGCCAGAAACATCACGATGACTCGTTGGACGGCCCGAAGCAGTTCCAAGAATGTGGATGCGCATCCACATGTTCACTCACCAGCGAACTTCAGAGGTGTATCTGGAAACCACCGTAACAGAATCACGTCGCCGATTGCTTTGACCCATCGCCATGGTATGGCGACGGGAATTGATTCTTCAGAGATTCGTGGATCAGCGTCACGAACGTAAAGGTGCGTACAGCCCCAGTTATCGGTATCAACTACGATATCGTACACTGCCCCTAGATGCTGTCCATTGGGCAAGACAACGGTCATGCCGACCAGACCCGTAACATCGACCATGGACACAGCAAGAGGGTTTGGCTCATGAAGCCTCTCGCGGTGAGGGGTGAATCACTTTCCTCTATTCTGATAGGCTTTCAGACTCGGGCGTAACTTCTCAGTTCCCTTCCCTTTCTTGTGTAACCCCCGGCCGCGTTTGCCAGCGCTTGTCTTTCCACGGTAGGCACGTCCACGAGATGCAGGTCGTGCGACGAAGGAGAGGTCCTTGTCAGCGAGAATCTGGGGGTGTGATCGGTCGACGAGAATGACCTCATACCACTTATGTCGGCCATCCTGGCCGACCCAATAGGAATTGAGGACCTCCATATTTGGGTGCCGTCGTGATACGCGCTCCTCTGCAATACGCTGAATGGATTTTCCCATTGTGATTTTCTTGATACCCGCCTTGGATGGTTTACGCTTCATGTGAATCTTGCCTTTGCGTAGTCCCCCGCGTCGAACACGCGTTCGGACAATTGTAATTCCTGGTTTTGATTTGTAGCCGAGGCGTCGTGCCGCGTCGAGACGTGTGGGTCTTTCCACACGCGTGATGACAGGCTCATTCCTCCAAGCAACCATGCGGGTGCGTCGAGCCTTTGGATCGAAGAAATCCTTCGGCTGCTGCCATCTGGCTCGCACATAATGGTGAAGTCCTCGTGCCATTGGATGACCTGCTGCGCCCCGCCGACCAGATGTCTGTTTATATCCGTTACCGGATGGCTCTGTGCAGCGCTCGGGCCGAGCGAACCTTGATGTCATGTGGGCTCGACCCTATGGATGATTGGATGCGAGGCGTACTCATCGTTCTTACCGTCGCCCTCATGTTCAGTTCTGTGTCAGCTGACGCGGGGACAGAAGCTACGGGAAGTGCAATCGTTCTTGAGGCAGATTCGATGGTTGTATCCTCCATTACTCATTCTTCGAATAGATCGTACGATGAGATGCCTTGGTCGATTGAACTCGTGCTGACTTCCGCTGCCGCCGCGAATAACACGACGATGATGCTGAATCCACTGATCTGTGACATCACAGGTTTCTGCTATCCACCCGTTGAATCTGAGTCTTGGGTAGTGATGACCTCTGAGAACAATGGTTCGGTCTGGACGGGTTCGGTCACCCCCCCCGTTGATCATGATTACATTGACTACGCGGTCACTGCCACATTCCAAGACGATGGAACCACCCAGAGGATGCCGTCGATGGGCTATGAAGGAAAGGTTTGGGCACAGTGTCACTACTCGAGTGATGCTGAAGATTCAGGTTTCGCCAGAGATTGTCCACTCTCCACTTCCTCAGGAAGTACAACCTCATCCCCTCCTTCAGAACCATCCGACCTACATCCCGTCTTACCTTCGCCAGCCATCGGCTTTGCACTCACCTCTCTCTTCCTTGTGGCTCTCTTGAAACGTGATTCCAAATCGATGAACTGAGGTCATGATGTGTCACTATCTCCCAGTAGACCTAGTCAGATTCCTAACATCATCACAATGATTCGTTTGGCTCTGGCTCCAGTTGTTTTCGTACTGCTCTCCATCTATGGATTCACAGATGATCCGGGTGATGTTGTCCTCTTCGTCGTTCCACTTCTTCTTGCTCTGGCACTTGCAACCGATGCTCTCGATGGCTGGCTTGCACGCCGCCTTGAGAGCACGACCGTGTTCGGGAGTGTAATCGACCCATTGGTCGACAAAGTTGTCATCATGGGGTCCATGGTCTATCTCGCCGCCATGCAGTGGTCTTCGGAGATGGTTCCTACTTGGGCAGTCGTTGCCATGCTTGCACGTGAATTCTTGATCACTGGGATACGGGGTGAGGCAGAACGCCGTAACATCTCCTTCAGCGCATCGATATATGGCAAAGCCAAGACCTTAACGCAATCAGTAGCAATCATCTGTATCCCCTTGTTCTACCGATTCGATGTTACACCTGATGCCGGCTTTGGACTAGTCATGTTGGCGACATTAGCAACAGTGTATTCTGGAATAGACTACATTGTCAACTTCATTCGTCAAATGCGAACTGAAGCAGACTCAGATGCAGCATGACATGCGGCTAACTTCGGCCGCATCCACCGCTTCCAGAGAGGGGGGATCATGCATATCCAGAAACATCCGTAATATCCGACTGGTAGGTGTGGAGCATCATCCCAAGTGCGTAATTTCCAGAAAGGGGCACTTGCCTCGAGATGGTGGTGCGAATGTCGTGTTAAATCGAATAATGTCCATCGGGACCACAGTGCTTCAGATTGCCATGCATGATGACGTGAGATGCGTTCATCCTCAGCCCTTCTGAGACCATAATGTCGGATGTAATTCGCATATTCAAGTAGAAATACTGCTACGACTGCCTGTAAGAACCATGCCAGAGCAACAACTCTCCCCCAAGGAACTGGACTCAGGACCAAGGCCATAATCACTGCAATCTGCAGAATCATGCCTTGGTGGATGGGATTCTTCAGCCCTTTACGGCCCTTACGCGATTGGATACCAGCGGCTGAGAGATATTGTTTTGGAACAGTGCGCAAAAAGAAGCCATAGACAGATTCTGATGCATGTGCGCTTGCCGGGTCTTTGTCCGTACCTACCCATTTGTGATGATTGTGATTGTGTTCTGTTGTAAAGTGAGTGTAGTGCACACTGAATAACAGAATCTTCGCCATCCACCAATGAATACTACGAGGTTTATCGTGTCCAAGTTCGTGAGCGATGATGATTCCCGCCGCTCCCGAATGCAATCCCGTCGATACTGCTGCTACAATCACCCAGAGATTCCATCCATCTCGAATGACAAGTGCGAACAGTGAAGCAAGAACGAGGATGTGGAGGATGAAATGAATCCACAGAATCATCACAAGAGGGGTGCCAGATTCACGTGCTGGTCGAATCGTGCGCGTCGCTCCAAGCAGCACGTCAATAATTGGGCCAATAATGAGTGTGAATACGAACCCCATGACTGTCCATATGCCTCCCATTGAATTTCCAGTGATGACAACAATCGGATTGACCAGACTGAACAGGTATACCATCCATGACTCTGGTCGAATATTCTGTGACGTTAGAGCAGTAGAGCTTGTCACCATCTGAGCAGTATCACCCATGGCACCTACTCCTCTGAATCAAGTGTTGTTTCAGAACCGCGAAACTCTCTGAGCATAATCAGAAGAATGCTGAGTGCTGCGAATCCAGAGGCTGCACTGAGTAGCATGAATACAGTTACAGATTCCTCTTCAATTGGTTTTGTTTCAAGTTCGGTCTGCTGTGCGACAGAGTTGCTGTAATCGTTTGTGTTTGAGACATTAGTAGTGTTCGACATCATGGTATGATTATCTGGACGTACGTAGAGTCTTCCAGTCGTACTGTTTCCGTCCGAACGTCGATCTTCGAAGGTATACCATCCATCGAGGTAACCGGTCGTTTGATTGAATGTTACAACCAGAACAACCTCACACGTGGGGTCCGTCCTGTTTCCTTCATCATCCAGTTCACATGTCGCTGTTAATGGCCCGGAAGATATGTCTTCACTTCCATTGAATAGGCCATCTCCGTCCATGTCGATAACCACCGTGTGAGTCTGGTTCTCTGTTGTATCGACATTGCGAAACCAGACGCTGTCATTGATCCAGAGATTATTAGTGGCATTCCCTGGAACCGGTCCATCGCTCTTCAGGATGATCATGAAGGTAGAGGGTGCATGGGCCGCGGCAGGAAGGGATGCGGTTGCAATCAAGGTGAGCACCACCGCAACAGCACCGAGCCCCCGCATGTTGAGGGGGATGGGTCCGATGCCTTCAACATCACCTGACAGGTGGCCCGATGCGGTAGGTGACGATGGTCGAGCAGCGTGAAGCCACGATGATCGCAGGAGGCATCCTTGTTGCCATCCTCCTTGCTGCGAGTGCATACACAGGCATCATGGCACTCAGGGCAGCGATGTCTCCAAATGAGAGTCTAGATGAGTTTGTTTTCCTTGATCCTTTGATTCAGACACACGAGGATCATGATCATCGGAATGCCTCGCAGCATAATTTCTCGACTCCTAACATCGAAGCCTTTGATTTCAACCAACTCACCGAACCTGGAAATGCAGAGGTTCAGGTCGCCGACAGTCCAGATGGACGACGCTATGCTTACCTTGCTGGTTGGAAGGAGATGCACATCGTCGATGTCACAGATCCGAGCAACACAGAGGTGACTGGGGTTTACATCGACCCTAACACCCAGGTCCTTGATGTCAAATATCTTCAGTACAATGGCCGTGAATACATCATTGTCCAGAATCAGCTCATCGATGCGGGAAATGCAGAACCGAATGTTGGTGAATGGGAAGACCCTGCCCAAGTCACAGTGACACTTGTTGATGTGACAAATAAGGCAGATCCAAGTTGGGTTGATTCATGGTATGATGCAGATCATCCAAGTGGACCTCACAACCTATACACACATATGATCGATAATGAATGGTACATCTTCGTTGCGAATCCTGATTACGAGGAATGTGATGTCGGTCAGGGAGATGCGTGCGGGGGAATCACGATTGCCCACATCAATTTCGCAGGTTATGGTGATCTGCCACGTATCGTCAAGGTAGGTGAAGCTGAGGTTTCGTGGGAAACGACACGAGGAGGTTGGATCTACATTCATGATATGACGGTACAGACCTGGCCGGGAACAGATCAGAATGATCCACGCTATGGCAAGACCTACGTCTATGGGGCTTACTGGGAAGCAGGTCTTCGAATCTTCGATGTCTCCGACGTTCCACATCCTCAGAATGATCTTACAGAATATCTTGCTATTGCCGCAGCGTGCAGGGCATCCTGGGGAACTCAGGCTGGCTGTAATTGGAGAGCACCAGAAGTAGGACTTTGGATGGATTTCGCTGATTTCGATGGTGATGGTCAACCAGACAGTGGTACGACCGGTAACGAGAACGGCGGTCGTGCCTCCTATATCCACTACGCTGAACCATTTGACAGCATGCTCGATGCAAGTCATCTTGGTTATCCTGCGGGCCCGCGCCATCTCACATTCCTCGCAACAGAGGTTCTTTCCACCACTCATGGTAGTGGGATGGCATATCTGCTCGATACCACCGATTACGAACTGCTTAATGGACAAGTTCGTTTCAAACCAGTACTGATCAATGACTGGGAGATCCCCTTCGGTGAGGAACATTGCTACGGCGCGGATTGCCACACAGATCCCGATGCAGAGGAATGGTTGTTGTTCAGCCCTCACAATGCAGATACTGCCATCTTTGAGACTGGTTCTTCAGGTCGTCCAGACACGAGTCATGGTGGAAATTGGGATGCCCGTATCTACCTCAGCCATTACCACGCTGGCTTATGGATCATTGACGTCGAGACGCTTATGGCAGCGGATTCAACAATGAACCGTACCGTGTTGTATCGTGATGCGACAGTTGGTTACCATCTCCCCCATGGACAGGACGGCGTACCTCTCGACAGTTCATATTACGACTTCGGATGGGTACCGTTCCTGTGGGCTGCTGAATACCACGATGGTTTCGTGTATCTTTCCTGCATTACATCTGGTTTGTACATCGTGCAACTCGATATCGATCGACCTTATGTGTCCTGATGTTGAGATGTAGATGATGAGACATATTGAGTCGCTTGGATGTGGTCGATATCTTCACTCGTAAAGGTCCCAGATCCTCTCAAGAGGATGGTCTTGCTGGAATGGCCAATCAAGAACCAATAGATTGTCTCTTCATTTGGAATCCGTAATTTCTCCCTGAAATCACCTTTATCCAGATAGACTGTAATGGTTCTTTGGCGTATGTTGCAGTCTGTAATCCCTGCTCGCATCACTGCATCTAAGCGCATCTGACGAAACCAGGAGACTCGTTCAATCACTGGGACCTCGATGATGTGGTGCGAGTGGTCTACACTTCTTGTTTCAAGAGCATCAATCGCTTCATCGACTAAGCCTTGTTGCCACCGCTGAAAGGCAACGATGATGATGAGATCTTTATCGGAAAAATCGCCTGGAATGGTCATATCCTGTTTGTTGAGATTTTTTCCGGAGATTACTGGAAAAACGCCTCCCATTCTTGTGCTGAGACCTTTCTTTTGGGAACCACGAGCATTTACCATGTTTCTCTCTTTGTCCGCATTCACGTGACTATAATCGTCCAACTCACTCACCGCGGTTGTTGGTAGTCATGCTGAGGGTGTTGTTGGGCCACTGCTGAAGGAACTTGCACAACTTGTTTCTGAGCCACCACAATCCGTCTTTTTGATCTCGCAGCTCCACCAAGTGCAACGCCTACGAATAATCCTCCTGTGAGCGCAAGAATGCTAGCGTAAGTAGCATTGATTTTCCCGCGGAATTTGATGATGATATTGATGTCACCTGTGACGTCATTCGATGGGTCCCAGTCATCTGGAAGTGCAACTTCACTGCCTGCAACGATTCGATATGACCCTTGAGTCATCGTCCATACGACCTCATCCCCTGACCCCTTTCCCCCTGCTATGTAATCAAGTTCAGAGCCATCACAATCGGTGATGCCAGGTATATTTGACCAGATGATGTCAGTTGATTCGGGACATTTGTCAGCTTGTTCCGAATCAATGACTCCTAACCAGAGTTGCAATGAACGCTCTCCTTGTTCAAGTCGTATCGTGCTGGTGATATCAACAAATTCTGCATATTCTGGAATATCGATATCGCTCGCATGAACATAGATATGATCGTGAGCGGGAGTCACGTTCATCACGACTTGACCATCATATTCTAAGCCAAACAGAGCGAACAGATTGACCGTCAGAATCGCAACGCCAAGCAGGGCTGTGAGAATCCTTCCGATCATTCAATCACGTCTTCAGATGAATCCTGGGAATCGATAGATTCCTCAATCACAATTGATGGCGGCTCCTGAACAACGTTGGCCAGAGTAGCCCCCACGCTTTGTTGGTGGATGACCTCATTGTCATCGCTCATCAGAACACTCCAAGGTCGTGCTAAGGCTACAAGACTCGCCAAGAAGGTCAAGACGGTTCCATAACAAACCAGTCGCAACAAGGTTTCCATTCCAGTCCACTCGCCGGAATTACTCATGTAGATGCCTCCCCCCACCACCGCTCTCACAATGTATATGGCTTGTAATAAGAGATATACGAAGGTTCCAATGAGGCTGAGGGAGATCAACCCTGCGCCTACACCTTGAGATGTGGAATCTTTCTGTACAACCATTGGAATATGGGATACGTGTTGAGGATTGGAGGAATCTTGCACGACTGCAATCATGTCCATTTTCTGAGGCGTTTTTCCCAGCACAGTTGCCAGAGACCAGAGTCCTATTGCACCTAATGGAAGTGAACAGGTCTGGATCAACCATCTGGTGTTCGAGTAGGATTGGTTCGAGCCGACGTAGTACATCACAGCGGCACAACCTAAGATGAACACAGGTGTTTGAAATCTCTTCCAATCAACCATGCTGTCAACCATTCTTTTCGATATTTCAACTAAGTGTATTGTTCAAGTGAGTGAATATGTTTCAAGCACCGCCCCAGCGATTAGTAATCTGAAATGACTTGAACCGCTCATACTGAGGGTGAGCAGATATTCGTCAGATGGCGAGGGAATCACTCCAATAGTNCCGTGCTCGCTCTCACCAGGACCCCATGATTCCTCCGCACCACTCAGAGCTGAATTATCACGCAGTGCGAACGTGATGGTTCCACCTTGACATGTAGCATCTAGGAAATAGATCATATCATCCCATTCCCCATCCCGTGGATGGTCTCCGGTGAGCAGAGTTTCGCGGATCTCTATGTCAGGGCCATCCCATTCGCCAGAATACAGATCACCTGCTCGGATGAAGTAGACCTCTCCNGTGTGATTCAGACCTCCATCCGCAAAAGACATCTTCACTTGCTCGATTCCTCCGGCATCGGTCCATGTGAGTGTTCTGAACCATCCTACTTCTGCATCGTATCGATAGAGAAGGGTCGCGCCGTCAGCAGCCCTCGCTTCGATGTCAGCGATTTTTGATNCCGAATCGACTGAACTTGCTGTCGCATTCCATTGAGTCGAGAACAGGGTGAAATCCCATGCCNCTCCTTCNACAATCGGGAAACTGAGGAATGATTGAGGAACGCCGTTCTCGAACGTGCTGAGATTGTCTTTGAGGATTCTGCCAAGGAATGGATTGTGATTGAGAACCGCGTGACGTCGTGCTTGGGCGATCTCAGCCGTGGTGAGCATGTATGCCGTTGCATTCTCTGTCTGATCATCTGCGACCACGAGCCGAACCGCTTCATCCGGGAAATCNGGGGTGACNANAGTGTACANCCACCACTGTCCGACGACCCATTCNGGGGCCTCGATGAGAGGTNTCTCCATCACTTGCTTACCATCATCATCGGATAGGCATCCTCCCCACAGACCTGCGAGTACGAGAAGTATGAGCAGCCCGCCCATCCTCTGACCCATGGCCCTTCCGTCGTTCACAGTAATCGACATCAATCCTATCTCATCAGTATGACGGGGGCCTCGGTTTCAGTTTGCTCACTTTTCTTATCTGGGTTCGATGATTGNCTACAATCCATGACTTGAGTTCCAGAATGCTCCGTTCACAACGTGCATAGAATCCCGAATTTGTTTTCATAGTGCTTCTCAATGATGTAGATTCTACGGTGCAGAGGTCTGCTTCCTTTTTGAGTGGGTAACTATTTCACCATGCAAACAATAGCGAAGATATGGTGGATGTTGGCTCCCTGCCGGGATATTATTGGCGGACCATCTCCACAATCGATTTATCGATAGGTTGGACGATGGGTCTGACTCATATCATCTCATTATTGGGAGTCCTTACCTCGATTGCTCTGATGTTCTTGGCCATGCTGATCATCAGAGCGCGTCCAAAGGCAGCTGAAAATCGCTTCATGTGTGTACTTCTCTTTGCCGAAGCATGGAGGGTGCTTGCGCAGTGGTATAACCTCGTTCCACTCGGTCCCGAAGTCATACCAATCATTCAGTACTACAGAGTTGTATGGTATTTCTGCGGCATCTTATGCATTATGTTGTATATCTGTTCGGTAGCATTCTACCCGACAAAGAGAACGGAATTCATGAACAAGGATTCGATAAAGAACAACCTGTGGTGGGCTCTACCTGCCATCAGCGCAGTCCTTCTAGGAGTGATGATCGCCTCCAATGGAAGTGTACAAGCGACCATAGGGGGAACCATGCATGTGGACTGTAGTCAACAAATGGTCTTCGACTCNGAGGGGAATGCCCCTGCCGTCCTGACATATTCACCCGGAATGGAGGAAACAACTGGGACTTGTAACGACCAACTCTCCCCATACGTCTTTTTCGTACCTGAAGCAGGTTCTGGACTCAGTACTCTTCTCCTCATCACTCCGGTNTTCTCAGCAACTATTGCCATGTTTATGATGAGAAGTGCATGGAAGAGACTCAGTGAAGAAGAAGGTCGTGAAGATGAGGCTAATGAGGCCCGCTCCTTGTTCATCGGTTTCTCGGGCAAGGCGGTCATCAAAGGAATGGCGGTGATCTCAATCATCGCTACGGTCGTGATGTTCGGCCGATTCAATTTGGCTGATATGACTTCGATAGAAGATACAAGGCAATTAGTGATCTACTTCTANTGCCTGTATGCTTTCCTTTTCAGTATCCTTCTGACAGGGATGTTCGAGGGAGTCATGTTCACATATGCCATTCTAAAGAATGACATTTTGGGAATTGATGAGCGCTTACGTGCCACATTCAGTACTGCAGTCTTCGCCACCGTAGGTGCCATTCTGATTCTGCTTGGTACAGAGGCCATGGAATCTGCCACGGGATGGGGGTGGGCCGGAGGTATCATCATCGGTCTTCCCTTGATTGTGCTCCGCAAACCCATCTTCTCAGCGATCAATAAATTCTCATCGATGTTGATGCCAGAATCCTTCACTCCTGATGAGAANGTCTACCTTGAGGCCTATGAACTGGCGATGGAGGACCTCATCATCACTGCGGAGGAGCGTCGTTTCCTGCAACTTCAAGCCAAGACCCTTGGATTGAATGAGCAGAGGGTCCAACACCTTGAATCGTGGTATGACGCTAGTCTCGAGGAAGAGTGAGGTGAGTGTTTCACTCCCAGATGTGCGTTCAACCAAGTGTTCTTTTTTTGTTGCTTGAAGACATCAAATGAGATGGAGATAACTCCTCTTCAAATGCCATTTGCGGAAAGAAGATGGCCTATCTGAAGCCTACCTTGGCACAATCATGTCTGTCTCAACGGATAAAANTGGGAATGTCCCCCACGTTGAGAAAAAGGGAGCTGAATTACTGGTCTCTTGCGTTGTTGCCGTAGGCGTGACGATGTTACTTCTATTTCCATCACTGACAATGGCTGTAGTCAAACCACGTCTATATGATGGCACCATTAACGTACTTGGAAGATATTCAATGAATTTTGATGCATACGAGCACATATCTAGGACAAGTGACTCACCAGTAATCGCAATTGGTAGTTCAAAAATGCGTGAAGCATTTGATGGCCAATTGCTGAGTGAAATTGACGACCACGATCATGATTTCTACAATCTCGCACTTGCAGGTGACCTGCCATATGTGCGGATGTTAGAAACCTCAGCCATCATAGATCTGAATCCTACATTTGTCGTGATCGAGATTGGGCCGAATACATTTTCTTCATTAGCAACTCCAGTGCCCGAATCAGTCCAGTCACGAATGGCACATATTGCTTCATTGGGTGCAGTGGATCTTGAATCCATACCCATGGATGTGCTNAATCAAAGTGACATGGAGATGCTACCGATTTCGCGTAAAGATCAGTTGGAACATTTGTCATCCTATGTTCCCAAAGCGATAGATGGCACGCTGAAAATTGAATTAATGACCACATTTAGTCTACCACATCCTTGTTTAGAATCACCTGAAGATATCCATGCGTCATCGGCTGCCGTTGTGTGTGTCCCGCTTCCAGACGATCCAGCATACGATGAATATCTGCGATATCCAACCCAATTTCCGAACACCCTCAAGAGCATTAAAGCAGGAAATTCATCNTTAGGGACGATTGAAGAATTCTACGGGCCAGCATTGGATTCATATCTCAACAGAAGCAATCACAATCCAGAAGGAATAGTGAACAAGAATCAAATATCGTTTGAATACATGATTGAGCAGTTCACTTCTGCTGGAATTGAAGTGATTCTAGTTGGACTGCCCTACAATCCTGTATTGCTTGAGCGCCTNGATCCTGGACAATGGGATTACTATAATCAGACGATAGAATCCTACAACCAATTGGACTTANTGACAGTATGCGATATGATGTGGGATCTCGATTGGAAAGAAGAACATTTCAATGATTATGTACATATGTCCCGGGAGGGAGAACTCCTTTTTACAGACAAATTGATGCAACATATNGCACCTCTTCTGGAGGGCTGATGGATGGATTTTGTCACCTCTGAATACTACCTCTTATTTCTGCCAATTGTATTCTTATTGACATTCACAGTTGGAAAAAGGCAGCGTCGCAAGCAGATCGGCATTTTGTTNGCTAGTTCGTATGTCTTTTTTTGGTTAGCCTCAGGCTGGCANATTCTCCTTCTCCTCACATCTACATTGGTTGATTGGACTGCAGGACGAAGAATTCACGAAAATGACAATCAAAAGATGCAGAAGAGNTGGTTGATTTTCTCATTGATCACCAACTTAGGATTGCTTGGTGTATTCAAGTATCTCGACTTCATCATTGAATCTTGGAATTGGGCTTCACTACGCCTCACAGGTGCACCTGAGATTGGAACATTAGGTCTTCTTCTNCCAGTAGGAATCTCCTTTTACACGTTCCAAACGATGTCTTACACGATTGACATCTATCGTGGAAAGAACACACCCTATGATGACTTTCTCTCTTTTGCTTGTTATGCTGCTTTCTTCCCTCAACTTGTTGCAGGCCCCATTGTGAGGTCTGAACATTTCAAACAAGAAATTGAGAATACACTGAGTCCCGATCCAATCCAGTTTCGACTTGGACTGACTCTCATCGTGTATGGTCTGGCAAAGAAACTGATTATTGCAGATAATGTTGCCATCCACGTGAATGAGATTTTTGTTGAAGGCGCACCTCTTGACAATATAGGGCTAGTCTGGTGGGGTGCTCTTGCATTTGGCATACAGATATATTGCGATTTTTCTGCTTATACCGATATTGCCATTGGCTCTGCCATACTGTTTGGTATTCGATTACCTGAGAATTTTGACTCACCTTATGCTGCTCGCTCTCCACAAGATTTCTGGAGACGGTGGCATATATCTCTGTCAACTTGGTTGAGAGATTATCTCTACATTCCCCTTGGTGGGAGTAGAAATGGACCACGAATCATGTTGTTTGCACTGATGATGACAATGTTACTTGGTGGCCTATGGCATGGTGCTTCGTGGAATTTCGTACTTTGGGGTTTGTTGCATGGGCTATTGCTCATTGCCCATCGATTATTGTTGAAACTACGACTCGTACATCTTGCATTTGAGAGAAAACCGAGAACCTCACTTCTTGTTGGCTGGATTGTAACTCAATATTTTGTCTTCATGACCTGGCTTGTTTTCAGAGTAGAGGATACCTCAATCCTGATTCCCTCATTGAAGACATTTGTTGGAATTGGAGCGCACTGGGATATTTGGGAACTATATTATGCCCTTCCTGAGATCAAGCTTCTCACCCTCGGCATCGCCATTCTGTTCATCATTGGCCATTTCATCAGTTGGAAAATAGGTGGCCTGAAGCACTGGATTGCAAATCGNAGACCAGTGGTTTGGGGAGTGGCAATTGGTGTAATGCTCTCACTTGTGTTTTTGCTACGTCCTGCTGAAACGAGTGATTTCATCTATTTCAGATTCTGATTCCACATGCTTTTGCGAATGCATCATGACTTAGTTGTCCCTAACAATGGACGTGGGCGATAGTGGTCCGCGCTCCCGGACTTGAACCGGGGACCCCCTGATGACCGCCTGTGCCGCGGTCGTGCGTCGTTCAGTCTACAGTCAGGTGCTCTACCAACTGAGCTAAGCGCGGTGTTGGAGCCATCACGCTTGCCTTCTTGACGTTTTGTCCCTCTTTCGCCATCTTCAAGAGTGCTTGAATCGTACATCTCAGTCCCATAGGAACGTCAAGGGTTATACCATCCAGACGGGGGGTGCCAAGACCGTATCGGGATGCAGCCCAAATCAGCGGACAGCGCCACCCACTCATTGCT
>PAZI01000040.1 GCA_002715545.1 Methanobacteriota archaeon
CGAAGCGGAAAAGGGAAGGAAGGCTGCTGAAGCAGGGCAACGTATCTTCGTTCGTGAACGTGAAGCAGAAGCTGTATCTGGTGAGAACGAATCGAATGCCCGCATCGCTGATGTGAATGCTGAACTCGCTCAGCGTGAAGCTGAAGCTGTCCAGAAATCTGAGGTCGCACGCCGACAGGCCGAGACTGAGATCCAGAAAGCACAATACAACCTTGAGCAGGAGCGTCTGAGAGCAGAGAGCATCGTGTCTGAGAAGATCAGTAAAGAGCAGATTGAGATTGCTGCAGAGGCAGAAGCTGAGAAGCAGCGCCGTATCGCTTCTGGTGAAGCAGATGCTGTTCTGGCCCGCTATCAGGCTGAAGCAGAAGGTACACAGAAGGTGCTCGAAGCAAAGGCNGCTGGTTATCAGGCACTNGTGGCCGGAGCAGGTAACGATTCACANGCTGCAGCGACCCTTCTGATGATCGAGAAACTCGAACANATGGTTGCCATGCAGACCGAAGCGATTCGTAACCTGAAGATNGACAAGGTCACTGTTTGGGATGGCGGTGGTAATGCAGATGGATCATCCTCGACCTCGAATTTCGTGTCCAGTCTGGTCCAATCTCTGCCACCTATCCATGATGTGGCCAAGATGGCAGGTGTTGAGTTGCCNGAATACCTTGGTAAGGTCAGTGGCGACGAGCCTGCAACCGAATGATTGGTTCGATTAGCATAGGTTAGGGGCTTATTCATCATTGAAGATTCTCTAACCTTACATCAGGTGAACTGACCGCCGTTGATTCAGAACTCAGGCGTCCTCTCCGAACACCTTGACCCCAGCATCGAGCAGGGTACGAATCAAGGGCTCATCAGAGACGAGGCTACCGTGAAAGTCGAACTGCGCCAACTGGGCACGCTGCCGCTCCATGTTCCGCTCTGAGAACTCGGAGGTGAAGTTGTTAGGGAATCCATAGGTGAAAAAGATGGAGAACTTATTCGAGCGGCGGCGGACCCACCAGTAGGCGTCCTTGAGGCGCACCAAGAATGCATGATCCTGTTTGGAATGGGGCGAACGAAAGACTCGTCGACCAAAGCGCCCGAGTAACTTCTCGACCCAACCTCCGAAGGCGCCCGAATGCGTCAGACGGACGTCGAACAAGATGGCNTCACCAGCTTCGGTGTCGAGATGAAGAGCCTCGCCACTCTCCTTGTCGGGCGTCCAATGAGAGCCTGGCTTGACCCACAGGCCCCGGCCATCACGGTGGGATTGGAGATAGACAGCCATCTTGTAGACCTGACAGTCCTCAGCGGCGAAGTAGTCGCCAGAGAAGTAAGGCTCGGCCTCGCCGCTGTCCTTATGCCAGCCGCTGAGGCGATTCTTCGCTATGTCACAATGGCGCGTGAAGAGGATGTCTTCGGTACCGAGTGCTGCCCGGAAAGCGGCCAATACATTGGGATGGCTGTAGAGCCAATGAATCTCGGGAACGTGGCGTGTCGCGTTCGGCATGTTGCGCCCGAGATGGCTCCGCATGTGCTTCTGGTTGCGGAAGAAGTGGTCGCAGGAAGTACGTAGGGAGTGGACCTCATCAGGGGTGAAGACTCTCTTCAAAATCACGTAACCCTGCTTGTGCAGTTGTTCACGCACGTCTGCTGGAATCTCCAGCGCATCGTTGGTCTTCACAGTGACCCCTTCGTCCAACAGAGAGGAGAGCCTACATCTGGCATGGTTTATTCGGAGCTGACTTTCGGGGATTCCTTATCAGCCTACCCGAGTGAACCTTGTACCCATTACCAGAGTAGGACCATCCCTTGATAGGGGACGTGAAGATTCATCCTCGGTGAAGGGTCCACTCACCATCAGACCCCTCCTTGCGATAGTAACGTGTCNCAGAATCTTCAGGGTACTCAAGCCACTCCCAACCATCATCTTGTGTCCACCCCTTCATGTAACTTGGAGGTACAGTATTTTGATCATCATCGAGTTCAACCTCAAGATCTCTGATGTCATCTGTCATGCGCGCTTCGCGTCGAGAACGCTCTCGCTCAAGCCGAATCGCTTGATAGGGTGCGATGAATCTCAATCTCACCATTCTCTCCAAGCGATATTCGAAGGCTGTTAGATCATCGGGAGTACTCGCTTCTTCAAGGTCCTGCTCAAGCCGCCGAACACGAACGCCCCGGCCACCAAAGGCATAGAGGAAGTAGTACAGTGCAGGCAATGTGGCAGAGAATTGAATCAGATCCCATGCATCGAGTGATATGCTGGTGCCAGGGATATAGAGAGCAAAGGTATCTTCTGGNATTGATTCTGCACTGAGATGATTCGAGCCCTCTTGGATCTCGATAACATCGGCTACTCCATCACCGTCGGTATCATCATCCTGTTGATCGCAGATGCCATCACCATCTAGGTCGCTGACTCCTTCTGGGTCATCAGGACATGCATCCTCTTCATCGACAACTCCATCGTTATCTCGATCATTGAGGTATGGATCTGCATTTCTTCCGGTGATTGAATCACCCAGACCATCACCATCTGCATCGGCCCACTGTGTCTCATCGAAGGGGAAGACATCATCATCATTGAGTCGCCCATCACCATCCCAGTCCTCATCCGTTGGAATCGTTTCCAAGGCTACGAACGGTTCGATATCATAGAGATCCGGGACTCCATCTCCATCGGTATCCATGCAGGCTGTGCGGTAAATCCACGAAGTCCCTGCAACGGATGGGCAATCATCTAGTCGGTCCTCTAAGCCATCCAAATCGGTATCTGGACAGGACCTCGTCTGACGGGTCGAGGTTCCTGCTAAATTCGGGCAATCATCAGTTTCATCGGTCATCCCATCTGCATCTGAATCGGCGCAACCGAGGTATGTCTGAACAGTTCCATCCACAAGAATCCATCGGCTCTGCCCAGCGATCTCAGGACACCTGTCAGGATTATTCCCATCAAGTCGATCACCCCATTGATCGGCGTCAGAGTCCTGCCACTGAGTTGCATCCGTCGGATGACTGTCAGCCAATCCTATGGGGTGTGCGGGCCATAATCCATCGGGGTTGCTGTACCCGTCACCATCAGAATCAAGACATCCGAATCTGTCTTCTGTCGAGTTGCCAACCACATTCGGACAAGAGTCAATCCGACCGAGCCTCATCTGGTCAGCATATCCATCTCCATCGACATCAGACCATACGGTGATGTCAAGGTCATCGAGGTCGTTGAGGATACTCCACCCATCTCCATCGATATCGAGGCATCCTATGAGATCCTGTGTCGAAGTGCCATATTCCTCTGGACAGTCATCACTTGTCCCATAACCATCATCATCACCATCTGGACACCCATAGACATCGAGGTACGACTCTCCCGGTTCAGATGGGCAGCCATCAGGCCGGGCGGCTGGTGCGGGAGCATCACCATATCCATCACCATCGGAATCTGTCCATTGAGTGGGGTCGGAAGGGAAGGCATCAGCACCATCAAGGATAGTGTGCTCATCATCGGGATCGGAGTATCCATCGCCATCGGAATCAAGGCACCCTTTCCTATCAATCGTTGAGGTACCCGCTATGAGGGAACAGTCATCAAGAGGTGTGATCGCCTCATCAAAAGAAGGGTCCTCATATCCATCATTGTCATAGTCCAAAGGACTTGGATCGGGAAGATAGGCATCTTCGATGAAGATGCCCGGCCATGCATCTCGTCGCTCATTCCCACCCCATTCGTAAGGCCAGTTATCCCCAAGGCCATCACCATCTGTATCACTCCACTGGGTTGCATTGCGCCAATAATCGTCGCCAAGATCCGACTGTCCATCACCATCTGCATCAGGACAACCCCACCGGTCTCGCCAGGAAGAACCATGTTGGCCACGGCAATCATCGGGAGTCGTTCCGGTACCAAGGTCGCCAAAACCATCTCCATCTGGATCTGAAATCTGAGTGNGGTCGCTCGGGAGATCATCTTCGAGATCGATGGTCCCATCNAGATCACTATCCAAGGCGACTTGGAAATCAAAAATCTCATTCTGGTTCCGATTCGCAGTCACATAGTCGATTCTTCCATCGCCGTCAACATCGGCAAGCAGGGACCTGATTGAGTTGCTCGCTACCTTATCCTTCCATGATGCTTCTGCAGGAAGACCATCAGCTGTACGAAAGAATGCAAGACAGTTACTCGCAGTCGTCACGATTAGATCATCGAGTCCATCGTCATTGATATCACCCCAATGAGCACGATAGGATTCCTTTCCATGACCATGAGACCACAATGGCTGAGTTGAGATATTCACGCCATCATTCTCGAACAACAGGACCATACCAAAACGCACGATTGTCAAATCAAGATCG
Source organism: Methanobacteriota archaeon (assembly GCA_002715545.1). Next base: position 4,336 of record PAZI01000040.1, read on the forward strand.
CCATCTGCATCGAAATCATAGAGTGTTGGGTATTCATCACCACCCGAAGACACCGACCATAATGTGGTGTTTGCAGGTTCGGACCCTTTGTATTCNAAGATCTGCGTGACACCGCACTGATAGGTCACGACCATGTCGTCATCACCATCTGCATCGAAGTCACCGATATCAAATCCAGACTGGCCGCAGATGTCTCTGGGGTGCTCAAAGAGAGGNGTGGCCTGGAAGTCACNTGCATCCCATTCAAGGATATTTACCGAACGGTCAGTGAGAGCCTGATAGAGGTCAAGATCGCCATCACCATCATAGTCCAGCAAGTCGATGAACCAAGTGTGATTATTCTGATCAATCTCAAGCGACGGTTCGTTAGTCAAATTTCCTTCATCAGAAAGAAAGACGAGGCTTGAATTGAAATATCGGCCNAGAACAAGATCGTCGTCGCCATCTTGGTCGATATCTCCGGCACTGACGGATAGGCCACCCAGAGAGGAAGTCTCCCAGCATGGAGTGGTGTTGAAACCACCNCCACTCAGACCACAATAGCCCCTCGATGGACCTTCATTCGCAAAAACGAGGTCATTAACATCATCACCATTGAGATCCATCACTGTCACATCAACTGAACTCATCGCATCATCTGAGGTCCACGAAGGTACTGTGACGGGTCTTGGTTGAGGGCGATTGAGAATGATACCGACAGAACCCTGTTGGACGAGTAAGAGGTCCAAGTCACCATCAAGGTCGGTATCGGCAAGNGCACCATGCATCGTATCAGTTCCAAGATTCGTGCTCCAATCAAGTGAAGCAGAGAACGAGTTGTCAGTCCAACGATGAATCCGAATGGGATCTGTATTATTCTCAACAAAGAGAAGAATATCTTCCTTGAGATCACCATCAACATCTCCGATGACTGAATGGAAATGAATGTTGGCCTCTTGATCGACCCAATCGGGTGTATCGTTGAATGAGCCCGCATTATTGAGGAAGAGCATCGCACTATCCTTCGAAAGATGACTGGTGACAAGGATATCGAGCCAGCCATCATCGTTGGCATCCAGAGTCTGAGCTTTGGTCACATTTGTGAGATTATCAATCAGAACCTGATGATCTCTGTCGAGATTTCCTCCATTGTTCACATAGACGATGATGCCTTNGTTCCAAGTCGCTGAGACCACATCAGGATCGCCGTCCCTATCTATATCTGCAATCTCAGTTGAACCAGTCAGAAGTGAAGCATTACCATACCAGGATGCCTGTCGCTCAAGGGTTCCAAGCCGGTTCATTCGTAACTCTGCTTTGCCGCCTGTAACTCCTGCAAACAGGTCCAGATAGGTATCATTATCGAAGTCAGCAATGGCAAGTGAGGAATACGTCGGGAACGACCAACCCTGACTCTCACTCTGCCATGTCACTGAAGTTGGCATAGAACGCACATTTGGGGCGTACAATGAAAGTGGAGAACCAGGATCACTAAGAACGAGATCCATCCGCCCATCCTGATTGAAATCTGCGAACCTCATGTCATTTGGCTCGGCACTTTCAGGGGAAATCCACGTTGGATAAGCAGCGAAGGTACCCTTCTGATTCTCAAACATCTGAATCCGACGTGTTCCATACTCACCTGTCGAAAGAACAAGATCAAGGTCACCATCGGCATCGACGTCACCGAATGCCCCTAGCGAATAATCATCAGTTTCATCAGTCTCCCAATCAGGTTCCCCAGATCGCAGAAGAAGACCCTCAGATCCCGAACTGAACAAAGGTGGCATGGAAGGATCCATGGGGTGGGAATCAGAGGGCCAGAGGATTCCATCACCATCAATATCGTCAACAGTAGGCCTGTATCCCACTGGTTTCTCCCACCATTCCCCGCTCACAAGGTGATAGCCACCAGTTGCATGATCACTGGTGCTTCGGCCCTGTACAGGGGCCTCATCCACCGATAACTCGTCCGCCGGCAACTCATCAGGAACCAATACGGGATGATTCAGAGGAATGAGCATGAACGCGAATGCAAGTGAGCACACGACTGCAATCAGCCCTCCCTTCATCGAATCTCACTGCCCTATATCCCTTATCAGGCTACCCGGATGCTTCTTGTTCACTACCATGGAAGTCTTGTGCCATCCCACTGAAGGAAAGAACCACTATCTGATGCCTCTAACTTCTCCATCACGGTGAACAGCCCGTTGGTCGATGTTGCGACATCAATGGCACCATTTGGCCCACCCATATCCGTGCGTACCCAGCCGGGATGCAGCGCCACAGGAATGATACCATCGTCCAGCAAGTCTCGAGACATGCTTACAGTGATCATATTGAGGGACGTTTTGCTGGCACGATAGGCGTAATAACCGCCCGACCGATTGTCTGCTATCGACCCCATAAGAGAAGACATATTCCCTATCTTGGCAGCACCACTCTCTCTCAACGCTGGAAGAAGAGCTTTTGTCAGNCGGAGTGGCCCCAAGACATTGACATTGAACACGTTTCGGCTGTATTCGATGTCCACATTCTCAAGATGATGAGCGCGGTCATCCATAATTCCAGCATTGTTCATCAGAACATCAATCGATGGGGTATTCGAAATGACCCATCCTGCGAAGGCGTTGACAGAGTCATCATTGGTGACATCGAGAAGATGAATCTGTACGTTTCCATTCAACGAAATCTCCTCGAGTTCAGCACATCGGCTCATGTCACGCACCCCTGCCATAACCCGATATCCATGTTCAAGGAAACGCTCAACTAAACCAAGACCAATGCCCCGATTTGCTCCGGATATCACAACATTCTGCATGCAACACCCAGAGGTTGTGACTTGACAATTCTTCTGGATTCCAGACAATTTTCTTNAGAATACTCACACTTCAAGTGCACATATTACACTAAATGTACATGCCGCACATGATTTCATCCCAATCNTAATCATCACAGATGTCAGGTGGGGACCAGAAGGTGATGATAAAGTGACTATGAAGGACGTTCTCGGCGATGGCTACAAACAGGTAATGACGGGGTTTGTCCTCATGATTATTGGAGCAGCACTGACAATAATGCCACAATATGTCACCCAAATGGATAATGCGGTATCATTCATTGGGCTGGTCCTTCTGCTCGGTAGCGTGATGATTGTGATGCTCGGACTTCAGATAGAAGGCATTGGAGCGAAAGGAGCGGATGAATCGTTCGATGTCATGTCTGCAATCACTGAAATGCGGGATCAGTTGCATGAGAAGATTGAAGCGATTGCGGGAACCGTTGGGCTTTCATCAGACGATGGTGATTCCGATGCATCCAACGATGATGATGGAACCGACAACGGCGACGGCGAGTAGAGCGATACGCAAATGCATATTGGATCGGCTGAGGATTGTTTCGACGCCGAACAATGAACAACTCACATGGCCTCTGAGTGTCAGTGATGTTGGAGCGGTGGCTTGAGCTGTCTACCGAGGTGGAGCGCGTCGCACAGGAAGCAGGAGTGCCATCCCCTGAGATTCTCGTAGTATCCAAAGGCAGACGTCTCAAGGACATCAATGACCTCATTACATCTGGAGTTAGCGACCTTGGCGAACATCGTCCAGGGGGCTTGGCCCAGCGTACAGAAGCGATTTCTTCTCGAGTCAGACACCACTACATCGGACCTCTTCAGAGCCGCCACCTGCGTACCATCTCCACCCATGCAGATGTCGTCCATTCCTTCCACAGACCTGAACTTTCACGAAAGTGGGTTGCAACTGATCCTAAAGCATGGGTGATGCTGCAGGTCAATGCCGGTGNTGATGAAAACAAGCACGGCGTACAGCCAACACAGGTTGGTGACGCCTTGGCCACGTTAATCAGAGAAGGTGTCGACGTACGAGGGTTGATGACGATGGCACCCCGAACCAACGATCCTGAGACCAGCCGACCAGTCTTTGAGAACTTGGTAACTCTGCAGCAAGAGCATGTGAAGAAATATCCTCAACTGAAGCATCTGTCGATGGGAACGACGCAGGATTGGCGCGTCGCAGTAAGTTGTGGTGCAACGTGGATTAGACTTGGTCGTGAGTTGTTTAGATCACAATCAGTCATTGATAATGAGGGGCCCACATGAGCGAATCAAAAGATGAGAAGGACGTTGGTGTGGCTGTAGAAAGTAAGTCAGAACAGTGGNGGACAAAGCCAGCCGCACGATTCATCGTCATCAGCTTGATGTTGTCATCATCTGGCTACTTGCTGAGCATCGCTGCAATCACAGTGGTCTCACCTGATGATCCTATCCAGACGTTCCCAGAGAAATGCCCTGAAAATAGCGGAAATTGCGTACAGATTGGACCGAGCTATCATCGATCAGAGGGATTACAGATTCTGAGATTCAAGGCNCCGCTGAATGAGATTGAAGGTGCTGCATATCGCTGGATTGAAGAGCAACCAGGTACCGAGATTCTGTTCGACGCACCAGACCTGACTCACGCGGTCTTTGTGACCCCATTCTGGCGATTCCGAGATGATTTCGTCATCCAGACCTTCTGTGATGAGAACAATACAGTGATCTGGATTCACAGCGCCTCTCGGATTGGAATGGGTGATCTTGGTGTGAACCCAAGCCGGGTCAAGAGTTTCCACGAGCACATGCTATCTCAGACCTTCACCGAAGGAAACTGCCAATCCTAGATTGCTGGAGTCAGAATGCCACATAATATGCACTAGTTCAACGCAGTGAGCATCCCGCTGGATGAAGACCTATAACACACGCATTNGGCCAAACCAACGATCCGGGTCCGAGGATGGTTCCTGGATTGGTTACAGCGTTACAACCGATCTGAACATCGCGCCCGAGAATGGCGCCGAACTTGCGCAGACCAGTCGACACATGTTCATCACCCTGACGAAGAACAACTTCTGCGCCATCATGCCTCAAATTCGACAGAACACTACCTGCACCCAGATTCACTCCTGACGCTAGTAATGAATCACCGACGTAATTGAAGTGAGGGGCCTTGGCCCCCGGCATCAGTAATGAATGTTTGATCTCGGTAGCATGACCTATCACCGATCCCTCACATGCCCACGTATAGGGGCGAACAAAGGCTCCTTGACGCACTTCAACACCACGTCCAATGTAAGCAGGACCTTCAATGAGAACGAATGGACCAACGACTGCGCCCGGTTCAATCTTGATCGGGCCACCACCTTCATCCAACACACACGATGGATGAAGCTCACCAGCGACAGAGGAAGTTGAAGGCATTGAATTGACAAATTGTTGCTTTAATCCAGAGGAGTGACTTGGATCAAGAAGAGTCCATGGATGTTCAAGTCCAACGAACAATGGTGCATCAGATGTTGCTGAGAAGCCAAGGTCCGCCAACGTTGGTACACCGTCCACACCCATGACCCTCGATATCGAGGATGGTCAGCAGGATGTAGCGCTGTCGGTCAGATGGGAAGGTCAAGTTCCACGGCGAAAAGTGGGTCCTCATGGCTTGAGTCGTGATATGCGACAACGACACCTCCATCTGGCAGAACACCCAGGCTTGCGAAGTCAAAGCGGATGTCATTGCCCGCGCCAGAAGTAGAATCAAGATCACCTAATCCGATGTAAGTGATGGTGTCGGCTTCTAGACTCTCGGACATACCGCGTACGTGCCAGACGATGTCGACATCAGGACCATCGATATCTTGGTAGCGGGCGTTGAGCACGAAGAGATCCTGGCCTGCGTTGGCTTGAAATTCCCATTCCTCAATCGACGAAGCTGATTCGCTGAGACTATGATTCTGCACCTGCCATGTCAAACCTCCATCTAGGGAATAATGGTGGCTGAAAGTGGTACTTTGCAGAGTTACGCAATGCAGTGCATTCATGCGATCCAATTGGCAGTACTCAGAAGGAAACAGGGTTGCAACCTGATTCCAGGACAACGTCGTATCAAGGAAAGCTGCACTACCGTCATCGAAATAGCTCGGGAACATCAGACCGCCAGCAGGAACTGGAAAGGCACGCATCTCCTTGTGCGGCTTATTGACATCCCAATGAGGGCCAAGATCAGCCCCATACATTCCAAGGTCAACCACTGCCTCATCGATGCCGTCGCCACGATCCGGGAACTGTATAGGGTAGTAGTTCAGACCGTCCACGCTGATCTGCCCGCCAGCATTCTGACTCTGATGCCAGAAGTTACTGACCACAAGGCTTGCCCATTCCCCACTACCCAGAGAACTGTCGATCGGCCCCACCACTTCTACCTGCCATGAACGATCATAGAATGGTTCAGTGATACGGTTGTAACACCACCGCCAAGCTGCTTCCGAGTCATCGTAGAGAATCGCGTAGAATTTGTCCAGTTTCAAGTCACCACCAGGATAGGGAAACCAAGACATTGCAATGATGTCACCATTGGTTGCCTGCACGATACTACCCTCTCCAAGCCCCTCAGTCCCTGGGTTCGTTGGGACGAACGTTCGACACTGAGGATCGGGGACCACACCTGGCTGCCATGTGTCCCACACGTGCCCTCGATCGTCAGACCAGACCGGATACTCCCCCCCTATGTTGAGAATACTACCTTCCACCGAGGTTGCTAGGTAGTGCTCACAGCAGTTACCACCGAAGTTCCGGTCAAAGACAGCCCATGTGGTCTCTCCACTTGCATTCAGACCAAGATCAACAGTAGTGAAAATCCGCATATCATCGTGAGGATTTTGATCGATTCTCACATAATTCATCCAGATCGGGTCACGTGCCACTTCTGGAACGAAAGGCTGTCCTTGGCCCAAGCAACCACCGAGGGATGCGCCGAGCAACAGTAAAATCACAGCAAGCGCAGAGAAAGGCCCTCTCACTCGCATCTTCTAATGTCTGGGGGTGGCCTCTCATGAGTGTTGGCTCATGACGTCATATCAATAGCCACTTCGAGGGGTAGTGGCGGTGTGAGGACACCAGTCCAAGTAGGATCTGGTGCTCGTAGACGGTAAATCGTGTTCGATACAACCCAGAGAACACCTCCTCCAAGAACCCCGAGGACACTCTGCCAGAATGAGAAAGGGACCCAAAAATAAGCAAGAATAGAGATGAAGGCTCCCCACCTCCCAACAAGAGCACCTGCTGCAAAGGTGCGACTATGGAACATCTTGCGCTGAATTGATGCGATGCCCCGTAACCAGTGCGATGACCAGCCCCGACGACCTGGCATTCCATCAAGGGCAAGCCATCGATCAAGCAGAGCAAGTTCATACAACCAGATTGCGATTCCACCCTTATGGGCATCAAAACAGGACTTTGAGCTCCAAGCCAAAGGAGCGGCGCTTCGCCATCCTTCAAGGAAACGAGATTTTGCCACCACTCTCTGCTCATTGCTCAAGTCAAAGAGTTCGAGTTGAGCCTCAAGGTCGAGCAGCATCGAGGCAAGTGAGGCAAATGCAGGACGGCGAACATCACCAAAGGCGCCGTAAGCTGGATGATGAAGTGCTGGGCGTACCACACTTGGGCCATCAGAGGACCATGCCATAGAATCAAGGGTGATTGGGCCAAGGTCAATTGTCGTGTGAGTTTGTAGTGCATGTGGCGCTCGCCACAACGTTTTGGATGCTGTCCATTCTTCAAGGGACTTGAGTCGGGCATTCCACAACCGCTCAATTGGGCGTTCGCGTTTGATCATGGAAATTGCTGCGTGAACTTGACCTAGTCTCTCACCGGCCCGCTCAATCGCATCGAATCGCTCATCCACATCTTTCAACCCCTCCAGGTGTGTTCGTAGTGAAGATGAATGGGAGCGCTCCCAACGCAAACCAATTGTACCTTCTGAACACGCTATACGTGCATCTGGGAGTTCGATATGTTCAGGCAGAGAAGCTAACAGAAGCGGGAAATCGTCCTTGACAGGATAAAGTGTCCAAGCCTCATTGCTATGCACGGAAACAGGACGCCATGTCTCAGCCTTCTCTACCTGTTGACGAAGGACTTCTTCCCAACCATCCCATGCACCGTGCTTCTTGACATCGGCCTCCCCCTCCACATCGTCACTCAGTGTCACAACCATTCTTTTTCCACGATCCTCAACCTGCTGTAGTGCAATCCCGTCTGTCAAGGGAAGCCACCCGTCCATGATGCGACCTCAGTGCAAGGAGGTTTGAACGTGCCTGACTATGCCCATGGCATCCAATTGGCGCCAGGCCCTGGGCGATACCAATGACGGTTGCTGCCTGGAGGATATTCAACCCATTCGTGACCATCATCTCCAGTTTGACCTCTGACGTGAGGAGGTGGAGCTTCAAAACCAAAACCAGAGACATCTGGACCACCTGAATATTCGTTCATCCACTCTTCGCCTCCACTTCCACCAGATCCTTTGCGAGACAACAGCACTCCAAGTAGGGCTAGGAATGCCATCACGCCTCCAGTGATGTAGAATATGGTGAAATTACTCGAAGAAGTGTCGCTACTCGCTGCCGCAAGAGTACCAGTGGTGTTCGAAGCATCATTGTTAGAGGCATTGTCAAGAACATTCTCAGATTCCGAAGTGGTGTTCTCAGACACATTCCCGGCATCCGTGCTGACATTCACTTGATCAGCGGGAGTAGTATCCGTCTGTTGATCGGTTGTGTCATCACTTTCTCCAGGAGTCTGCCGACAATTCACATCTCCATATGGACAATCATCCACGTAGTCATTCAAACCGTCATTGTCGTCGTCATCATCTTCTTCATCATCATGACACCCGTCACGGTCCCTATCGCTTGCGGGTGTCGAATACCATTCGATTCTGCTGTATGGGCATAGGTCTGAATTCTTGGATGAAACTTCACAATCCTGATTCTGGTCGACATCTTGTCCATCGCAGATTCCATCTGCATCATCGTCAACATCTTCATCATCATCCCTACAGCCGTCACCATCACGATCTTTGACCCGACCAGAGACCCAGTCCTTACGTCCAGTTGGACAGAAATCATCGAAATCCATGATGCGATCGTTGTCGTCATCATCGTCCTCGGTATCGTCGTGACATCCGTCGCTATCCCAGTCATTCGTGACCTTGGATTTGAACCCTGTAGCACCTAGTGGACACTGGTCCACAGCGTTGGGAACATTGTCATCATCATTGTCATCATCCTCCTCATTATTCCTGCACCCATCACCATCATGGTCAGTCTCCCACGTTGACTGCCATCCACGAAGGCCATTCATGCAATAGTCATCAGTGTTCAGAACGCCATCCCCATCATTGTCAGAATCTTCCCCATCACCTTCGTCATCACCATCGAGGCAACCATCACCGTCATGGTCGTTCAAAGGTGTGGAGAGAACTCCGACTTGGCCCATTGGACATGAATCTCGAGCATCGATGTCCGGCCAATCAATAACCCCATCATTATCACGATCGGGATCCTCCGCCGTGCGGTCCTCACAACCATCGGAATCGTGGTCAGTGATATCACCTCTCACTGGATCATTGTTCGCCCCCCATTCGATGTTGCCATACTTACAGGCATCAATGAGATCGAAGACGCCATCATTGTCTCCGTCTTTCTCCTCGAAACTAGCATCATGACAGCCATCTCGATCATGATCGTTCTCAGGAGTCGAATTCCAGTCCGTCTTCCACAGACTGTAACCTGATTGGACCATAGGATCTCGTGGGTCATCAGCTAGGGCATCTGGATCGCAGCTATCATCGCGATCGGATATGCCATCGTTGTCATCATCATTATCTTCATTGAGATCATAACATCCATCTCCATCGAAGTCTGTCGATGCCACGGAAGGTCCCCAGCCTACATCACCTCTAGGACAATCATCAAGCTCGTCGAGCGTTCCATCGTTATCATCATCATCATCACAAGCATTACCGTTAGCATCTTGATCATGATTCTCCTGATCATAATTCGGTATCAGCCTACAATTATCAAGTCGGTCAGCGATGCCATCGCCATCCTCATCTGGATCAAACTTTGATATCCAGCCATCCCAATTTCCACGGTGTGTGGTTGTCTGTCCATAGAGATTCATCGAACCATCAACGACTCCTGTCCGATATACAGTCCCGTTGTCGTCGATATCAATCGAATAAGTGTGATATTGCCGATTTCCATCATCACGCGTATCAGAGTCATAATCATACAACCTCATACCATCATATGAAACGGTCTCTGCGCGGTGACTACCGTAGACGACGTGGACATTGCCATCGGGATCGACGGCCATCCCTGCATCTCGCTGATCTGGGTCATGGCAACAATCTGACAACCGCTTATACCATTCCTCAGTTCCAGAAGCATTCCATTTTGCTACAAATGTACCAGAGCCAGAGGGTACTGTAGATTGACCGAACGTGTATGAGTTACCTCCAGACTTATATCCGCGGACAATAGGATTCTGGTACTGGTCGAGGACAACCTCTCGAATGTAGTCTTGATCGTTTTGCCCAATGGATTTACCCCACTGCACCGTTTTCTGTGAATTCACCTTGACGATGAACATGTTCCAATCCCAACCGTAACCATTGTTCCTACAGGTTCTGTGTCCATTGAACTCAAAGCATCCCTGCGTTCCTTCGCCGTAATGATACCCTACGAAATAGAAATTTGATTGATTATCGACAATGATGTCCCATATCTCATTGCGATGGTCATTACTGCAATAATTATCAGTGGTTCGCCGCCAGCCTTTATTGTCCTCGACCCATTGATAGGTACCTTGCTTGTTGAATTTCACAACAAAGCCTGTCCAGATCCAATTACCGCATTGTCCATTCATGTAATTGTTATTTGATATCTGGAATGAATGGGTTGTATGATACCAATAACCTGCTACATACACGTCATCATTGGAGGGGTCGACCGCTACGCCTCTAGCGTAACTATCACTGCAACAGGTTCCATCTGAACCCATTGAATGAGCCCACTCCCAAACCCCAGTGGGTCCAATCTTCGCTACAAAGCCGTCATAGTGACTATCACCACTGTTATCTTGAATCGATAGTGATCCGAAATAAGCGGTGTATCGATACCACCCGCTAATTACCGCACTGCCATCAGACATGAGGTCAAGATCTGTGACATAAGCCCGGCCACTCCCGCAACTATGGCTGTTGTGAACACGCTCTTCCCATTCCAGAGTTCCATCTGGCCCGTACTTTGCAATAAAGACCTCCTCGCACGAATTGTCACCCTGTAACGTAGCTGCACTATTCGAGGATTGGTCGCCGAGATAGAACTGACAATTGCTATCCGAACTCGTACAATAATCACCAGCAACATAGACGGACCCATCAGATGATGCCTTCACATGTCGGGCATAATCGTGCTCAGAACTGCCTAAGCCATTCAACCACTGATATGCTTGACCGGTAGGGGTTGTCTGCCTACCAGAAGTGGCCAACGGTTCTGCATCGACATCGGCAGCATTGGCTGGGATGACTGCTACTGTAGTCGACAATATCAGAAGAAAACAGAACAATCGTGCTACAGTTGAATCTTTCATGCTGGTCCCCCTATGTTGGCGTCTGCGGATACGCTCCCCGATTAACGGTCGACATACACCCATATGAAAGACACCCCAAATGAAGAGAACGACGCACAGACGCATTGATATCTCCGAGTACAATGCACACTTCGAGGGGTCAGATGATTCCAGAGGCTGTCGTCAATCAACTCTTAGCCATAGAAGGATATGACCGTATTCTCGCTGCTGATCAGCAAGCAAAGAAACTCGGGATTGCACCTGAAGACCTTCTCACCCAACTCGCACAGATTGAAGCAGAAAGGACGAACAGAGGTGAACAGGGAGTATCGGAGAGTGAGTATGCCGCCGATATTTCCGGAGATACAAACGAGGCGGAACTTGTCGTTCATAGTGCCCGACGAATCGCCGACATGTCTCGTTTTCGTTTGCGATATGCCGCTGATGATGAATCTCGTGGAAATCAGAGCATGGTCAATGATGCCGTACTCTGCCCAAATTGTTCGGCCCCACTAGGCATTCCAGATGTGCGACCTATCAAAGTCACATGCCCAGCCTGCAGCGTTGAGAGTCTGATCATGTCGTGAAATGAGGTTCCTCTTTGCCAATGCAGCATCCTCCAATCCAAGATGCCGTGCTCTTGTCGAGGTTGCCCTTCCTACCTCAAGCCCGACCACTACTCGAGCAATTAGCCGAGCGCTCCGGCCTGGACACGATGGCACTCATCGACGGGAGTGGTGCGAATGAGATGGGGATTCGTTCACGACAGCGAGGTATGCAGCGGGTGCTTGAGGCAGTCTTACGGGTCGAAGCAGATGGTCTATCAGACTCTCTCGACCTCTACACCCCACTGGGTCAAACCATCGAAACGATGGGGTATGTGTATGCCCTCATGCTGGTTTGTGCTAGTGGTGAAGAAGCACTAGCTCGGCGGTGGGCGCACGGTGAAGCTTTGCGCGCGACAACCCTCCTCTCAGAGCAACCTGCACAATTGGAGATTATCGCTCAGACCTATCTTGGGGACGTGAACAAGCATCACGATGGAACATGGGAGATCCCCCTCTCAACTTGGCTCGAGAGTGCCGTCGGCATCTCAGGACAGCCATGGAGACTTGTCAATCAACACATCGTGGATGGAAAGGTGATGTTGGTCAGCGACGGCAATCGTTCGAGCGATGGCAGGCTCTCTCGGATCCTCCTTGAAGTCATTCGGTCATCCATTATCGACATCGTTCAGAAACGATTGGCCAATATGGATGATGTTACTCACAGCCATTTGGCGGAAGCTGCTACATCAGTGGAAAATGAACTTCGGCGAAATCATCAGAAATCCGTGGTCCTAACTGACACTCACCCAGATGATTGGCCTCCATGTCTTGCTTCGGCCATCCAGCAACTTTCAGATGGCGTGAACGTGAATCATGTCGGTCGCGTGTTCCTTGCAGCCATGGCTGCCACCATGGGTTGGACAATCGAGGCAACGCAAACACTGTTCGCAAACGCTCCGGATTATGATGCTGACACAACGCGATATCAACTGAACAGTGTCTTCGATAGAGGGTATACGCCTCATGGTTGTGACAAACTCAAGCTCAATCACAATTGTCCAGTCACTCCGGGTCAGAATAGCCTCTGCGACCGTGAATGGCTGACTCATCCTCTGAAATATCTCAAGGCGCGGCAACGATATAGAAACCGCGATGAAGCAACAACATATGACGCCGAACAGGGAAGGGGTGATGAAGGTCCGACACCTAGCACCCCTGAAGGAGCACCTACATGACCCGTACTCTCGTGCTAGTCATTGACCGAGACGACGATTTGGGCGTCAAGGCAGGATTGCGCGGCCCAGTGGTTGGTCGTCGCAATGTCCTTGCAGCAGCTCTCAAACTAGGTATCGCAGACCCAGAAGAATCTGATACTAACGCGATTTTCGCAGCCCTTCGCCAACATGACCTGATTCTTGAGGAAGCAGGACCTGAAGACGCTGTCGAAGTCACCATCTTGACAGGAGATGAAAGAGTTGGAGTGCGTTCGGACCGAGCGATTGCCCTTCAAATCGAAGACGTCATCGAGACGTTTGGACCTGATCGGGCGGTTATGGTCTCAGATGGTGCTGAGGATGAATCATTACTACCCATCATACAATCACGTATAGCAATCGACCACGTCCACCGGGTGGTTGTCCGTCAGTCAAAAGGGCTTGAGGGGACATACTACTACATCGTCAAGGCTCTTGATGACCCAGCCCTTCAACGTCGAATTGTTCTGCCGATTGCACTGGTCTTCGTCACAATTGGAATAGGAATAGCATTCAAACAGGCCTGGTTGATTGGTGCTCTACCACTTATTCTCGGGATATATCTGATGGCTAGAGGGCTTGGAATGGAAGCTGTCTTCAGCCGAATCGTTGCCGAGATGAATTCGAACACTGACGGCGCCATGGTATCAACTGTGTTATGGTCAATGTCGTTCATTTCAGGACTGCTCGCTGCCGCGACAGCTTGGGACACGTATCAGGATCTATTCGCCCAAAATGAAGCGATGAATATCATCATTCTCACAATGATCGATGGATCACTACAATGGCTCATCATCGCATTCCTCTTTGCAATACTTGGTGGCCTTGTCCTCGGGGCTCGACGCGGTCGCTTCCGTGGACGTCTACTCGTAGTGATGATGTTCGTCCTCACGATATGGGAATTCTCCCGAACAGCGCTTACTATCGCCATTGATGGTCTGAATGGTGCGAATTACACCTTTGATCCGAATACATTCATTCCAGATTGGGGAGCTTCGTTGCTCTTCCTCACCGGAGCATGGTTGACTTGGCGGACAGTACGTGTCGTCGAGCGCCGAGATGAGGATGGGAAACGCTTCCACGGTGTATGAGCGAATGATGATGAATCCGCCACCCGAGGCGCTTCAGCTCCAGCGAGACGCCATCGCAGCATTCGGTTGGTCTATTGACGATGATCGAAAGGCGGTTGAATCAGTCAAAGAGATACTCAGCGATATGCTCGCTGATTCAGACTCGCTTTGGAAATATCTTGCAAATTCATTGAGAGAGGCGAGAGGTATCACAATCGTCGGAGCTGACGCTAGGGGTGATTACCTCTCAAGACAGGAACATGACCGTTTCATTGTAGCCGATGGAGCGTTCGCAGCATTCACACACCTCGACCCATCATTCACCAAACGCGTGATCGCGATTGTGAGTGATGCAGATGGAGGTGAAGGTATGAGACAGGCGATGAGACATTCTCACATTGTCTGGATCCTTCATCCTCATGGTGACAATTTAAAAGAAGTCAATGACTTGGCCCAGCGTCTCAAAGAATTGGAACGCAACGTCGTGCTCACACACCAACTTGAGGAAGACATTGTTGGAGCAATCAACATAGGGGGCCTTACAGATGGTGACCGTGCAGCTTGTCTTGCACGATGTGTACTTGATGCATCTACAATCAAACTTAGTGGGTTCAGCGTCGGTGGTATCGGGCGTTGGTCTGGAAAGAGTGATTCGGAACTGAAATTACTGAAACTAGATTGGATGGTACGAATTCTTGATTCCCTTGGTTTGATGATTTCAGAACCAATCAGCTAGAGTCTTGACAGTCACTGTCTCGTTGACAAAGAGGGCGTCGACAGCTTTGATCCCTTGTTCAACGCGTTGGCGCGTATAAGTCTGAACATCGTAGGTGTTCATCATGTATTGGATCACATCGATGTATTTGCGCACCGCACCTTCACTAACTGTGAGAATGAGATTGCCTCGACACTGATCGACGCGGTCCCCCATTGCAACAAGAGGCGATGAGCCTCGCTCACGGATGGCGATACAATGTCCAGCAATGGGCATCCTTCGGTACTTCGCCCCACAAGACGTGCAACGTACCTTCTGACGTGAGAAAGCGACGAGGTTTCCGCGAAGGTCAGGAAGGAAATGGTCTTGGATTACAGAGGAGGCGACATCCCTCTCACTCACACCTCGCAATTTCTTACCAAGTCGAAGTTGGCCGTCGAGTTTGTCCCGCATTGTCTTCAATGTCTTGTATGACGATGCTGCAGGAGCTTGGTCAATCTGTAATGATTCATGCGTATATCCGATATTGCGTTGAGCAAGTGATGTCCCCAGCCGTCCTTGGATGATGTCCATTAGTCCTGTGATTTCTTTTGGATGCGTATGTTGCTCAGTGACACGATAGAATTCAGCAGGGTAGAACCAAGCGGCATCGACGTTGTGCGCCTCACTGTCAATTTCCTTTGGATCGATGCGAGTAGTTAGAACAAGAGGGGCGTCCATCAATCCTCCTCGGCGATTTGGAAGAATCAAACGACTGAAGTTGAGAAGACCATCAAGAAGAAGCATAACACAATCCTCGTCACCATCACAGTTGCGACGTTTCGCTGCATGGAACAATGGATGGGCAAACGAGGCGGAAGCACGGGTCCATCCGATGATTCGGCCAAGAACCCCCCCAGAAGTGTGGGGCGCAAGTCCGACGATGAGATGGCCAATCAAGTCATCAGCATCAAGAACGCCATAGTAGGGTTCCTTGTCATAGAATCGTTTGAGAAGGTCATCGACGTACTGTGCAGTGCGAACAAGCAGGGGAATAGCTGTTCGTGAAATGACCAAATCCTGTGAGAATAGTTCGACCATCTGGTCATCATTCTCCAATGGATTGCCATTGCAGTCGTGCGTGTAGCCAAGTTTCAGCATACGCTTTGCAGTGGTTCCAATCTCGCACGGCATCACATGTGTGGTTGGTACGTCAATCATATCGAATCGAATCGTGCCATCCTTGTTTACAGGCAACTTGTGAATTGCTCTCAGAATTGCTTTGGGAAGAGGTTCTGGAGAGCTGAGTTCAGACATCAAGTCGCGAACAAGTTTCACTTCTCTGGGCAACTGAGGCTCAGCGATCACCTGTAATGCATCGTCAACTATCGAGATAACGTCAACGGTCATCTTAGTTGGATGATCAGGGCGCGGCTCCGTTCGCCCCTTGCATCGCTTTCCTTTCTGTTCCAAATGAGGATGAGGACAAGTCAAGAGAGGTGTTATCCGCTGGCATACCTCACACTCACGTTTCCGAAGACGAACTCGTGATGTCCCATTGGTAACTGCTGCGTTAAGCAGGCGTTTCGGGCCTCCTTCCATACCTACTGGGAAAAGGCCATGCACAGCAGGCTTCATGGTTCGTTCCGCTGCCTTTTCAGGGCGGCCCATTCTGCTTCCCACCCTTGTCGTAGCAGCATCGCCCCAACGCAAGTCAGCACGCTCGCGCACGATAGACAGGGTGCGGAGTTGACGATGCTGATTGATTCGGTCTTCGGCTTCAGCTTTCTGAACTGGATCGACAGGGTCATCATCAACAAATCCTGCTGAGGCTTCTTCTCCAAGCAATTGTGTCTCGTTGATTCCTTTTCCCTCTTGCCTCGCCCGAGTCTCGGCCTCGATACGTGCTGCTTCTCGTAATTTTCGAACACGATTCAAGTGCACGTCCATCTGGTGTAGAGATGTTGCATCTTCAATGAGTTTTTCACGTGCTGTATCGGCATCAGAACAAAGAGTGCGAGCCATTGATTGATCATGCAGATGGATTCCTTCCAACAATGCACTGGCTCCAGTAGTGACAATGATGTCATTCCCTTCGTGATGATGTGTTATTGAAAGGGCAAGAAGAGATGCCTTGACAGCCCCATGTCGCCACTCACCGATGCGTTCAGCCTCGGACAACAAAGGACGACTCTCTGCAGTAAGGGAGTCTCCTTCCTTCGTCGCCACCGCTGACCAACCATCTGCAGCGCCAGGAATACGGAATCGTTCACCATGCTCATCATCCTCTCGTTCGCCCTTAAGACAGGCTTCAATGAGAGGGCGGACCCAAATCAGAGGAAGGTCAGACCAGAATGGAAGATGGGGTGGTGGAAGTGAGGTGCCAAACGTTCGAGCAATCAATAGCAAGGATTCAACCGGGAGATCTGAGGAACGAAGCCATCGATGCCAAACGGCTTGTTTGTTGAGATCTGCAGCATCGTGTTCAGGTGCTTCTTTAACATCATAATCTGCCAATATTTCTCGAAATTTCTCCAAAGATGCAGCATCAGAGAGGGCCTCAATGATCTCTGACGCCCAACGGTGGCGGTCATACGATGCAGGGACGAGGTTTTTGTTATTCTCAAGAAATTCGCCATACCCAAGCACAATCTCTCCAAGGTCCCATATCTCAATGACATCGGGTGAAACATCACGCATTTCCTGGACGTCTTCCACGCGTCGTGCAGTCCCATCGCGTAATAGGACGAATGGTGGTTGTGCCTCATGGCATGAAGTGACTGCAGTTGCCTTACCTGGTCGCTCAATCTTCATCTGTGTTCCAACACTGAGGAATTCATCGACAACATACATGCTTGAAGGGTGAATTCCAGCTGCTGCAAGGCCACCTGCTCGGGCCCTTCCATAGGCAAGTCTGAATCCACCTGGCATTGAGGGTTGACCAAAAACAGGGCGACCTGCAATGATCTCTTTCATGAATTTATTTCCAGGTTTGATTACCTTGACGCGGCGCTCACTCACTTCACTCTCATCGACCTTCTCCTTTCGATGAGCAAAGGTTCGGATGAACTCCCACCCTTCAACACCAAGGCGACCTGTGTGCTTCTGAATCTTCGGAGCTTTCAGGCACATGCCTTCGCCAATGACTAGTAACATACCTCCTCGTATTCGATTACCATCGACATTCGGCAAGTCACGCTGACCACTGACCTCGATGTCCTCTGTTGATTCACCATTGATCATCACCGGACAAGAGCGGACGATGACGTCAATCTCATCAGGAGGTGGACGATACTGAAGATTACCACGGTACAGCCCGAATTCCTCCTTACATCGCTCGATTTCTCTCTCTGTTGGGAGATATCGGTCAAGCCCCATATCCTGGCGGAGCACATCAGCGATGAGGACGGACATGGCTTGAGCAGTACCTCCTGCTGCACGTATCGGGCCGGCATAGTGCACTGAAAGGAAGTTGGTTCCAGATGGATTGCGAAGAATCCTGACATCACAGATGCCTTCTAGGGGTGCAACAAGGACCGCTTCTGTCAGGATTGCAAGGCCCACTCTGAGACCTAGTTCAATGGCATCGACATCACCGCGACCCTCCTCACTGGCTAGACGTGCTGCCTCACGCGCAGCAGCAATCGAGCATGCTTCACGGTCCATACTCTCCAGTAACTCACGGGTCTTTGCAGCAATCTCGATTCCATCGAGATGTTCTGCCAATAACTTCTCAGTTCGTCCAGCAAGATCGGCTGCTCGAGGGATTTCGACATCGGTAGAAAGGTCGTAACCCAGCTTTCTCGCTTCACCTGCGATTCTGTACACTTCATCGCAGCGATCATCGAGCCACGCATGATAGCGCTCAAGAGTCGCAGCGTGGTCCTCCTCAGTCAGCAACACGACTCATCACCCGGTAATTTCAGTGAGCGGTGGTTGCCCATAATGTTCGCGACAGAAGATTCAGAACATGATGTCGATAAGTTCATCCTTCATCCGAAGGATTTCAACGTCAACCTCTGTGGTGCAAACATGGAGAGGGATCTTGCCCGGCGCATAGCGTCTCGTTCGCTCCTACTCGCTGACGGGAGGGATTTCACACTCGCATCAGGCCAGACCTCCGATCGCTTCTGCGACCTCAAACCAGCAATGCTCGACCCCCATACAAGTTCCAGAATTACTGATGGTTTGCTCGACATCATCGCACATCTAGAGCCGGACTTCGTCGGCGGACTTGAGCTTGGAGCCGTACCACTTGTCTCACAAGTCATCGCTGCCGCCGGTAATCGTCTGCAAGGTGGTTTCGTCGTTCGAAAAACGCCAAAGGGGCGAGGAGGGCGGGCCACCGGAAATCCTGCGGGTATCGAAGGAGTCCCAATCGCCAAGGGTGGACGAGTAGTTGTTTTGGAAGACGTTGCGACTACGGGAGGTTCAGCTGTTCAAGCTGCCGAATACATTGAGGGAACGACCGATTGCAACGTCATAGCAGTCATCACTGTCATTGATCGACTTGAAGGTGCTCGAGCAGCCATCGAATCCAAAGGCATGGCATTCCATTCACTGCTCACGATTGAGGACCTCATTCAGACTGGGGTTCAAGCGACTAAAACAGAGGTGTCGTGAGCATTGCCAGATCCGCTAAAGCGTCTGCGAACGCCACATGAAGTCGTATTGTATCGGTCCAAACATTTGGCATCTGTCAACCTATCAGACGGCATCATCGTTGATGTTGCCTGTGGTGGAGGCACTCCACTCATCGAAGCATGCCGGGCCACTGGGAAACGTGGCATTGGCATCGAATTGGGGTCCGAACGTGCTGCTATAGCACAAAAAGAAGTCAATGCCTCAGGCCTACCTATCGAAGTAATCTGTGGTGATGGAACCGATGTCTCGAACATCACGGATGATAAGGTCGCAGTTCTCATGTACGATCCTGAACGCCCCATGACTGGAGGAAGTAGCCATTTCGAAGGATTACAACCACCCATAGAGAAAGTCATCATGGCATGGGGGACACAACTCATTGAAGGTGCGGCCCTCCTCTTCGACCTCCCTCCACGTTTTTCTGAGGAGGATCAACAACGCGTTGAGGATCTCATTGAAACTCATCTCGGATCTTGGCCAATATGTTGGTCGCTGCTTAGTCGTGGGTCTTCCCGCATCGACAGACTCATGCTTCACGCTGGACCAACGGCAGGTATTCACAATCGGCGTTGTATCAGACTTCTGCCAGATGGAAAAGTAGCCGAACTGGTTGGCGAAGTAGAGGAAGGGCCAGGAGAAGTCGAACAGAAGATTGCCATTGGTGATGTTATTGGCCTCGTTGATGCAACAATTCCTGCAGCAAAATTGTGGAATTCATGGTCTTCTAAGCACCGTGTCAATGGTTGGCTGGTTCAGAGAGGAAGACGTCCAACAATTCTGTTCAAACAATGGCCGACAACTGAAGACCACTTTCTCATCGATGGAGGGGTTGTGATTGACATCCAGCCAAAAGAACCACTTGAGCAGGCCATTGAATCACTTCTGGCATCCTGTCAGCGGCACAATATTGCTGGCGCACTACTCAGAGCAAGCGTCCCGCCAGACAGTCATTCATGGTTTCAACGAATGCTGGACACAACGCGTTTGGAGGGTAATAGAGAGGCTGTCATCATCGACCTGCCCCATCTTCAGAAACCACAACTATTGCTGCTCGACCGGAGGCGTTCTGCGACGCTTGATTGATAAAGGGAATCAGGGTCGGTCGAATTCGCAGCGACGGTGGTAGCATGGCAGAGGAAGCACAGGCTGAAGATGAAGAGGCAGAGTTTCGCTATCTCTTCAGAATTGCTTCTACCGATATCGATGGCCAGAGAGCCATTCGACAAGGCCTGACCGCCATCCGAGGAATCGGCCAGCGCGTTGCTCAGACAATCTGTACCATCGCTGAAGTTGATGGGGCTAAAGTCGGCGGACATCTCACTGACGATGAGATTCATCGCCTCACTCAATCACTTGAGACATTTCCAGAAACTGCACCTGAATGGCTCTTGAACCGACAAAGGGACCCTGAATCTGGAGACGAAGTTCACCTCTATGGTCAGGATCTCAATATCATTCGTACCGAAGATATCGCTGAAGAAAGGAGACTGAAATCATACCGGGGTATACGCCATGCCACGGGTCAGAAGGTAAGAGGACAGAGAACGCGCAGCAACGGGCGGCGCGGTGATACTCTGGGCGTTAGTAGAAAGAGCTGAGGTGTCTGATTGGGTCATCCGAAATTCTCTCGTCGCCAGTACGACACGCCAGCACACCCATGGAAAGCAGACCGCATCAAGGAAGAGCATGACCTTCGTGACAAGTACGCGCTGAAGAACATGCGAGAAATCTGGAAGGCTCGCTCCCGACTCCGCCGCCACCGCCAACATGCGATGAGGCTCCTCAGTAGAATTGATTCTGACGTGCAACATCTACAACGTGAAAGAGAAGAGATTCTGATGAGTCTTAAGTCACGTGGTTTCATCCCTCTCAACGCATCTCTTGACGACATCCTATCCATGACAGTAGAGGACATCTTGGATCGCCGCCTGCAGGCCGTCACCTACCGGCTTGGACTCGCATCATCTCATGCACAAGCCCGGCAACTTGTCGCTCACGGCCACATCGCTATCGGTAATCAGAAGGTAACAATTCCAGGCTACATCGTCCGAGTAGAGGAGGAAGATAACATCAGTTACTATCAGACCTCAACGCTATCCGATTCAGACCATCCTCTGCGACGAGAAATCGAGGAAATACGGGCCTCTGCTGAATTCGGAGAAGGGGAAGAAGATGAAGGGCAGGATCCTGAATTCAATAAATCTGATATCGCCGCCATCAAGGAAAGTGCAAAGAAAGCTCCGTCCGCAACGGATGTCGAAGTTACCACACCCACTGCTGAATCAAGTGAAGGGACAGGGGATGACTCTGAAGTTCAGACAGATGAGACAACGGAGGCTTGAGAATGTCACGCAAGGCCGTAGTCCACATCTATTCCTCGTACAACAATATCCTATTGACGGCTACCGATCTCACTGGTGCAGAGACCATTGCCCAAGTCAGTGGTGGCATGGTCGTCAAATCGAGCAAAGATAGTGGGGGGCCATTCGCTGCAACGAGGGCTGCTGAACTGCTCGCTGATGCTATGCGTGAGAAGGGATTTGAATCAATCATCGTCAGATACCGTGGTCCAGGGGGTAACAAACATCACAACACTGGCCCAGGTGCACAGGCAGCCATTCGGGCCTTTACGAGAGCAGGCATCCAAATCGCTAGGATTGAAGATGTCACGCCTATCCCGCATGATGGCACTAAGAAGAAAGGAGGCCGTCGTGGCCGTCGAGTCTGAGGAATATCCATGAAAATCGAATCACTGCTTGATGACGTCAACAAAGGAGCATTTCTCATCAAGGATGCTGATCGTGCTGCAGTCAACGCTCTTCGTAGGACGCTAATGGTAGATGTGCCGAAGATGGCTATCACTCGCGCAATGTTCAATCAAGGAACCACAGATGATGATTCAGGAAATGGAAAAATGGAATCCACCAATGTTCTTCCCGACGAAGTCATCGCCCACCGCCTCGCAATGATTCCAATTCCTACCAATCTGGAAGATTTCCATTTCCAAGATGAGTGCCCTGAGTGCATGAATCTTCCAGAGAAAGAGAGAGGATGTCAATCATGTCAGATTATCTATGGGGTCAAAGCTCGAGGGAATGCAGAGGGAGTTGTGGTACGTGCAGGTGATTTCGACCCCATCACTGACGACGAGTATCCAATTGCTGAGCGATTCCATTCGATTCCAATCACCAAAGTCTACGAAGGCCAGTACATCGAAGTGTACGGATATGCAGTCCTTGGACGGGGACGAGACCACATCAAGTGGTCGCCCGTGTCAGGGGTGGCATTTGAGGCAAATCGTGTCGCTTTGCTCAAGAACGCTAAGCAAGCAGAAGAAGTATTCTTTTCACTGGATATTGACTTCTCAGCAGATGAATTCACAAAAGGTAAGTTGACAGACCCATTGCGCGTCATTGAACTGGATAAGGCGATGAATCTTGTTCGGAAGGATTCGGGGCGTGAAGAGAGTTTCAATGATGCAATCGTTCTTGAGGAGATAGAGGGCGAATACATACTTCGCTTTGATAGCGATGGTTCGTATATGAGTCCTAATGCAGTCATGCGCCAGGCTTGTATAGAACTGCGCGACCGTTTTGCGCATATTCAAGAAGAGCTCAATATCTCTCTTGATTGATTTCACGCAGCGGCTTCTGTGAGATGCTTGTGAGAAGGCAACGTCCTGCAACATCGTCTGTGATCAGAACCCTGAGGTCGATTGAAGAGTTCAGGTCACGGGGGGCAATGAGAACTGAAGCACCGATGTAACAAGGAAGAACAACGACATGGTCATTCATTCCACTTTGCTGGACCAATTCTCGTGCTTGGTCCAAGACATTCATCAATCCATCAAAGGCATCGAAACCACTCTGGCGAAGAAATTCTTCAGTCGCTTGAATCACACTGGGCCAGACTTTTGGCGACCAATCCATTTTTTTCAACAACTTAACCGAGTTACGACCTGCTGCACGAATTACAGATGCACGCATCTCATCATCAATCCAAGAAGCGGTGTGCTCGTGCTCCATTCCCCATAACAAGAGAACTTGAGCCTCAGTTGGGAAACTTTGCACTACTCCATTCCCAGGAGTGCCATCAAGGCGCCAAGGCGAGCCAATGGATGACCGATATTCTATCCCCCCTGCTGCCAAGCCAGCTGCATCACCTAACCCTCCGGATAACTCTCTGTCCACAAGATGTGAGATGGCAATCGCTGCTTCCAGATTACCGGGGTGAGCGACCAATGCGACTGCTGCTGCGACCGCTGCTGACATTCCAAAACCACGAGAAAATGGGAGAGTAAAGCGGATGGCAAGATGCATGGGTTCTGAATCGATGTACTGCAATGCCTGCCGTGCAACTGTTTCTACAGCTTTGAACAGGCTTTCTTCAACTCCTTCAATCATGAATACATGATCGTTCGAATCTATATCTTCAAGCACATGGACATCGACTCCCGCATCAAAGCACACACCCACTCCAATGCTGCCTTGATTGATCCATTCAGGAGGTTGAGGTTCTACAGCGAACAGGAGCGTGGCATGACCTCCGCAACGAACGAAGGTAGTCATGGCTCCTCATCCGCATGCATGGCAGAAATATCGAGAGGGGTGGCATCGAGGAGAACGACGCCCGGTATCGATATCTCCTTGTTGAAGCCATGCCGGTAGACAATCGCACCTTGACCCCACATCTCGACATATCTGCGCATCTGTTTTCGAGTCTTGCGAATCGGAAAATCTAGGTTTGCACCATAGTAGTGCTTCGCATCAATCCAGGCTACTAAATCACCATTGATGTATAATTGATCGAGTAGAAGGATATCAGGCGTATTCATCGCACGACCATGCTCTGATGTCTGCTCCTGGACGAGTTCCTCTTGAGTTCGAAAACGAATGTCATTGGAAGCAAGATGATCTGCAAGAACTGTCTCGAAGCGAGCTGAACGATCATGCGTTTCTGATTGATCGGCGCTGCTGATTCTATCTTCTTCCGCTGCTTCCCTATATTCCTTCAAATCACGACCCTTCAATTTGCGTTCGGGATCTTTCATCGCTTCTTTGATTCGATTTTTCGACCAGCGGCGAGCTGAAAAAATTGCTCTCATCACATTGAGTGGAGGATAATCCCTCTTCCGAGCTATGCTAATGATTCCTTGGCCCTTGTCATAATCCCGCAATAGTCGGCCTGCTTCTCTCATCATTCGTCCATGACGGTATACGGATTTCTGTTGTAGGATTGCTTTGCGAAGTGAAAGTGCCTGATCAACTGTCATCTCCAACTCGCGGTCTTCGAGATTTTTTGCCAATGCATCGACCTGATGGTCATCCATCCACCCATAATCACCTCGCTGAGCAACAAATTTCGCGACTTCATTCTCAACAGATGAGGCGATAGCGTGAATCATCCAATCAAGATCGATTCGTTTTGGGGGAGGGTCAAGCATTTTGGGAAGACCTTCAACTCCATCTCTGTCAAATCGTGTAAGTGCAAGTTCTACAGCTGTCTCACGCAATTCTGCAGCGCTCGGTCGGTCACTCACGTCATTCTTCCTCAGGTTGTTGTAGGCCACGTTCCTGCATCAAGTGCACGACCGCATTCACGAGGTTCTCGATCGTGCGCTGAGCTGTTGCAGTGAATGTGCTGCGGGCGATGCGGTTCAAAAACAAACGGCCGATGAATCCTGTGAACTCCCATTCGATGGTGAATGTGAATAATTCACCATCCTCATCTCTACTGCGAGACCAACGATGAACAAGATGGTCTATCGCCTGCAAACTCAACCGATCAAGGCGCATCTCCTGCTCCATTCGCAGAGTCAGATGGTCAATAGAAGATGATTCGTTTATCCAGTGATGTTCTGAAGGGCGGGAACGAATGGCGGCGTAAGTGATGATTCGTTCGTCGGGTTGAAGTTCACCTTCTTCCATCCTGAGAACCATCTTTAGATCGGGCATCCAAGCAGTCCATTCAGAAGGTGTAGTAATCATAGACCAGGCGATGGCAGCAGCACCATCCGCAAAGTGAGCCTCACGGGTCACAGAACGCGGCATGTACTTCCGAGATGATACAACAGCATGACACTTCTGTCACGATGTCGCTAGAAATGCAAGTGCAGGTTGCAAAGGTGCTGCAACCGCTGCCTTGCCACCAACATCTTCGCCATCTCCCGCCTTCCAGCAACTCACTTCAACAAGATCCAGTTCTTGAGCGATGAACTCAGCATTCTGTGAGAGAACTGTTTGTTCATCAAGGTCAATGACAATCATTCTCCTTTCCTCAGGAGTGCGCTTGTAATGACGATCGACGATTCTTTTCCATATTTGAGGGACCTGTTTACGAACCGCATCATCCTGAGTCTCAGGTAAGCGCATGACATCACCCATCGCACCCCGTAGATCACCACCCTTGGATTCATATTCGATAGCAAAACGAGTCAACTGTTTGGGCAGGTCACTGCTCGTCTGAAATACGAGTGATGTCATAGGTGTGGAGTCCTTGCGCTCAGCTAACCGCTTTACATGGCGTGCTTGATCGAGCACGAGTTGAAGATAGACTTCCGTGAGAAGATACCGTTCATCTTCATCTTCAGGATCTGCAATCGTCGTTGTTGTCATAGCGAGAAGGTTGTCATTGCCAAGCCACGACCATATCTCCTCAGCCAAATGTGGTGTGGCTGGAGCTAGCATCGGTGTCCATTGTTCAAGGAATAGACGGCCTACTGAACGATTATTGCCGCCACGGCGCAGATACCACATGAGATCCTTGATTACGTCGTAGTGGCTAATCTCGACTGCTCGGCGAAGGTCACATTTCTCCATCGCCTCAGACCAAGCTGAACGACGATGTCGAATCACTGAATCAAGCCAAGCATCGATTGAATTCTCGTTATCTTCCCACGACTCAAGACGGCCTGGAATAGAATGGATGTGCTGAATCTGACGCCAAGCTGCCTCGACACCTGATTGAGACCAATCCATTTCGGCTTCAGGCTGCGCGGCGAATAACATGAACAGCCTGAGTGTATCTGCTCCGAAGGTATCGAGAATTGATTCGGGGTCTACTACATTTTTCTTCGATTTGCTCATTTTTTCAACACGGCCTAGAGTGACCGATTCATCTGACACTACATGTTTAGGGTTGTCAGAGTCACTGAGGTCAACCTCCTCTGGGAACAACCAACGCCCATCTTCACCCTGATAGGTCTGATGCGTGACCATGCCTTGACAAAGAAGATTCTGAAACGGTTCATCCACAGCATGCAAGCCAATATCACGCAATGCCTTGGTGATGAAACGTGCATAGAGAAGATGTAGGATTGCATGCTCAATGCCCCCAATATAGAGGTCGACTGGAAGCCATCGGTCTGCAGATTCCTTACCATAAGGCATGTTTGTGTTCACAGGGTCTGTGAAACGAAGAAAGTACCATGATGAGCAGAAAAATGTATCCATAGTGTCCGTCTCGCGGCGCCACACACTTCCATCTGACTGAGATACTTCAGCAAACGTAGGTGAACGATTGATTGGATTGCCGCCTCCTTCATGATCAAAGGTGACATCATCTGGAAGTTGGACAGGTAATTCATTCTCAGGAACATGATGAGGTTCACCATCTTCATCATAGAGGATAGGGATTGGAGTGCCCCAGTAGCGTTGTCGGCTGATCAACCAATCACGAAGCCGCCATTGTATCTGCCGAGCACCTTTCTTTCTCATTTCAAGACATTCAATCACAGTACTTCTAGCGTCAGCACCATACAAGCCATCAAATCCATCCAGCCCACTGTTGACCATCCAACCCTCGCCGGTGTACGCTTCTTCCAACGTGGTCGACTGATGGTCTTTGGATGGGAGAAGTACCTCCTTGATCTCGATATGATGGGCCTTGGCAAAAGCGAAATCGCGAACATCGTGTGCAGGCACCCCCATGACCGCTCCAGTACCATATGAAGCAAGAACGAAGTCACCTGCCCAGATTGGAATCTTCTCATTCGTGAATGGATGAATGGCGTAACAACCAAGAAAAACACCATTCTTGTCCTTGGAAGCACCTATTTCATGCTCAGTCATGTTGTTGACTCTAGTGACAAGTTCCCTCCATTCTGGCTCATATTCGGTCTTTTTCACAAGCTCTTCAGCGAGCGGATGTGTCGGGGCCAGCGTCAGGAATGTGACACCAAAAATCGTATCAGGGCGTGTGGTGAACACCTCGATAGTGTGCTCGGTTCCTGAAACTTCGAAATGAATGTCTGCACCTTCTGAGCGCCCGATCCAATTCTCCTGCATGGTCGCTACATTCTCAGGAAAGTCAATCGATTCAAGATCTGAAAGAAGCTCATCTGCATAGGCAGTGATGCGTAAGAACCACTGTGGAATCTCCCGCTGCTCAACCAAAGCTCCAGAACGCCATCCCCGTCCATTGATAACCTGTTCATTAGCGAGGACTGATTGCTCAACAGGATCCCAATTCACAGTGGCCATCCTGCGTTCAACTAGGCCTGCTTTGTAGAGTTCTAGGAACAGCCATTGATTCCATCGATAGTACTCAGGAGTATGTGTACGGACCTCGCGGTCCCAATCATATGAGAAGCCCATTCGTTGCAACTGTTCTGTGATAGTACCAATGTTCTGTTCAGTGATCTCTCTTGGATGACCTCCAACCTCCTTAGCAGCATTCTCAGCTGGCATACCGAAGGAGTCGAACCCCATTGGGTACAGGACACGGTATCCCATCAAACGCTTGAATCGAGCAACTGCATCTCCTATCGAGTAATTCCGCACATGACCCATATGCATCTTCCCAGACGGATATGGAAACATCTCGAGGCAGTAGAATTTGGGTTGATTCTCTTCGGAGGAAATGATGTGTGCACCAGCAGCCTCCCAACGTTCCTGCCAGAACCGTTCTTTGGGGGTTGGATCCCAAGACATCATTGGCTCGACCGAGCACGTTGATTTGAAGCATCTCCTCAAAAAAGAAGCACTCAATTGGAAGCGCGCTGGCGTTCAGAGTAAAGCATTCGGGCCTGTGCTGTTGGGAAATACACATTTCTGACGCCTCGCCGATCATGGTCGATGAGACCGTAACGCTGCAACGTTCTCAGATGATGGCTGACAAGCTGTTGGCTAGCATCAAGCCGAATACTCAACTCGCGCTGAGTCATGGAACGCCCGATACTATACTCATCCCCAATCAAAAGAGAGAGAATCTTGCCCTGCGTTGACGACGGATCTGGGCAGAAGACAGGAACAGGTAATTCCTCTTCTGTCAGATTTTGGGGGATAGTTGATGGATACATCAAGACCCGGCGACCGGCTCTTCGCTTCCAGATCAATTCTCTTTCCTCAAGAACTCTGAGATGATGGGCGAGATGTCCGTTTGACATCTCAAGAGCATTGAGCAAGGCGCGGAAATGTACGCCAGGATTTGCCTGGAGATAACCCATGATGCGTCCGCGCTGATAGGCTCCATCTCGGGGCTTTCTGCGTACTGCGCCCACTGCAAAAATCCAACCCCAGCGCGATAGAGGCATGCGAACCGATTCAACATTGATGTAGCCAAGAAGAATTGCTATGACACTGAAACTAGTCGTGAGTGCAACTGTTTCAGTGGTGATTGGGATGGGAAGTCCACCCCCTTCATCCATGTTCTCTGAACTGGCAAAGGTAGATTGTACAATGGGGGCCTCATCCCTGACATCAATAACAGTGACACCCATGCCTGAGCAATGGTCATGAAGATCATTCGTGACCACGAAGGTGTAGGTTCCAATCTGATCTGGTTTTGGTTCCCAATCCTCAAAAGTCGTACCAATGAAAACCCAAGACGGATGCTCTTCGAAGAACCAACACCCTTCATCAGTAGTTGTTCTCCACTGCCACGAACCTGTCGTTGTCATTTCAGCAGCGTGATCCGAATCATCCGCGGTCGAATCGAGAGACACCTCGGCAATAACAGGGGGGGTATGTTTCAGATATGTTTGATGAAGGGTCCCCTCGCCGATCTCAGTAAGGGTGAAATGTATCTTTGCAGAAGCCAATGAGTTCACTATCCGCGTTGGGTGCTCTCCAGAAAGTTGCCAGACGCCATCTGAGTGAACCGCATCATCACACGAAGCCATCGATGTTGATCCGAATGCACTTGCATGAGCGCCATAGGTACGGATACGAATATCACACTGACCGCGAACACCGGACCACTGTAGAACCCATTGTATCGAGGTCCCATCAGCATTGATGGTACTGTCCACTAATCGCTCGATTGACAGCACAGATTCGCCGACTTCCTCATCATTCATCTGAGATGTCACGCATCGTGATTCATCCGGGATTTTAAGCATCACATCAAGGGTGGTGCCAAAGAGAGTCAAGCGCAAGGCATCTGCATGATCAAGGCACGTGTCACCAATCATTGGAATTGGACCAAGATCGATTGTCGACGAACGATTGATGTGAATGGTCTCTGAGATACAGGAAGTGGTTGAAAGAATGGTCGTTCCAGTTCTATCAATTCGATCTAGCATAAGGGCACAAGGAGTCACATCATCACCAATAGATTGACCGAACGGAGCATTGTTGGTGAGGAGGACTTTTTCATCTTCAATTGAGATTTCAAGATACTCAGCTCCTGTGTTCAAAGACGGCGTAATCTCATAACGGAATTCTTCTCTCAAAGTCCCTGCTTCTATGAGCACACGCAGATTTCCTTCAGCAAGAAGGTCGCCATTGGGTAGGGTGGTGCTTACAGACAACCATCCCACATGCCGGAGTAGGTCATGCATGGCCGCATCCTCTCCAGGAACACAATCAATATCCGTTAGTTCAGTCATAGGGAGTCCTCGGTCAGGAATTACCGTCGTGAGGACATGGCAATCGCCTTGATATTGGTCCCAGATGTAAACATCGTCAGCTTGCATCATGAGGTTGAATTCAATCGATGAACCCGCAACAATTTCGTCCTCTGCAAAAGATTCAACCATCAGGCCTAGTCCATCCAACCTCACTTCGGGAGCGTACTTCATCACCACATGATCGGAAAGTTCACTGCGGCTGAGTGTCAAGAGGATGTGGATATCACCCATAGGGATGATATCCAGTTCGTCAAGTGAGATGATTGCGCTATGCAATGTAATTGATTCACCTGGATTAAGGATGAGGTCGCGGGTGCCATCTCCACATAGATGGCGTTGGTCGGAGGACCAAAGAATCTGACCACTTGGAAGAGCAATTGAGGCAGAGACTGGACATGTGTCAGAGATAGCATGCGTGACTGTCGAGGAACCTGTGTTCATGATCGTCAGGATACCCTGCATGGCTGCATCATGTGGCAGGACGGCTCCGTCATGGTATTCTTCAATGTGAGCTTCGACTACAATTTCTGACCCTGCATCTGCCGCCGCGCCGAACGTGGCTAGCGCTGAGAGGAGAAAGAAGCTGGCGAGCGCTATGGGACCCCTCACGTAGTGTCATCATCCTCATCCTTTAGAAGACTCCCGGTCTGCAAGAGGTATGTCCCTGCTTCGGCACACAGTGTCCGATACCTGTGAAATTCATCAGGCTGAGCTCGGTTCATGGCAGAATCTGAATCATCTCATCGTCTGTCGCCGTACAGGTTCATGTGTTATTGTCGACCCTTTTGACGGGGAATACTGGGATGCGGTTGTCGAGGAATTAGAGTTTGATTTACAAGGTATCTGGCTGACTCATACACATTGGGATCACGTTTGTGGAGTCGATCGCCTTCAAGAGAAAAGACCTGGCTTGCCTGTCCGTTTTCACATTGATGAAAGAAAGAGGGGGTGGACAAGAGACGGAGAACATGCATGGAATCATGATGTGAAACGTTCGGTAGTAGAAAGCGTGGGAGATCTTGAAATTGAAATTCATGTCACACCCGGGCACACTCCAGGCCATCTCACATTCACTGGTTCTGGATTCATCATCTCTGGGGACTGCCTATTTCTCGGGCGTTGTGGGCGAACCGATCTTTTCGGGGGGGATTTGGATGCCATGTGGAGAAGTATCCAGTATCTGAAGAACATCCTTGGGAATTGTGATGAGGAAGCATTGGTCTTTCCAGGACACCGGTATGAGACCAGTGATGGGAACACGCCGACGGTTTCTTCGGTTCGTGAGGTTCTGAAAAATAACCCCGTCTTCCTAGCCAAGAATCACGAGGAATTCGCAGCCCTGCCCTTCCTTGCCTTCGACGACGACCTATCCACTCAAGCAAGGCGACAGCGTGCCAAGGAAGATGCTCAGAGCATGGACTCATCCAACAACGGCTCGGTTGAACGCTGACCTTGATGCTCGAGAGATGACCAGGATTCTTCTGGGTACATCTCCTGCCATGTTGATTCATCCTCTTTCTTACCATCATCCGGAGAACTAGGCGCCACAAGAAGAATCAGAATGATGGACAGCAGTGATAGGACTGCGATAGTGATGACCAATCCAGATGACGTCACCCTCCCTGACTGTCCCTCAATATCGGCGCCAAGACCGACATCAGAACTGGGGCATGACTCATTGATGAATGTCGCATCTGTCGGGCACATGTCTTCACTATCTGCAGTTCCATCACCATCTCTGTCAGGACATCCCTGGCCCAATGTATCTGTAGCGGTTCCGTATTCCAAGGGGCAACGGTCATACATGTAATTGATGAACTCACTATTGTCGCCAAATCCGTCACCGTCACTATCCTTCCATTGCGTGGGTTCCAGAGGATACAGATCGGGTTTCACTGCATCTCTAACGAATTCACCTATTCGTTCGGGTCCACGATGAACGCTCCATGTAGGGTCACGATAGTTGTCACCCCACCCATCACCATCGGCGTCTGACCATTGTGTCCGCTCATTTGGAAAGGCATCACTGTTATCGCCATACCCATCGCCATCTGAATCAAACCATTCAGTCGGATCTTCCGGGAACATATCGGTGGTAGGAAATCCAAGATTATCGCCATACCCATCACCATCCACGTCACTCCATTGAGTACCTTCGAACGGGAATGCATCGCCTGATTGGGTGGGTCGTAGACCAGTGTCATTATCGACCTCAAACCAGTAATTATCTCCTCGGCCATCACCGTCAGTATCGCGCCATTGTGTCGGCTCGTAAGGGAAATGATCGTTCATGTCAGCGAAGCCATCTCCATCCTGATCTGGACAACCTTCGGGGTAGATCGAAAGACCGGTTTCGAATGGGCATGAATCAAGATTATCTCCATAGACATCATCATCACTATTCAACCATTCAGAACGATTGTCAGGAAATGCGTCACTGTTATCGCCATACCCATCGCCATCCATATCGTTCCATTCATGGGAATCATGAGGGAATGTATCACCATTGTCACCATACCCATCACCATCTGTATCATTCCACTCATCAGGGTTCAGTGGGAAGGCATCTGAACCATCCATAGCACCATCACCATCGCTATCGGGAACCAATGGATCGGTACCTGCGCTCTCCTCATCGGTGTTACTGAATTGGTCACCGTCAATGTCATCATCCTCATGATCATGACAACCGTCCTTGTCAAGGTCTGAATCATGGATTCCAATCATTCCGAGTGGACAATTGTCAGCCTCATCCCCAATGCCGTCTCCATCATCATCCTGGTCGATGCCATCGGAACATCCGTCACCATCATGATCATGCTCGCCATGATCATCTGGACAAGGGTCAATGTCATCGGTAAGTCCGTCACCATCAGTATCTCGTTGGTATGCAGCACAACCTGCGCCATCCACAGGCTCGTTCGGTGATGTCTGGAGGCAATCATCTACCCCGTTCGCCACACCATCTCCATCCTCATCCCGCTGTTCCCAAGAACATCCAGTGCTGTCAGCTGGAGTTTTTTCGGCGGTCCACGAACAGGCGTCGACATTATCGATGATACCATCTCCATCCGTATCATTGGTTCCAATGGTCCCAAGCGCATATGCAGCAATGAATGAATGCATAGTAGTAGTGGGGTGGGCTTTATCGAAGAAGAGATACTCGTCTGCATTGCTCGCTACAGGGTCACCCGAATTACAGATAGGAAGAGGTAAGATAGAACCGCTGCTCGTACATGCAGGATCTTGAACATTAGTCAGACCGAAGGCTTCCTTGTTAGCGACAATCTCATTGAAGATGGTCCATGCATCAATCAGATGAATCGTGATACCTAGCGAAGTTGAAAGATTGTTCATCTCATTCGCCAACAAGGCGTTGTATGTGATGACATCTTGAGCGAGTTGATTCTGTTGAGACTGACTGCGTGAAGTGCCTTCGGGAGTCATCTCAAGAGGAGGAAGGTTAGGGATGAGAAAGGTCTGACCACCGGCAAGGGCTAATGTACGAACGTGGCTCACCATGTTCGTTGTAATCACATTCGGATTTCCAGTCCCATAGAGGAAATCATTCCCTCCTGCCCAGAGAGCAATAGCAGCATTTGCAGGAATGGTGGATTGGACATTTCCAAGATAGTTGTTGATCTGAGTACCTACATTTGGAAGTAAGACATAGGAGTACCCCTGACCTGTCTGCGAACCTCCAAAGGCCCGATTATCACCTTGTGACATTCCAGAACCAATGCTAGTTGTCAGGCCTAAAGCGGAAGAGAACTCATCGACCCAGATTGGACCGTTTGAAAATCTTCCTTGCCAATATGGAGGTACATCTGGGACGCTGAGGATGGAGTTGTAGGCATTACCCGCGTCGTTTAGCGAATCACCGAAAACGTACAAGTCCCCTACCTGTGACACCTTCACTTGTTGGAAGATAACGAATCGTAATTGGGCATTGGCCAGTGTTTGATTCTGTGAGTCGGACACTTTGAGATCCAGTGTGTGGAATTGGCCGCCTGCATAGAATTTTTTCAATTCGATTGACAATAACGTCGACGTACCTTGCGTCTGAAAAATGGATACACCAGAAAGTAGTTGGGGGTGGGATTCATCTGATAATGTCCAGACGACTCGAAGATTCTGAGAAACCTGCGCTGTACTAATGGTGACTTGCACATGAGCTGTCTGATTGGACCAAACCAGATTATCAAGTAGGTCTATGCTGACGGTGGTCGTTCGACCATTCGTTGACGAATCCGCATGTCCGACAATCACGATGCTTGGAGAGATGAACAGCATCAGAACAAGAAGAGTGATTTTCATGGGCATAGTTCACTCTTCCTCGACATCTCGATCAGGGGTTATCAAGATCGATCATCGAAGGCAATGATGAGATTGTCTCGGCTTTCTGCTGTTCCTCGAACTGCTGCCAAACGGGGCGGTCCGCGGGATCCTGCCATCCAAG
This sequence comes from Methanobacteriota archaeon, assembly GCA_002715545.1. Next base: position 39,299 of record PAZI01000040.1, read on the forward strand.
TGCCTTCGCCTCTGCTATCTGTCCCGAGCGAAGATAATGTTCAATCCAGAGGTTCTTTCGCTCTTCTTCACCCACTTCATCTGCAGCTTCCGTGATCATCGCATCATCCCCAACTTGGGAGCCTGAGCGACCAAGACCTACAACAAGGAGGAAAACCAACAGAATCACAATCACTGTTGTAACAAGAAGCCAAATTGAGACACCTCCAAGGGAAATTCCTCCTGCTTTGAGATCTTGATTCGCTGATTCGCTGACTACTGGACATATGGTGTCATGAATCTCAGGGTCTGTCGGGCATCCATCATTCTCATCAGCATAACCATCTCCATCAAGATCTGGACAGCCACGATAAAGCCGCTCGGTTGCATTACCCCATTCTTGGGGACACATGTCGTAATTGGGATAATCTGCCGAGATCAGACTGTTATCTCCGAACCCATCGACATCGAGGTCTTTCCATTGAGTGGGGTCAAGTGGGAATCGATCGGGTTGGAATGGATTTTCAATCAACTGTCCTGGCCACTCATTTTCATCCCAGAACTGCGTCCATTCGACAAGGCCGTAGTTATCTCCGAATCCATCACCATCACTATCGAGCCATTGTGTTGGTTCCTTGGGAAAGGCATCCACGTTCGTGGCGCCTTCAATCCATTGACCTAGAATCTGATCTTCAAGTTCTGGTATTGCAGCACCATCACATCGGTCACCAAAGATATCCTGCTGCTGCATGCGCGTCTCATTCATCAGAGGGTCACCCCAGTTGTCGCCCCAGCCATCGCCATCGCAATCCATCCATTGTGTCGGATCATTAGGTAGAGCATCGGGGCGACCACTGCTGCCAGATGCAGGAGTCATCATGGTGTGACCTTCGTCAGGGTCTGACCAGCCATCACCATCACTATCGTCACAACCAAGTCGGTCCTTGTGAGAGATCAGACCATTCCTGACGAGGGTCTCAGATGTGTTCGGGCATGCATCTTTGTACTGACGGGGCGCTGTGTCGTCCTCGGCATACCCATCACCATCAAGATCAATCGAGAGATCTCCATCCATCGGCCAAGGGTCGAGATTATCCGGTACATTGTCGAAATCTGAATCTGCGCACCCTCGATTACCTTGGCTGGTCTGATAACCGGAAAGAATCGGGCAAATATCAGTATTCACGGCTCCAGGGACGTTCTGACCGGGACATGTCAGGCCACTACAGTATCGGACAATTCCAAGGGCGGCCAAGGCGGCTGAATCGTAATTATCACCAAATCGGTCGCCATCGAAATCAGTCCATTGAGTCGGATCGTCGATGAAAGCATCACCCCTCTCGTAAGTCACCCCTGACTCGAAATCTACGATTCGAGTGTAATTATCACCATAGCCATCACCGTCGCTATCTTTCCACTGTGTTTCGTCATCGGGAAATGCATCATATTCAGTGCCGGAGAGATTATCTCCATAGCCATCACCATCTGAATCCTCCCATTGAGTAGGGTTATTCACAACCGCATCGGCCCCATCATCAATCGTCCATGTTTGGTCGCATTTGACGCAAGGATCCGACCAACCATCTCCGTCTGTGTCAATACAGCCTCGCCGGTCTTTAGAGGAATTACCCCATTGCCCTGGACAATCATCGGAATTGTTCCCAGTTACATTGTCACCATAACCGTCCTCATCAATGTCACGATATTGTGTGGAATCGTCAGGAATCTGGTCAGGGGGTAATTCGTTGTAATCATCCTGATCACCGTAACCATCCCGGTCGGCATCAGGACAGCCATAACGGCCTAGGCGCCACGAATCTCCCCACACATGAGGGCAGGCATCGGCCCGAAGCCGGGGGCTTGATGGAAGATCAGGATTATCCCCGTAGAGATCTCCATCACTGTCATTCCATTGGTCACGTATACGGGGTAGGGCATCAGATTGAGTGGCATCCGAGCGATACTCACCAGGCCAATCTACAGGCCTGTAGGAAGACCACGAAGCGTTGCCAAAGTTGTCGCCCCACCCATCATCATCTGTGTCATTCCACTGAGTGGGATTCATGATGAAGGCATCTCCCGCTTGTGAGGTGCATATCAACGAAACTGCATCCCACTCACATATTCGGTTGTCACCGAACCCATCGCTATCAGAATCTCTCCACTGAAGTAGATCATTCGGCAAGGCGTCTGCACCATCTGCGATTGTCCAGTTGGAATCTGCATCGCTGTATTGATCACCATCCGTATCGGGGCAGCCATATCGATCCTGTATTGATTCGCCCCAGACAGTTGGACACGCGTCAGGCTCGAACCCAACGGGGTTGTCTCCATAGCCATCTTGATCGGCATCATTCCATTGCGTAGGAATAATCGGGAAGGCATCGACACGTCCATCTCCTTGATCTGTCGTGTTCCAACCGTCCAGATCAGGATCGAGGTCAATCAACCAGAAGTACACGCCCTCATCATCTCTACCATTGACTGTCACAATCTCAGTACCCGTGGAGGACCATGACAGGCCATTGACCTGGCCACAATTATTACCTGAAGGACAACTGTCAAGCGTGTCCACTGCATTCCCTGTATCCGTCGCATAGATTCTGGATGAACCACCATCTTGCTGATAGTATGATATTGAATAGGCGATCAATCGACCATCTGGCGAGAAATCCGTTGAATAACAACTACTGGTATGGGTCTTCTCAGCCCATACTTTCGTCCAAATGACGTTAGTAGCACCAGTAGTGTGAATGACACTCGCCTTCGAGTTTGAACCACCCCATGCTTCACATATCGAGATGTAATTACCGTCTGGAGACCAGGCTAGATCATTGATGGTGCTGCTGGCAATACCATTCAAGCTCTTCTCAAGCTGCCAGGAAGCCGAGCTATTGGTCAGATTCGTCGTGTAGATCCACATGTCATCATTACCACCAAAAGCAATTCTAGACCCATCTGGAGACCAAGCAACACTGTCAAATCGATCTTCACCACTGGGGTTGAACGACAATTCTTCGATGCCAGATGACGTATTGATGAGTTTGACTTCACCATTCGTCCCGCCATTCCCTGCACGCCCAACAGTAACTGCAATCATGCTTCCATCGGGACTGAAGGCAAGATTCCCAGGGAAGTCATTGTTTCCCACATCAACATCAATCGATGAATGTCGAACAGTCAGGTTGTCTGACCACCAGATCCACAATTGGTCCCCCGCGCTGATGTCCGTGGTCGCAGCGACCATACTCCCATCATCACTCCAAGCCACTTGTGCGATGTCATTCGTCAACTGAGTAGAATGAGCGATAGTGTATGTCGAAGTGTTCCAAATCTGCACCCACCCATTCTCATCACCCGTGATTACAAACTGCCCATTTGGGCTGTGATCGACTGAGATGTAATTGAAATTAGTCGAATGAGTCTGTCTCTGCTGGAAAGACACGCCAGAGATGGTCCACCTATCATTCCAATCACTTGTCCCGTCGCCGTCGCGATCTGGGCAACCAATCCGATCAACAGATCTGGTTCCAGCCGCCAATGGACAAACGTCAATGGCATCATCAAAACCATCTCCATCCGTGTCAACCGCACTTCCAAGTGGAAGGAAGAGGGAGACGAGGAGAAGGAGCGCGAAGGCGGTCGCCGAGGACCATCTGAACTCGGCGGCGCTCCGCGTCATAGATGCCAAGGCACTCGTTGGGCTAAGGTATTGTGGTCATTCTGCATCATGCTCATGCATGCTGGTGAAGTTCAACTAAAGGTGGTCTAGGTCAATCATCGAGGGTAAAGCAGCTTCAATCTCGGCTTTCTGTTGGTCCTCGTACTTCTGCCAAACAGGTCGGTCAGCGGGGTCTTTCCAACCAAGAGCCTTCGCTTCTTCCTTCTGACCTGATTTGAGATAGTGCTCAATCCAAAGGCGCTTACGTTCTTCTTCATCCACTTGATTCGCTGCATCCATTGCTCCGAATTGATTTGATTCATCCTCATCGGAGCGGATGAACATCACCGCAATCCCAGACACAATCAGAAGGACTAGTACTCCAACAGTGATTAACAGGACGCCTGAAAGGCCTCCAGACAACCCCCCTTCAGATTCAAGGGCCTGATTTGTAGCCACATCTGCAGAAGGGCAGACTCTGTCGTGAATCTCAGGGTCTGTGGGGCAACCATCATTCGTATCCGCATAACCATCTCCATCGAGATCTGGGCAGCCACGATAGAGTCGTTCGGTAGCGTTACCCCATTCCAATGGACACATATCATAATTTGGGAATTCCACAGAAATGCGGCTGTTGTCACCATATCCATCGGCATCAACGTCCTTCCATTGAGTTGGATCGAGTGGGAATCGATCTGGTTGGTATGGATTCTCAACTAATTGACCCGGCCACCCGTTCTCGTCCCAATATACGGCCCATTCAGCGTTTCCATAATTATCTCCGAATCCATCACCATCACTATCTAACCATTGAGTTGAATCCTTAGGAAATGCATCGACTCGCGTGGCATCCTTGACCCATTGCCCAAGAATTTGATCCTCTAATTCAGGAATCACAACACCATCACAACGCTCACCGAATAACGACGTGTCATCAATCCGCGTATCATTCAATGCCGGATCAGCCCAATTATCGCCATACCCATCTCCATCACAATCAATCCACTGGGTTGAGTCATCTGGTAAAGCATCAGGCCGAAGGTATCCGGGGATTGGAGAAAGGACAGTGTGCCCTGCATCAGGGTCTGACCAACCATCTCCATCGCTATCTGTGCAACCGAGGCGATCTTGATTCGAGATCAAACCTGCTTCGACAATATTGGAGGGAGTGTCAGGACACATGTCCCGATAATTTCTCGGCGCATCCCGATCATCTGCATAACCATCATTATCCAAGTCGAGAGAAAGAGCCGTATCCAAAGGCCACGGGTCAAGATTATCTGGGACAAGGTCACCATCTGAGTCCGCACAGCCTCGGTTGAGTGGATCACTCAGTTGACCTCCAAGGATTGGACAAATATCCGAATTCACTGCTCCAGGTACATTCTGGCCAGGACACACCAATTCCCCACAATATCTCTCAATACCTAGTGCTGCCAAAGATGCTGAGTCATAATTATCTCCGAAACGATCTCCGTCAAAGTCTGTCCACTGAGTCGGCTCTAAGATGAAAGCGTCTCCTCTCTCAATCGTGACTCCAGTCTTATCATCGAGAACCCGGGTGTAGTTATCCCCATAACCATCACCATCGGTATCCTTCCACTGAGTTGGATCATCACCGAATTCATCGTATTCCGTGCCCGAAGCATTGTCACCATAACCATCACCATCTGAATCCTCCCATTGAGTAGGGTTGTCAATCACTGCATCAGCCCCATCATCAATCGTCCATGGTTGATCACATTTGACGCAAGGATCCGACCATCCATCTCCATCGGTGTCGATACAGCCCCTTCTGTCAATGGAAGAATTGCCCCATTGAGAGTAACAATCATCTGGGTTGTTCCCAGACATGTTATCCCCATACCCATCGCCATCGATATCACTGTGCTGAGTCGGATCATCTGGCATCTGATCAGGAGGTGGATCCTTGTAGTCATCCTTGTCACCGTAACCATCTCGGTCAGCATCTGGACATCCATAACGACCATCTCGCCAAGAATCACCCCAATCATGTGGACATGCATCAGCTCGAATACGCGGGCTTGAGAGAAGATCAGGATTGTCACCATAGAGGTCACCGTCACTATCGAGCCACTGGTCTCGCACGAGAGGAAGTGCATCAGATTGAGTGGCACCAATGAGGTAAACGCCCGGCCAATCTACAGGTCTATAGGAGAGCCATGATGCATTCGCAAAATTATCTCCCCAACCATCATCATCAGTATCATTCCACTGGGATGGATTTGTAGGGAAAGCGTCACCTGTTTGAAAGATACAACGTAATGAGGCTGCATCCCAAGTACAGAAATAGTTGTTGCCGTAGCCATCCTTGTCTGTATCTTCCCACTGTTCTGGGTCATTAGGGAAAGCATCTGCACCATCATCTACTGTATAGCTAGAATCAGAATCGCTGTAATGGTCACCATCTGAATCTGGACAACCAAACCGGTCGTGGGTGGAATTACCCCAAATAGAGGGGCATGCATCGGGTTCGAATCCTGACGGATTATCACCATAGCCATCTCGATCTGAATCATCCCACTGTGAAGGAATGGTGGGGAAGGCATCCTCGGTGTTCGGCACAGTATCTCCATCAACATCTGCTGGCATCTTGTAAGGAACCACTCGATCAACATTCGAATCCGAATCTGTCACTGCCGTGAGAACATATTGTGCATCTGGAGACCATTCAATATCCATGATATTACACGAATTACACTGTGGTCCTAAGGTGGCTCTGAGCGTACCNGCATNNGTGTCAAANATGAATGATTTNCCCCCATCAGTGCTGTACCAAGACATCCCTGCTGCGACCTGTCGTCCNTCGGGTGAAAATTCAGTGCTATAGCAGGATGTTGTTGTTTTGTGGTACCAAGGGGAAGTACCAGTAGTGTAGTCATACATTGTGAGACGTACTCCACGACTACCTGACTGCTGACCGCCCCACCCTTCACAGAAAGCAAGCATATTTCCATCAGGGGACCAAGCGACATCATGGATTGGTGGCATATTATTTCCTGATCCATATAGGTTGATGGTGCGTGCATTTGACCAATCTGATGTCCGCAAGACATACACTTCTGGGTCCTGAGAGATTGCAAGCATGTTCCCATCTGGACTGAAAGATACCCCGTAATAGGATTGCGAGTTGCCTTCAGGATCAAGTACGCGCACCGTATTGGTATTCACTGGATCTGTGACATCAATCAAAGTGACTCCTCCGTCTCCATTATTTCCCGAACGTGAATTAGCGACAACGACATAGGTCCCATTGGGAGAAAAGGCAAGTGACTCTGTTTCATCGCCACCTGTATCTGTCGATGTTTCAGAGAGAATTTGCAGTGTTGAAGAATCTACTATTTTCAGTACATCATCATCTTCACATGCTGCACCTATGATGCTACCATTTGGACTCCAATCAAGGTCCTTGATAATACAATTAATATCTGTCCGACCTAGTTCAGACATGCCCTTTTGTGAAGTATCAAGCGAATATATTCTCAAATTCCCGTTATCTGCCCCTGCAGCAGCTAGTGTACCGTCAGGAGAGAAAGCTACTCCGTAGACGTTACTTCCAATATCTGTCGAAGTCAGACCATAGTAAGGTGCGGTATCAATCGTAACACCATCTATGACATCAGAACGACCATCACCATCACGGTCAGGACAACCTTGTCGATCCAGTGTTGAATTACCTGGTGATCGGATACAATCATCCACGGTATCATCGACTCCATCATTATCAAAATCAGCGGCTTGCACGCCAATTGTAGCGAATAAGAGCGCCGTGACGAAAAGGCCCAGCCCAATATGACGTGATGCCATGCATTCAGTGCATCCTCAATCGGAGATAAGATGTTGCCCAGAGCGTGTATCCTGACTATTTGAAGAGGGCAAACCATGTGACGCAGGTGTGGACGCACCTCTGCCCAGAGTAACGGTGGCTGTCGAAGACAGGATTCTGCTCCATCTGCTCGAACAACTCGATGAGAGAGATCGATACATCGTTTCTCGCCAAGTGACTCGAAGAGGGATTGCTGAAGCATGTGGATTACACCCCCCAAACGTCAGTCGTTCGATGAAAGCCTTGGAACGTAGACACTTAGTGAAAAGCAGCACAGCATCTGTCCGTCAAGAAACTCGACGACAGAAGGCATGGCATCTGACAGAAGATGGAGAAAAATACGCCCATGAGAGAAGGAAGCTACTTGGAGAAACGATGATTCTCATTCGCGATGGGCGTGGTAGATTGATTGAAGTTCCAGCCAAGGAAGTTGGAGGACGACTCGACGCCAATATGGAGTTGTTCAGTATTCTGATGTACGCTGCAGCCGAAGGCGTTCTCACATACGGTGATGTTCGATTCGGNCCTATTCATCGCACTGANCGGCCAGANCCNGGGCGCCTGATACTGCTTTCAGGTGCTCACGCCACNTATGACATCAATCCGCCAGAACCTCGAAGAGTTCACGGGCGTGAGAATGAGTTGGNGTTGATTGACAACTGGCTGGATGGAACGAATCCTGCACTCGTGGTTCATGGGATAGCAGGGATAGGAAAATCGACACTTGTTGCGCATTGGCTCACAACACGTCGGCCACACGAAGTGGAATACAGNCTCTGTTGGTATCCGACCCAACCNTGGGATACGCCCGTCGGCCTTGCTACATCTCTGCTTCATAGACTGAACGTCAGCGTAGAGAAAGATCCGTACCACTTGATCACAAGTCTTCCTCAACGGCCGGGACAAGATTTCGACATCGATGCATTTCGTCGCCGCCTTTCGGCATTTCTAGTTGATTCCTCCACACAGGCAGACCGTCATCGTCCGAAGATGAGAGAAAAGGCGGGCGAGGAGGGGTTGCCAAGACCATTGATCTGGTTATTCGTCTTCGATGACATACACCATCTCGATGACAATGGTATGGCAATGCTCGGGGCGTTGCTACAGATTGCTGAGAAGACACCTTTGCGTCTCATCCTGATCAGCAGAACTCGACCGACATTCTATGATCGGCGAGATGTCCACATAAGAGACAAAGTGACTGAAATCGCACTGGATGGGTTGACGCCAGATGAGATCGAAGATTGGATGACGAATTTTGATGAGGAATTGACATTGAACGCCTCTGACCTTCACGAACGCACAGCTGGGCACCCTCTCGCTCTCGAATTGCTGGAATTGTATGGAAGTCCCACACACCCTGATTGGCGATCTTTTCTCGATGTCGAGGTGCTCGAAGTGCTTCCCACTGATGAGAGAATGTTACTCGCAGTCTTGGCAGAAAGTGACAGGCCTGTGGAATGGGATATCCTCCAACGAGCTGCGTCATGGGAAGGACCGCCCCCTGAACGATTGTTACTCTATGGCCTGTTGTACGAAACTGATGATGGGTTCTGGATGCACGAAGCGATTCGTGATAGACTCCTTCTCGCTGGACCTCAAACCCGTACAAAGAACGCCGAACTACTACAACGATCGATTGAGGAAGCTAATGAGTAAGTCTGATGGACTATGTCTGCAAGAGATGGACATGGAGATTGCACCATCCATTCTCACAGCCGATCTTTCACGGTTGGCCGAAGATGCCGGACGAGCCTTGGAGAACGGCCTAAATTGGCTTCACCTCGACGTGATGGACGGCCACTTCGTCCCTAACCTGACAATTGGTCCCCCCGTAATCAAATCGCTTCGACAAGCTCTCGGACCTGACGCCCACTTTGATGCACATCTCATGATCTCGAATGCAGAGGAGATGCACTCTGAATACATCGATGCCGGGGCTGACAACATCACCGTTCATGTAGAAGCGGTGGACAACCTCCAACAATGTCTACGCGAAATCCGTGAAGCGGGAGCGAATGTCGGCATCTCCCTGAAGCCGGATACTCCTCTCGAAGTCATCGAACCAGTCCTCAATGAAGTGGACCTCATTCTTGTCATGAGTGTGAATCCAGGGTTCGGAGGCCAGAGCTTCATGCAATCATCCATCGAACGAGTGCAACGGCTCAGGAGAATGATCGATGAACATGTTGAAGCCGGTGGACAACCGATCACAATACAGATCGATGGAGGGATCAATGTGGGTACGATTGCTGCGGTACAAGACATCGGTGTTGACTGTGCAGTAGTCGGATCAGCACTCTACAATGAGCGGCCATTGGCTGACAATCTCGCAGAATTGCATGCAGCCATGGGGCGTCATGAAGCATGAAGGTACTCATCACATCGACACTATACCCCTTCCCTCAGACACCTTGGAGAGGTACATTCGTTCGAGACCATGTTCACTTATTGAAAGAAGCAGGTCACGATGTGAGAGTCATTGCACCGCGCCCATGGGTCCCATTAGGTTGGGAGAAAAGGAACCCATCATTCCGTGGGTTACGGGGGGTTCCAAAAAGAATGGAAATAGAAGGTGTCGTCGTCGAAGCTCCCGTGTTCAAGAGCATGCCCGGTGGACGAAGTCCACGTTGGGTGGCTAGACAATTACGGAAAGCTGCCAGAAAGGTGAGGATTCGCTGGAACGAATGGCTACCCGACATTATACACAGCCATACAATTCTGCCTTCGTGTCACTTGGCTATCGAATACGGTAGAATCGTTGGCTCACCTGTAATTGCTACAGTTCCCGGATGGGATTTCGATGAAGGTGTGAACANCAATAGAGAGGTTTTTCGTGAACTTCTCTCCTCTCTCCGTATGCTATTATTGATGCGAGAGAGTCAGAAATCCGTTGCAACAAGTCTTGAATTCACTGGAGAGATGCACGTTCTACCTTATCCAGTCATCGTTGAGGAGAGTATCAAGGTGGCAGCNGGTTCACTNNTGAATGAAGGNNATACATCTGAANGGGCGTTCAATGTANTGTTCCCAGCGGGACCTGAGCGACCCGAGAAGAATTTCAAGCTCTTCTCTGAAGCAATCAAAATGCTCCGAACAATTCACGGATTCAATATTGACGTATCCACACTTGGAGGCCTCAACCATGCAGATACCCTGGACAGATTGAGGAGGGCGGACCTTGTAGTCTATACATCGACTCGCGAAGGAGCCCCAATCGTGGCACGAGAAGCCGTAGCGGTCGGGACCAGAGTCTGTGCAGTGGACATCGGTGATCTGGCGGAATGGTTGCCAGAGGAAGCGATAGCAGAGGCACCAACTGCTGAAGCAGTGGCCGATGTCATCAAAGCATCACTCGCCCTAGATGGCTCGGCATGGAGTCTACCCGACCATTTCATGCCGGAACACTGTAAAAATCGTCATATCGAGATCTATGAGCAAATTATTGCAGAGAACTGATTCAGACTCATTAGCCGCACACTTCATCGATAAGTGAGGTTGTGATATATTCTACATCATCATCATTCAGAAGGTTGTGTAGTGGAAGTGTAATCTCTGAAGCAAAGGCAGACATAGCGACAGGGTGATCCTCTGGAAGGTACCCTAGGCCAGCATATGCGGTGAACATAGGCAATGGTTTGTAGTGAACATTAGTTGGTATTCCGCGTTCAGCAAGAACTCTAATCAGATTATCTCGCTCCTTCACACCATATCCTTCAATTCGTAAGAGATAGAGGTGATAGGACGTCTCTTTGTCCTGCGTCCTGAGGAGAGGGACATTGAATCGATNATTCTCAACAAGAGCTGCATGATATCGTCTCGCAATTTCTTTCCTTCCAGATAGAATCTCATCATCATAGCGGCGCAGTTGGGCCAGACCTATCGCTGCATTCAGATCAGCCATATTGTGCTTCCAACCGGGAATGGCGATATCATACTCCCAAGAACCGGACTGCGTTTTTGCAAGTGCATCCTTTGTCTGTCCANGCAAAGAGAGAAGCATGAGTCTGCGATAGATTTCATCATCATCTATGACAGGAGTTTGCCTCCAAGTCACCGCACCACCTTCTGCAGTGGTNAGATTCTTCACCGCATGGAAGGAAAATACCGTNAAATCTGCCACATCACCACTCATCCGGTCATGGTATCTAGCACCGAGTGAATGGGCACCATCGGCAATGACGACGATGCGTCCGAACGACTCTTGAAGTGTTCCAGAAACTGGTGAGAATAAATGACGATGGCGGTCAACAATGTCTAGAATCTCATCATAATCTGCAGGCATCCCCGCTATATCGACGGGTATGATTGCCTTTGTTCGCTCAGTGATGGCGTCCTCGATTCGAGCTGGATGAATGTTGAAGTCGTCGGGCTTGATGTCAACGAGAATCGGAGTTGCTCCACAATGAACGATGACACTCGCTGTCGAAGTGTACGTGTAAGCAGAGGTGATTACTTCGTCACCAGGGCCTATGTCGAACATTCTGAGAATGAGCTCCATTCCTGCAGTCGCTGAATTCAGACATGCTGTCCTACTCGAGCCACAATATGTTGTGATCTCTCTCTCAAATTGTTTCGTCTTAGGCCCGGTAGTAATCCAACCAGAGCGTAATGTATCGACGACCTCATCTATCTCAGCCTGTGTGATGTCAGGAGGAGAAAATTGTATGTTCCTGCTCATACCTGAACGCTCCTGCAACATCGATGATTGAGAATCATGTGTTCGTGACTGAGGAAGTCATCGTCGTCACCGCCTCTCTGATAAATGAACGAAGCTCACTATCAGCGAATCGTGGGGCTTCATCCGATCTCAATCGGCGGTCACCAAATGCTTCTGCCCCGGCCGGAGGCTCCCACTGATCATCACTCCCGGGAGCGAGGATGATATGTTGGCCAAGAATGAAGGCACGCTGTGCCTCGTCCGAGGTCAATAGGTCCTCGTGCAATTTCTCCGCTCGAATCACACCTCGAACCTCAAGCCCAATTGTATCATCATCACCCAATTCATTCCGAACAACAGCTGCAAGTTCTCCGAGTTGGAATGCTTTCATGCTGAGAACGAACGTTTCCCCGCCACGGGTGAGGCGCAATGAATCAAGAATCAATTCTGCTGCTTCGGGAATAGGCATGGCGAACCTAGTGACCCGCTCATCTGATATCCATATCATGTTCTTCGTCATCGCTGAAAGGATCATCGAAGGTATCACTGAACCTCGGCTACCGAGAACGTTGCCGAATCTCACACAGGTGAAAATGGTCTCACCGGTCGAATTACCATCCAACGTCAGTTTCTCAGCGATGTATTTCGAGGCACCCATCGTCGAAGATGGATTCACTGCTTTATCCGTGCTAATGGTAACCATCATCTTCACTCCAAATTGCTTGGCTAAATCCACCACATTTTGAGTACCAATGATATTGGTCTTCACAGCTTCAGTGGGATTCTGCTCACTGATCAGCACATGCTTGAGAGCCGCCGCATGGACAACGATGTCGATACCCCCTTCAAAAGCGCGAGACAGAGATTCACGGTCTCTAACGTCCCCAATGATGTACCGTACATTCGAGCGTGGGCCGAGTTCTTGTTGAAGATAGAAATGCTTGGAATCATCTCTTGAGAAAATCGTGACGTGAACAGCACCTCGGTCCAGAAGTGAGCGTACAACCTGTGATCCTATCGACCCCGTGCCACCTGTCACAAGGAACCTGTTCGCAGTGATGTCCTCCATGCTATCTCGATTGGTTGAGCGTTGATGTATCTATCCACCTGCACATGGTCTTGGAGTTCGTTCGTTAAGGATTCTTACAACTGTCTGATGGATTCCATGAAGTATTTATCCCTCATCTCAAGAGGTGTTATGTGGAATCTTTGCCGCAGCAGCCACTTCACGATGGACGTATCTCTGGATTAGATGGTTTGCGGGCTTACTCAGTCATCACAGTGGTCGTTTTGCATCTGCACATATTCAT
>PAZI01000041.1 GCA_002715545.1 Methanobacteriota archaeon
GCTGACCACATCTACGAATGAGTGTGAAAGCATGGCCCAGCGACAGCCCATCGTCGCGGTGTTAGGCCACGTCGACCACGGCAAGACCTCTTTGCTCGATCATATCCGATCTCTCGGCGAGCGAACAATGAGACAAGCATCTGTTGCTGCCAGGGAATCAGGAGGCATCACCCAACATATCGGAGCCACTGAAGTTCCAGCATCCATCCTCGATACGATCTGCGGCGACCTTGTGGGTGAACGTTTCAAGACCAGTGGATTACTCTTCATCGATACCCCTGGGCATCACTCATTCCATACCCTCAGAAGGAGGGGCGGTGCACTTGCAGATATCGCGGTGGTTGTTGTAGACATCATGGAAGGTATGCGGCCTCAAACTGAGGATTCCATCCGCACGCTGATGGAAGAAAAAACACCCTTTGTCGTGGCGTTGAACANGGTCGATCGGATTCATGGCTGGGAATCTGAAGTGAATCGTTCATTCGCAGANGGTATCACACATCAGAACGAACTTGTCAACACCCTCCTCCATGAACAAATGATGAAATTCATTGGAGAAATCGCCAGTATAGGTCTCAATGCAGAACTATACACAACGAATCGTGAAGTCAGAAGTACAGTCTCCATAGTCCCGTGTTCAGCCCAGACAGGAGAAGGGATAGCCGACCTCCTGGCCATAGTGGTCGGTCTATCGAATACTTTCCTCTCGGGACGATTAGAAACAGAAGAGAAGGGCCGTGCTACGATTCTCGAAGGAAAGGATGTCCGAGGATTAGGGCGAGTGATCGATGCGATTGTTTTCGATGGTGCGTTCAACAAGGGAGATTTAATTGCCATTCCAACGACAAACGGTGTAAGAACTTCTACTGTAAGGGCCATGCTCAGACCAAGAGGAATGAGCGAAATGAGAGATGCTGGTGATCGATGGGATGATATCGATTGCGTTCAGGCTGCTGGAGGAATTCGAATCTCATGCCATGTAGAGGGAGATATCATTCCTGGAGGTACAATCATCACTATTGGAGAAAGTGATGAGAAAGAAATCATCGAAGAGGTGGGAATGAGTGGTTCGATAGATATCGAAACTAGGCATGAAGGAATGATGATTAAATCTGATTCGATAGGTGGGCTTGAGGCACTGTCAATGGAACTTACTTCGGCAGATATCAACATCGCTGCCGCTGGAATCGGGCCAATCGTCCGCAAGGATGTCCGAAAGGTTGCTGCAATGGAAAATCCCCTTGACAGGTGCATAGCCTGCTTCAGCACCACTGCACTAGATGAAGCGAGGAAAGAGGCCGAGATTGANGATATTGAGATTATCGAAGCAGATGTCATTTATCACCTGATAGACGCTATTGAGAATTGGAGGGAAAAAGTAAGTGAAGCCATCGAAGCAGCACAACCCTCTCTGACGATGAGACCCGCGCGCCTGCTTATTCTACCAAATCACGTTTTCCGCCGCAGTCAGCCAGCCGTAGTGGGCGTGAGGGTTCTCGACGGCATGATCTCAATCGGCCAGACACTCGTCCACAGAGATGGTAGAAGGGTGGGTGCCCTACGTTCAATCCGTTCTGGCGAAGAAGATAAGACTCAGGCCCACCAAGGTGACGAAGTAGCCATTGCTATCGATGCAGGAGTGGTTGGACGAAATTTCGATGAGGAAGACACACTACTTGGGGATTTAACAGAAGAGCAGGCAAGACTTCTGATCCAGACAGGAAACAATGTCGGAGAAGATAGCCTTGAGGAATTACTTCGGCTAAAGCGCTCAAAGAAGCATTTCTGGGCCCGATGACACTTCGGCAAGAAGCGACAACGTTCAATTATCATGAATTCATGAGGGAGATGTATGTCTGCAGAGTACGCAAGCACGTCAAGCGGTTCGGGGGGCGGTGGAAGCAAGGATTTGATTGCCACCGTTAGCGCCATCACCCAGGGTCTCCAGAAGGAAGTCTCCAAAGTTATCATTGGAAAAGCTGAGAACCTTAGACGTATCACAGTCGCTATTCTCTCAAATGGAAATATTCTGTTAGAAGATTTCCCTGGGCTGNGTAAAACGATGGTTTCCAACACTTTTGCGCGGGCACTTGGGTGTAAATTCAAGCGCGTTCAATTCACCCCTGACCTACTGCCCTCAGACATCATGGGAACTTACATGTTCGATCAAAAAGCCGGGGAATTCAAACTCAGACCAGGACCTTTGTTCTGTAACATCTGCCTGGCTGATGAAATCAATAGGGCACCGCCCAAGTCTCAGGCCGCGCTACTCGAAGCAATGGAAGAAAAGCAAGTCACTATCGAAGGAATCACACACAAATTGCCGGCGCCGTTCGTGGTTCTAGCGACACAGAACCCAGTCGAGCAAGAGGGAACATATCCCTTGCCAGAAGCACAGATGGATAGATTCCTGATCAAGATGAGCATGGGTTACCCAGATAGATCAGAAGAGAAGGCCATCCTCGCTAGAAGGAAGTTGAGGGGTAAGGATAGTCACGACGTGGTTCAGATCACATCCCCAAAGAAGGTCGTCGCCATGCAAAAGGCACTTGAGACCGTACACGTCGACCCCGCCATACTCTCATACATCATCGAGGTTGTTGCAAGNTCCCGTGAGGACCATCGAGTGGTTAATGGAGCAAGCCCAAGAGCGAGTCAGGCTCTGTTCAAGATTGGGCGCGCTTCGGCTGCCATAGAAGGACGCGATTATGTGATCCCCGACGACATCAAGGGACTTGCCCTTCACGTTGTGAGTCACAGGATCGTCATGAAGCCTGAAGCAAAAATCCGAGGAATCACAGGCCATCATATCATGCGAAAGATTCTCTCAGAAGTTCCAGTCCCTGTGATTCAGCAGGGTTGAGATAACCGTTGTAACAGAGAGGCCGTGGGGCCCGTTCAAACATAGTGGCTAGGTTGCAACTCTGTTTGAACAGACGCCGTCTCAAGCGAGAGGGTGAAGTGTTGATATGAGGGGATGAGAGGTGGGGTTACGTGGTCAAGGATTACAGTGCTGCGAAGTCAGTGATTGCAATCAGCAATATGAAAGGTGGTTGCGCTAAAACGACCACTGCAGTTAATCTAGCATCATGCTTGGCAAGCGGTTATCCAGGGAAGTTCGAGCCATCAAAAGTCCTTCTTATCGACCTCGATCCGCAAGGAAATGTTGCCTCGACTTTTGGCATAGACAAGAGTGAACTCGACCTCACAGTCAGTGACCTTCTAATGGATGATGAGGGCCTATTGCTCGATGATATCGATAAAGCGATACTGAATTCTGAAATGATCGAACGATCGATGACCTCGGCCTGGAAAAAGGTGAACGGCAACTCAAGAAGCCCCCCCCGTTACATGACTGCCAAGAACCTCCACATCCTGCCCTCCGATCTGGAATTATCTGGAACGAACATAGAACTCGCCAACAAGATGGGTCGGGAAAAGCGGCTACGGGAAATTGTTGCAAGAGTTGCTGCTCAATACGACCACATCGTCATTGATACAAGTCCAAGTGTTGGCCTATTGACAATCAATGCATTGGCAGCTGCAAACCATCTGATTATACCTGTTCAAGCAGAGTGGTACGCATTGGAAGGATTATCTCAACTCATCGTCACTGTCAAGCAGATTCAGAAGCAGATAAACCCAAGGTTGAGGCTTTTCGGGGTGCTCATGACAATGGTCGATCGTACCAAACTCGCTGAAACCATACAAGAAGAAGTGAGAAAGATGCTCAAAGATACGGTATTTGATACATTCATTTCTCGAGCGGCCTCAATTGCCTCTGCACCTCAAGAGGGTGCACCAACAGTCCTCTTGCACCGTAACGCTAGGAAAGTGTATCAGAAAGGAGCAACACAATACATTGAATTCACAAAGGAATTCCTAGCTCGACTTGAGAAAAGACAACGTGATGAATTGGTTTAGTGGTGAATGTGGCAGCGCCTCGGATGACTTCAGTCAGCGTCAGTTACGAGACGAGACGACTGCTCAACACGATGAAAGCGATGGAAGGATTNGGTTCAATTGATGAGTTGCTCAANCANCTCACACGNANNCATTCATTACAGCGATTACATGGTGTAAGAGATGATTTNCGNGANNGGATAGAAGCNCTNNGNAANGTNGATGCAGAGGAGCTNGTTCNNGCTTNGAAACAGCGGCGGGAGCACACGTGAACNTCGCNCGNCCNNTNCTNANGTTCGATGANNNTGCNATTCTGCTTGCANTGTTTGANCCTGATTCNTACGAGGGNATTGCCGTCGAACTCGCCTGNATGGATCGTGTTGAGATTCGTTCAACACGTGAGGCGTGGAACAAGGTTCTGATGTNNCTCAAAGAAGTATGCAGCGATNAGNAAGGAAAGTGGTTCACACCANNCTGGTTGAAGATGTTGCGNGATGAGGCNCTTCCAATNTGGCTNGAGGANTAGTTCATTCCTCTTCNNTNGGAATCATCTTNACCTTCGGATTCAATGGCGTGCTNACCACNGCNTGATCNTCAGGAATCATCTTGANGATNGGNGTGATTGATGCCTTCTTNTCAGCAANAGGNACCATGGTCACTTTNGNACGTATNTCTGAAGTNTCAGNNGATGGTTCCAGNNCNTCTNCANTTNCNGGNTGTTCTCGAACAATCATCACTGTCGANAATTCGGAATCNTCCTCACCATCTGATGGACCTGCNNGGNGGCCGAGGAGGNGACCCNGANGGNCGAGNTGGTGGTGAACCCTTCATGACTGGAGCGACACGTTCAGAGTCGTCAACCATGATTGAATCAATCTCTGGCGAGAATGGTTGTCCAAACGGAAGTTGGGGTGCTGCTGCACTTCCTTCAACTGTTTCCTGCACAGGTCCAGGAAGTGGAGTGGAGCCAGGCACCGCAAGTGGGCGTGGAATGACCGGAGGAGGCCTTGATGCACCACCTAACATACGAGGAGGTGCTGGACCCGAACTCAAAGGACCACCTATTGGTGCTGTCTGGCTACCAAGCCCTAATGCTGGAGCCAGCCCACCACTCAATGGACCTGCAGAATCCATCTCAGTAGTAGGTGGCGGAGCCTCAGCAGCTTTCTTAGCATCATCAAGTGCCGTTGTTGCAGCATCTAGCTCGGCCTTTTCCTTGCGCAGTTCGTCAGAGATTCGCTCACGAAGCTGTTCCTCTGCTTTTGCTTTGTATTCGGTGATTCGCTCATTGAGAGTGCGAATACGTTCGCGGACCTCAGCACGTCGAATACCAAGTTGTGCTTCAATTTCAGCACGTATCTGAGCCTCACGCTTGCGTACATCAATAAGAGCTCGGTTCTTCATCAAATCCTCACGCTTCTTGAGTTGTCGTTCAAGCTGTTCTGTGAATTCACGTTCCTTCTTGATGCGGAATTCATTCAATCGGTGTTGCATATCGACTTCCTTCTCCAAAGTAGTCTCTTCTCTCAGCAGATCAAGGTCCGTCTCTCTACCCTGGCGTTCGTTACGGATAATTGCATCAATCTCTGCAAGTATCTCGCGTTGTACTGCCTGTTCACGAAGTTCAAATTCGTTGTCAAGCTGCTCTCTCATCGCTTCACGGCGTCGCTCGAATTCATCATTCAAACGCTGACGAAGGTCTCGTTCTCTAGCATATCGGAATGATGTCAAACGATTTTCAATCTCAGATTCTCTCGCTGACCGATATCTCTCAAATTCTTCATCAATACGGTGATCGAGTTCGCGTTGAGTTTCTTCTGTGAGGACTTGTTCAATTGTTTCAATCTCTGAGGCGAAGGCATAGTCGAATTTCTCCTTGAGACGTTGTTTCCTATCAGAGATTCTCTGCGCATGTTCTGCTTCTAAACGAGCCCGTATAGTCCGCTTAAGCTCTTCACGACGACGAGAAATTGCGAGAGCGAGGTCCTCTTTGAGTTGATCCTCAACACGCTTGGCCTCAGATCTAAGCGCTTGCTCAAGTTCGGACTGAATCTCGCGGGCCACTTGCTGCTCTAATTGCACCTCCTTCCTCTCATACTCAGCACGAAGCTGAGATTCNCGCTGGCGCAACCTGTTGCGAAGTTGTTGTTCTAAGCGACGACGAATACCATCTCTAAGTTGGGATTCTCGTTCTGATAAACGATGATCATACTCTGACTGTATTCGCTCAATCTGCTCATCACGTTGACGTTCAAATTGAGTATCAAGGTCTGAGCGTATGGACGATTCAAGTTCTTCTACGGCCTCTGCCAATTGTCGTGAGGCCTCAATCTCGGAACGCTCTTCGGCAAAGGCAAGACGCTTTCTATGCTCTTCTTCAATCTGATCACTTAGACGTTGGCGTATCTCTTCTTTACGCTCTTGCAAACGACGTTCATATTCCAGTTCGAGACGATCTCGAATATCCTCCTCGGCTCGTTCCAATCGAAGTTTAGACTCTTGGCGAAGACGTTCTTCCTCCTTTCCGATAAGTTCGATCTCCAGACGTTCCAGGTCCTGCTCCATCTCAAATCTAAGACGACTCTCTAAATCACGCTCGGCGGTCTCTACCTGTTCCTCATTTTCAACACGAAGTCCACGTGTCCGGTCAGCGACCTGCTCCGACATCGCTTTCATTCTGAGGCGGCGTTCGCGACGGATACGCTCCAATGTCTCCTTGCGACGCTCTTTCTCATCTGCCTCTCCTTTTGAGGAGTGATGTCCCGCTACCTTACGACGTAGGTCTGAAAGAGTCGGCCTGGTGCCATTTCCGTCTGTTGCCAACTTGCTAACGCTCATGAGGTCCCATCCCCAATCGTGCTATTGAACGCTTGCAAATAAAAGAAACTCGGTCATAAAATGATTATGGCTACGTTTCTTCAACATGTGAGTTAGGACCAACACCTTCTGGAACTTCTGCACCTCGATTTGACCAAATGACATCATCAATTCGAGAGATATTCACTGCGATATCTATTGCAGTATCAAAAAGAGAACGAAGGACTACGACAGATTCACAGGCTTCAGAAATNTCAACTTTCAACGATGGATCCGATGCGGTTGGTTCGAAGGTATTGATTGAACCTCCTGAATTATGATGCAACGCGAAAGGAATCTCATCAAATGCATGTGCCAGACATTTCGCTGCAATGTTAGTTTCTGGATTCGAAGAAATAGCCCTCTGCCGCATCATCTTGGCAAGCCACGCTTCAGTGCCTCCTGCCCCACATACCACTCTATCANCCAACTGTAGAACCTCTGTAAGAGCTAACAGACGATTCATGATTCGTTCAATCTGAGCACCACATGGGGCTGTTCGCTGGTGAAAGATGATTGTACCATGATCTGCCCTTTCAGGACCGTACACTGCAAAATGATGCACACCTGCATCCTCAAAATCCAGTACCTTGGTCACTTGTCCCAGATGTTCGGGTGTGCAATGATCAATACTACCGCAAAGTGTGGCTCCTGTGATTCGGGCAAGGTGTTCTAATTGACTACGCTCGACGCGACGAACACCTACAACACCATGTCTCAACAGTTCACCAGATAATTCCNATTCAAATGCATCTCGAACAAAGATGTAGTTGACACCCATCTCAATAAGACGAGACAAGGAAGATCGTACGCGATTTAATCGGGCATCCCTAAGACCTCTCGCCGCTTCAGGCGATTCAAGGGTCACCGTTGCATCCAACGTCGATTCATCCTGCTCAATCCCGCCATCAATGATTGCGATGGCACCACCACTGTAGGAATCCAATTCAACAACTGGCCGCTTGGTCAAGAGGGTACAACAATGCAGACCTGGTTTCAATAAAGCAAGTGGAGAGAGTGGATGAATCTGCCAAGAGCGTCTATTGGAGTCACGGTCTTTTGAATCTGACAGTGTATCAAGGATAGAGTCTACATCTAAGCCCGACGCTACAAGAAGTTCATGGTTTGAGCCCACCGAGGTACGAAGAACAGCTCGGCGCCCTCCAGAACCATGCGATGTTGAATCAATTTCAAGCATCTCATGAAGGTCATGCTTCAGGGAAGCAATCGCCTTCTGAAGACGCGCTCTGGGCATACCGAGATGAATTTGGTGCAACATGGCTGAAGAAAGGCCTGCTGCTATCAGGGCGGTTCGGATAGTGCCATCGCCACGACTGTCAACAAGCCCATGGATTGCGTCCACAACAAGACGAGCAATTGGGTGGCCGATTGTTGCCGTACCCAGAATATGAGCGCCGTCATTGGTGATGAGGGGAGGTTCACCTTCAGAAAGAAGCATTTTGTCAAGGCCTTGTGGCCCAAGGGCAGTTCGAACGGCTTCAGCTACTGCGAGTACAGCTGCGTGATTAGCTCTAGCCGCAGGACCTCCCATGGATCGTGATGTTGAGCCATCCAGCACATCCATACCCGAATCAGTCACAGCGAGCGGTCCGTTGTGATGGATTTGAACCTGCCTTTCTCAATCAGATTGATAAACCCCCAGTTGTTGGACTATACAACCAGCGGTTGTGGAGTTGAGTCATTGAGCGATGAGGGANCAGACCAATTGATTGAATTTCTTCTGAACATCATGAACCAATTGGGCATCAGCCTAGACCGCACACAATTGTACGGCATGGTCGATCAACTCATGAATCAAATAGGGGACCTCGGAATTGATCCAGAACAGATCAAGAATATGCAAATAGACGTGAAGGGCCTGAATCCTGACCTTCTCAACATCCTAAACAACCTTGGAACTGGTTCATTCGACCTATCTAATCTGCTTGGATCTGCCCTGGGTGGATTAACTGAGATCAACATACCCCAATCCACCCATGGTAATGAGCCATTACCAATACCTGAGGCGAATGTCTATCTCGATGGGGGTACAGCAACAGTAGATATTGACTGTGCTTCCTTGTTAGCAGAAGATGAGTCACTCAGTGTTTCCTTAGCCGTTGATGGAACAACCATTCAACTCATGCGAGACACTGACGTCCGACCAAGTCGCTTGATGACGCTTCCATACAGAATGGAGAAAATCCTCGATTGGAGTTTGAATGGAACTGTCCTCGAGGTTGTGTTCTCACGAACAGATGAAGATGATGGGATACCCATTCAATAAGGAGGAATTTGATGACCGCAATTGGAATAGATTTGGGCACTACGAACAGTTGTTTCAGTGCCATCGTTGATGGAGAACCGAAAATTCTGACAAATAGTGAGGGAGCGAGAGTCACACCAAGCGTAGTTGCCTTCACTGATGACGGGGAACGACTTGTAGGTATAACGGCAAAGCGGCAAATCATTACAAATCCCGATCGTTCCATTGCCAGCGTCAAGCGGGAAATGGGTTCGAATTGGACGAAGGAAATCGATGACAATGAGTTCTCACCTCAAGAAATATCCGCCTTCATCCTGCAGAAAATCAAGGCAGATGCAGAAGCGCGTATAGGGAAAACTATCGAACAGGCAGTTATCACCTGTCCAGCATATTTCACAGATGCTCAGCGCAAAGCTACACGAGATGCTGGACGGATAGCTGGACTTGAAGTGCTCCGCATCATCAATGAGCCAACGGCCGCAGCTTTGGCATATGGAGTGGATAAAGAAGAGGATCAGACAATTCTTGTTTTTGATCTAGGAGGAGGTACTTTCGATGTATCACTGCTTGAAATTTACCAAGTTGATGGACAGCCACAGATTGAAGTGAAATCGACAAATGGCGATAACCGACTTGGAGGCGATGATTTTGATGAGGCAGTCGTACAACACATCCTTACTGAATTCAAATCCTCAACGGGAATAGACCTCGCTAAGGACTCTCAAGCCATGAGCAGACTCAAAGAAGGTGCTGAGAAGGCGAAGATAGAGTTGAGTTCATCACCAAGCGCGCAAGTCAACCTGCCTTTCATCACAATGCGTGATGGACAACCTGAACATCTAGATATGAACATCACAAGATCCACTTACGAACACCTCGTTAACGATCTTGTCGAGAGAACTATGAAACCTGTTGATAATGCTATGAAAGATGCAGGAGTGAAAAAGAGCGAGATTGACAAAGTTATTCTCGTTGGAGGATCTACTAGGATGCCTATCATCGTTGAAAGTATAGAAAAGCGCCTTGGAATCAAACCCTTCCAAGGAATCAATCCTGACGAAGCAGTTGCCATTGGAGCCGCGCTTCAAGCCGGGATTTTATCTGGTGAGGAAGGAGTGAAGGATGTCCTGTTGCTTGACGTCACCCCACTCTCACTTGGTATTGAGACACTCGGTGGAGTAATGACAACACTAATTGAACGCAATACTACAATCCCCACGCGTAAGACCGAGGTGTTCTCAACAGCTGCAGATGGCCAACCTGCCGTGGAGATACATGTTCTACAAGGAGAAAGAGAATTTGCTGGAGACAACATCACTCTCGGTAAATTCCAATTGGTTGGTATTCCGCCAGCTCCACGAGGCGTCCCTCAAATCGAAGTTTCTTTCGACATCGATGCGAATGGAATCACATCTGTGGCGGCAAAGGACCTAGGTACCGGCAAGGAACAATCGATTAAAATTGAAGCACAGACTTCCTTATCTGAAGAAGAAATTCAACAGAAGGTACAAGATGCTGAAATGTACGCTGAAGAAGACCAAAAGCGCAAGGCGAAAGTGGAATTGCGCAATCAAGCCGATGCAATTGTCTATCAAACCCGAAAAACTCTCTCAGATAATCAGGAGAAGGTCGATAGCACATTGAAAGAACGACTTGAAAGTGAACTAGACCAATTAGATGGGCTGATCAATAAAGACGGTGCACCAATAGACATGAATGATCTTGATGAAGCTGCTATTCAGTCAAAGATTAGTGAGTTAGAATCGATGATGTACGAATTCTCGGAGGCGCTCTATGAGCAGGCCCAAGCGGAGGGGACTGACTCAACACCATCAAGTGAAGACGATGTCGTCGATGCTGATTTTGAAATAGTGGGCGAAGAAGAAAAAGATGAAGCGTCCTGAACAATAACATTTCACGCTGTGCGTACGTGATGTACCAATGTTCTGACGTGAACACCCGTCGCACCATGGGCCACTAACGGCGTCTTCACATCCCAAGCCGTTCCAGCTATATCGAGATGGGCCCACGGAATCTGGACATCATCACGTTCTGGAACAAACTGTTTGAGGAAGGCCGCGGCGGAGTTTGAACCACCCCAACGCTCACCTAAATTTTTCACATCTGCAACCTTTGACGAACGAATCTGTTCCTCAAAAGCTGGGAAAAGTGGCATCGGCCAAATAGGCTCCCCAGTAACTTCACCGGCTTCTCTCAAGGCTTGACCGAGGCCATCATCATTGGTCCACATCCCAGTTGCTTCGTGTCCCAGAGCCACCACAATAGAACCTGTAAGTGTAGCAAGATCGATGATGTAGCTGGGATCGAATTCACCTGCTTTCCACAATCCATCAGCAAGGACAAGACGACCTTCAGCATCTGTATTCAACACCTCAATGGTCAAGCCAGAATACGAAGTATAGATATCACCTGGGCGCTGAGCAAGGCCATCAGGCATGTTCTCAGCAAGACATAGAATTGCAACTATGCGTTCTTTGTGACCTATGGCCTCAAGTGCTACAATCGTAGAGAATGCAGTCGCCGCCCCATGCATGTCGAATTTCATATCCTCCATGCCAGAACTTGGTTTGATTGAAATGCCACCTGTATCGAAAGTAATGCCTTTGCCAACAATCACTGGAGGAGCATTCTTCCCTTTTGGGTTCAAATCAATAATCACCATGCAAGGCTTTCTATGACTTCCACGTCCAACTGCATCGATACCACCCATACCAAGTTCAATCGCCTTGTCATGGTCAATAATCTCAAGAGAAACTTTTGACTTCCCTTTCGCCCAATTTGAGACCATATCCGCAAATGATTCGGGATACAGATCATTTGGTGGTAGATTACCCAAGTGACGGGCAAGGTGCTGAGCTTCGACAATATGATTTACTTCAGTAAGGCGACGGCTAAGTTCGGTAACCTTTCTTGGCTGCACAAAGACATCAATGTGCTCAATAAGTGGTTTGTTATCAAGATCCTTCTGTTTGTGTTCACTTTTGAGATATTCATCGAATCGATCATTTCGAATCAACATGCCTTCGATGAAAGAGGTTATCTGGTCCAAAGTCCAATATTTAGTGAACCGAACACTCACGCTCGTGCCATGCCGCTTCTCTAGGGCTCCTGATATCTTAGCCCCTGCTTTCAAACAGGCTGATGCGCCTAATTCATGATCTCCAAGCCCAATCAGCAATGCTTGATCATGACGAGTCCATATCTCAAAATTAGTGGAGGATTCAGCAGTGAATGCACCCTCTGCAATAGCATCTCTAGCCAGAGAACGGCCTTGGCGANTTAATGCATTGATTGCCATCGATGGCGCCCTGCCATTAGAGAGAGATGATGCGAATAGGGGGATGATCTGAGTCATCCCTTCACCTGAATCAGAAGACAGTGGTTTGACAAGGAGTTCGACGGCCATGAACTGGCCAGTTCAATCGGCCCTTTAATTCTCATCTCACNTGAGGCTATATTGCAAAAAGGTCCACCGACTCATGAAAAATTAATTCTAGTGACACGCGTCACATTCATTCACCTTATGGAGAACCCACTACCATGGTGCAATACTGGTTGATGAAGAGCGAGCCGAGTGCGTACTCATGGGAACAATTCGAATCTGAAGGCTCAACCCATTGGGACGGTGTTAGAAATTACCAAGCCAGGAATTTGATGCGAGACAAAATGAGAATTGGAGATATGGTATTGTTTTATCATTCCAACTGCAAACCACCTCACGTGGCTGGAATCGCAAGAGTATGCCGAGAGGCATATCCTGATCACACTGCTCTGGATTCGACATCAAAATACTTTGACTCGAAAGCGACACCGGAAAATCCACGTTGGATGATGGTAGATATCGAGCACGTGAAAGCCATGGNAAATACTGTTTCACTTCCTGACATGAAAGCTAATCCTGAATTAGAGGGTATGCCATTGCTCCAGCGAGGTCAGAGATTGTCGGTGCAGCCAGTATCAATCCATCATTTCGAAGCAATATGCCACATGGGGGGGCTATCAGAGATTCCTTCGTAGAACTGTGAAAACAGCCCNNTACACCAGTGCAGCCTCATTCACCCATTCCTGCGNGTAACGAGGATTGCTCCTCTGCCCTATCCAACGCTTGCTTTCGTCGACCGGACCCCACAAGGAATGCAATGACCCCGAGTATACCGAGGAGCAGGGCTACCGAAACAGGCATCGCAACATCAGATACAATCTGAGCTGCAACGTTCAGTGATGGGTTCGACGACGATAATTCCTCTTCCAGAGGCATGATATTGTTATTCTCATTGGCTTCGATGATGATATTATCCTGATCTACAATGATGAATCCATTGTGAACACCTGCCTCAACATTGTACAGCATCTGAATCTCGGTGAAATCCCCCTGGTTTGGCTGAGGCGTCATCACGGGAACAAGTTCGCGGTCAGCAATATTATCTTCATCGCAACCATCCTCTTCAATGTCTTCAAGCGATTCATCCACACAGAGAATGACATCCACTTCATCAGCTCTAGTGTTCCCATCGTTCTTCAAGCGGACGAGAATGATGATTGTGTCTCCAACGTCTTTCACAGGCTCAACAGCGGTTGCAGTTATGACCTCGATATCGGGAGCCCTAAGACGTATCTCAACCTCAAGTTCATTGGAGTCAAGGTCTTCACCGCTCCATGAAGCAGTCTCATCGAAATCGTCACCGACTGATTCAACCTTCAAACCTACACTACGGTCTGTAAGAACCGCATCAGGAGCCACAGTCACCACTGCAACTATGGTCATGGAATTGAAGGGTTGTAATGGTTCATTGATGACATATTCACCCCTCTCAGCATCTACACTCAATTCATCGTCAACAAAGCGATCTACTGTAATCCAACGGCGCTCATTCCACTCAATCTCCCACACTTCACCATCTGTAAAGGTAGCCAAAGTAGCGGGTGTAGAGACGGGGTTCATAGTACCATTAGGGAATCGGGTATGGAAACCGAAGGACATCAAATCCTCAACATTACCATAATTACTCACATTGAAGACAAAACGAACGGTCTTACCAGGAGATGTTTCTTTTATGCTAGATTCAACAGTGGCATCGATGACACCGGCTTCATCACAGCCCATCTCAGCAAGCAATGTTGCTTTGAGTGTGAATTGAGGACAGAT
>PAZI01000042.1 GCA_002715545.1 Methanobacteriota archaeon
CCATCGCGGTGACCATATGAGCGGATTCGATGTCTGATTCTGACGGGCCGAGGGCACGACGTCTGAGGAGAGTATGTCTGGAGAATGATCTTCCGCTTGATGGAGATGCTATTGCTCTTGAATCTAGGCTCATCAGAGCTGGGCTTCTAGAAGCCCGTGAGGAGGAATTCGAGCACTTTGGAACCGAATCTGTTCAGAAATCATCTAAACCATTGACTGAATCACAGCTTCATAAATTGAAGAAGCAGGAATTGATTGACAAAGCTCAGGAGTTAGGAGTTTCAACTGCAGGAACAAAGGCAATTCTAGTTACTGCAATTCTCAATGCTGAAAAAAGAACACATGGAACTACTCTCGCAATCTCAGTGGAGGAAAAAGACGAGGGAGTTACAGTATCCAAGAAAAGTGACAGCCAGTATGACAAAGAAATCTCACTCGATGAACTCGCAGAAGGTCTCGATACTTCAGAGGTCGAAGAAGAAGTGATTCTCGACGCTGCTATCCTTGACGAGGAAGATGAGGAAATTACTGAAACCAAACAAAGAGCAAGAATCACCAGGGCAATGATCTCTGAGCGAATTGCATGGTCAAAAGAGGCAATTGCAGTCGTGGCGATTGTTGGCATGCTCGTTATTGGAGGAGTTGCATGGTGGCTGTTGAGAGACGTACCCTTTTCACCACAACCCCCACGATTCGGCGACACCATCGTGTACGATATCAACAATGGTTCACTCTATATCGATGGAGATGAGCTCATCGATATTATTGTCGAGGGTCTTAATCTCCAATCCATTGAAGATGAAAATGGTGAGATATGCTCACCCATCACTGGAACGTTCAACGCGCAGAATGGACGCGCAGAATGGCTTGATTCAAATAACGAACAAATCGGTACCAGTCCTCTGAATGAGGCAGTGGCAGGCGCTACATGGGCACGTGATGGTTACGGACGATGGCACTTGACTGCTGCCAGAGAAGTTGACTTAAGAGTTGAAGCAGACATCGATATCAAAGTCAATTGTGGTACGAATACCAGGGCAGCTAGTACAGTGATACTCACTGCTACAGATATCGAGGCCAGCCTTCATCGAGACATCGTTGAAGAGGATCCTGTGCGTTCAGATGTATCTGCGAATCTGCAAGAACTCAGTACTGACGCGGGCCAACCTCCAATGAATCAGATTTCGCTCTCATCAACAACTTTTGGTGATGGGGATTCCAGCATTCTCGGAGAGATTGGATTATCATTCAACCTTGCCAATCTATTACCATCATTGACCGAACCTCTCGAACCAAGCCTTGTTTCCGACATCATTGGACCAAACGCCCTGCTTGTGAGGAATGCGAATGGTACACATGCCGGATGGTACTGGGAGGTGAAGGACACCACGGAAGTCAAGGGCGGCATGAAAGGATTGAGAGTTGTTGCCGAACGTATCGACTTGGGAGCCACATGCCTAGGTTATCTTCGCACCACATTGACTGTCGTCGAGGGCTGGCCATGGCCTGCAGAACAATCACTTGATCTATATTACAACGATGATTATGGTCAAAGTGACCCTGCTTGCAAAGATGATGGGTTGCTCAATATAGCCACTGGCCTAGCAGCTCCTGAGGGAACTGTCAGCCTACGATATGACATGGTGATTGATGACTACACACCCGGTGAACGTACAATACCATTCGGAGTCAGATATGATGGCTATCAAACTCCATCTCCCTCAGTCGTGGCATCGGCAATCTATGACTGGGAGAAAGGAGACGGGTACATGGCGGACATGCGTACGGGAGTCAACCTGACACTCGAAGCAAGTATTGATTGCCTTGACAATGACAGCCTTGTGAAGCAGGCATTGGCAGATGGTGGAGTAATTTGGCGAGCAATCGAATTGGAAGAGAAAGAAGGATGGAATCTATCTTGGGCGAGACCAAAGAGTGGTGGAAGAGATCGAGAAGCCGGATGGTCGCGCGTGGTCTTCAGTGATATCACAACATGCGCTCACACAAAACAGGAAACAAAAACTGATGCTGCACTTGCTCCGGCAGATCGTAATGAAGACATGGGAAAGACAATCAATTTACAACTTGGACGGCAGCGGCTCCTCGATAACGAGGCACATCCAGAATTATCTGCACTCCTGAGTGATCCACTCAATTCCTCACGGTTTACCGAAGACGTGCAATTTGGATATCTCGCTGCTGGATTGAAAATCTCAGTCGACCTCTTAGATACGCAACGAGGAATCAGCGAAATCAACATTGTCTGCATCATTGATGAAAAGGTCGATGACGAGCAAAGAGAGTTCAGAGCACTCATGGACGCTGATACTGGACGTGTCGTAGGATGGGTTCAGACGAACAGGGAGGGATAGTTTGGGGCAACACTCCTCCATGCGACCCGATGCTGGGCTCTTTGAAGGTGGGCCAACTCCAAAGGGAGCTGCTCGCATTGTGGCCATCACCAACCAGAAAGGAGGAGTCGCTAAGACAACCACAATCATCAATCTAGGAGCGCACCTTGCTAGACATGGAGCAAAGGTCTTGATTATTGATACAGATGCACAAGGAAATTGTGCAACGGGGCTGGGAATTGATAAAGGAAGTCTGAAACTTGGATCACATACCATCTTCTTCGAACCGGAAAAAACGCCTGAAGCAAGGGTGTCGACTGTTCTTGAGGGCCTTCACCTCATCCCTGCTGATCAGAGATTAGTCGATCTCGAGCAACGTTTAACGGGACAGATGGGAAGGGAACGGAGACTTTCTGCGGCGATTGCCACAATCAGAGAAGAATATGACATCATTCTAATCGATACACCACCTTCACTTGGCGCTGCCACAATTTCTGCCTTGACAGCTGCTGACGGTGTAATCATACCCGTACAAACCGAATACTTCGCTCTAGAAGGTCTCGCTATGCTCACTCAAACAATGAGAGAAGTTCGCAAGCGTCTGAATTCTACCTTAGGAATAGACGCGGTCGTTCTGACGATGCATGCACCTACCCGCCTCAATGCACAGGTTGCTCGCGAACTCAGAGACAGTTTTGGGCGCTTTGTGATCGAACCACCAATTCGACGTAACATCAGTGTGGCTGAGGCAAACGCAGAGGGGGTTCCCATCCAAGTACATGCACCATCAAGTAATGGCGGAAAGGATTACGCTGATCTAGCCCACAACTTAGTACTGAGATGGGGACTAGTAGGAAGGAAGTGAAAGTATAGGCAAGAAGCTGAAGAGAGGTTTGGAAGACCTGATACGGCAGAATGAGGCTCGTTCGCAACTTCCATTTCTCACACTTGAAGTGCCAAAGAAAGCTGCCGAGCGCACTGCGTGGACAATCGAAAGATTGGGGGTTGGACGCATCATCAGTGAATCCGATGCCGAGACATCGATTCATCTTGCAAAGGGAATCACACTCTCACTGAATGAATTGACATGGACACTTGACGCCAAAGGAACGATCAAGCAACCTCTACCAATCGTGCCATCTGACCTGCGTTTCCTTGGAGATTTGATAGAACCCCTCGATGAACGAAGACGGTCGTTCCAACTTCAGCTCGACACGTGGTCACCTGACATTGAGAGATTGATACGGCGGCTTATCGAGCACAAACAATTCTGTGATGTCAATCAATGACAATCGTCAGCGACGACGCTTCTTGGATGAATATCGCCGGCGGAAGACCCGACGAGGGAAGAGGGAATGCATGAGAATTTGTAATGGGCTTGCTCCTTCCCGATGACGGCGAATATCCAGGCGGCGAATCTCACGTACGATATGTTGAACGTTAAGCGAGGCATCAACCAGAACACACCACCCGGCATGCACAATAGGAGTATGCATCTTGGCGCGATCGACAATCGTATGAACCACTCCGAGAGTTGATAGTGACTCTATTGTATTCGAACCGCTGGCCTGCCTACCTGCTTCATCGGCGGCTTCACGACGTTCCTTTGGTTCAGCACCGTCATGTTTGATCCAGGCATCGGCCCACGCCACACCATATCGATAATTGCGACTGTGATCTGAACACGTAGTAACGAGGTCGCCAAGCCCAGAGCGTCCAGAGAATGTCGACCAGCGACCTCCTAGGAATAGCCCTATATCTCGCATTTCAACCATAGCACGGGAGATGAAATCTCCTTTCACAGACGCACCTGCTCCCACACCTTCGATCAATCCGGCAATAAGCGCGAAGACATTCTTCAGAGCTCCACCAATTTCAACGCCAACAAGATCTGTTGACACTTTGACGTCAAAGGTAGGGGTATTGAAGAGGTCAGCAAGCCGACGTGCAAGAGAGCGATCATGGCAACCAAGTGTCAAGCCAACTGGCTGCTGATTGAAAACATCATCAGAGAAAGATGGGCCAGAAAGCACAGCCTGTCTTCGTTTGAACACTGGTCGCAAAACCTCAGAGATAGGAGTCAATGAAGATGCATCAAGGCCTTTCGCTAGATTGATCGCGACCACTTTTGAATCAATCAGTGGCTGTAAAGCATTGACAACGCCAGCAATGCTCGAGGTAGGGATTGCAAAGACGATCAAGTCTGTATTCTCAATAGCCTTGCCAAGTTCATCTGTGGCTTTGAGATCGGCATGGAGTTCAAATCCGCTTGAATGGAGGGGGTGGCGATGTTCCTTGTTGATCGATGCAACGACTTCAGCATTCCGTCCATAGAGAATCACGGAACCTACTTTTTCAGAAGGGCGCTGAACGAGGTGATGTGCGATGGCCGTGCCGAAACTGCCAGCACCTATGACTGCAATTTTCTCAAACCGCTGAGACGACACCATCATGCCTCCAAGGACCATAGTTCATCACCAATCCAATGAACTGTTCGCACACCTTTCCCCTTCATTGAATCCACAAGTTCAGGCACATCCAGTAGGGACCAACCAAGAGCAAGGGGTTTCTTGTGTTCCTGGTCGCGAATCCAGACCAGATCACCAGCAAGGATGTCCGGATCGGC
The DNA here is from genome assembly GCA_002715545.1 of Methanobacteriota archaeon. The sequence goes on from PAZI01000042.1 coordinate 4,978, forward strand.
ATCATGTACTCCAGCGACCATGCAATCAGCCCCATTCAGCAAGAAAGGGACCGCCCCTCTGTCAACCTCAACCCAGCGAACAGAGGGAGATTGAGCTAACAATCCGCGGAGAGTAAGGGATACACAGGGGCGGCCTTCCGGTGACATAATCTCAACAACCCATGGGATACGGTTGATGAGGAGTACGGTCCAATCACCCCATTCTGCTCGCTCAATCTGCCCGGAACCAAGATTCGGATCGAGCTGAAAATCCTCAATCAGCCTGTCCAGTAGTGGCCCGACTGCCTTGCGACGCACTGCATGCCGATGCCGGAGCCCGATAGGCGCCGTCATGAACCCCGGTTCGCACGGGAGTTCATGGCGATGCCGGTGCTCATCGTTCGCGGATGCCTTCAAATATGCTGTGACGGTCGCCACCGTGCGGAGGCACGATAGATGGCACAATGGCATGGGATTTCGCGGCGGAAACCCTCGGGTGGTCGACGTGCGTCTTCTCGCAAGAAGCGACGGAATGAAATCGCTTCAGAGAAGCAGGATGCGAACATAGGGGAAGGCCAAAACAAGCATTATCGGACTCGAGGGGACAACAAGAGGGTTCGAGTTCTGAATGCTAGGAACATCAACGTCTCGAATCCTGAGGATGGGTCGACTCAGCAAGCGGCATTGAGAACAGTGGTTGAGTCTCCGGCTGACCCTAACTACATCAGGCGTAACATCCTCACCAAGGGTTCGGTCGTCGATACAGATGTTGGACAAGTGCGAATCACTTCCCGACCAGGGCAGGACGGCGTTGTCAACGGTGTTCGAGTCTGATAGGTGACGAGAAATGGTGGGTGGAAACCCAGACAGAATGATGCTCTGGCCGCTTTATTTTGACATTCGACGTTCGCGCTCTGAAGGGAGACGAGTTCCGAAGAGCGCTGCTGTACCCTCACCTAATCTCGATGATTTAGCACGAACGACCCGTTCTCTTGGAATCAGGGTGAAGAGAGAGGCTGATTGTTCACATCCCAAGCGCCCATGGGCCAAGGAAGGAAGGCTATGGGTATCCACAAGTGATGTGAAGCGCACACTAGGAGATGACATGAAAAAAGAGGGGTTGATGCTTCACGTCGGGAAAGCATGGAGAGAACAAGTTGTGGATCAGCGCAAGGATGAGCGAGAGCAGGAACGTAGTGCGAAGAAGCAACAATCCCGACGTCTCAGACAGAATCAGCGTCGCAGTTCTCAGGCTAGGAATAAATCCGGTAAGAGAAAGCGGCGGCGTTGAGACCACACAGTGAGAAATGCAACATGAGTTGCCGTATCACAATCATCGAAATGCGGATAGTGTGAAAAGTCCGCAATTCATCGTGGGCGTTGATGTTGACTGAATACTGCATCAAACTACCTGATGAACCAGGCCAGATGGCTACACTCTGCGAAGCCCTTGCTGAGAAGGGAGTCAACCTGATGACCGCCTGCGCTTTGACTGCAACTGGAGCAGTTGTGGCAATCGTTACGGAAGACCCGAAGAGTACAATGGAAGTGCTGGATGGTTTTGGGCATGAATATCATACAAATGACGTACTTCAGATCAGCGTCCCCCACAAACCAGGTTCACTCGCAGCTATCAGTAGGACAATGGGGAATGCAGGTATCAACATCAGTTCACTATACATCATGGCCAAAGACGAAGATACTGCAATCATCGCCTTTACTGTCGATGATACGGAAGCTGCCCGCGAAATGATCTGATCTCTACTGGGAAACCAAAGATGGGTCGAGCTCCACCTCGTGTAACCATCCGAACGGATCTTTCGCCAACTCGGTCTGTATCCCCACTAGGGAATTGTACAACTCTCTAGTGATGGGACCCACCCCGCCTTCTAGGTAGACCTTCTTGCGCTCTCCATGCTCTATCGAACCAATTGGAGAGATGACCGCTGCAGTTCCACAGCAAAAGGCCTCATCGGCTTGCATAGCAAATTCGACTGAAACTCGCTCCTCTGTGACCTCATAACCGCGATGTCGTGCCAATTGAATGATTGAATCACGCGTGATTCCTGGTAGAATGGTGCCCGTCAATTCAGGAGTGTGGAGTTTGCGATCTTTGACACAAAAGAAATTGGCAGCCCCTACTTCTTCGATGTAATTGTGATGGGCAGCGTCAAGATAGATAATCTCAGCAAAGCCGGCTTTCTTTGCATCCTTGGACGGCATCATACCAGGAGCATAATTACCGATTGCCTTCACTCCGCCTGATCCCCCGGGAGCAGCACGATGGTACTCATCAGAGATGACTAGGTCTATGCAACTCAAACCGCCCTTGAAATAGGGTCCAACAGGAGACACATAGACTAGGAACGTATACTCTGGTGCTGGAGCAACTCCCATGATGGGACCTGTGCCCAAAAGGAGAGGTCGAATGTAGAGCGCACCCTTCCCTGAAGGAGGAATCCAAATTCCGTTGCAAGAAACGGTCCGTTCAACGGCATGGAGGAAAATCGATTCAGGGACTGGAGGCATGCCAAGACGAAGGGCACCTGACTGGAATCGGGCAGCATTCTCAGATGCACGGAAAATGACGACACGGTCCTGAACGGTACGGTGGGCTTTCATGCCCTCGAAAATGCCTTGGCCATAATTCAGAACACCCGCNGCAGGATCTATCGCAAATTTGCCATATGGAATCATGTCACCTTGACTCCAAGTACCACCTAGTTCGCAAGTGGACATATACATCCAATCGGTCTGGGTCAACGAAAATGTCATCGCGTCCCAATCGATATCATGTTCCATCCAAGACCCCCTATATCACCCTTGGAGCACTCCTCTTTTCAAGCATGTGGGGGCGTCCGCCTGAGACTCGTGCCAACCCCTTTGTGCAACGACGTTGTGTTGATGGAAATGGGGATCTGCTTGCAGGTGGCCGTGGTCGGGATCTCATATCGCGGAATCGCAAGTTCGACAGTCGTTGAGGTCTTTGGAAGAACATCAGAGGGGTTGTCAGTCGTTGTACTCGTGCATGGGATGCGACCATGGTTGGAAGTAAGCCGCCCAGGACCACCACAATCTGTGAATGCCGCCGAGATTGAACGTTTGCGGGGTGTCAGACATGTCGTTGATGTGCAAGGTCCGGTCGAGAAACAAACAGAACAAGGAATGAAGCCTGTCTGGCGAGTATACGTCGAGCAGCCCTATCATGTTCCAAGGGTACGAGATTCACTTGAAGGACGGTGGCTGACACATTCCTCGGACATCGTCTTTGGACAACGTCTTCTGCTCGACTTGGATCTGAGTTTGCATATCGGAGTTGAAGGAGAACTCATTGCTGCCACACCAGAAGCTGCAGCACGCATGGGAATAGAACCACCTCTGGAGGAAGATGAGGAACTTCTCTTGGCAGGAGCATCAGGCAGGTACCCATCTGACCTTATCGTCCGTAGTAATGTCGAGGATCTACGTCACATCGAACCATTCATTGCACCATTGACCACGCTTTCCTTCGATCTGGAAACCTCCATTCAGCATGGAACGGTGCTCTGTGCTGCTGCTGTACTTCGCACAAAAGATGGCGATATTGAAGCCACATTCACCGGAACTGAAAAAGAAATCATTGGAGATTTCATCGATTTCGTCAGGGAATCCGACCCGGACATCATCACGGGGTACAATATTGACAACTTCGACCTTCCAGTACTTGAGCGACGTATCGAGGCAATGCCTGCGAAAGAACGTCTGAAGCTGGCATTAGGAAGAGTCCCCCTCGACGACGATCGAGGGAAGCCTAATCGGTCATCCAGTCGTTGGTGGAGATGTACAGGCCGCGTTATCATGGATGCGTGGTGGGAAGCACGCATGGCGCTTCGACCAGAACGTGAATCATTGAGCCATGTCTCACAACTGCTCTTTCCAGATCAGATGGAGAAACGCAAGATGGATGTTGACGCATCTCGAATGGATGAGGAATGGCAGGAGCGCCCTGATGTCGTGCTTGAATACTGTCTACAAGATGCCAAGCTCCCGCTTGACATCCTTGATGCCATTGCCGCACAACGAAGAAGTGAGTCACTAGGGGCTGTTGCTAAAGTTCCCTTAGAGACCGCAGTCAATGGAACAACAAGCCAATGGATTGACAGTTTGCTCGTCCGTCTGGCTGAACGATCACAAATAGTGGTGCCACGAACAAAGGGACAACGAAGTAGTGAATCGACTGAGGGAGGGTATGTCCACGACGTCAAAATGGGATTGTCAACTTGGATTGTTGTTCTTGATTTCAAATCGATGTATCCATCGATCATGATTGAACACAATGTCTGCTCAACAACGCGGACCGATGATGGAAATAAAGCATCACATGTAGCACCTACTGGAGCGATGTTTGTTGACAAGAAAGAGAGGCTTGGTCTCATCCCACAAATTTTGACCGACCTGATGGAAAGTAGAGATTTCCACAAGGAACAGATGCGGTTGGCCGAGAAGGATGAGAACAACCACCAACATGCCTTTCATGACCGATTACAGGAATCTGTGAAGATTCTCATGAACTCATTCTATGGAGTCTTGGCTTCTTCCTTCTATCGATTCACTCATCCTGATCTCGGAGCATCAATCACAGCGTGGGCACGCAGAAAGGTGCGTGACATCATCATGCAACTCACCGCCGAAGGCTCAGAGGTGATCTACAGTGATACAGATTCCATTTTTGTGGCGGTTCCGATGGAAGAACGACCGCCCCCTGCGAAACCTCCTCTGGACGAAGATCTGGAAATATGGGAAGAGGCGCGTAGAAGCATGATAGCATACGGTGAGAATCTTGCTGAGCGCTATTCGTCAAGTGGAGAGATGCTTGAATTCGAGAAAGGATTGACCGCTTTCTTCAGCCATGGTGCCAAGAAACGATATGTTGGACGTGTCGTATATCCTCAATTCGAGACGATTGTTCGAGGTTATGAGCCAAGAAGAACGGATGGATTCCCTATCCAATCAAAAACATTGGAAGTGATGTTCGAACATCTGCTCGATGATAAATTAGAGATGGCCATTGAACTGGCTCTTGAGACCATCAGGCGGCTCAAATTCGGCGAAGTAGACCCCAGAGATCTCGTCATTAGCCGTTCCTGCAAAGGCAGGGTTGACAAGAATAATGGGAACATTGATTTCACGAAAGATTACGTCAACCCTGCTTCATTAGCACATGTGCAAACTGCGATGAAACGTATTGAACGCGGCTTGACATTCACTCCTGGGATGAAGGTGTCATGGATCGTCACCGATGCAAGAACCAGCCCTATGACGGTAGAGCCTTATCTCGTTGATGAAACAGGTGGTGAGCCGCCTGAACCGGATTATTCATTCTACACCAGAAGGCTGGCCACGGCTCTCGGGCGCATCACGGAGGCCTTTGGTTGGACTGCAGGGGACCTTGTTGCAGGTACTAGGCAAACGACATTATTCTCATTTCAAGAATGAAGCGAAGCAGCGAGAGGTTGAACATGCACGCCCCACTCAGTAGGGTCATGCGAGCCATGGGTGTTGTCGCGCTGGTGATGCTCAGTGCGTCACTTGCAGGCTGTGTGGAGTCGCTACAGGAGAACCGCGCCCCTACTGCGCTATTCTCGATGAGCGTTGATGGAGGAATCATCGACGATGGACGTGCAATTATCGTTGGACAGAGACTCACACTCGATGCATCTGCCTCATCAGATGACGATGGAGACACTCTTACGTGGGATTGGACCATCTCCAGAAATGTAGAGGTCATCTCCGAGATGACGGGAAAAACCGCTGAGTGGAAGGCAGACAGCGCAGGTAGCGTGACCATCCTTCTCACCGTGAGAGATGGTGAGGACACGGCCACCAAAGAGGCCACGGTGAATGTGGTTCAGCAGGGGGCTGTGGCTCCCAAGGCATGCGCAGGGGGTAACGAAGGCACCTGTCCCGACCCTGATTCATCATCATCGCCGAATACCCACTATGCCTACACCATCACTGTCAACAAAGAAAGCGATGATCGTGAGATGACGGAGACAATCGATGTCGAACTTGATGCCAGCGGTTCTGGCCTGAGCTCTGATGCGGATCTCAATGCCCGTATCGATGAGTATATCTGGGATCTGGATACAACTTTCGATAAAGATGGGGATGGCGACAAAGCCAACGATAGAGATGCAGAAGGCATCACCTACAAGATGACTGGACTCTCAGCGGGGGCGTATCCCATCGCACTGACTGTTGTGGATAACAACGGATTAGACGACCGACATGAAACCATGGTGTACATCGATTGGATAGGAACATGGAATGAATTGACAGTGGGTCGCAACGATTCACAGTCGGACAATGATATTGATTTTACATTCACAGCGACTTACGAGTCTTCACCTACTGACAAGAATATCCGGCGCGTTGAAATCATCGCCATCTACCCCGAACAAGATGAGGATCTCAACAACCCCATTGGAGGACAATTCTCAGATAACGAGCTTGATCTATACATCTACAACTCAACAGATGATGAGGTTCAGAACAATAGTGGAGATGATGATCGGGAAAATGCAAACTGTGAGATGGAAGAGGAAGAAGAATGCTCTCGTGTTCTGATTAGCCGCTCATTCTTCAGAGTCTATGATGATGGTGATTGGACTGCCGTACTATTCAATGGGCAACGTCATGATACTGGTGATGTCAAAGTCACGATTCACGTGCAGTATGCAGTGTGAACCTCTCATTCCATTTCTAGATTCATCTCTTCTGCGAACTCCCGAGGCACGTCAACCATCGTGCGTAGAAGAGCCTGACCAATCGATTTTCCTTGGGCATCGAGCCGCAGCGCCACAGTTCCTCCGCCTTGTAGAGCGTTGAACAACAGAACATTGAGGGCTCCAATACCCTCAAGTGAGTGCCGTGCAATACCCCCTTCTGCCATATCACCAAAGAGACGTTCCAATAATTCTGCAGATACGACTTCATCAAGAAGTGAGAACCAATCTCTCTGGCGTGCAATGATTCCGATGTTGACATGGTCTCCTTTGTCTCCACTACGTGCTACGGCAATCTGATCCAAGCGGACTCTGACCATATCTTGGCTCATCGACGTTCACTTCCTTTGAGACGTTCCAGGAATGCACTCGCAATGCGCTGAGTTCGACCAGCAGGGGCGTTGCGCTGCAGCCGCTCAAGCCGATCTGTCAATTCGTGTTCAATGAAAGCCTGAACTTGACCAAGCCAGAGACGAAGCTGAATAAGAACTGGACGTGGTAAATCCTCAAGACGCGAGTCAAGCAACTCCAAAGCGACTCGGGGTTCAACGTGTGAACGCTCGATCAGAGCGGGCCAGAAGCGAAACTGTGCCCTAGGACGTGGGCGTGCACCATAGCCCGCAACCCCTGCAGGACCTGTCAATACGAGTGGGGCAACCTCACGTCCAAATTCGACGACTTGGCGGCGAGAAGGCGATCTTACAGCCCAACGAACCAGAATCTCAGGAGGATCAAATGTCTCCATCTCAAGACCAGGAGGTAATGTGGTCCCTGAACCATGGTATTCGGTGTGAACTTCAAGATCATCGAGACCCACCGCTTCAAGACGTGCTCGAATCGTTTCATCCAGACGTTGCGCTCGGGCCAAAGTATCCGGTCCTGGTACCAAAAGAGAGGAGGTTGCAAACCAGCCATCTGAGAATGATGCTGAGATCTTCAACTGCTCAGGCTGTGGATGGCCACTAGCACCTCTCATCCGTACACCTCCTTCAACTTCATCGAGTTCAATAGCCCTCATGTCAACGAGAACATCGGGAGTTGGATAGCCAGCAGGGTCACCTATCTCATAGACAAGTTGTTCAGCAACCGATAATCGATCAAGGCGTCCTCCTGAAGTAGGTGGCTTGGTTATCAAAACACCCCCTTTCACATCGACACAGGCTACAGGATAGCCAATGTTTCCAAGATCTGGTTGGGTATTCCAATCAGTAGCGTTTCCACCAGTAACCTGGGCTCCGCATTCAATGAGGTGCCCTGCAATCGTCCAAGATGCCAGTAAATCGAGAGCTGTATCCGCATCTGGAGACCAAGTATCGATTGGGCCACAGAGTGGTAGTCCCTTGGCTTCGGCACGAGCGGCCCAACCCGCTTCATAGACCATTGGTCCTACGGTCAAACTAGCATCTGCTACTCGGCCAGTAATGACAATATCAGCACCTCGTTCAAGAGCTCGAGCGATTGGGCCCGCACCGATGTAAGCATTCGCAGAAGCCAATTTATCCCTGACAGAGGTGATTGGATCTCCAACCTCCATGTGATTGAGTCTAGCTCCCGAATCAATGAGTGTGGACATGTATGGCATGAGGTCATCTCCTGTGACAACACCCACCTTACAATCATCCCAGCCTGATTCGATTGCAAGAGCTAGAACTGTCTTGGCGCAAGCCTCTGGATGGGCGCCACCTGCATTTGTAATGAGGCGTGTGCCACGCTCCCTCAACTCCTGAATGCCACCGGCACCAAGCCATTCGATCAAATCTGTCGCCCAGCCAGCATGTCGGTCCCTGCTACGTTGTTTAGCAAGAATCGACATTGTAAGTTCAGCAAGATAGTCGATGATGAGGTAATCAAGTTCCCCTGTTTGCAGGAGTTCGACAGGAGCTACAAGTCGGTCCCCGTAGAATCCGCCGCCACCTCCTATACGTACCATTTGAGGGGACAACATCCCCTTCAATGGCACACTGCTCTTGAAATCATTGTCGAGCCGTTACGTACAGGCCTTCCGTAAGGGTTTAATTGGTCATGCTCTCCGCCGGGCGTAGAGGAATTGCAATGGGCTCCCAATGGGAAGATAAGAAGAAGCCACACCTGAACATCGTGTTCATAGGTCACGTCGATCACGGAAAGTCAACCACAGTAGGGCGCTTACTGCTTGATACAGGACACATTGAGCCACACGTCATTGAGAAATTTGAGAAGGAAGCTTCAGAGAAAGGCAAAGCCGGATTCGGATTCGCCTACGTGATGGATGGTTTGAAGGAGGAAAGGGAGCGAGGTATCACAATTGATGTCGCTCATAAAGAGTTCTTTACGCCAAAATACTACTACACAGTCATTGACGCTCCGGGCCACCGTGACTTCGTCAAGAACATGATCACAGGAACCTCACAGGCCGATGCAGCAGTTCTACTCTGCGCAGCGAATGACGGGGTTAACGAGCAGACCAAAGAACACATGTTCCTTGCACGTGTTCTTGGTGTCAAGCAACTCATCATTCTGGTCAATAAGATGGACATCAGTGGTGTCGACTACAGCGAAGACAGGTACAAGCAAGTCTGCGAAGAACTCGGTAGCTGGCTGAAGAAGGCTGGATTCAATCCAGCAGACATACCAATGATTCCAGCCTCTGCATTCGATGGCGACAACATCTACAACCGAAGTGAGAAACTGTCATGGTACAGCGGCCCAACGCTGTTCGAGGCAGTAGATGGCGTGAACATGCCAGAAAAGCCAACCGACAGGCCTCTTCGAATGCCGATTCAGGACGTTTACAAGATCAGTGGTATCGGCACCGTACCAGTTGGAAAAATCGAGACAGGCGTCCTCCAGAAGGACAAGACTGTCGTATTCAATCCGTCACAGAAGTCTGCTAAGGTGAAATCCATTGAGATGCACCACACCCAAGTAGATAGGGCAGAGCCGGGAGACAATGTCGGATTCAATATCCACGGCCTTGCAGCCACAGACATTCGACGTGGTGACGTTGCTGGATACGAAGATTCACCACCTACCTTTGTTCGTCATGATGAGACCTTTGTCGGTCAGATACAGATTATGACGATTCCAAAAGCCATCTCCGTGGGTTACACACCAGTGTTCCATGCCCACACCTCACAGGTCGCCGTGCAATTTTCAGAGCTTCTTGAGAAAACGAGCAAAGGTAACAAGGAGAACAACCCTGATTTCCTGAAAAGCAATGACGCGGCTCTTGTTCGTTTCAAGCCCACCAAGCCAATGGCAATGGAACAGATGGCTGATTTCCCTGAACTTGCCCGCTTCGCCATCCGAGACATGGGTCAGACCGTTGCTGCTGGCGTCTGCATGAAGATAGAGAAGAAGGCGTGAAGCCATAACGGGAGGCTGTGATCTGGCACAGGTCTTCACTATCCGACTAACGTCGGAGGATCACAAGCAGCTCGATGCTGTATGCAGAACCATCAAGCAGGCTGCTGAAGAGACTGGTACGAAGATTCGTGGACCAATCCCCCTTCCGACTAGAAGACTCGTTGTTCCTTGTAGAAAGTCCCCAGATGGTGAGGGGTCTGAGACCTATGACCACTGGGAAATGCGAGTCCACAAGCGTATGGTTGAGTTATACTCATCTAATACCAAGGATGACAGTGTTGTGAGAAAACTCACGCAACTCAAAATCCCAGACTCAGTCACGATTGAGTTCAACCTCCGTATCGTCAATTGAAAGTGACTTAGACATCTGCGGCTACCGCAAACTCTGCATCAATGAGTGTTCGGGCAATAGCTGCTTCACATAAGTGAATATCGCCGACACTGAGTTCAACCTCTCTACCTTCTTCATCAATGATATGATCTGGTAATGTCTTCACAATACGGATACGTCGCATTCCAGAAACAACGCCACTTCCAGATGTTAATTGGGGTGGTGCTTCATCATCAATCATATCTGACTGAGCATCAGTAACCATATTTTTGGAGCGCTCGATTTCAAGGTCCTGTTCATCAGGCCATTGTGCTTCTTCATACTCGGGAAAAGCATCTTGTTCAGTAGCTGTCACTTCTTCGATATCTGCATCTGGGTCAATCCATGGTTCTCCCTCTAAGCTTTCAGCGGATGTGGATGTTTGCGACGGATCGGGAGGGGAATCCCAGTTTTCGAGAGTCGTCTGATCTGGATTCGTCATCTCCTTTGAAACAGCCTCCATGTCAAGACGAGCTTCAATCAGAACGGGCCATCCTATCTTTTCCTTGAATTCGGAAATCAGGTTTTTCAGACCATCGTACAGCACGCGTTCAGAGACATCATGGTGTGTCCACTCCAGTGGTTTCATCGAATGAGTGAACACGAGAGAGTCGTCGGCAGTATTCGGCGCTCCCAAATCTATCTCTGTAGCGTGTTTCATGAAAGCTCGGAGTCGGTTTTGCGCTAACTGGGAGATGCTCTGGCGCAATCGCGTCTGTCTTTGTATCATCTCTTGTACTACTGGGGAAGCCAAACCATGCCTCACAGTAGCCTGATGAGTACGTCTATCGAGGTCAGACATCATTGCTTGAACATCGGCCCAGAACTCACGTCCAGTGAGTGGCACTGGCATATCGCGTGTCACTTGCATCCTAGCATACGCATGAAGACGTTCATCGAGACCCGTCCAATCACGTGAAGGGTTGCCGTCTCGCTGCTCGTGCTCGTCCGACACTCAAGCCACCTCCCGGAAACGAACGAGGAAGGACGAGGGCGATGAAGAATTCCCTCAAGGGGAGGTCTCAAAATAGGATGACTTCAGCAAGGTTCGCCGAGGTTGCAGAGAGGTCAAATGCGGCGGGCTCAAGATCCGTTCCCTAAGGGTTCGTGGGTTCGAATCCCACCCTCGGCATCAAAGAGATAATCCATTAGATGGACATCAAGATGTCAGCGCATAATCGAGATACTGCCTGACCTCGTTGCTCACTTGCGGCAACTGAGGCGACATTTCTTACTTGTTCAAACGCTCCTCCGACTGCAACCGACCAGCCAACATGTTCGAACATCGGGAGGTCATTCATTGCATCACCAACCGCAACAATGTGGTCAGGGTTAATCTTCATCCACTCTGCAGCGACTTTGAGGCCTGCCCATTTATCGATACCTGGCTCGGCAATATGGATGGCAAAGCCAGTTGCAACAACAACGAGTTCCGAGTAAGGTGAATCTTTCAGTAAATTCTCTACAACCTCTGCATCATGATGTGCTTTCAAACACCATTCAGTAGTACGCCATCGATTAGAGTCAATCCCTAAAGGATCGAGACCGGGTATCTTCTCTGCTAACCAATTCGCCGCTTGGCGTGCACGCCCCCCGTCTGCAAGCCGCTCTTCCAATCCGTGTTGTGGCCACCAGATGACACCACCTCCTTCACTGATGACCGGGCCAGACGTACCAATGAATTGAGCTAATGATTGAGCGGTTGGAGTGACTGAACCAGTGGCCAGAATAACAGGTATGTTGGTGGCTTCAATGGCGCGCAGACCCGTCACTGCATCTATATCGAGAATCTTGTGCTGGTCAGTCAGCGTTCCATCGATGTCTGAAACAAGGGCCGAGGGAAGCCACGCAGGTGCAAGTGTCATGGTACTGCATCTGAGAAGACGATGAGATGTTTCATCTCACCGGAGAACAAACATTCTATGTTGCCAGTCCATCGGACAAACATGGAAGACAATCCCATTTTCTTCGATGAAGAAGAGGGGGATCATCAGCATGAAGAAGAAGCCATCATTTCTGCCACTCTGATCGATGATATTCCACCGAAAAGTGAGATTCGTGAGGCCCCTGAAGTATTCTCAACAGGAGCAGCCGGAGTACGCCAGTTCCAATGGGGACTACATGGCATGGATTGTCCAGACTGTGCATCAACTGCAAAGAAGGCTCTTTCTCGAATCAAAGGTCTGCAATCATGTGAAGTCTCCGCCACATCGGGATTGGTCGAAATCACATTGAATCTTGAGCGAGCAAATGCTGCTCAAGCAAATGCCATGCTTTCCAGCCTTGGTTACGCATCGAAAGCGGAGTGGTACATTGCTGAGAACATAGACATGGGACAGCTTCAGCGGAAGACAGGATTTAGCAGACAAGATATCAATCGGAGACTGCGAGAAGCTGAAGGAGTTCTAGAGGTTGATCTGAATCATTCAGCTGGAATTGCCTTCCAATGGGTCTCACCCACTGGTGCAAATATCCGCCCTGAGATTTCTTTGAGCCGATCGATACCATACCCTTGGAAAGTCCAACCACTAGATATGCAAAAGCTGAGGCCAGATCAAGCGAGATTGATTGCGGGTATCGCAGTATTACCGCTTTTTGCAATGGTTCTGCTATTACAAGGGATGGGACAAGAAGAAGGGGTTTTTGGAATCGTGTTGAAAGGTGCTGCAATTACAGGCACGATTGTTGCGGGATGGAGGACATTCATTGAAGCATGGGTTTCGCTGAGATCCTTACAGTTCACCATTCCAGTGTTAACATCCTTAGCAATGATTGGCGCACTACTCATCGGCGCTTGGGAAGAGGCAATTTTGGTTGCCATCTTGCTTGCTATTGCTTCTAGTCTTGAAGGATTGGCTGTCGAGCGAGCACGCAGTTCCATGACTGGAGGCTTCGATAGAAGGCCCGCTACTGCTCGGAAGTTGATTGAGGAAATACATGATGAAAGTGACGAACAATCATCAACCAATCGTGACAACAAGGTTCGTGCTTCGGGAGTCAGTCTGGCTATCGCCGGTCAGCAAAATCACCATTGTGAAGTCACCGAAAGTGAACTTGTTCCCGTGAATACATTAGTCCAAGGTGATCGAGTAGAAGTTCTAAGTGGCGAGATGATTCCAGTCGACGGGATGATTGTACAAGGAGTTGGAAGTGTTGACAGAACTCCATTAACTGGTGAACCATTACCAACTCCTATCAAAGAAGGCGATCGAATCGAAGCGGGTTTGATTCTCGCCTCGGGTCCAGTCGAAGTTGAAGTCGAAGCTGTTGGCGAAGCAACACGACTTGCTGGATTGATTGACCTAGTACATGAAGAACGTCAGAAACCAGCTCGACTTCACAGTCATGTACATCTATTCACAAAGTTCTGGATTCCTCTGGTCATCATTGCTGGACCCTTGTTATGGTTGATACAGGGTGATGTGAGTAAAATGCTGATGTTATGGGTCGTCGCATGTCCATGCGCACTTCTCCTAGCTGGGCCCATCCCACATACCGCTGCTCAAGCTGATGCAGGGCGCAGAGGTGCAATCATATGTGGAGGAAATGTAATCGAACGGCTTGCTCAGATTGATTCTGCTTTTCTTGATAAGACTGGGACGCTGACAACCGGCAAACCTACACTCGCTTCAATAGCCATGGGTCGAGGGATGTCAAAGAAGAAAATTCTGCAAATTTGCGCTGCCCTTGAAGTCCACAGCCGTCACCCGTATGCAACTGCTATTCTTGAGATGGCACCAAACGACCTTCCACAGCTCATGATGGAAAAAGTGCAGGAAAGAAGATCTGGAATTGAAGGAAGAGAAGGAGGCATACGATGGTGGCTCGGTAGCAGAGAAGATGCTCCTAAAGAAGGAGCAAAGTGGTATAATGAAGCAATCCTCGATGCTGATAACAGTGGTCATGGGGTATCGGTACTTCTGAAGAATGGAAGACCAACTGCAGTGCTGTCTTTCGTTCACGACGATCTGCGCCAAGGGATTGGACAGATGGTGTCATCTCTTGAGAAGCAGAATGTGAGAGTTGAACTGCTTTCAGGGGACGACCCGGCTGCAACCGTTGCCCTTGGAGCGTTGATAGGTCTGTCAGCAGACCGATGTCATGGAGGACTTTCCCCCGAACAGAAGGTGTCCTTCGTCGAAAAGGCTGCAGAATCATCAGGGGTACTGATGGCTGGCGATGGATTCAACGATTCTGCAGCACTTGCTGCTGCCGATGTCGGTATCGCAGTGGGTACTGGTGATTCGGTCAGTTTGATTGCAGCAGACGTTTTGATACCTGGTGAAGAAACATCAGTCCTACCCGAATTAATCGGTCTGTCACGCCGGACAAGATCGACGGTTTGGGTGAATCTTGCTGTATCTGTCGGTATCACTATCATCCTGACAATGATCGTTCTTTCTCCTTCAATCACGGGAATCCCATTGGCATTGGGAATCATCGTTCATGAGATTGGAGCGTTATTCGTCATTCTCTATGGTGTCACTCCAGTGCGCAAAGGACATAGATGGGAGGCACTGAAGGGGTTGGGTGTTGATCTGGTGAATGAAACAAAAACTGCCTTTGAAGCCCTTCTCGGCACTCAGAAGATAGGCACCAAAGATGGTGCTGTATCCACATCTACCTCATCTGAAAAGTAAGTGGTTTCACTCTTCTTCAGAAGTGTCTTCTGATGCTGCTGCAGGTGGTGCTGTGGCACCGCCGCCATCCATTGGTGGCGTTGAATACTGTGCGAAGAACAACAGCGCACCCAGACCCACGAAGACAAGGAAGGACAAGGGGTCAAAGTGTGGTGCAAGCGCAGAGTTGTGCCCGCCATAATCGTAACCTGGTATCAGCATAGCTGTAAGGTCAAGGCTGTGATCCCTGGGTGCACCGGGGGCGGTTCTTGCAAGGCCGATGAAAGCGTTGTAAAGATAGAGCAGGCCGCCGACCAAGCTGAACACAATGATGCCACGGTTCACCCGCTTATCAGCGAGCCAAGGAAGATTTGGGAAGGCTGCTGCAAGCAAGGATTGCTCAGTATCCCACACACGCTTGGCGTCTTCGACAAGTTCTTTCGCACCCTCAACGGCACTATCCACTATATCCTCAACGGCTTCAAGGAGGAGACCAAGTGCAGAGGCTTTCTCACCTACGGCACTACGCAATTCACTCAGGCTGATGTAACCATCTTTGTTCTCGTCGATGAGGCCTAAGGTCATCATCACGTCAGGTGGAGCGAGATCTGCAATTCCGACTTCCTTCAGCCAAGTCTGAAGTTCAGGTCCTGAAATTCTCTTGTCAGAGTTAAGATCGATTACTTTGAAAACTTCAGCAACCGACTTATCCACTTTCTTGATGTAATCGATAATTCCATCTACAATTTGGTCACTTGTTACTTCGGAATCATCATTACCCGCGTCAGATTCCTCTTGTTCATCATCTGCCATGCGATATAACGTCTGATTCAAGTATTTAAACAACCTGCATTTTTAGTCACTCACACCATCGATTCCATTGCAGTCTATCGATTGCTATGACCGCCACCATCGGAATGAGCAATGCAAGAGCTTTCAATATTCATGGCACAGGCCTAAGAACTCCATCGATGTGAGAGATTTGGTGTTCAGATGACCACGGCGACGACGATGTTGGCGTGGACTAAAATGCGAGGAGAGGAGGATGGGTTCGAACTGATCGAACATCAAGTCCCAAAACCCAATGCAGGTGAGATTCTCGTCCGTACACGTTCTGCATCAATCTGCGGCACTGATTTACATATCTGGCTCTGGGATGAGTGGAGTCGAGAGAACGTCGAACTTGGAACCATCACAGGCCATGAAACATCTGGGGAGATCATCCAACTCGGAGATGGCGTCATTGGACATCAGATTGGCGACCACATTGCCGTGGAATGTCACATCAGTCATGGGACATGTGAGCGTTGCATGGAAGGAAATGCACACGTATGTGAGCGCGGGGAAATCTTTGGAGTTCATCGACATGGAGCATTTGCTCCTTATTTTACAATCCCAGCAATGAATGCGAGGAAGGTACCTGATGAATTGGATGAGGCATTCGCCTCTATCCAAGATCCATTAGGGAATGCGATCCACACCCTCAGTGGAGGTCCAGTAGCAGGATGTGATATTGCCATCCATGGTTTAGGCCCCATTGGTCTATTCGCTATCGATGTTGCACGTGCCCAAGGTGCTCGAACGATTATTGCTGTCGACTGGCAGAATGAGATGAGAATGAAAATAGCTGCTGATTTGGGGGCTGATCTAGTTCTTGGTCGTGGTGATGACGTTGTTGAAACAATACTGAGGACAACCAATGGCAAGGGAGTTGATACATCATGTGAGTTCAGTGGTTCACCAACTGCCCTTGCCAACGCCCTGCGGAGCACAAGAGTGGCAGGTCACGTAAATGTGCTCGGAGTCTATGGCACCGACCCAGTGGTGCCAATTAACGAAGTCGTGTTCAGATATCTCACCATCAAAGGAATCAATGGACGACGCATATGGGAAACTTGGGACACCATGCATGATCTGCTCTCCACAAATGCACTCAATGTTGAACAGATTGTGACACATCGATTTCATTGGCACGATTTCCAGTCGGCTATGGCAATTGTCAAATCAGGAGAATGTGGCAAAG
The DNA here is from genome assembly GCA_002715545.1 of Methanobacteriota archaeon. Next base: position 22,078 of record PAZI01000042.1, read on the forward strand.
TGATACTAGACTTCGACGAATGAACTCGAGGTTGGTTCTGCCCGAAGGTTGAAGGGCGACCCTCGGGGAGGGTTATCCTTGTTGGCACCCATGCGCTACGTCGTTGTCACCGGGGGGGTCCTCTCCGGCTTGGGCAAGGGCGTCACCGCCAGCAGTATTGGAGTTCTGCTCAAAAGTCTCGATCTGCATGTGACTGCAATCAAGATTGATCCATATCTCAACACAGATGCAGGAACCATGTCGCCATTCGAACACGGGGAGGTATTCGTACTCGATGACGGCGGAGAGGTGGACCTCGACCTCGGCAATTATGAGCGATTCCTTGACGTCACACTTGGTCGAGATAACAATCTCACAACTGGAAAAATCTACTCAGAGGTCATTGAGGCAGAACGAAAAGGGGAATATCTAGGCAAGACCGTTCAAGCCATACCGCACATCACAGATGCAATACAGAACTGGATCTCAGAAGTCGCACGCAGGCCTGAGCCAGATACTGGTAATACTGCCGACATCTGTGTCATTGAACTTGGTGGAACGATAGGTGACATTGAGAGTATGCCATTCATTGAAGCGCTACGGCAGTTTCAATTCAAAGTTGGACGAGAGAATGTATGCTTTGTCCATGTCTCATTGGTTCCAGTGATTGGACCGGTCGGTGAGCAGAAGACAAAACCAACTCAGCACAGTGTTCGCGACCTTCGAGCACTGGGCATCACACCAGATGTTCTGGTCTGTAGGTCTGAGGAACCCTTAGCTGACGAGGTGCGTGAGAAAATGGCGGCATTCTGCCATGTCTCACCATCAGCTATCATGTCAGCACACGACGTTTCAAACATCTATCGCGTCCCACTCGGTCTTGACAAGCAGGGTCTCCGAGAAGTTCTCAGCACACGTTTCAATACACGTGAACCAAAAGAGGGAGATCTTTCCGATTGGCAGAATCTTGCAGATGAAGTAGATGCAGCAGATAAACGAGTTACCATTGCGATGGTCGGGAAATACACTGGACTCGCGGACTCATACCTCTCGGTCATCAAGGCCCTCCAACATGCAGCATACAGTATTGGACACAAAGTCGACATCGAGTGGATTGAATCCGAAGACCTGGAAGATGAAGATTCACCTGCGCGGCAAGTCCTCCACGATGTTGATGGAATTCTCGTACCCGGAGGCTTTGGTGACCGAGGAATCGAAGGGAAAGTTTTCGCAGCACAACTGGCACGAACGAAAGGGATACCATATCTTGGAATCTGCCTTGGGCTCCAGATAGCCGTTATTGAGAATGCTAGGAATGTGCTTGGGCTTGAAGGTGCTAACTCTACAGAATTCGATTCCGACACCCCGCATCCGGTCGTAATCCACATGCCCGATGTGAGTAATACGGTCATGGGTGGAACAATGCGCCTCGGGCTCAAGAGAACCCACATCCTCTCACCTGATTCGATGGCTGCGCACCTCTATGCAGAATCTAATTCAATCATGGAACGGCATCGACACCGCTACGAAGTTGCACCGGCCATGGTAGAGCATTTGCAATCAGGTGGATTGATTTTCTCAGGAAAGGATGACAGTGGTGAACGGATGGAAATCATCGAATTGCCCGAACATCCATTCTTCTTCGCCACACAGTTCCATCCAGAATTCAAAAGTCGGCCACAACGGCCATCACCACCATTCATAGGACTTATCCGCGCTGCAGCAGGTCTTCCGGTTCGACCTGAACTCAAAGGAACTCCACGTCAATCAGAAGCTTGAGCATACGTTGAACATTATACCCTACAAGAGTTCGAATGAATCTAGCATCTGCGAAAAGAGCATCAACCTCACGTGAGGATGTTTCGATACGCAATGCTTCCAATGATGAAAGCTTGGCAGGTGTTGCCACGGCCAGAGTTCGATCGGGCCTAATCAAGCGCAGGGCCTGAGGAGTCAGTTGCAGATTAGCGCGCCCGATTAGAAAGCCCTGACCACCCATTGGAGAAAGGACAAGAGAGAGGTCCGAGGTTTCATTCACAAGCTTCTCTATTGCAGCACCATCGAGGTCTGTAGCAAGTAGAGAAGATGATGAGATGGCATCAATACCCAACAGAGTGGTTTTGATTCCAAGATGTTCGCCAATCGCGTGCAATGTGCCACCAGATCCCCACAACCAGACTCTTTCAGGATACTTGGTCATCTGTTCGGAAAACCAATCTGCCATCCCCAATATGATCTCATCCTCTTCCAAGGCTTCCACCGCCTGCTTACTTCCTTGAATCCAACGGGGAGAGGAAGGAGTGAGGGCTTCGGAGAAAAGACGGATGCGCCAATCACCTTCTCGAAACGCTTCTTCATCAAGGTCCATCACCTCTGTGTTAGACGGACCAAGCAAGCCTTGAACAAATGCAACAATGACCTCGGCCACCGCTTCAGGACTGGAGGCAAAGGTACCACTATACATCTTGACACCACAAGGGATGCCCAAGATTGGGGTACTAGGACCTTCAGGGTGCTCAGATAAAGCGGCGACTACATCTCTGGTTGTCCCCTCACCACCAGCATATACAATGAGATCTACACCAACATCTATTGCCTCGGAGACCATCCTCATGGTGTCCTCTGAACTGGTGATATCAGACACGATTTCAGCACCAAGAACACGTTCGATTGTGATATCATCGGGCCACCAGTCTTCACCCATACGTCGCGCCCCCACCATCCATTTCACATCCAAGTTTGGCATCCGTTCGCTGATCACGGAGAATCGAGCAAGGGCGCGTCTGGTCCGAGGGCCTGAACGCTCCTCAGCACCCGCCTTACGTGCTTCATCAGCAAGG
>PAZI01000043.1 GCA_002715545.1 Methanobacteriota archaeon
ACATGTATGTATGAAGGCATTAATGTATGCAATGCTTGTAATGAATGTATGCGTTGATGTATGATATTCAAAGCCTACTGGAAGCCAAAGAAAAAACTCCGTTAGTGCTCCCGGTAGACCAGTATTTCAACGTGAAGGGCATTGGGTTGGTTGCCATTGGATACGTTCAATCCGGTCGAGTCAACATCCACGACGACGTACTTCTTCTCCCTGCCAATGGATTGGGGAGCGCTAAATCATTGCAAGTGATGGACGACGATGTTGAAGTTGCTACTGCAGGTGACCGAGTGGGATTGGCCCTTCGAAACACCAAGGAAGAACATTTGACGGGAAGCACAATCATTGTTCATCCCCCTGTTGAAGACAAGCGCACCAACTCATCAATCCCGATGGCGCTTGACAAACATATACGTTCTTTAGTGCAACTTGAAACCTCACCATTTCAGAAGCGCATTCTCGCCCCTGGCGATGTTATTCACGCCAGTGTTGACCTCCAATTTATCGTGGGGCGTGTGGTAGAGGCGAACGACCTTCAGTTAACCGTAGACTGGGAACACCCACTATTCATTCGCAGGGAATCTCCCCCTCCAGTCATCATTGCTCAATTGGACTCTATACCCCGCATCATGGGATCAGCTGTTGTCACCCGTGTTGATGAATGACGACGATTGTTCACTCTCTACTGGGTACTCGAAAACCAACATACCACATTCCTATCAACCCCACGAATAGAATACTGGTGGCTCCGAAACCTGGATCTGCCCCATCCCAAGAACTAGGGTCAAAGAGTACCCCATTACCTTTTGTTGATACATGCCAAACGAAGAATGCGGACGTCCAAGACATTAATGCAATCAAACCCACAACGGCTCGTTTTGCGTGGCGAGGAATGGTTTTCCCTGTGGCGTAGTATTCGAACATTGCTGGTCCAAAGTAACGGTTCGTCAAGGTTAATCTGAACAATCTTTCGTTAGATATTGAAAAGAGGAATGCGGCAGGAACTGCCCAAGATACCGTAGGCCAACCAGGAATCCAGATGCCTATGACCGCGAATCCAAGAAATAACATGCCCAGGCCCACATAGAGCCGACTCCTTATCGAATCGTTAGCGATGCAATATTTTTTGACGATATCATCAATAGACTCCAAACGTTCCATCCAGGTGCCTCTAAACTCCCCCTGATGAGCAACTGTATAAATTCAGGTGAACCTCTCTATTTTCTTTCTTCCATCTCTCAAATATGGACCCGCTATTCTTGAAAACCTCCGAGAGCATACCTCATTTTGTGACGAGCATATTCAACACAAATCGTTGGCCTGGCCCTCTTCCACGTGTGGGAAACCGTGTTCAGCCTCTCAGAATCGGCATTCTCATATCAGGTCGTGGATCAAATATGTCTTCCATCATTCGAAGACAACAGCAGCCAGACTGCTGCCATCGCACGACAGTTGTCATATCGGACCGCAAAGATGCCGCAGGGCTCATCATTGCTAAGGAACATGGTATTCCATCCCAAGGAATACAAATCCCCTCCCATGCCGATGAAATAGCCGAACAGATAGCCAATGAGATAACCTCTGACTCGGAGCTTAGTACTCCTTTAGCCCCTACATCTCTCGCACAGCGTGTTGCACATGAAATGGCAGTTGATTCATGTCTTGATTCTCATGATGTTGAACTCGTTGTTCTTGCAGGATATATGCGGATTTTCACCCCTTGGTTCATTCGCCGCCACCTCGGCCATCTTATCAACATCCATCCCAGTCTATTGCCTGATTTCCCAGGCGCTCATGCTGCAAGAGATGCCTTAGAAGCAGAAACCTCACGATCGGGTTGTACTGTTCATCATGTAGATGTGGGCGTTGATACAGGTTCTATCATCGCTCAAGCATCAGTGCCTGTGGAAAATGGAGATACCGTAACAACACTTGTCTCACGGATTCAGACCCAAGAGCACATTCTCTATCCTGCAGTATTGGATTCCATCGCTACTCGAACCCCACTCACATCTCTCGATGAATTGATTGATCTTCGCCTACCCCTGTGATTGCATTTTCAATAACCCCCAACTCTTTTTTTGTATTCAAAGAAGAGATGTGGTGCGGGACCGAGATTTTTTGTTCAGTACATCCAGCCTTCCTGAATCTCTTATACAGTGGTCCTTCATATTCGAGTATTGCACGCAGGAGCATGTCTTTTGGTCCTGAAGCCCAAAGCGGTTCACAACACCATTCATCACCATCTTTCCAAATTGGCATTCTAATCCCTCCTCGGCCCCCTATCTCTGATGACATCATGATGGTGTCAATGAGATGGGGTGCATCGCAAGGTGAGAGTTGTATCCACTCATTGTTCGGAATAACTCCTAATCCAGACAGTATCCCGCGAACAGGCCCTCTTCTCCCTCGCTCGTTTTCAATTGGAATCGTTGTGATATTCATCCCTTTTAGATGATTCAATCTTCTCTCATTAACCCCAGCAACGACAACATTCCAACCCCGCTCAAGAAAGGCTTGAACGTGATGAATAATCATCGGATTACCATTGTATTCGATCAATGCCTTATCGGATTCCATCCGGCGGCTCAATCCCCCACAAATCACAATGGCGTATTGTTCCATCAATCAGTCGCCTCTTGCTAAGGCATCAACCACTGCGTTGAGTTCCACAAGAAGCCCCCTGATATGATCAAGTAAAGCCCTCTTGTCTTTCACAGTAGATGCGTGTGCTAACCAGTCAAGCAATTGTCGTGCGTCGGCAACATCCCGTTCAAATGTCCATTCCAACACAGCTTGGGTAGCTGGGTGTTCATCCCGTACGAACCTTGTTGGTGGCCCATTTCCATCTTGCATAGATTTAGGAAATGACGGCAGCACATCAATTGATGGCTTGACATAGTTTACGTATCATTCACTTCAGGATTACTTTCATTATTCTTTTTTCGTACACCAAAGAGATTACTTGTGATACGCCCAACGTCACTAAGAAGATTGGACAAGAAATCAGTTCGCTGAACAGGGGGAGGGGAACTCATTTGTTCTTTGACTTTAGATAAGCACCTGATATGCTCATCTCCCTGGATGTCGAGAACTCGTGCGATATATTTGACAACCTCCATTTCATCATCACTGATATCGTCGTCCGTCAGTACAGTCACAAGCATTTGTGAGTACAAGTTCAGTTGTTCTTCTGGCGAGAGATTCTCCCCTTCTTCAATCACCTCACCAGCAATTACCGCTTCATAAATCACGAGTGGTGCCTGCTCATCTAATCCAATGAGTTCTGCTAGTTTCAGAATCAATCGTTTCTCATCAACAGATAAGTAGCCGTCAGAGAGCATGACTCTGAGAGCTCCTGCGAAGATGCTCTTTCTCCCGACTTTGCTCACACCCAACGTATGATACTCTCACATATAGACACACCCATTTTCGATTTCAAGCGCTTGGGGAGTGTTCATAATTGAGGTACCGTTCGGCGTAGCATCACACTCACACCCATGTGCTCCGGCGCTTGGGTTCAACCGTGAAGGCGGGAATGAACATGGCTGATACATCATCGATGAAAAATCTCATTAAAACAAAAATCAATGTCGACGGAACGATTCAACGGAAGGACGTGGTGGGCGCCATATTTGGCCAGACCGAAGGACTCCTTGGCGATGAACTCAATCTTCGAGTTCTGCAGAGATCAGGTCGTCTTGGTCATGTAGATGTTGAATTAGAGAGCAACCGAGGCAAGGTCAGCGGTTCAATCACTATTCCAAGTAGTTTAGATAATGTAGAAACTGCGATTATTGGCTCCGCACTTGAGACAATTGAGCGGATTGGACCTTGCCGTTCCACGATTAAAGTAGAAGAGATTCTCGACGTTCGAGCCTCAAAGCGCCAAACAGTCATAGATCGTGCAAAAGACCTGTTGCGCAAGATAGTCCAATCCAATGTAGATGCAAGTCGTTCTGTTATCGAAGAGGTACGCGCAGTTTTGACAGTCGATGAAGCAAAGAATCACCATGGGATGACGGCTGGACCGAACATAGAGTCATCAGATGCACTAATCATCGTTGAAGGTCGGAATGACGTCATCAACCTCCTCTCTGGCGGCATCAAGAATGCGATTGCTGTTGAAGGTGCGGGCGTCAAAGACGAACTCATCACACTCTCTGAGAAGAAATCTAGTGTGACAGTATTTGTTGATGGTGACCGCGGCGGAGAACTTGTACTCCGAGAACTCCATGGAGCACTGAAAATCGATGAGGTAGCTATTGCTCCAGTTGGTCAGGAGGTAGAGCACCTTGAAATGAAGACCATTACAAAATGTCTCTCACAGAAGGAACCAGTAACGAAAGTGATTTCGCGTCTGGACGCTAAAGAGGCAGAAGAAGAAAAACGGCGAGGCCGACGTGGTAAGAAACGTAAGGATAAATCAGAACCAGTGGGTGAACCGCTTCCCGAAACCCTTTCTCCCCTTGCCACCCATCTTCAAGATCTGAAAGATCGTTCTGCAATGCTAATGCTTGCAGATGATGAGACATCCGAAGCAGTGGGTGCCTCGAAACTCGACACAGCATGCGCTGAGGCCGAAGGTGCTGTTGCAATCTTGTTCAAAGGAAAAATCACGAGTAGAATTCTTGAGATTGCAGCAGACCATAATATCCCGACAATTTTAGGAACGAGCCTAGCAGCAGATCTAGAGATTCCCGAACACATCTCTGCCTATGTTGCATGAGGCGCCTCTATGGCTTCGATTTTCACGAAGATCATCAATGGCGAGATACCAGGTCATTTTATCCTTCAGAGATCAGATGTGGTAGCATTCCTTGATGTATTCCCGAGGTCCTCAGGACATACTCTTGTTGTTCCAACACGTGAGACACAATATCTCCGAGACCTTCGACCAGAAGAAGTATCATCTTTGTTTGTAGCAGTTCACCAAGTAGCTCGCCGCCTACATGAAATTCTTGGATGCGAGGATTGTTCAATCATCATCAATGATGGGCCTGCAGCAGGTCAAGAAATCCCCCATATTCATGTTCACATTATTCCTCGCTGGCCTGATGATGGGAGCACGCCTTTGACCAATATTCTTCCAATAAATTCCCCGGATAATCCAGATCATGAGTCGCTTGCGAATCTTGCAGATCATCTTTCATTCTGATTTATCACGGCGCACATCACATTGATGCACTACACTGAATCTCAGATATCCGTGGGTGACGAGGCTGGACGCTCTGAGGGCGAAGTGGACCATCATTCAGATCCCTTGCCAGAACACTCTGCAGTCACTGCACAACTTGATTACGAGTCATTGTTCAGCGCGTCAAAAGATTGGCGGCAGGGCGGTTCAAGATCATGGGTCAGCCTCTTCTTTTTCCTCGTTCGACGAACACTGGCATTCCAGTACAAGCATCATCAGGTTTCTGGCATGGAGAACATCGATCGTAAGCGAGGAGACCTTTGTGTTGCTTGGCATACTAATGGTCTCATCGACCCTGCTCTCGTGCTTCTTCATAGAGGCGGCCAGTTTGTTGTAGGGGGCCGTCACGATCTAGTGACCCGCCGCTCTCTTCGTTTCTGGGCGAAGCGTTTCTCAGTTCAACCAGTCCTTCGCCAGGCCGAATTATTACGTGGTGGTTGCACTGAAGAAGAGGCTAAAACTCTCAATAGCCGCTCCCTTCGCCGCCTTTCAGAAGGTCTGTCTAAAGGTCTGTCTTGTGCTCTCTTTCCCGAAGGAACAAGTCACAGTTCGAGCCATCTCATTCGCCTTCGTACAGGCCCCTCTCGCGTTGCTCTAGTGGCAAAGACTCTCAGCGAGATTAACAACCGCCCCCCCCCGCGAGTACTTCCTATAGGCCTGCATTATCGCGTACGTCATCTTCACCGTACTGACCTCTGGGTTGAGATAGGAAAACCATTCGAGATTGATGAAGATGGACATGTGGAGGCTGAGAAAGAAGAAATATCGCAGGGTGCATGGATTGAACCGGCTGCAGAGGCAGTGCATTCCTTACAGGATAAGATACGTGATCATCTTTCACCCCTCACCCCACAAGCGCCAGATTGGTCGACATATAGGACATGGCAGTTGATAGGGCACCTTCTTGCAGATTATGAAGGCCTGAGGCCTAGAACTTGGCGCGACGAAGTAATCGTTGGTCGCCGAATAGGAAACCAAATGCGCAATCCAGGTGAGCAGGATGAACGAATTGAGGAAGCGAGTGCTGAATTGATGTCTCATGCACGTTCTGTGTCCAGAACACTCCGCCGACAAGGCCTTGATGGCCGCGACTTACGTGTCACAAAGAAACACATTCGATTCAAACAAAGCCCACTCCATAAGGCTTTGATATTGACTCCAGCCCGCCTTTTGTTAGGTCTCCTTTTTCTCCCGATAACTCTTCTTTCCTCAGGTATTCAGATTACTTTTGGTTTCATTCAAGGAAATAAGACTGACGAAGGCCAAGATGCAAGAGCGTCAGTACAATTCCTTTTTGCTATGCTTGGCTCATTGTTGATCTGGCCTATTCTTGTCATCCTAATATTTTCAGCATGGTGGACTCTTGTTGCATTTTCGTTGGTTTCCGCACCTCCTATGCTTGGTTCCACTTGGTATCTGGTGATTTCCAGCCTAGTATTACATGCACTCTTCTTGTTCACTTTATTCTGGCTTTCAGGCCGCGCCACATTCATTGGAATTGATGCATGGATTGAACTTCGCCGCTCTGTTTGGCGTAGGCGAATGGGGCGAAGTCATGGAGAGGAGATATTGAGTAGTGTACTCAAAATCATTGAATTGAGTCAAAAGATTGGTCTCACTACACAACAAATAGATGACGAGGTACTCTGATGGGCGTTGACGACGTGGGACCCACTATTTTCGGGTGGTTCAAAGAAGAAGGTATGCTTCCCGAGCAAGTAGATGATCCAAATGCCCGTTTTCATATCCGATTGCGTTATCCTAATCAGAAGCGAGGACATGTTTTCGGTATCATTCTTCCAAAGAAAAGGGACCTTGTCGTTGTGAGCAGCTTCACTCGTGTCGACGCGGGTCAGCAAGAAGAGATGGTGAAACACGCCCAAGGGGATGTTGAATCATGGGAAGAATGGCTCCATGAAACGCGATTACAGTTGATTCGCAGTGAGGTAGACTGGCAGATTCATGTTGGCCGTCCGACTGAAGAGCGACAAAGTGGGCCACTTCAAGCATTCAATCTGAGTAATCCTATTTGGTATGACGGACTGAAAAAGCATACTCTGATGATGACGATTCGTAAGATATGGTTGACCAAATTAGCCTTGATTCACGAGATAAAATTCGCTTATGGTCGAGGTCGAGGTGAGCCCGGCCCAGTTGATGATTTGGCCGGAAGAAAGCCCGCGTCCTCTGCAGATAGTGGTAGCGTCATTGAATTCAACGAACAAGTTGGTTTTGGGGATGAGTTCGACCCATCAGAATGGGCCTGACTTCCTTTCCCTTCCCCGCTTCACCATCCACCATGGGAGGTTTGCCGATGGTCGTCCAGCTAATACGGCATCACTTTTCAGAGAAAGTTCAACCATGATGCGAGATTGAATGGCGTCTAATGCCGATTCAATCTCTGAAGCATTTACTGAGAGCATATTTGAGACAACATTCGGATCAAGAGAGGTCCCCGGTTGATCAAGAACGTGATGGATCAGGTTTCTCTCTTCGTATACAGGCAACTCATCAACTGTTGAATGTGCTTTCGTTCGAATGTGCTGACGTACTGAAAGCAGAGCATCACGTCGCTTTCCAAGAGCTTCAATCTCTTCATCAATACGTGCCAAACTATCAATCACTTCTTGCACCATGGGCTTCTTCTTCTCCAGATTCTCAGTGATTCTCTTGATATTATCTGGAAGATGTTGTTCAAGTTCTTTGTGACGTCGATGTGGCAAACTCCTATGCTCGATCAAAAAAATATCCGGCCCCACAACGACTTGTAATTGGAAGGATTGCGTGACTGAATACACCTTTCGAGGAGGCCCTCCTTTTTCAGAAGGGATACATTCACTCATGACAAATTTTGCCTCTTCCAGAACCTTCAGATGTTTGACAATAGCCTGTTGTGAGACATCTAATAACTGTGCAAGTTGGAGAGGATAATGTGGCTCTCGCACCAGATGTTTGAGAATCTGCCGCCTTACTCTATTATCGAGCACGCCGAGGGCCCGGCTCTCGTCCTGTTCGCTCATAACTCGATGGTCAACAGTATGTGACTATCAAAAACCCTGCCACGTCATCCTTCGTCCCATGCCTTCCAAGCACCGTTCTTTTCTTCCTCATCCTTTTCTGTAGCATTTTGTGCCGCTACCTCTTTGACATCAACCTGTTGATTCACCTGTACTTTGATGGGCTCAGAACTTGCCACAATCTGTACATCAGGAACGTTGTTCATATCATTGGATGCTGTGTTATCTCCGATGAAAGGGTCTGGAACATCCGTTGTCCGAATAGCAGAGTGTGCGTCAGGGTCCGAAGCGATTGGATCTGATTTTGCATGGCCATGGTAAGCAGCATAAACATCATTTGTTGTTGGTAATGCAACACCCATCTGGACCTGCTGATGAGGTTGTTCTTGCATCACTACCGGAATCAATCTTCCATCATCAGTCTGCATCATCATCTGTGTTGTACCACTGTTTCTACCGTTAGATTTTCCTCCAGATACAAGGAGCACGATTATTCCAATAGGCATGAGGCACAAACTGAGACAACATGCGCTGAACATTGTACTGTCGCGTGTATTTCCTTGTTCTTCGATGATTGGTGCAAGATCGACGAACCACACTTGTCCGCCGCTTTTATTGGAAATGAGTGTATATTCCCCTTCTTCAGCAATATACCATGAAGAAGTCAATCGATATTGCACGAATGTTGATTTATTGAATAGAGAAGGTACATTTTCTTGCACAGTAGCGATACTCTTTCCACTTGGCGAGATGATGCTGACTTCAGGATCATTAACAGTCTCTTCAACAAATGACGAGATAGTCATTCCAGAATAAAGACGGATTACCGTGCTATTTTCTCCCTGAAGGATTGCTAAATTCCGATCAGGAGGGGGGGTCCCCCCCAAAGTCTCAGGATTAACTCTTGTGAAAAGAAGTATCATTGCAAGAATCAATGCAGCTATGCCGCCAATGATTATCCACCAGCCAACGCGCAATCTTGGAGACCGCTGCACTGGTTGCATGGATGCACCACCCATCTCCCCATTTTGAACCGTCGCATCGTTTATTTTATTCGAAAAGTGTGTTGATTACATCAATCCAAACTCTGCGAGTTTCTCGGGCAAGTAGGTTTCGGTAACGAAATCCAATCCATATTTTGCTAAGGACTGCTGCTCAGCCTTTTTACCAAATTCAAGCATCAGTTTGATTTCTTCTTGCCATTCACCGTCAGCAAATCTTGGATCGCTTAGTTCAGCGTTGAGTTGTTTTCTGTCTTCAGGAGTCAAATCGTCGGTCGGTAAATCATGATTCAAGATATCATTCATTGTGATACCAAGATATTGGGCGCTTGGTGTTGCAAGATAATGACTGATGTGTGCTGTTTTGATAGCACCATATGCTATAGATGCAAAAATCCGAAATGAGTATGGGTCACAGTCAGCAAAGACGAGGACGGGTACTCCCCACTCCATTTCCATACGTTTGATGATGCGGCGCGTAGATCTAGCTGGCTGTCCCTTAGTATGAATCAAGAGTGCATCATGCTCCTCATCAAAACCATTCTCAACCAATCGATCAAACATACCCCCTGTCTCAATAGCAAGAATGAATTTTACATTGTGCTCTACGAGCCGCAATTTATGGTCATCAACATTGAATGGAATTCCGTATCCTGAATCACCAACATCATTCCGGCAATTTATTTGCATCCATTCTCCTCTTCGATTCAATTCTTCGATCTGGATGTCCCCGATCATTCTACTCCCGTCTTCTTCAGGCCTCAATCTGAAATCTTCACGTAATTTCTTACTTACAATCTCAAGATCCTCTGCTAGATTATCAGAATCTGATTGATTCCCGAATTTACCGTGCCCCCATCCTTCAGAGATGTAATACATCTCCCTCAATGTTGATGTCTTTCCTTGCTGAATCATGTCTTCTATGAATTCAATCACATGCAATGCTTTGAGAAGGCGCTTAGCTGAACCGAGTTCAGCACCTTTTCTGATAGTTTTCTTATCTTTGTATGTGTATACACTTGTCTTTTCATCGAATCCGATGTTTGATTTTGTCCGAACAGGGAGTGTCATTGTAGGAGCTTCACCCTGTTCCATACGTTCATACATCTCCATTGCCACATCTTTCAAAGCAGCCATCGTTGCTTCTCCACTTCTTTCATCACTCACTCTTCTTCACCATCCGAAATGAACCCTTGAGTTTCAGATTTGAGTTGCTGTAACATCTCTTCATCCATAGTTTCGGTACCGATGATTTCGACAGAACTCCGCACAAAGATATCCAAATCACTTTTCCTCATTCCCTCAGTATGTGCGAGTACAATTGATAGGATCAATTCACCTCCACTTTGAATGTCGGGAATATTCCACTTACGAAGCCCTTCTAACTCCCATTCTCCATCATATGTCTCTGAGATGATGTCATCGGGTTCTACAGTGTCAAGTCTAGCAAAGACTTCGAATGAACGTGAGCGGTCTGTATAATTAAGGAAATGTAATTCAAGAACTCCATTATTACTCTGTTTTTGTGTGGCGCTTTCAAGTCTCACCTCACAGAAAATCGACTTCATGATGGTCGTAATCACGGGGCCAAGATCAGGTGTTGATTTTCCTACAATACGTGCACTGCGTTCAGCAATTTCAGGCAATATCTCTCGAACCAGTTCGAATTTCTCTTTTGATTTGGCACCTCTCTCCTTCTTTTTCAAATGTGAACGCAACCCCCGTCCTAATTCTAAGAGTGCCTTGCGAACTTCAGCATGAATGACCTCGTTATCCGCTACGGCTTCTTTTGCTTCTGACGTAAATTGTACATTCGTTGAGGCGAGGTGCAGGAGTACTGCAGCAGGACCATGTGGAATCCCCTTTCCGCCTCGTTGCTCAAGGCCATATTGCCGCCAATCAACAGATTCTAGCGCTTTTGTGAGCATACATCCCCCCTGCTGGTAGAGGAGTGGAACTCTATTTGCAAAGCGCAGGATCTGAACTTGTCCATCACCTGGGAGATCGCCACCGAACACTAACCCCACTTCTATTTGGAAAGGCGCACCAGAAGCAACCTCTGGATTGCGGGTCAAAGTAACTGCATACTGGGAATCTATGGCCTTGGCCAAGCCTTTCTTGATCAGAATCCCTTCAATTGGAGAAAGACAATCAGTACTTGGTGGAGAAAGCTTCTCTTTATTCAAAGAGGTAATGATTCCTCGCGCTTGATCAAGGGTCAATTTTTTTGGTGGCATTGTGCGCTTTACTTCCGCACCATCACATACCCGCTCAGCAGCACGCATAGATACGCCACTGAAATCTCTGCGAAGAAACCCTTTGAGTTGAGTCTGCGTACTATCATGTGCCATTCTCATCAGCATACCTATCTCCATTCCATCAGGATGGGGCTTGATTTCACGCGTTGCCCGCGGTAATTTGTCGGTTACTGCGGGCCAATGGTGGACGGCGCCGTCTGGGTCAATCAGTTTGATATCAGCATGTGGATTGACAATTGAAGTCATACGGAGATAATTTTCAACTGATTTTTTTCCACGTATGTATTTTGCTCGCATGTGAGCGTGAATCTGAACACCGTGTTCGACTGGCTGAAAACCGTCCTCAAACCAGATGAATCGTTCTTCTTCGTGTTTGATAGCTTTATTCTTCTTTGTGTCAAGACTTATTCGAGTTCTCAATGCAGTCTCTTCCTCAGCAATCTTGGTTGTAACNTCGACAGTTCTCCCAGTACTGAGCTGGCTATACATTACCACTCCAGTAATGCCGATACCTTGCTGTCCTCTACTCTGCCGGACTGCATGGAATCTACTTCCGAACAGGAGCTTTCCAAAAACATTAGCAATTGAAGCGCGCGGAATTCCCGGTCCTTTATCACGTATTATCATCTCAAGGATATCTGCATCACCTTCGACGCGGCGTATCTCAATTTCAATGACAGGTAAAATACCAGCTTCTTCACATGCATCAAGCGAGTTATCGACCCCTTCCTTAACTGCAGTGATGATTGCCCGTTGGGGTGTATCGAATCCAAGAAAGTGTTTGTTCTTCTCGAAGAACTCCCCTATTGAGATCTGTTTTTGCTGTGCAGCTAGTTGTCGTGCAGTTGGCCTTGTGGCAACATCATCATCAAACACGATACTCACGCTGCTCTCTGGTCGACACTCACAGTCCTTGAGCGTATGGTCAAANGGGGGCGAACATATTCGGCTCGTAGGCAGTAATCTTACCAGTGAAGGCGGAAGCAGCAACAGTCAATGGGCTGGCGAGATATAGAGAACCTGGTCCCGAACGGCCTGAATAATTCCGATTGATTGCAGACACTGTGANTTGTTCTGACTCGACTGAAATANCCGGTCCAGCCCCAATGCATGCCCCACATCCCGGCTCAATGATTTTCGCTCCAATCGTCTCAAATAAATCAACCCAGCCTTTCTCAATGGCGTGGTTTCTCACTTCCACTGACCCGAACTGAATGAAGAATTCCACTCCTTCCGCAACCTTCCATCCGGCAAGATTGGCGGTCTGGCATACCTCTGCATATAATCGAATATCTTCGATCTTTCCAGCAGTGCATGATCCTCCATAGGCGATACCAATGTCGATATCTCCAAGATCTGATATCAACATACCATTAGTGGGGTCTGAGGGGATGCCTCGTTCTGGATTGCCCGGTGTTGCAACCATTGGTTCAATGGCATTCAAATCGATGACATGTATTCCTCCTGAATAGACTGCATCAGAATCCGGAAACACCGCCTCATCTAGATTGACATCGCCCCCCCGCCTTTCTTTCAGCCATGCGACTGTAACATCATCTGCCTCACATATCCCCGTTTTCGCCGAGCACTCTGTCGCCATATTACACAAAGTCGCACGTTCATCCATTGAAATCGAAGCTAAGCCAGGCCCTCCAAACTCCATTGCCCGGTCCAATGTCTCTTCATTCTTCGCATGGTTGGCAAGGATGTATAACATCACATCCTTGGCAGTGACGTTTTTGGGAAGCACGCCCGTGAGTTCNAAACGAATCGATTCAGGTACGCTGACAAATGTGAGTCCACCTTCAATCAATGCAGCATATTCAGTTGCCCCAACGCCAAAGGCTAACGCATTTGATGACCCTCCCATGCACGTATGACTATCCGTTGCTTGCACGAAATCACCAATATCGATGAATTCCTCTCTTGCCACTTGGTGGCAGATTCCAGGAGAGACGCCATTCACTGCTGAATAATCCCGCACTCCTGTGTGCTTCTGGAATTCATTTTGCAGATCACGTAACTCCTGAACTTTATGTTGAAGAGGTAAGAATCTAGGATTGAATGAGGCATAGAGTAGATGGTCTTCAAACACTGCGAATTTATTCGGATTCATCACCTCATAGTTGTCCCCGTGAGCTTGTTTCAAGAAAGCATGAACTTGGGCAGATGTGAATTCATGTGAGTACCCTGAATCCACGTGAGCGATCAATGAATCACCTGGTTGTATCTGCCCGCTTCCCCCAACGCGTTTTCTGTCAATCAGTCGTTCGAACATGGTCATTGGCCCACCTGGCCGTATGATAGGAGGAACCTCGACCTCCCCGTCCTTTAATCTGGCAGTGAAGGGGATGAGCCCTCCAGATTCAAGAATGGACGCAGATATTGAATCATGCTTGGAGGTGAACTCAGCTAAGGGCAGCACTTCTCCATGCTGTAGGCGCGTGAGTTGTTCCAAATCCCCCATCAATTGTCCAAGATTGATGTTATTGCGTTCATGAATCGGAGCAAAAGAACGGGCGAAGATCAACCGTATACCTGACCATCGTTCGCATTGAGGGGCAGTCTCTCGGGAAGAACCAGTGCCTTTTCGCAAACCTGAAACAATGGCCTTGAAATTGCCTTGCTTCAGCATCCCTTCCCCAATGACTGGTTGACCATTCATTGTGAGTCCAGCGTACGCGTTTTCAGCAATACGCTCAGGATCCCAGTCGAAGCAGACCCACGCAGGAGTCATGACATCTGTATTGATATCATCTAGTAAGTCATCTGGTTCAATATCCTCCATTTTCAAATTGAGTCCATCATACACTTGTCGCTTGATGAGTTCGAGATCCTTTGTGAGAAACAGGATTCTATCGTCAGCAGATATCGAGATTACGTCCGGGGGCCAGGACGCCACTTTACTTCCCTCCACAACCTCTGGACCCAACCGTATGCTATCATCGGTTCGGAAGTAATGATGTTTGAAACACCCATAATTTTTAAATATAATGCCATGGCGCAACGTATGATTGCTAAGGGGGTGCAATGATTGGTTCAGGAACGTCAAGAAGTCGAAGAAGTCGTCAAATGCAAAGAATGTGGGAGTCGCGATCTTGAACGAGACGAGACCAGAGGTGAGATTGTTTGTCAGGCCTGTGGCCTTGTTCTTGAAGACAACGTCATCGACCATGGGGCAGAATGGCGAGTATTCAGTCCCGAACAAGGTGATCAACGAGCCCGAACTGGAGCTCCCATGACTGTGATGCTCCACGACAAAGGTCTATCGACAGATATCGATTGGCAGAACAAGGATTACTCTGGAAAAACCATCTCCAGTAAATTCCGCAGTCAATTCTATCGCATGAGGAAGTGGCAGAAGCGCTCTCGAGTCAGCAATGCCACTGAGCGNAATCTTGCTATGGCACTTGCAGAATTGGATCGTATGGCAAGCCGACTTGAACTTCCAAAAGTAGTTCGTGAGGCTGCGGCAGTGAATTACAAGAAAGCAGTGGAGAAAAGATTGATTCGAGGCAGATCCATTGAAGGCGTGGCGGCAGCCAGTCTTTATGCTGCATGTAGACAATGTAACGTTCCTCGTACTCTTGATGAAATCGGCGCAGCTAGTCGCACCGGGCGAAAAGAGATTGGTCGTACATATCGATTCATGGTGAGGGAATTGAAGATGAAAATCATGCCAACAGGACCGGAAGATTACATCGACAGATTCTGCAGTGGTCTTGGTTTAGATGCTGAAGTCATTGCTAAGGCACGTGAGTTGATTGCCGCCGCTCAAGAGAAGGAACTGACTAGTGGACGCGGACCCACAGGAATAGCAGCATCGATCATTTACATTGCTAGTGTGTTGTGTGGAAAACGCCGGACTCAACGTGAAGTGGCAGAGGTGGCGGGCGTCACTGAAGTAACGATTCGAAATAGATACAAGGAATTGATTCAGAATCTCAACATCGAGCTTGAGATCTGAATCAATGCACCGGGGAGAATGCTCCGATGCGTCACATGACTCCACCTCCAGCTCCAGATGAGCGTTTGGTAGATGGATTAACCGAGGCTGTCGAGCGGGGTGCCTTATCTTGGCCTCTTCCAATGCCTCCTATCCAAGGTGCAGACCTTCCGATTCTCCCTCCAACATCGCCCGAGCATGTCGTTGAACGAGCCAAAGCCCTCTTCATCTCTGATCCCCATGGCATCAATCGCCATCTTCGTGACGTTGTAGACACACTTGTTCCACATAGAACCACATTTCTTGATNGTGATGACGATGAAGCATTGCGCAGAGCGTGGAAACGCCCGTCAACGTTGATTGAGCACGTACTATTCAGAATATGTACAGATTGGATGGTGCAAGCTCTAGATGCAGAAGCACCAGATGATGAGCGCTGGTTCTCTTGCGTTGCACTATTGGCGGGGTTGAGTACTCACCCTCAGGGCCCACCAGTGCATATGGGGTATCATCTGGTTGAATCGATGTCAATCGCTACCTCTCCTGGAAGTTGGCATGGCGGTGGTGTCAGAGGTCCTCACCAGATTGATTTCGATCCAACGGACAGAATTTCTTCAGGCGATTTAGTGGCACATGAACTGGGTGCTCAAGCAGCGAATTGGCTTTTGGATCTCCTTGAGGTTGGTTCAACCGCACAACAAGAACTCTTGGTTGAGATTTTACAACTTCTATTGGAGAGACCCGGTTTGATTGAGCGGTTAGAAGTCCTTCAACGCCTTCTTCGCTTGAGTGCTGAAGGCCCCGATGTCGCAGTTCGCGTCCTTCGAGCGTCAGCTCGAATGATTGACATTGATGCTACAGTAGGATGTGAAGCCCTGGAGATATTGGCCGGGCGCTCCGAACTTGACATCAGAAGAACATTCGCTGATGTCCAAACCAGGCTCTTTCGAAGATTGGGTAAGAACGCTCTACCCTTCTTTGAATCTCAACTTGCAGACGCTGATACCGATGTACAGGCCGCAGCGTCAGCGACCGTGAAGGACTTGAAATTCCTAGACCCCGATTTATTCAGAACCCAATTAGCAAAATTAGTAGGACATCCTCATGTCAATGTTCGTCGTAATGTTGTACAAGCATTGAGAGATTATCTCAACCTCTTTCCAGATGACCCTGAAGGCCTTGTAGCACGTTTGTGGGTTGATCCGGATGAATTGGCACGTGGCCGATTGAGAGAATTGATGCTACGAATGGAAGAGGTTAGCCCCAGTTCTTTCTCGTCACTTGGAGTGACAGTTCTAGAACATGATACCTCTGCCCTTGACAGTGTCTTTGAGATATTGGATCANCGTCGCCCTGAACGTGTCATCTCATGGAAGTCACATTTTTTTGATGAAGGCCCACTCCCAGACCCTGTTTTTGTAGATCCAGTTGATATGGGCGGGGTTGAAACTGGTTTCCTTGATGATGGCCTCGATGATGATTTCAGTGAGGAGTAATCATTCACTTTCACTCAGTATTCCATCCCGGAAGGCCAACCAAGCATCAATTGACTCGAATTCAATGATGACTGCACCTTCATATCCACAATGTTGGCAGCGGTATACTTTACCGAGTTCAAAGCCCATGTGTGGAACGATGTGTGAAGCAAAGCAAGTTGGGCAAGCTTCTACGGTTGTCTCTCCACCCATACTCTTTCGTCCTAGTATATCTGGATGAATACACCTATTCANACCCTCTGTATCATACACTAATCTTCAAACCAAGAGCCTCGGTTTGCTTGATGTGGCTAGAAAGGGTATTCTCATTGCAGTCGAGGGTCTCGACGGTAGTGGTAAATCCACTCAAGCACATCTTCTCAATCGGTGGCTGACCGCTAGCGGCGTTCCAGTGCACCATACCGAATGGAATTCATCACCTCATGTAGCAGCTGCAACGAAGATTGGAAAAAACACCCATCGCTTGACTCCTGAGACCTTTCATTTGATTCACGCAGCAGACTTCGCAGATCGCTGGGAGCGTCAAATTGAGCCGATGTTAGCAGTTGGTGGGGTAGTAATCTGTGATCGATACAAATTCACTGCCATGGCGCGAGATGGGGCGCGTGGCATCCCCATTGATCGTATCGAAGCTACCTACTTTTTTGCTCGAGACCCCGATCTCACTATCTATTTTGAAACCCCGATAGAAGTAGCATTAAATCGTATTCTCCATGGACGACCTGAATTGAAATATTACGAAGCAGGTCTTGATATGGGCTGGACTCAAGACCCCTATGAATCCTATAGGATTCTCCAAACCAAGATTGGTGAAATATATTCTGAACTCTCAAAAAAGGGTCGTATCATTCCAGTCTCTTCGGTCGGGTCTGTCTCAGAGGTTCAGCACCGAGCCCGTGAGGTTATCCACAACCATGTCGATCTTTCAAGCATCGACCTTGTTGACCCATCGGACCGTCTAGCCAATACGATGTCATTAGGACAATTAGAATGGACGAATCTTCCAGGGAGTGAAGGATGATGGATCATCCAGGCCGCCTCATTGTTTTCGAAGGCCCAGATCACGTCGGCCGTTCCACACACGCTCGTTTTGTCAAAGAACGTCTTGAGGCCCATGGAGTGGCTAGCGTTACGTTTGGACTGGCTAGAAGCAGGCTTCTTGGAGAACAGATTAAGCGAGAGGGCCATGAAATACATGACTACGGTAGTCGTACACGGGCATTGCTCTACGCAACAGATCTCCATGATCAACTCATTCATGAGATTATACCCGCCTATCGTGCCGGATATGTCGTCATAGCTGATAGATATACCATCACTCCTGCAGTCCGCGAAGAGATGCGTGGAACCCCTTTATCGTGGCTTCAAGGTCTCTATGACGGCGCACCTGAACCAGATGCAACAATAATTCTTGACATCGGTCCACGTCGATTACTCGACCGAATTCTATATGCTCAAGGTGGATTAGAACGTTTNAGCAATTATGAATGTGGTTTNGACCTTGGTTTGGGAACTACCTCAACCACTAGTTTCCTAGCATATCAGAAGAAGATGAGAAAACGTTTCCGAGAAATTGCAAGTGAAACGGATGCCCACATTATTTCAACAAATGGAACCCCATTAGAGGTACATTCACGTGTATGGGATGCCATCCATCCAGTAGTGTCTGGAATGTTGGAACCTATTCAAATCACAAACGGCTCTGATGAATGAAATCAACGTAATGTTCCAAGATTCACCTTCAGTGAAGGCAATTTTTGAGATAAGATGTGACGTGACGTCTTCGGTGGAAACAACTCCTCGCTCAACCCCATGGCCACGACTTCTTCTTTTGATATCGCTACTTTACCACATTCAGGCCACACGTCTACCTTAATGGTGTGATCGCCAATATAGTCCACTAGGATAGATGGGACCCAGTTCAGACCTAATTCNATTGCAGCATTATAGCGATGGTGCCCATCTAAGATAGTGAGACTTGCTTGATCGACTAACAAGGGCTTGTGAATCACCCCGGAAGACGTGATTTTCTTTACCATTTTTTTGAGTCGAGCAGGCTGAATTTCCTCATGGGGTCGCAGNGCNTCAACCCTGATGTTCACAATTCTATGCCTTATCCTCTCAATACCTCTCATCAATTCATCACATACGTCCTCGCGCTGAGACGCATGGTGCATCTGATCGAGTAACCATCCCATTGGCTCGCCAGAATCATACAATGCATACCTATCTAGATTCAATCCTATGAGTCCACCTTTTTGTGAGCTATAACTCCGCAATACTTCGACAGATTGCATTTCACCATGAATATCGAGTGGGTGGGAATCAAAATCCTCTCTTGCCCCTCCTGGAAAGAGGTATCGACCACAAGCAACAAGCCTGCTAGGTGCTTCCTCTCTGGTTGGTTTTTCGANGATNTGAACTACTTTTTCTCCATCCATCTCCACAACACCATATCGATGAATGATTGAATCAGGGACTTCAACCAACCCTAATACTGGCCTTTCATTCTCCATCCATTTCTCAACAAGATGCTTTGAAGCGGACGAAGGTTCCCACTTATTGCTTACCTTGTTTTTCTCAATCAGAGCATTGTCGGCCATGAGGACAAGAAATGGACCATTAATCGAAACAATCGCCTGTGAGATGGCATCCCCAACACCAAGCGGATGTTCTTGGATATACATGATGACCTCTGCTTTTTGTGCCGGTTCAAACATCCATTCACTCAGTTCAGTACGTTTCCCCATCAGTCGTTGTTTAGCGTCAGTCGTCCCTTTTGCAACGTCAAACAGATGTTCTTTCCCTTTACTCAATACAAGATGAATGCGATCAACTCCAGCCGCCGCTGCCTCAGCAACCACATGGATGATGAGTGGTACGTCAAGTAGCGGCAATGCTTCCTTTGGCGTAGCAAGGGTTGCTGGAGCCATTCGTGACCCGACGCCAGCAGCAAGAATCACAGCATCACGAACAGGGGCCATTGTATCGCAGAGGAGTTACTGCTTCATATCCGGTCCGCTTGGCTGTGGTGTGATACAGATGGAATCTGATACCGACCCCCCCCCATCTGTAGTCTTCCCAGGAAGCGTGGCAGTCTTTCTTCTCGTCGTATTCTACCTCCGCCTTAGTCCAGCAGGACCCTGGGGCGAACCAAAATTCACCAATGGAGTTGTGGGGGTTTCAGCCCTCGTCTTNCTCTATGTGTCTTGGTATAGATTCACATTTCATCGAAAAGGTGTCCTTATCCCCATTCGTGAACTTGAAGAACCACGGTCTGCAGGTATGAAGGCAGGTCTATTCTCATTATTCTGCATAATTTCAGCCCGTTCATTCGGCGGCAGTACTTTGCTACCCGGGGCGTCTGGCCTAGTGGTTCTTGTGATAGGATTACTCGGTTTGCTTCAATCAGTGTATCTTCTGACCTTACGTGTTCCGACCTCACTTACCCGTGAAGACACATGATTACCAGAAACTCAATCCCTTCGGTTTCTTTCCTTCAGCAGCACTCCGTGCCAAATGATCCGCTCGTTCATTCCACCGATGGCCCTCATGACCCCGTACATGATTCAAATCGACATCTCTTCCAACCCTGGCCGCGTTGAGTGCCGCCCTGACAACATCAACAAGTTCTAGATTCGCCTTTGCCTTCCACCTTTCTTCTGCGATTTCCATGGCATACATGGAATCACAACGAATCACCACTCCCTCATCACCCTCGTATTGAACGACCCATCGTAAGGCTTCTAGAAGGGCAGTCAATTCAGCAGTGTTATTTGATGCCAGTAAAGCACCATCCCACGCATCACTTTCCGGATTGATCTGTACTACTCCATGAGATTCTTCTGTAATCGTACCCCGTCCACGCCCTAGTCCATCATCTCCTTGAACGATCACAATCCCCCATCCTGCCCGTGCCTCCTCATCGATATTCATGCAAGATCCGTCAGCATAGATGTGGATTAGCTTCACAATCGTGCGTCCTATTCACCAATCAGAGTTCGATAATCATCTGCACTGAGCAGTTCGTTAACCTGTCCCATATCGTCAGTTCGAAGTTTCACAATCCATCCTTTTCCATATGGTTCGTCATTGATAGTCTCAGGCGTATCCTCAAGCAATTCATTCACTTCGATAACAGCACCACTGATTGGAGAAAAGATTGGTGACGAGGATTTAACCGAGTCAACTGCAGCAAATTCATCCATTGCGTCCACTTCAGCTCCTATTTCGGGCAGCTCAACATAAACAATGTCCGTAAGAGCATTCTGAGCATGATCGGTGATACCAATAATCACAACACCATCTTCTACTCTCACCCATTCATGCTCCTTTGTATATCTGAGTTCTTCTGGGATGTCACTCATATTCTTCCTCTTTCAAGGCGAGAAGCCTTCACAGATTGATTGTTTTGTTTCATTCCTCGTCTGAAATGAGGTCATTTTGGCGCATGGCTAATTCAAGTCGAGCCCATGCATCAGATGGAGCACCAGATGACATTTCCTCATCCAGCTTTTCGTACGTTGCATCTGGAAACCTCCTACTGAACCATCCTATTTTTTGATGTGAGAGAATTGCGCATAGGCTGACCACCACCGCTAGGGTCGGTAATATCCATCCACTCATTCCAGAAGACCAACAAATCCCCCCGGCAGTGGAATCACAACCGATTCCAGGGGGTAGCCTTCCTAATGAAAGTGCAACAGCTACTGCACCCCACAAACCGAGAGCGGTACCAAAAAGAAGACGAGTAGATTGTGCAGCAGGCGTATTCATACATTCACCGCGTACACTCTCGTCAGTATGTCTCCCTGACGAGATTGAAGATTTTGTAAGGTAACAATGCTCTATTCACTGGTGTAACCTCTAAAATCCTCGCATCATCTCTTCGACGAATGTCTTGGAGCAATGGATGCCGTGATTTCTTATGCAGTGTCAATAATGCAGGTTTGTCAACATTCAGTAATTCACGAACAGCCTCCACAAAACCTTCTGATTCAACTTGAAATTTCCCAATCTCATCAACTACCAAGACTTCGCATTCTTCCATAGCTGAACGAAGTGCAGGTACGGCGACAGTCTCCAATGCCTCTGGATCGATTCCCAACCCTAAAACACGATTCCTTGAATCGATTGATTTGTGAGCGATGATACCCTCTTCACCAGTACGATAATTCACAATTTTATGTCCTCGCCGTTCATTATCTTCAATGATAGGTAATGTGATAACTCCTCCGATAATTTTGTCCTTATCGAAAACCCCTCCAGAGGCTATAATCTCTTTTTCACGTTCATCAGTAATCATCTGAAGCAATTTCTCCAGAACAGCACTCTTCCCACTACGTGGAAGTCCTGTAATCCCTATCTTTGGATGAATTCCCATCTACTCACCTCTTGTGCCAGTTTTTGTGTGGGGTCGTTAGGCTATAAATCAAGGTGCAAGTGGTGCATCATTCTCCGCGTTGTAAACTCTCTTTGATTTGCTTGATGAGTTCCTGGTCCCCTAGCATCGGTATGCCGCACAGCTCTCTTCCAGTAGTCATCCAATACCAGCCTTCTGTGACCCAATCGAAGAGTTTCGCCAATTCATCATCATTCAAGCCACACCACTCGGCAAGAGCACGGATGAGATGAATCTCCTCTTCAGAATATTCTCCATCGATAGCACATACGAGTAGGGTGTCTCGCAAAGCCAATCTGCGAACACGGTCAGTGGTCGCACCTAGAACTTCTTTGATATCGGGGGGGGATTCCAAGAGCATGCGCTGCTTTGCCCTGACATCAGGATGCATCAGCATTCGTCCCATGACAGATTCCAATGCCGCTAACTCCTCTGATTTCAATCGNCCATCAACGGCCGCTGCAAGGACGAGCAACGTCACATATGCCCCGCGTTCATCAGCATCAAGCTGATCACTGACATCTGGGAAGAGCATACCTATCACTCAATCTTCTTGAGGAGACGATATCCGTCTTNCATCCACTCGAATCCATCTACGACCCAGTCGAGTAGATCGTCCACGACTTCGAAATCGATGTTGAGTTCTTCAGCAAGCAGATCGAGAAGTTTGCGTTCATTGTCATCAACTTCTCCATCGGCCGCCGTCATCAGTACGGCATCTCTCATCGCTAGTCGTGCTCCCTCTCTTCCAAGACCATCAATTGCTTCGCGTAATGATGGAGGATCTTTCAGCCATTGTCTTGCTCTTTCGCGAGTTTTTGGAGGAAATAGGGCTGTTCCCATCCGACTCTCGAATAGAGCCATCTCTCCTATATCGACTTCTCCATCAACCTTGGAGACGAAGGCCAGCACCTTGGCCCAAGCCGTTCTCTCTTCAAGGGGTAGTTTGTGAACAGTGTCCGGGAGCATGTAGTGTCGAGGAGAAACTGATTCATGAATCCGTCGCTCACTCAGCAGGTGCGTTTTCACTCGTCTGCCAATTACCATGCAACACGCCACTTAATGCGAGAAGACCCCATAGAACCAACGGTGGAATGAACAGTGTTTCAAATCCTTCCATTGCAATCGAAACGACAAACATAACCCAGACTGGTCCAGCAATGACAGTTGCCAGTTTTGCCTGAATCTCCTTCGTGAAAGTAAGTGCGATAAATACCATCGGAATGATCATTGATACAATTCGCCAAACAGCGTATTCAACTTCTGTTTCGCCCATGTCGAGTCCATTATCGCTCAACACAGGTAGAATTGTTGCCAGGGAATGTCCAATGGCGACTACAAGAAGCCATATTTTTGGGTTCAGTATTTTCTTTAACAGTTCCATTACCAAGTTTTTCACAAAAAATCAATATAAATTACATGGTCAAAAGGCTGTTGATATTGTTTATTTACGAGGGTATGAAAAATGCGGCACTGACTGTGCCGGCGCAGTCTTGTGGTGCTGTTTTTTTTTCATTCTTCAATCGTCTTTGGTCACAACATCACTTTCCTTTCCAGTCAAAATACTGCGCAGCGATGCATTATCTCGATGTAAAGCCTCCATCATCTCATACTTCACCCCTAATGAATCGGCTAATACAGTCAGTGCCTTGCTGTCTTTTGGCAGACACTTCCCACCGAATCCCCTGTATAGCCCAAATATTGGATTAAGGTGTGAAGCCCCGATTGGTTGGGGTTGGGGTGCGGTAATCATCTCTCTGATGCGCGACCAATCTTCCCCAAGTGCTTCACAAATATCGAACATCTGGTTAGCAAAGATCACTTTCCATGCATAGAAAGCATTCTTCGTATATTTCACCAATTCAGCCTGTGTTGGAGTGACATGAAATGTTTGGTTACTCTTCAGAACACCTGCTTCTCGATGGTGTTGAAAGACGAGTTCAGCGACATCTGAATGATGAGTCCCGCAGATCACCAACTCTTGGTTTCCAAAATCCTCTATATGTTGCCTCTCTACTAGAAATTCAGGGTTATATGCAAGTTTGAGGTGCGGATATCGTGTATGGAACTCTTCAGTCGTTCCAGGGATGACAGTACTTTTGATGACAGCTGTGAATCCGTCAGGCAATTCATCGAGCACGCTTTCAACAATCGATGTATTGCAGGACCCATCATCTTCCATTGGAGTTGGGACTGCGATATACGCAACATCTGTATGTGAGGTGACATCTTTGAGAGTAGTTCCCCTAACTGGGTCGTGAATGTATACTTCGTGAACTTTTGAGAACCAGTGTTCAACGGCCCCCCCTACGAATCCAGCTCCGATGATTCCAACCTTCATGGCGTTTCTAGGATTTTATGGAGGCCCTTCAAACCTCTCATAGGTGAATTGAGCCCTAAATTCCCATTCCAAATTACAATGAGTCTGGTTAAGCATTGAACCACTTATTCTTCTTCATCGACCATGTGCGGGCACGTTGAAATTCCCATGAGCGTGTAAGTTGGGCATGTGCCAGTTGTACCGGTTCCAATCAACCATATTGCCATTCCAATAGCAAAGTAATGGATATATTGCTCGATACTACTGAGGTAACCAGCAAGTTCCATTGCTGCAAGGGCACCACCGGCCAAAGCCCGCAAAATTCTGTCAGTAGATCCCACATTCTTTCCAAACATAGTTCCACCTATTCATCAACGGGACGGCGAATAATGTGTTAATTCAGTCTAGATCTCCTTCCCTCATGTTGCAAGGATTTGGGTCAAGTACTCCGTTCTTAGCGAGTTCAGCTGCAGCAAGCAAAGCATCTGGAGTGCCGCAATCAAGCCATTGTTCTGCGCCGATGTCAAGAAGTGCAGCTTCTCCAGATCTGACATAGAGGCGATTCAAATCAGAGATAGTGAATGCATCCCCGTTTCGCTCCATTTCATCATCTAGAAATTTCCAGAATCTTTCATCATACAGGTAAATACCACCTATCGCGATATCTGAAGGAGGCTCTTCGGGTTTCTCGATGATATCGACTATTTTCTTATTTTCATCAAATACGCCCACTCCAAATGATTCAGGATTATCGACCCGCCTTCCAAGGAGAACGCATCCTGTAGCCTCTTCATCGCCTTTGAAACGAGGTAGATGAGCATCAAATGAAGCGGTTGTGATATTGTCTGAGAAATAAATGAGGAGGCGAGCATCTCTGGTATGAGGCCGAGCTAATTGTAGCGCGTGCCCTACTCCTTTGG
This sequence comes from Methanobacteriota archaeon, assembly GCA_002715545.1. The sequence goes on from PAZI01000043.1 coordinate 25,554, forward strand.
GTTCTTCTTCAATCACATAGTTGATACTCTCTCCCGGTAAGCCAGTGCCGACATGTTGAGCAATCTGGCCGATGAATTGGTTAGCGATGATGGTGATATCCTCTATCCCAGCTCGTCTGATGAAACCGAGTGCGTAATCAATGACTGGTCGCCGATGTAATGGAAGCAAAGTCTTGTGAGTGAATCTGGTGAACGGCAACAACCTCGAACCTTTTCCTCCGGCGACAAGAATTGCCTTCATAGGGGGCGGTGACATGTGTATGCACGGAGGCACTCACCTCAAGGCCTTTCGCTTAATGTGAGCGACCCACCAATGTCATCACCCAGTCTTTTGACTCCAGCCTCAATGAGGTCCACATCATTCATTTCAGCCCGCAGAAAAGCATCATTTGCCTCTTCGGCCCTTTTCACATTCGCTTCTTCCACTATTTTTTCGGCCGGTCGTGCCTCGATTTCAACTGCTTCTATTTCAGGCCTAGGAACCATTGCATCAACCCTTTTCCTCTCTTCTCTCCACTCATTGACCCCCTGTTTCCCTTCAGCAATCCGCACACTGCTATGCCCACGCTGTAGGAAATATACCGCTCCGCTTTCACGAATCTCTATTTCCTTTTTCTGACGCAGATCGTCAAGCATTGCTTCAATCCCTTCCCCCTCATAGTCGTCTAACCATTGACTCATTTCGAGATGTTCAAGGGCGGCATAGAGGTTCTTAGAGGCGAGTCTGGTCCCGTAGCCACTGATTATCACCATTCCAGTACCTATGAAAACAAAACTCAATCCAATCAAACCCCCGATCCGTTTCCATGCTCCATCTTGAAGGCCGAGAGTAACGATCATTCCAACCGTGACAGTCGTTATCCCAATGTTTCGAATATAATGCGCTAAAGAGGCGCGCTGACTTGCGTTTCGGATAGCAGACTCTACGCCTTCTTGTTTATCAGAGACTTCTGGCACGAGTTTCCACGTCTTCATTCATCGCCCATGATGTATTCACCATCACAGATTTCGATGAGGTTACCTGCTTCAACGAGATTATCGATGGCCGCTTCAATTTCATTTTCATCAAGTCCATGTTGTTGAGCATGTTCAATGATCCACCTATGTGTTGAAATCTCATCTTCCGCATCGGCTTCTGCCACGATATGCTGAACTAGGCGCATCACGACTCTGAGCATAGGATCATCAGCATCTGGTGGAGACAGGTCAATCAAGTCATCACGGATACTCCCAGCAGTCGGCCGCTCATATCTCCCCTCACCTAGGATTGCGTCGAAATGATCGAAAAGGTTCGACTGGCGTCCTAAATCGTGTTCATTCTCCATACTGCGATGATCAAGAGTATGGCCAAGATCCTCTGCTATTGATTCGACGCGTCGTTTTCTATGGATGATTCGTAATAATTCCTTATCAAGATCCATTTCGATAAGACGTAATTCTTCAGTGGCACGTTCAATGATCCATTCTTCCAACACCCAATCTGGGTCTATGGCTTGGCGCAGCCTAGCCATGTCTATGACGATGTCCGGCCACGTGAGTATGCCCGCGGGTAGGTTCACATCACCCCGTTCCATGATGTCGAAGTTGAGTGGCGGCACTTCAATCATCCCACAATATGCAGTATTTCTGGATTCGTGATGTGTGCGTTGATGTAGGACGCCCCCCTGCGTTGTCCATGCACAAGTACTGCATCGCATCCTTGCCGGGTGATGGTACTGGACGAGAAGTCATGCAGGAAGCAATCAATATGCTGACTGCAATCGAATCATGCACTGACCTTCAGTTTGATGTAACGACATTACCTTGCGGCGGGCAACACTATCTTGAGACAGGAAGGGAATGGGAGGAAGGATCCTTTGAATTCTGTCGTGATGATGCGGATGCAATCTTATTGGGTGCCATTGGGTGGCCAGATGCACACCTTCCGAATGGAGACCTTGCAGGAGGTCAAGTGATTCTTGGATTGCGCTCAGGATTGGATCTGTATGCCAACATCCGCCCAATCAAATTGTATCCTGGAGTCCAACACAAAGTTCACGGGCAACACACACAGGTCTGGAAACCAGAATATGTCGATATGGTCCTGATTCGAGAGAACACTGAAGGCCTCTACCATAGCCTTCTGCGCCGCTCTGCCGATAAGGCACTTGGACGTGAACCATATGAACCCGAATCTCGTACTTTCCCTGGTCTTGATGGTGAAGTTGCATGGGATCCTAGGCCGATATCGAAAAGTGGTGCAGAGCGTGTGATCAAGATCGCCTTTGATATTGCACAATATCGACACGGTTCCCCATCTGACGGCACCCATCGAGTAACGTGTGTTGACAAAAGTAATGTCGCCCGGGGATGCCAATTATTCCGCCGAGTCTTCGATGAAGTGGGTGAATCATATCCTGATGTGAACAAAGATTACGCGTACATCGATGCCTTCACGATGTGGCTGATTCGCCAACCCGAGTGGTTTGATGTTGCAGTCCTTCCCAACATGTTCGGCGATATAGCGACCGACCTTGCTGCTGTGTTGCAAGGTGGGATGGGGATGGCTCCTTCAGGAAATATCGGTGTTGCACATGCTTTGTTTGAGCCAGTCCATGGCTCATCACCGAAATATGCGGGCAAGGGAAGAGTGAATCCAATCGCAACCTTGCTCTCGGTTCAGATGATGCTTTCCCATCTCTCCCGCAAGAAGGAGGATGGGGAAGCCGCCCGAGCAGCAGCAGCAATCGAGAAAGCGGTAGCCGATATCATATCAGAAGGTACGACTCTTACGTATGACCTAGGTGGCATGTCATCAACTCATGATGTTGGTTCCGCAATCACCGAACGCACGCGTCAGTATCTCATATCGTAGGCTCGCTGAATGGCTTCCACATTGAGCGATGTTCACCGATACGGAGGATGTTGTAAGCATCTCCAAAAGTCTGCCAACCAGCGTGGGTGTAGAACGCAATCGCTTCTTTCCGAGCCTGAAGCCATCCACTTCGAACAGCCCATGTCTTGATTGCTTCTTGTTCAAGGGATTCTAGAATTAACCCCCCTAACCCCCGTCTTCGGTGTTCTCCTTCAACCCCCATCTGTCTGATTTGGAATGCAGGCCTCAATTCATCAGGGTCCGGGAACATCACCTCTCCATCGAGTGGACTGAATGGAGGACACGTTGCAGCCCCTTCCCCTCCGTGATCCGCTTGTTTCCCATTGCTATCGTGGGGTATGAGATGAGCCCGACCAACACCAATCACACGTCCCCTTTCTTCGATCCATGCATGTATTGCCTCTTCATCATCTTCTAATCTCTCATCACCTATACTGAATCCTAATGGTTCTCTCAATGTTCGAAAACGGCACTGAAAATAATTGTCAGGCACTGCCTCCCCTGGAGTTCTCAAACATACCTTCATCTCCGTTCACCTTCATACATCCTTTCAAGCGCATTTGTCATCACAGAGAGAGATGCAGCAATGTTTGCAGAATTATCCCATTCCTGCAACTCACTATCGTCCTCTTCCATGGCAATCATGGCTGATAGACATCGCTTCACCTCATCAACAACAGTGATTGTTGCCATCCTTGCAGAACGGGACAAGGGATTGAGATCCACGTTAATCACAGATTTCCCCATCCTCACAAGTGCTTCACACCGGTCTCCATCTTCTAATGGAACCAGCACGACATCAGCGGTAAGAATCCCCTCTTTACACGCGTTTGCCCGCGCTCCTTTCAATCCCGGTATCACTCCATCTGGTTCGGCACCTAGTATTGGTATAGATTGGACATTTATTTTCCATTCATCGCGATGCACTTTTCCTTGAAGCGATGGGGGAATGCCTCCATTTTCAATTAGTTTACTTCTCTTATCTTCAAGACATTCAACCAGTTTTTGTATTCGTTCAGGTGTTCTGTAGAACAGATTCACTTCTACCCTTGCCCCTAACATGGCAGCAAGGATGAGGACCTCTTGTCCAGCAAGAGCTACCGTATTTCCGTTAACAGAAATCACAGGGTGTGTAGCATCAATGAGTACCCTAAGTGCATGTTTTATGGCATTCTCAGCGGGCTTGGATGTATTCTCACCTAACAGATAATCGAATGCTTCACCACGTCCATGGGCAATTAGAGCAGAATCAGCAAGGAGACCCTGTTCAGCCGCTTTTACAATCCTCTCACGCGCCTGTAGGGAGTGGGCCCTTGGGTGCTCACCAGGAACGGTCAGTTCAAACCCCCTCGCTAACCTCATCGATGAGCATACTCAAATCAAACGCGTTCACTCCTTGCGTCAGCGTACTCATGCTGATGACGTCCACATCGACATCATTCCAATCAGCCACATTCTCTGGCCTTATACCTCCACTTGCTTCGATCACGACATGTTCACACAACTTCCCACTGCGCAGGGCATCAACAACGTTCTGAGTGCCCTTAGGTCCGAGGTTGTCGATGAGCATGATGACATCCGGCATATCTTCCTCTTTGTGGTTCTCCAACCACTTTCCGACCTCAATGGCTTCTGATTTTGACCGAACTTCGATGCACAAGAACCGACCCCAAATCACCTTTGGATCGGAGTGTGCAATGGCTTCGAATCGTCTGGCATCAAGGGTGATGCGAAGCCGTTCAATCGAATCAGCCCCTGGTGCTGCGTTGGCCGCATCATTCTCTTTGATCATCATTGCCTCATTGCGATCCAATCGATGCGTTAGTGCACCACCAAGATGAACCGCCCATTTGTCAAGGACTCCCCATGTTGTCTTCCTAGTTGCCGCGATCTCCTTGTTTGTACGACGTGTCAGTTCATTGGCATGTGTGCATAAACCAGACAAACGTCCGAGGATGTTGAGCACCGTTCGCTCCGCACAAAGCATCTGATTCTGGGCACCTTGTAACATGAGAACAACATCATCTGCACTGATATGATCTCCATCTTGAACTGCTGCAAGGCAGGATAAATCTGGAAACCACGTCGCAATCATGCGCTCGATAACCGCAATTCCAGCGATGATTCCCTCTTGTCGCGCTACCACTCTAGCCGAAGGAATTGCTCCATCGGTTCTGGCCATGAGTGCAACATCGTGTTCTGCCTCAATGGCGTCTTCAATACCATCCTCTGCAAGGAGGCAGCCAATCCATCGGTCCATTGAATCAATGAGTCTCTGCACTGGCTCCCCATCACGCCACAGTAGATGGCCCGCGTCGTGGGGTTGCCGAGCCGCAGCCATGAGGCTGGGGTTCCGCCGTTGGTCTTGAATGCGGTGCTGCACCTCGCGCATTGTGAAGGGCCCGAACATCGTTGTCATCGGCGGCGGTGCGGCGGGTCTTGTATCTGCATTACATCTCTCCGCTAGAGGTGCACAGGTCGCCATTCTAGAGCGCAGCGAACAACTTGGTGGCCGCCTACGCGTTCCATTGGATGAAGATTGGAAGAGCGACCCAGGCCTCCATCTGATTCATGGTGATGGGCCGTGGTCACAAACACTGCGCAAGGCGAGTAAAGTACGTCTTCCAATCGTTCCGACGCCTGAATTACATGTGTTAGTGGATGGTCATTTCTCCCAGCCACCGTTCGGCGTTTCTGGTGGCCGCCATGGTGAAAAGTCTCGTTTTGCAGCGTACAAGTGGATCAAGAAAATCAGTGCTAGGTCCCAACCAGGTCAACGTTGGATGGAAACAGTCGATTCTTTCGATGGTCTTGAGCGCACGTGGGCATCTATTCTTGGTACACTCGTAACCATGGAATGGAACCCAGATGTTCTCCATTACACTGTACGACGAGCAATGTTGAATGGAATTCGGCGCCATAGACTAGGGATTCCAGTACACGGTTGGGCCGACTGCATAGGTCGCCTCATCTTCGCCTGTGAACAACTCAATGCAATCATTTCGACAGGTTGTGACGTGACTGCAGTTGATGTTCGAGACGATGGAGTTGTGGTTGAGATGTCTGACCATGACCCCATTTCTGCAGATGCAGTGGTTTTTGCTTGTTCTTTTTCCAATACTCATCGTTTGGTTGCACCCTTGGTTCCACCAGTTAAACCCCCCTCTGCCAACTTGATTAGAGTTGCACATGCTGGCGTTCAGCTTGATGCCGATTCGATGCTACGCCCCTTCGTTGTTGATTTCAACAATAAGATTCTCACTCTGAATCTGGCTCACTCCTCCCCAGATCGCCTCCCCGAATCACTCAGAGGCACCGGTTCAAGCCTTGAATCAGTGATCTTTGAAGTTGACGAAGAATCAATCGAAAGCATTGAGGCGCGCTGGCATTCTCATCTTGAATCCAGTGCCCCCGGCTTGCAGCGTCATATCACCGAAACAAGATCGCTGCAGAAAAGCATAGTAGATCACCGTTGGAAACCAGATTCAGATCACAACCGCTCGACATTGGTTGAATGGATGTCTCAGAATCGGATGGTATCTGTCGCCCATGAATCCAGTAATCACCACGTTTTACTTGATGGCACTGCAATCCGAGCACGCAAAGCAGCGGATAGGCTGTTCAAAGGTCCCCGAGGGCGACGAGGACGTCGTCGACGGTCTGCCTGATCTCATCGAGCGTCTCAGCTTTGATGATGAGTACGGGCCCGTCTTTTTCTTCCTGAACCTCTCCAATAATATTGAGTGTGTCAAGAACTCTCTTCAGTTCCTTTGAATCATGCGGCACATTCATGCGCACGGTCAAGCCGTGATTATCACTCACATTTGACCCAAAGGGATGTGTCATGAAACGATGTCGGCATACTGTGAGTGACTCAGCAGAATCGTTACTGAGGTGGTGGGACTCGGCTAAGCGACCACTTCCTTGGAGAATTACTGATGATCCATGGGCCATCCTCCTTTCTGAAGTCGTTCTCCAACAGACCCAGGTTGTTCGAGGCCTCGTGCACTGGATGAATCTGATTGAGGCATTTCCGACTCCAGAAGCCATGGCCGCAGCAACTGAAGACGAAGTTCTACAGTTGTGGCAAGGAGCCGGTTACTATGCTCGAGCACGGCGCCTTCATTCGCTTACACAGACATTAGATGGATCCCCCCTTCCTACCACCTCCTCTGAACTTCAACAATTACCTGGAATCGGCCCCTATACTGCAGCAGCGGTTGCTTCGATAGCTCACGGTGAAGCAATTGCAAGTGTTGATGGAAACCTTCGCCGCATTATCTCTCGAATACATGGGTGGTCCGACGCGAGTGATAGGGAGATTCAGAGTGCTGCCGACAATCTTCTGGATAGGACACGACCAGGGGATTGGAATCAGGCAATGATGGATCTTGGTGCAATGGTCTGTACCCCAAGAAACCCAAATTGTGGTGCATGCCCCCTTTCCTCCAACTGTCGAGGACAGACTTCACCCCATTCATTTCCAAGACCCAAGAAACGTCGGCAAGTGGATGAGTATGGCATCTCTCTACTGATCCAATGTGGTGATAGATTCTTCTTAGAACGCCGTCCTCCTGGCTTATTAGGAGGCTTGTGGTGTCCTCCCATACGATTTGAGACGCCATTATGTGACTCCATTCTCACAGAATTCAACCTCAACAATCATGTTATTCATCAGATAGGTGACGTGACACACGTCTTTTCCCACCGTAAGTGGCACCTTGACGTCTATATCCTCTCCCTTTCCTCTCCCTTCCCCCATCCCTCTGGACGCTGGGATATCCCGTCTGAAACAAGTGCGACCCGCTTGACAGAACGTCTTATTTCCCTCCTCCCCACCACTTGAACACCTCACAACATAGTACGCTTACTTCGGTCAGTGGGCCAGAATCCTTTGATAAGGGTCCAACCCTCGGAAGGTTGGAAGGTTTTCATGATGGATATAACAACGCGAATGACTCGAACGTTTGCTACGGCCACGTTACTGCTGTTGCTCATGACTGCGTTTGCAGGAACAACAAATGCACAGCGCGAGACTCCGGAGACTTGTGAGGATGCGGGTGGCGTCTGGATTGATGATCGACGCATTTGTTACTTTGAAGAAACAAGAGAAAGCGAGACTGATAAGGATGAATCGAAGGAGCGAATCCACTTTGATGAGCGAGAATGCCTTGCTCTTCGCGAGCGTGCTGCTCAAATGAATGCAGATGATGAAGGCTATGAACGCATCATTACAGCACTGAAAACTTGTGTTTCATCGACCATGACCGATGAGCACCGTGGTGAGGAAGCAATGAAGAAGATCTGTACTCGATTCACCCCTGACAGAGGAGATTGGGATGGCAAGGACTGGGACAAGGACTGGGACAAGGACAAGGACTGGGACAAGGATCAGGACCGTGAAACATCGACTGAAGGACGCCAGTCGGATGAGTGCACTGAAAGGGCAAGTGCAGTCTATCAAAAGTGCATAGATGCAGGTATTAGCGCTGAAGATTGCCGCTCGCGATATGCAGCTGCCTATGATGATTGTTCGGGCG
>PAZI01000044.1 GCA_002715545.1 Methanobacteriota archaeon
GCATCTAATGGAGATCCATACAAGATTGGAGCAGTCATCATCTCCACAACAAAGGGTGCTTACAAATAGGCCATTTTGGAATGATCCACTTCTTCGGTGTGACTATTCCCTCACATCCGCAGGTATGACATCCTCGTTAATGTGTGTCATACTCTCCAATCTTCCTCTCCCTTGGCGTTGCTTTCGCAATCTCACTGTGATGAATATTGCACCTGCACAGATGGATAAGCAACACGTGCCAACAAGTGCGGCCATCAGATCAACTCGATAGTAGAAGATTGGTTTCTCACATGTTGGCTCTCGAGCAGGTGGTACGGTCGAATCGAAGGCAGAATTTCTCCCATCGAGAGCTTCTTCGCCCTCAGGTAATGGAACCTCAAGGTGATTCAGTGCCATGACGGCGACATCGATGATAACGGGGTCGTTCGTCATCTCTCCTTGGATGGCTGAGCCACCGGTGACCAGCATGAACGTGTTCCTATCGATTAGTGTCGAAGGATGATGCATCTTGAGGAATCTACCCCCTCCTCCATGATCACTTGTGATAATGACCAACCATGCCTCTTGACTTTGGTCACGAGCACCAAGTGCATCGAGGATGTCGGCTGTCATGTTCTCTGCTCGCTCGACTGCAGCGACATATTCTGGCACATCCGGACTGAATCCTTCATCATGGCCAGTAGCATCGACGTCATCCATTGAGACGAACAGCACGTCGAGATTCGGCTCGTCTGTGAGGAGTTCTACAGCACGATCACGCACCTTTTCATCAGTGTCATATCCTTCTCGACGGTCGGCTGAACCTTCACCGAGAATGTGTTCGTCGATTGGTTCCCAGCGGTATACGGCAGCTGTGCTCTGATTCTGGTCATGGTTCTCGATGAATTCGAATAGGTCCGGTACAGACTCAAGCTGGCTGCCTCTGAAGGTGTTGTCCACTACCCCATGACGGTCGCACCACACACCCGTCAGCATGCTGGCCCATCCTGGGCCTGAGACTGCATAGGGTCCGACATCCACGTTGAATGACCATGCACCTTCTTCCATGATGCTCCCGAAGGTGCTGTCTTCCTTCTCAGCGACATCTTGTGCAACATCACCTCGAACTCCATCTATACCTATGATGAGCACTTTCATTTCGTTACTGGTGTTATTCTGAGAAATGAGTCCTTCCATCTGTTTGACCATCTCCTCTGGATCTGGCCACAGCTCTTCCAGATGAGTTGTTTCGCGAACACCTCCAACATTGCCTCCAATGAGGCTCACAAGCAGAACTGCTGCAACCCATATGACACGTGGCCGTCGTTTCAGGGTGTAAACATGGGATGGCGGTCCTGCAGGCACTTCACCCACCGCCGTGTGGTACTTTCAACTCTGTGAAACTGTCATCATCGCTCTCTGTTGGGAGGACTCCATTGGGATGCAGCCATAATCCCATCAGAAATCCGAAGGCCAAGGCGATCATGTGTGCTGAACTGGTTGCAGTGCTGATGCCGTTCAGAAAGTGATTCCACGCTTCGAAGATGGCAGTACTCCCAATCATCAGCCATGGTGTGCGAGCGAAGTGGGCGAGTCCTCCGATCGTCGCGTAGAAGGCGACAGAACCTCCCATCCAAGAGCGGGCGAGTGAATCATTGATCCATTCATTCTCTGGAGAGAACATATGCCCGAGATTCAAACCTAGGGAGACCAAAGTAGCTGCAATGATGGTACCTCCCAGACACAGAATGATGGTGTTCTTGGTTCCAGCCCTGCACTCGTAGCTCTGAGTGAATACGAGGAAACCCACGGTGCAGAAAATGGCCTGATCGACGGCGTGCATGAACCATGGTGCTGTGAACCAACTGAGCACGAATTCGTGTGGTGCTGTGAAGAGTTCAGTCGGCCAGATAGCAGCCGAACAGATCAGGGCATTGACCTGAGTATCGCATAACCTAGGATCTCCCAGTCCTATCACGATCAGGATACAGAGCGTGGCCAAGAGGTAGAACGACGTGAACGACCTTGCTCGTACACTATCCATCATGCTTGAACGACATGATTCTGCATCGTTCCACGGCCACAGGACTGGAAACAAACTCTCGGATTTCACCACCGTGCGCTGGGGGCTTGTTCGTGTCAACATTATTGCTCCCTTGAAAGGAATGAGATCCATTTTCAGGAATGGACCAGGAGCGCTTCTCCTTGACCCACTCCGACACAGAGCGTTGCCAGTCCCAGTCCTCCTCCCCTGCGCCTTAACTCGTGGATGAGTGTCGTTAGAATTCTGGCCCCACTGCAACCAAGGGGATGGCCCAAGGCGATTGCCCCTCCGTTCGGGTTAACCTTCATTGGATCGAGACCAAGTGCATCGATACATGCAAGGCTCTGGACAGCGAATGCCTCGTTGAGCTCGATCACATCAATCTCATCGATTGAGCGCTCGACTCTTTTGAGCAGTTTCTTCACAGCAGGAATCGGGCCGTAACCCATGACCTTTGGGGCCACTCCCGCAGAGGCTGCCCCCATCAATGTGGCGAGTGGTGTGAGGCCATGTTCGACCGCTTTATCGGCGCTCATGAGAACTACCGCTGCTGCGCCATCGTTGATGCCCGAGGAGTTTCCTGCAGTGACAGTCCCTCCTTCTTTGAAGACTGCTCGGAGGCGTGCCAGAGCCTCCATGCTTGAGTTCCGTCTTGGATGCTCGTCAGTATCTATGTCCCCTCCTTCTTCACCATGAAGCTGAGACGGTACGGGGATGATTTCCTCTGCCATTCGCCCGTCATCTATTGCTGCGAGGGCTCGTCGATGACTCTCAAGAGCGAAGGCATCCTGGCGCTCGCGAGAGATGCCAGTCTCCTCTGCGATGTGCTCAGCAGTCACGCCGAGGCCATGGGTCCCGAATTCTTCATCAATCAGAGGGTTCGACATCCTCCATCCCAGCATTGTGTCCCATGCTTGCTCGGAGCCCTCAGGCCAGTCGGATGCTCTCTCAACGACGAAAGGTGCTCTTGACATCGATTCAGCGCCACCCGCTACGATGATGTCGGCCTCTCCACAGCGAATGGTGCGCATGCCTTGGATAACTGCAGTCAGTCCGGATGCACACAGGCGGTTGACTGTGAATCCGGGAACTTCCAATGGAAGTCCTGCAAGAAGGGATGCCATGCGGGCGTTGTTACGATTATCTTCTCCGGCTTGATTCGCAGCCCCCATAATCACTTCATCGATCGATCCTGCATCGATACCCGTCTCATCTACCACTGCTCGGATGACGTGAGCGGCGAGGTCATCCGGGCGTACTCCCGAGAGCACGCCACCGAGTCTGCCGATAGGTGTACGCTTGGCAGCGACGATGACGACGTCTCGCATACCTTGAACAGACGGGTTTGCCTCATCAAACGAACGGAACCCAGCCATATCGATAGTCGAACAGATACAACATGATGGGGAACAAGATGATTGCCATGCTATGACTTCGTCTGATACCAATGCGCTGGGGCATGAATCCGAGTGCTGCACCAACGAACATCACCAAGAGACCGAGCATTCCGGATTGTACCCATGAGAGTAGAGCCAAGAAGACGATGACCCCTATGACCAGTGCGTGTAATGGGATAGCGGCGTGGATCTTCAGGAACCAACGTCCCATGCGCAACATTAGTGGTACTGCGATGAGACCTGAGGCGATGGTGACTCCGACGAATGTGATGAAATCCCCTGGGGGTTGGAATTCTATCCAGTAATCGATGGGATACATTCTGTCTAGGACCAATGCAGCTCCTGAACGCGGTCGTGCGATGATATACAACCAGCCGAGCACCATGACCGTGACAGCAGTGTTGACTGCTGAGAGCACAGCAATGACTTCGAGATCATTCTCTGATGGTTTACTCTCATCTGGGTCGAAAGGTTGCATCTTCTCCTTCATTCGCAATGTGCGCTCCCAGACCTTCTGTATCTTCTTCTCGTGTATGGCTGTACGTTCAGGTGGGACGAATTTCCGTCGAGCTGAGGTGGCAGCAGCAGTCCCCCCTGCGACGTTGAGGCTAGCTGCAGCGAGCATCTGGTGCTGAGGTCCGCGCATGGCATGCGCGTTTGCCTTCCCTTCCCACTCATACATGTCTGCTGAGGGGTCGGTGACTTGACGGATCATGTTGCGTCCACTCATCACGAGGACGGTTGCCTGTGCTGCTGTCATCCCGGGCAAGAATCCCATCATCGCTCCAATGCTACTGGCTCCAAAACACGATCCCATAATCGGTTTTGCAGGTGGCATGGTCCACTCATCATGTTGCTCTGGGATATGAGACATAGTCAGCATGATGTCAAGCAAGCCGGCGACTCCGAACAGGCCTGCTAAGGCGGGCCCGAGCATGGATGGTCCAGGTAGGCCGACTGGGCTTTTGGCCGGAAGTGCGAACACTGCCAAACCATAGAATCCACAGAGCAGAAAGTAGGCGATTGTGGCGACGGTCCCAGCAAGGCGAGATTCTTCTCCAAGCCTTCCTCCACTTAGGCGTTGAATAAACTCAGGCCAATCAAGGCGCGTCCTCTCCGTATAGAGCAGCATGAGTGTGATTCCAAGAAGAATCCATGGCAATTGGGTGCGCACATCTTGATACAGCCCAAGTTCAGGTCCGAACAGGATTCTACCGACAACAAGGAGTGGTAGTGACAAGAGCAGACCAAGTTGGCTTCCTCTTGCCGACCACGCCACTCCGAGGGGTGCATGGCCTGCGAGCAACATCCTGTGGCCTGGTAGCAGTGCCAGTGCAGTGGAATCTTCAGGTGCACCAAGCAATGCGGCGGGCACGTAACCTACGAACGTGTGTACTGTACCACATGAGATGATGATCACCGCGACCATCTTGAGTGGAATCCCATAGGAAACAAACAGTGGAGTCAATGTGAGTAACACCATGGCCACTGTGTTGACGTGGAAGCCGGGAATCAAACCCGTCAGGGACCCCATCATCATCCCGATGATCATGACGAAGAGGACTAATCCTAGATCGGATGCGAAAATCCCGACGTCCATCTCTGATCACCTACCTCATTCGATAGAACCTGTTTTCACTCCGCAGGAGCGATGGCAATGTCATGCAGGACGTAGCGCTGACCCAATACTCTGGTGTCGACCATTTGGTCGAGTACGCCAATGTAAATGTGTGTCGTTGTGTTCGCATTCGCTGGAATCTCTCCATTCTCTCCAAAGTACTCTATTTGGAATCCGGTCGAGTTGATCCAAGTTCGTCCACTATCGTCGTTCCATAGTTTGCCTGACACTAACACCTGCGTGCTCGTGTGTTGGTACCAATAGTTGATGTCTGCCAAGATGAGGGTGGGGGTCTCTTCAGGACCATCGATAATCTCGAGGATCTGGCTTACTTGTAGGTACAATACTCCCTTGGCGGACCTGAACACCGACTCATCAATACTATCTTGGAAGCCGACCTTTGCTCGCAACAGGACCCGGGAATCTTCCCATATGGTGCTGTCCTTTGCACGTGGTACATCCAGTTGGGAGTACAGCGAGAATTTACTGTCAGCAACATCCTCTAGGTTGAAGGTCGTTGACGAGTATTGCTCCCAATCGAAAGTACCGATAGTCTGCGCAAGGATTCCTTCGAGCACTACTTCAGTATCCGGATTCTCAAGATAGTACTGTGGATTATCGATGATTTGTTTGACCGTGGTCGTCGCTTGCGGGCTCGGACCAAGCGTCCCTTCTTGATCGACACTTGGCTCATCATTCCCGTCAGTCCTGTCGATACACAACATCGTGGCCCCCTCTGATGTCGTCGACCAAGTGAGACGTCCTAACCAAGTAACCTCTGCTCCACTCTGTGGGATGTCACTGATGTCAGACGTTGTAGGAATGACACATATCTCACGTGAGTCAGAACCATTCTGTGTTAAAGCCATGCCACCATCATCCGTGTGAATGGCATATCCTTCCATCTCGACGATGCTTCCCACATCGTACAACCAGGTCTCGAAATCATCTGCCCAAGAGAGTTTGACGGCGGTACCGTTAGCCAGAACTCTGACCTCGTATGACATCGACTCAAAGTAATATCTGAGCTGCTTGGTATCGAACCTGACGAAGCCTTCGACATCGACGTGTGATCCTTCCTCAATGGATTCCTGCAGGTAACCATTCACGACCAATCGAAGTGTGAATGCAGATGAGGAATAATCTGCCTTCTCCTGAAGGCTAGACGTTTGATAGTTGGAGTCATCGACGATTGCATTACCAAGAAAACCTCTGATCATGAGATATCTGTCCTCATATGCTGCGGGATTACCTGCCACATCGTCCAGTTCAGCCACTGCAGCAGTGCTCAATGCGTGCGGCACATCAGCGCCCGGTCCTGCTGTGATTGGAGCATCCTGGCCCTCAGTGCTATCGACACACAGCTCGCCTGTATCTGACCAAGCTAGGCGCCCAGTCCACTTTGTCGTCCATGTGTCCGCTGTGCCAATCGAATCGTCGATGGATTTCTCATCTTCACTGTCCGTGATCAGACAGATATCGAATGTCCTTTGATCATCGGCGATGACATAACCTCCATCGCTGGTGGAACGGATCTGTCCATCGATTTCGACCGCTTTACCTACATCATACAACCATGAATCGAAGCCGACTTCCCATGCTAAAGGCACGACCATGCCGGGGTGAATCACTTCGATCTCATCAGTCTGCACCTCGATCATCCAGCGGAGTTGCTTCCCATCAAATCTCAGGAATCCTGTAATCTCAATCAGTGCACCAGATTCAATCGAGTCTGCCCTATATCCTCTTGTGAGCACCTTCAACCCGTGCAGTGATTGGCCGTAGGCTTGGTGATCCTGTAGGGTGAATGTCTGATAATCCGTCAGATTCGTAATCGATGAGCCTGCGAATCCTTCAAGACTGATCAGTTCGCCAGTATAGGTATCAGGATCAGAAGCGACATCAGACATGCTTTGTCCTGTCGCTTCCACTACGCGCATGACTTCAACCGCGCCGAATCCTGAGGATTGCATGTAGAACGATCCACGATTAGCCGACATATCCCCCGTGGCTTGGATGATGCTCCCAATGGGGGGCATCTCATCCTTGGTCTCACGCCATTGCACTGTGACTACGTCACTTGTCCCAGGTGTGCGGAGCACGAGTTTCTTGAGATCGGATCCATCATCGTATGGGTCTGCAACCCATGAAACAAGCTCACCTTCCACGCGAATGATGGATTGGACATGCTGGCCCACCTCATCGATGGGAACAAGCTCAGCCTCACGCACCACGGCATATAGATTCAGTCCGGCCACAAGGAGAACTCCTGCGAAAAACATTGGCCATAATCGGTTCATGCCCCTATCAGACTCGGTTGTGTTATGGGCGTTTCCACGACGCTGACCCTATACGGAGGGACCTTTCCCTCATTACGAGCATGTCACATGGCAAGGCACCTAAAGTGGTCCGCGACCCTGTGCACTCTGACGTCCCGCTTGATCACCGAATCGTTGCCTTGATCGATACTCGAGAGATGCAACGCCTACGTCACATCAGTCAACTTGGAGCGACCGAACACGCCTTTCCCTCAGCAACGCATCATCGTTTCTCCCATTCTCTTGGAGCACATCATCTGGCCAATGTCGCTCTTNGTCATCTNTTGGANCAACAACCGGACAGAGTGAGCCCANANGATGCACATCTTGTCAGCATCGCAGCACTNNTGCATGANATNGGCCATCCTCCTATGTCACACATGATGGAGAATCCTAGGATCTTCGCCACGCATCGCGATCATGAGGTGTGGGGCAGGATGATTCTCACTGATTCATCGACTGAGATTCACAAGGTCCTAGTCAATGGAATCGGTGAGGATGGCCTTGTTCGGCTCCTGAGTATTTTGGATGGCACGGTCGATCAACCTTGGATGGCTGAAGTCGTCTCGAGTCAGATGGACGTCGATAGGTTCGATTATACACTCAGAGATTCGCTGTTCACAGGGGCTGATATCGGTCGATTCGACGTCCATCGCTGTCTGAGGAATCTGGTGATTACAGATTCAGGCCGCCTCTCCATCCGGAAAAAATCGGTTGCTGCTTTTGAATCGTATCTTGTGAGTCGCTTTCACATGTATCATCAGGTCTACTTCCATAAGCAAAACCTTCTCTTTCAAGCTTACATTTGTAGAGCTCTAGAGCGAGCACGTCACCTAGCTGAGAGAGGCGAACTTGAACTCAGTTCCCCCCTTGCCTCCATGTTGCTCGATACTGACCTTGATGTTCAGGGCTACCTCAGACTAGTTGATTCATCAGTCATCGAGGGTCTGAATGATTGGCTTGATGCTGATGACAGACGACTGCGTCAAGTATCAGCGAATATACTAGCGCGTGAGGAAATCCATCATCAAGTCAGGATCGCCGAACTTTCAGATGAGGTCGTCAAGCGAGCCATACCTTGGGTGAAAGGTGTCCTCGCTGAGCATGGATTTGATGTGGAGTGGGATCTAATTATCGAGGGCGTCGCCAAAGCGGGATATGTTCCCGCTGGCTTGAAAGGAATCCTTGTTGAGGATGGCAGAGACCTCGCTGAACATTCCAGTATCGCTCGGTCGATGGAGGATAACAGCATGACGCTACGTATGTTCGTTCCACAGCAGGTCCGTGGTGAAGTTGAGAGGATTATCGCGCAGACTGCCCAAGGGGTCCCATCGACCCATACCTTCAGGTCTGATTCCTCTCTCCCATTGGATACGGGCCAGTAGCTCAGTTGGTTAGAGCACCGGGCTCATAACCCGGCGGTCGTCGGTTCAAATCCGACCTGGCCCATTCAGCAGCAATTTTGCACAAGGGTTAATTGGTCTGCTCGCCCAGAGTTAGGTGATAGCATGAGAGGTCGCAGGCTGGTTGCTGTACTCGTTCTGTATACTGTGAGCCTTGCAGCGATGGCAACTCCTGCTTCTGCACAAGGTGTGGCCCCTGATGTGACCATCACTTGCGACAGTCCTGATGGGGGCATGGATGTCAGTCCAGGTGCCACTTACAGTGTTACTGTGACATGCACTGCCAACAATCCTTCGAGCCATCAAGTGACCGTTCGGCTTCAAGTGAATGCTCGGGATTTGGCATATGCTGCCCCTGGTGTCGTGACTCTGAATACTCAAGGTTCCCAATCCTTCGATGTGACTGTCATGGGTCAGCCGCGCATGGAGCACGGTTCACGATCTGTCACCGTGACTGGTTATGTCGATCAATTCAACGGTGTTCAGAATCCCACGCCCTCTCCTCGTGAATCCACGTTCCTCGTCCAAATCGAGCAGTTCGCATACTTCCGAGTAGAAGCAGTTGAACCTTTCACTCAGCTCGGTCCTCGCGATGACTACTATTTCGAGTTCAAGATTCACAATGATGGAAATGCTCGTGATAAATTCTACATCAGCATTCCTAATCAGTTGACCTTGGAAGAAGCAGACTTCCAGGTCGTTCTTCCAGCAGTATCTATTGAGGTAGATCCCCAGCAGTATGAGAAGGTCAGAGTGCAGGTTCGGACTCCAAAGACTCAAGGGTGGACTGACCGCTATTTCCAGCTGACACTCGATTCGACTTCGGATTATGAGGACCGCGATACCAGTGGTAATGCGAAGCCCACCTCTCAGACGATTACAATCTATGTGCGTGGCATCTATCTCCCTGCCCCGGGTGCAGTTGCTACGCTGGGCATGATGATGCTCGCCGTTGCCTTTGCACGCCCGAGAGCCACCAATGACTCAGAGATCATTGTGGACAACGATGGTGAGCGGCCTTGGGCCCCTTAACTTGATATCGTGCGCGCCTTTTGATGAGTCCATGGGACTACTCGACAAGGCCAAAGGTTCGGAATCTTCCAAGCATCATGAATTGCATACTCCTGGTGTTGTCGAGAACCTTGCTGAGAAGGCCGACAAGACGGAGAAACCCTCTTCTCTTCTTGCGAGCGGTAAGACCCCTGATTCCAAGATCAACCAGATCACAATCGCAGGAGGTGTGGTCTTACTCGTATCTGTGGCCATCAATGCTTTCATGCTGGGGGGTTATCAGCCGATTCCCTTTATCGGTTGGATTTCTCTGGCATTGGTCGTTAGCGCTAGCCTCCTGATTCTGAAGGGCCTAGCGCCTATCATGACCATCACGCGCAAGGAGAGGGTCACGGTCTTCTTGGTCTGCCTATTGATAAGCGGAGGAGGATGGCTGACTGGATTCCGATTCGATACCGAATCGATCACGGTGTCTGAAGTCACAATCGCTGAGGGCCCGGCGGGTCAAGAGGGTGCGAGTTTTCTGGAATTCTCTGTCTTTGTTACAGGTTCTGCAGGTGAGGTCACCGTGAATGTCCTAGCGGATGGTGAGGTTATGTGGACCACTAAGAGTGCCATGGAGGTCTCAGATGGCCGTTCACCTTCTGAAGTGATTCAGGTCCCTCTTGCTTTGATCATGAAAGGAAATCCCTCGCATCCCACTCCTTCATTGACAACCGAATACAAGATCACTGCAAGTCTTGGTGAATTGTCGACCTCAACGCCAGTTGATACGACCATGATGAACCGCTTGGCGACCGATGTGGCAGCTGAACTCGTGCATGTCACTCACGTTGAGACAGATCCTAACTACGATCAGGAGGGTGGTGGCGAACGTTATGCTGGTGCTCGATTAAGACTCAATATCGGCATGGCCATTCCTAGTGTGGTCCGCCAAGGAGCACATGATGAATCTCAGGTCAGTATGGTGCCAGTCAGTGGTGATTACAGGGTCTCTTTGATCACCATCAAGTGTGTGGAACCAACCAGTACTAGTCATGGTGCTGATGATTGTTCAGACACCGTTGTGTGGGAACACAATGAGGTCACAGTGAATGGTGAGGATGCATCTTGGACTCCTGAACTTACCCTAACCAGTGATATTTTCGATGTAGGTTGGCTTGACCTTGGTGGTACCGCTTCGTACACGCTTGGCGACGCTAGTTTTGAGTATATCGAGCGAGATGAATTTTATCGAGGTGATGGATGTTATTCGATTACTATGGTCTTGAATCATCTTGACTGGCCTGAATCACACAAGGAGTCACCTGTATCTGGATATGATCAGAGCATCACCGGTGAATCTCGGTACCTGATTGAGTGGGGTGCTGAAGAGGATCCTGAAATGACTCCTGAGAAGACTCGGGGCTGTTGACCTCACTCCTCTTCGGAATCTTTGGTCTTGGTGAGATGAACTGAGATGTCCAGTCCAGGAGGTTCACCCTTCCTAATCAGAATCCCCGCCACCGCAGCTGCGACCAACGCAATCAGAAGTGCGATGATGATCATAGTAGGGTTTGTATCGTCTAACGCCCCTTGGTCAAGCGAGAAGGAGACGGTTGCAGAACTTGTTCCCGATCCCGTCAATGATTGACCCAATGGCATGCCTTCTGATGGCTCGACGATCCGGCAATCGAGATATGATGCCCCTTCGACCTGATTACGCCATGTGACTTGGATTTCTTTACTCTCATTCGCTTGGAGTGTGACATGTGGTTGTCTTGGGTCGATTTGGGCATCCACTCCTCCAACAGTGCATTTGATGGCGAATCTCCCTGCTGCGGCCCCTTCGTTGCTCACTGTGATGGTCACTGCGAGGGGTGAGTTCGTGTTAGCGGATGAAGCTGCAGAGGTGATTGAGGTGACACTTGGTACGGGGATTGGAATATCTATGCCAAGGGTCATGTTGGTGCCTAGGCTTCCTACAGTGCTGTATACTCCCCATTCGGTTGACCATGATGCGTTGAACGTTGCATCCTCCTGCCAGCTCACTCCTGTAGGGCCTATCCATCCGATGATAGACCTGTATCCAGAACCTCTGTCCACATTCACGGTGCCCTCGGAGTTGGCCAGCAGAGTGTATGATTCTTCAAGAGGGCTGATTCCACTCAGTAGTACCCGTGCTCCGGGTAGTGAAGTGGATAGGGTCTGTGTGTCGAGCACCCTCAGAGAGCGCTTGCACAAATCGTCAACAGTGATTGAAACATGTTCTGTCGAGACGTTGGAGGTTGACTCCATTCCATGGTGAACAACCTCGGCAGCATATGACGCACTGTACTCTTTGCATCCTGTCATGGCTCCCCCTGACATTGTGAATGATCCTCGATCATAGACATGGATGGGAGTCGATGCTCTCAGTTCGGTGGAAGAGATTGTTGTGTCTCCATGGATTCTGAGATCCATTGCCAAGAGGGTTGAATTCTCCATGGACACATCGCCAATGGCGATGATGCTGAATGCGGTCGGTGTTGGTACGAGGAATTGACCGCCTGACCGCAGAGCATCGGCAGAGGTGTTGGCATCAGTTGCGCCTCGCAGGATTCTTGTCGAAGCAATTTGTCTGGAGACCGCATCGAAGCTTGTGTTGGTGTGCTCGATGACAAGATCAGTCTGCCCACTGAGATTGCTGGGGATGGTGATGGTGTAGGAATCACCCGATAGGTTGTCAGATTCCTCTACTCCCGCCCAACTGGCTTCCAGATCTGTCAGATTCTCTCCCTGTGGCGCTTTGAGGGTCAGCGTTCCTGCCTGTCCTGCAGAGCCGAGGTCAAAGGTGAGCCGTCCGGTCTGACCCGGATACAAGGAGATTGCAGCCCCTCCGGTCCTACCATCCAAGGTGGAATTATCAACAATCAATGTTGCACCTTCCTCGATAATCATCGTCAATGCACCCCCCATCTCGCCGAAATCAACAGCAATGGTGGAGTTGACGATGGTTAGGGTGTGTCCAGAGGTTACAGTGATGGCACCTGCATACTGTGCATCATTGTCCCATACGCTATCGGACGTGATGGTGTCCTCGATGAAACCACTGTTCGGCTGGCTTGCTGCTACGTATGGTGCGACGAGGAGGAGGAGGAGGACCGCAGTGAATCTCTGTCTGAAGGACATAGTGATGGCATACTCATCTGGCTGTTGAATGATTCGACAATCAAGTGGTTCTTTCGTGCGAACGCGTACTCTACGACAGTCTTCATGTTGAACTACTCTTTCCAAAGGGTAGTGACAGCAGCCGAGACCTTTCCAATGTCCAGCCTGGGCTGGAATGTTCTGGCCGTTCTCATTCTCTATGGTCCTGCCTACCTCGCTAACACAGGGGCCGTCATCTTTGGGAAATACATTCCCAAATTCACTGGTATGCCGGTGTTCCGCATCGATAGAGGGGCAGTCCTCAAGGATGGTCGAAGGATTCTCGGCGATGGGAAGACTTGGAACGGCTTTGTCGGGGGTGGAATCTTTGCAGGCATGTTACTGATTCTTGCCCATTCAATATGGCATGCTCACGAGCCGCCTGCACACAGGTTCCTGCTCGATCCATTAGTTTGGGCAAATGGTTCAGAGTGGTTCTATATTGGTGGAGAATGGGGTGCTGCCTTTCTCATGGGCTTCGTTCTAGGCATCGGTACGATGTTAGGTGATTCGGTGGGTTCTTTCATCAAACGACGACGTGGGCACATCCGTGAAGGGGAAGAATCTTCCAAATCATTGTTCCTTGATACTCTACCCTTCGCGATAGGTACCTTCGCGTTTGGACTGTTGTTCTTTCAAGGTCAGATTATCGCAGCCCCTAGCATCATTATTCCAATGATCGTCCTGCTCGTCTTTACACCGATCCTCCACCGGGTCGTGAATGTGGGTGCATATCGCCTCAATCTCAAGGATGTGCCCTACTGAATGCGTTCGATTGAGGCGCGTAAGTCCATAGACCATCGGTACTAGGAGCCAGTGTGACTCCTGAGAGTGTCCTCATCCTCGGCAGTGGTGGCCGTGAGCATGCTCTCGCACTTGGCATTCAGTCCTCACCATCTACCCCGGCGATTCATGCATTACCTGGCAATGCAGGCACCGCTCAGGTTGGAACGAACCATGAGGGGCGGGCTGATGATGCGGAGCATGTGCTGAATCTTGTTGGTGAGCTTGGCATTGATCTTGTGGTGATCGGTCCCGAAGCACCTCTTGCGGCAGGAATCGCTGATGAGCTCCGGGAATCAGGGTATCACGTCTTTGGTCCAGGTGCTGAAATGGCCCGCCTTGAGGCTGACAAATCCTTTGCCAATGAGGTCATGGCGAATCTTGGTATCCCGACTGCGAGGAGTCTTATGCTGACTTCGGAGGACGAATTGGGCGCCCTCGGTGACTTCGGCCCTCCCTGGGTGATCAAGCGTTGTGGCCTTGCTGCTGGCAAAGGTGTGACGGTCACTCCGGATGCAGATGAGGCAGAAGCAGCGGTTCTTGAAGCACTTGAATTGGATGGCAATGTACTGCTTGAGTCTTTTCTGTCAGGAAGGGAGGCGAGTATCTTCTGTCTTATGGATGAGCATGCGTATCGCCTTCTCCCTGCAAGTCAGGATCACAAGCGAGCATATGATGGTGACAGTGGTCCGAATACCGGAGGGATGGGCGCCTACGCACCTGCGCCTCTGGTGACTTCCGATGTGCTCGAACGTGTCGAGGACCTGATCGTCAAACCCATGCATGCATGGACAGTGGCAAAAGGGGGCTATCGTGGCTGTCTCTACATTGGACTCATGATTGATGATGATGGTCTGCCCTCAGTTGTCGAATTCAATGCTCGATTCGGTGATCCTGAGACTCAGGCCGTTGTGCCATTATTGGGTGAACATCTCCTGGATCTTCTGGTTGGTACCGCTTGTGGAACGCTCGAACAACTTGAGGTCCCTCGAATCACTAAGGCGGCAGTCACAGTTGTGTTGGCGAGCGAAGGATATCCTGGTCCTTCGTCAGTAGGACATGGTTTCCTTGTCGACCAATCTGAGATGATTGAAGATGTGGTCGTACATTTGGCAGGGGTTCGCATTAATTCAGCGGGCATGCTGACTTCGGGTGGGCGGGTGTGTAGCGTTACTGCAATCGCCAATGACTTGCCGCGTGCAAGGTCCCTTGCTTATGCGAACATCTCACGCGTGAAATTTAACGGCTCGTGGAACCGTTCTGACATCGGTTGGCAGATTCTGATTTGAGCCTTTATCTGTTCGTTGTACGTCCCTACAATTATACTGCCTTTTACTGCGAACGGTTATAACACTAAGTAGGGTCGCAGCGATGCGATACACGTCGTGTCGAGGGAAGAACGTGAACCTGAATGATGAACGAACGATGGAACGGCCCTTGGCGCTTCCATTACTGATCGTCCCCGTTGCAGCCATGCTGATTGCATGGCTCGTGGTGATGCTTGGTTCTGGATTTGAGCCGGGGTTCGATGGCCTGCTTAACCACCTCGGGGTCATCTTCGTCGCAGGCACTCTTGGTGCCTTGGCGGTGATGATCCAGCAGTTCTCCATAGAACCATCAAAGGGTTATTTCGCGAACATCGCGATGCTGGTCATCGCCCTGATGTTCCTGAGCGTAGCTGTTTCAGTCATTGGTCTGCCCTTGTGGTCTGGTTTGGCGGGCATGTTCCTGCTCATGATTGGCCGAGGCCTTCTTGTTTCAGGACGCACAGGTGAGTGGGTCGTTCTCGTCTTCACTTGTTTCGGCTTGATTGCAGGTTCTGGACTTGCTGCACATGCTTACCCGCATGTGCCAGATGCCGCGGACACGAACCGTGATGGAATCATGGATTGTAATCAGAAAATCCTCTCAAATGGCACTGCTGAGCCATATCCGGGGCTTGAAGGTTCGTTAGAGATATACCTAGAGACGGATTGTCTGCCTATTGTAAATGGTGATATCTCCGCTGATTCTATCGAACCAGATTACTTGGCGTATCTGCCTGATAGGAATCGTGATTCAGATGCGGATGGGTTGCCAGATTGGTATGAGAGAATGAGGTCTGAGTCGATTATTGAACAGGACTCATTCACCCTCAACGAGCAGCTCAAGAAGCGGGCAGGTGATGTAATTGCGCCAGGAGAGGCACGTCACGTCATCGAGTTGGATCGTAGCGAGGAATCCACAGGTTGGACTAATCTGACCATCAATAGTATCTCTACTGTGGCTCTACTCGTCGAGAAGGATGCAGTCATCTCCGATGAATCAGGTCCAGTAATTGCAGGGAAGGACACTCTTGAAGCTGCGTTAGAGTTGAATGATGTCTCCGGTTTTGACAAGGTGTATCTTTTCGATCTCAACCAGAGCACCAGCATTCAGTTAGCTCTGAAGAACAACGATTCAGTTTCGTCGATCAAGGTTGCATTGATCGACGTTGAAGGAGCAATGAATGAATCAGCTCTGCGCTCTGCAGCAAGCGAGGGTTCAGCTCTGCTCTCAAAGGACATCCTTCCTCTCGATCCGTCCATAGCGGACAGTGATGGAGATGGCGTCATCGATAGTGAAGATACCACTGGCATCGATGTGGACCCTGTAACACTGACTGATGGTGGTGAGGGTCAGGCACATGCAGATCTCTCTATCACTCGCGGCACCATTCTTGATGGTGTCCGGATGATCACATCATACGTTTTCTTCGCGGTTCTGCTCCTATTCGTCACACTGGGTATCTTCTTTGCAGTTCTAATGTCACACCATAGGTTCCAGACAAAGGGTAGAGGTCTCTTTGCCGATCTTAGCGATGAACGACGATATGGGCTGCTGCCAAAGGGTGCAGAGCCTCTTGTGATTGCTCTTGCTGCAGCAGTATCTGGTTGGCTGCTCTCTTTGCTGACCTTTGCCTCGGCCTCTCCCGTGGAGCGCCTCATGCATATTATGCCACAGGGTTATTTCTGCTCTGGCGAAACTGGGTTTGTTGAACGCTTCAACTATGCTTGTGACGTCGCTTATATCGGTCCTTGGTGGGCGATAATCAACACTGTTGTCGTCCTTCTCATTGCCTATCTCTGGGCCGAGAGAAAGCGTACTAGATCTCTTGTTATCGCCTCTGCATGGGTGCTCTACAGTATTTCCTCTTGGCAAGAACAGGGTTTGTGGACTGTATCAATTCTCGAAGGGCTGAACGGTCAGATCCTGTGGTTCTTCATCACCTTCGCAGTGTTCCTTGCAGTCTATCTGTACTCCAGCAATGAAACCTATGGGCAATGGGCCCCTAGAGATGGACCCGGAGGTGCAGGTCTCTGGTGGCGTAAGCACTCGACAAAACTCATGGTTGGCAGTGCCTTCCTTGTGGGTTTGGCAATCCGAATTCAGTGGAATGTAATTCCCGCAATGAACGCTTCGGGAACTGGTATGTGGGACATGACTGGCGGTTCTGACCCATGGTACATGAAGCGGACCATCGACCATATTCTCGCTCAGCATGCTCATTTCATCTGGGATCCCGACCGATCTTATCCACATGGTGGTATTAACCCCCGTCCGCCTTTGTTCACATGGTCGATTGCTTTGTGTGGCATGCTCATCTCTACATTGACTGGGCTTGCTCTTGAATCACAAGCCATATGGTGGGCCTTGGGAATCATGCCGGCTCTGTATGGGGCACTCACTGTCTTCCCCATTTATGGTGCCACCAAGACAGTGTTTGACCGAAATTCGGCAGTCCTTTCTGCGTGGCTGATTGCACTGATGCCAGGGCATGTGAGTCACAGTACCTTCGCGCTTGCTGACCACGATGCTTTCGTGGTGCTGTTCATTTCTTTGGGGATATTCTGTTTCCTTAGTGCAGTCAAGGAAGCCGGTTCAGAGCGTCTGGTCAAGCGTCTGTCTTGGCGCCCTATGGATATTCTCGGTGCTTTCAGTGCAGTGCACCGCGAGCGCCCGAAAGCAGTTCTTTGGGCGGTTCTGGCAGGGCTCTCCTTTGCTACAACTGCTCTGGGTTGGAAGGGATTTGTCTACGTGATAGGTATTCTGTTCCTTGTGTATTCCTTCCTGACAATCGTGAATCATTTCCGTGGTATAGATTCGAGTGCACTGACAGTTGTCATGCTCGAAATGCAGGTTGTGACTGCATTGGTAGCCCTGCCGTTCTATGGTCACCCGGCTATACCTCTACTCACCGATGCCACCGGCTTTCTTCCATTGCTATTCATGATCTTCTTCACGCTGATAGTGGCATTCATCGCCATTGGTTTCCGCGATAGACCATGGCTCCTCGTGGTCATCATGGGAGGTGCTGTGGGAACAGGTGGACTTGTGATCTTGTATCTGCTTCAGGCCTTCAATATCAGCAATTATTGGGATGTGTTGTTCACTGGCGGCGGCTATTTCGCCAAGAACAAGATCTTTGGGACGATTGCTGAAGCACAGGCTCCTTCTCGTGGTGTCCTGTTCGGTAGTTTCGGTCCTTTCGTCGGTATTTTCGCTCTCTTTGGTGGATTCACTGCTATATCACGTGGTTTCCGTAAGAGGCAGCCAGAGCTTGTTGTGGTTGGTGGTTATGTGCTCATCACACTGTACATGGCCTGGACTGCTGGTCGTTTCGTGTTCAACGCGACACCCGCTGTGGCGATTGTTGGTGCTTGGTCTATCCTCTTACTCTACCAGAAACTCGGGATAGACGAATTTCGCAAGACGTTACGTCGTCTTGGGCGCGGGACGCCAGGCGCTAGGATCAAATCGACTCGGAAAGCGCTGCGCAAACACCCCGGTGTTACAGCCGCATGGATGATCTTCTTTGTGATAGCTACTCAGCACGCAACCTATGGGCTGGATGCAGGAATACCGCGCGGCTCGCCTTCAGCACAGCGAATCGATGCGACGATCTATGACATCCCTCCAGATATGCTGCGAGCAGATCTGTTGGGCTTCTCAATCCTCCAGAATGACGATTATGAGGGGAATTGCGATGTTCGTGGAACTGCACCATGTATCTACCTGAACTCGTTTGGTCCTGGTTTCAACAGTCAGAATTGGAATCTTGCCTATCAGTGGCTATCGTCTCAGGATCAGGTTCACACAGAAGCTTCTGACATAACCGAATGCCAAGCACTGCAAGGTGATTGGGACGAGACTCGCTCTTGGTGTAAGATGAAATTCGGAGACCGCCCAGCCTTTGTGTCTTGGTGGGATTATGGTTTTCAAGCACTGGCGCATGGTCAACATCCATCCGTATCTGGGAACTTCCAGACTGGAATTCCTGAGACGGGGAATATGCTACTCACGCGCTCCGAAGCAGATCTTCTTGCCTTGTTCATCGCTCACTTGGTCTCCAGCGACGCTCGTCTCGATCGAACAGTTGATGATTCTGTATACGATGCTCTTCTCATCGATCATCTCGGTGAGGAAGCCTATGAGGAACTGAAAGTCAGGATTCTGTCCCCCACTGATGCAGGCAAGGAGATGGTACAGGATCGTGTTCTCACTGTAACGAAGTCAAGTCAGACTCGCACATCATCCGTTGCACTTGCTTCGGGCCACCCCCTTGATTCTTCCAGTGGTGCTCCCATACTCGAACAGGATGTCTATGCAGTCTTCGTTAATCAGGAATTGATTCCATGCACCGGTTTGACCGGTTGCATTGAGTGGAATGGGCAACAATTGTACATGAGTAAATCAGATGCAGATCGTGTCTTCACAGAGCGTGCCAGTGAGGTCGACGAGACCACTCTCGTTCATCACATCATTGGGAAGTACTGGTACACCAGTGATCTTGTGGATGAGTATGACACCGTTGGAACCCACCTCCATCGCACCAACGCGAATCTGGCGCTAGCACGTGACCATCTCGCTAGAATCCTTGACAAAGATGGGCTCGCAGACTTGTATCATGATTTGACCACTGAGTTCACGTACACCACTCGAGATACCTTTGGTTCGATTGGTTCAACCTATGAACGCAATCTGGATATCGGATATTTTGCAGTTGACAATCGTCTGTATCCACTTGGTGGAAGATATACTCAGGATGCAGGATACCATGGCGGTAATCCAAATGGTATCTTCCACGCACCTACAACGCTCGCAGGTCTTGATCTATCTCACTATCTGAAATCAACCTATGAGACTCAGACTGGAATTGATGGCCCCATTGTCGAGCGAACTGCCGAAGAATACGAAGAGCAGATTCGAACTGAATCAATCTCTCAGGCGCCTCCTGAATCCTCGACTCAGCTCAAGGATATCAGAGTGGACCAGACAGACGCTTTCTTTGAGACAATGGTTGCGCGTACATACTTGGGTTATGGGGCAAGCACGCTTGGCTTGTCCGAAATCTCTCAACCATCTCCTTACCTGCGTTCCTTCTCCGGCGGAACCCCTGGTTCATCGCTGAGCACTGCCCCTCCACTCCCTGGCGCGATGATGCCTCACTTCGTGATAGCTAACTGGTACGAATCCGGTGGCTCGAACGTTTGGTACAAAGGGAACAGTGGGGTCAAGATTCTGCGATATTACACAGGACATCAGGTGGAAGGGCAAGTTGTGCTCGATGGCGAGAATGAGGATGTACCCATGTCTGGTGTTCGCATCCTGGTCGAGCGTGATGCATACAGCGGTGAGGATGGGGATAATGACCCGAGCGTCTACTGGATTCCTATCGATGCAGTCGATGTCGATGAAGAGGGTCGTTTCCAACTTTCTCTACCTGCTGGACGCATTCGCCTGACTACCTTTGTGGGTGAAGCTGACCTTGCAGGAGCCCGTGCCCAGATACAAGGTGGTCTTGATCCAGATCCACGTGTCGACCTCATCTCGGATACGCCTGAAGGTCCGTCCGCTTCACGAACAGTGAACCCCATCACTGGAGTTCTTGGGGGCGTGGCAGGAATGGAATGGCTCAATGAGACAGTTCTCATTGTCACTGGTGACCAAGCCCTTCGACCAGAAGGTTCTCCTGAGAACATCACATTACGTGTATCTCCTTCAGGAGCAGATGGTACGGTCACTTGGACTGGAGTTGACTTGTTCGAGGGAGATCCGGTCCAAGATGTCACAGTAGTGTTCACCCATCAGGGTAACAATAACACGTATCAGACGGTAACTTCGAATGGCACATATGTCGGCGAGCGGCTGATTACTGGAACTGGCCAAGTCGACTTCGTTGAACCCGGTCGGTTGGACTCAACTGATACTGTCGTTGCAACCCGATTCTCGGGTAATATCACCATCGATCTAGATACTGCTGCGACCTATGCAGATCGCGGAACGTTCCAAGGTACGGGCTGGTTCAATGGCTCTGTTAACGAAGCCGTTGATCAAGAATGTGGCGTGAATGAAACAATGCCTGATAACGCCACAGTCTGCAAATATGCAGAATCATCGTATAGGATTATCGATGGCGCGATTAATGGCTCTGGTCGCTACACAGCAGATATGGCATCCACTTTCACTAAACATGTCACAAACAATTCCTATCAGGGTCGCGGGATCTTTGAGGGGATTGGTACACTCAATGGGACGGGCCAATTCAACGGCAACGGTACCTTCAGTGGTGAAATGATCGCC
>PAZI01000045.1 GCA_002715545.1 Methanobacteriota archaeon
AGCAGTCCGAGCGGGCACAGATCGACTGAGTCGTTGAGCCCGTCATTATCGTCATCGGTATCCTCGCCTGCATCCTCGCAACCATCCATGTCGTGGTCGGTGACTCTTCCTGATGACCAATTCAGAGTGCCTGCAGCACATAGGTCATCGACATCGAGGATGTCATCGTTATCGTCGTCATCATCCTCTGCATTCATGCATCCATCTGCATCGGCATCTATGCCGCTCAAATCACCGAATGGACACTCGTCAACACTGTTCAGAATGGTGTCATTGTCTCCGTCGCGATCTTCTTCGTCAAAGCATCCATCTGCATCCCAATCATCACCTGAGAGCAGTCCTCTTGGGCATAGATCGACAGAGTCGTTCAGCCCATCGTTATCGTCGTCATGGTCCTCTTGATCATAGCATCCGTCACCATCATGATCGACTCCCCACATGTATCCTTTCTGACACAGGTCATGTGCGTCAAGGACGCCATCATCATCATCGTCTTTGTCCTCAGTGGCATCCTCACATCCATCGTCATCATAGTCTGTCGTGGCATTGGATGTCCATGACGACATCCCATTGTGGCAGTTGTCAAGGATGTTCGTGAATCCATCACCATCCATGTCTCGTCCCCCCGAATCAGTATTGTTTGTTGAGAGGCCTGTTGGTAGGTGGAGGTTGCTGGTATCGGAACTTGACGTAGACCCATCACCCATCCTCCCATTCTGTCTATATCCCCAGCAACGCACTGAATCATCGTCCAGCACTATGCAATTGTGCCTCTCCTCTGCTGCTATGGCCGTGACGTACCTGCCATTCGGAATCGACAAAGTCCCGGGAGCCCTTTTGTGACTGTTATCTCCCCAGCAAGTGACATTCCCATCATCGAGCAGTGCACACGTGTGTAATGTTCCAAGGGCGAGTGATGTCGCAGTCCGGTTTGCAGGAAGTGTTGCCTTGACTGGAATGGTCCTTGAGGTGGTGTTACCATCTCCTAGTTGTCCGTTGTTCCCCCTNCCCCAACANTAAACATCACCTGTTTCGAGAATGGCACAGCTATGGGCCCATCCTGAGGCCAATGAAACCACTTCGTATCCACTTGGGAGTCGTGTTTTAGCGAAGGAATGCCGATTAGTGCTCGAGGCATCCCCTAACTGTCCTTGGTAATTGTAACCTGTACACCAGACATCTCGTACCTGTGTGATGATACAGGTGAATTCGTGTCCCGCAGAAACTGCCCTGACAGTCATGTTGTCCGGTGCTTGAATCTGTACTGGGAAGGGCTGGTTCGAAGTGATAGAATCGTCTTCATAGCCCAATTCTCCACTGCTATCTCTTCCCCAACACCAAAGTTCTCGCTCTTCGGTGATCGCACAGGTATGGTAGTATCCCATCGAAACNGCAACTACTCGTTCTGTTGGCGGCAGACTCACTAATCCTGGNGTATTCCTATCATCGCTCGTACCATCTCCTAAGCGTGAGTAGGCATTCTGCCCCCAGCAATACAGATACCCGTTATCCATGATGCCGCAGGTTGAGTATCGGAAGGCTGCAAGAGATGTGAAATTCATGCCCGACGGCTTGGAGACTGTCGTCGGTGCGTAAGCAACATTCGAATTCCCATCTCCACGCTGTCCGTTGTACCCCTCTCCCCAGCAACTCGCAGACCCTGTGCTTCGAACCACACAACCGTGGCCCCAGCCAAGAGCAAGCGGGACGTCATCGAAGGCTGTACCCGCATGGCCACTGATTTTGATTGGTTGGGAGGATGCAGAAGAACTTGCACCAGAAGCTGGGCCAATCATCCCCAATGCGATGGCTACAAGAAGTATCGCGCACATCTGCAAGGCCGGGCTAAGCCGCCGGCTGGAGGTAGGGCGCATAATTTGGCATCAGAGTGCGAAGAATATGGACTCTTCCATGGCGTTATTCTGTAAATGTGGCATGGTTCTCATGGGTATGTGATGGTCAAGGTGGGCCCGCCCAGATTCGAACTGGGGTCTATGGCTCCCAAAGCCACAAGTATAGCCAAACTAACCCACGGGCCCTATCCATGGGCAGACGCCTGAGGATTTGAACTCAACCTTTGACCAATTCCCATTCTCCAGGTCCTGGTTGAATGATCAATCCTGCCTCCATGGCTTGTTCAATCACGTGTTCAGCCTTGGCAGATGTCTCTAGTCGCACGAGTTCTTTGGCAAGGTCGCGAAGCTCGAATCGACCCCCTGCCCCCGCTCTGCGCAGGGCCTCATGAACTCGCTCCTCGTTATTCATTCGGCTGATAGCCCCTTGTATTGGTTCAGAATGTTCTGTCGGCACTTGCCCGCGCAGACTAGAGGGGAGGTTTAGTTCGGCGACCTTTTCCCGTAGATTTCGATTATTTTCGACAATGGCGGCGACTCTTGCATTAGCACCGGATCTTGTTGAACAACGAGGGCACTTAGCAGAGGTCGAACCGCTCTTGCGACCGAAATGCTGGTTGCATGAATTGCAACGGATCACTTCGAACATGGAGGTCACAGTTCGAACGACATCCCGCCTTCTGCCTTACGAGTTCCATCTGAGCGACGAGCGGCTTGAGGAGGTGGTGCTTTCTTCTTGTCCTCATCTTCACTTAGTTCACGGATCATCTCCCGGACACGACCCATGGCGCCCTTTGGCTGGAAGTTGAGTGAATCAGGTAGGATGAGTGCTGCGAGTACCACTCCATGATGGCCCGGGGCAGATGTGACTTCATCGACTGCAATNTCATAATCGAGGACTTCCAAGTCGCGGGAGGCCATCCTCTTACGAAGCTCGGTNTTCAATAGAATCGAGGTTTCATCTGCATCTTCCTCACTCGANATCGTTNCCACAACTGCACATTGGTCTCCTTCAGGCGTTTCGGCGATGGCCCACCCGACGCCAGCAGATGCTTGTTCGCCATCGAAGACTCTGCTTACTGCTAGGTGGCACTCGACAAGNCTACCCATGGGGAGAAGTCGTGGTGGCAAAGGCTCGAAACCCATGGGAAGCATTGCGCCCCGCACTTCGATGATCCTAGCATCCCCAAGACCGAGTTCAACCAGGGCTTGATCGAACGCGTCTTCATCGCTATCGCCCCAAGGTGAGACGCTGGTCATAAGCCAGCCGCCAGATGTGTTCTTCGAGCTCTCTTCTCCGGCCATAGCCCAAGACTGGAGAAGGCCAATATGAACCATGCTCATGCCCGGTACATGAAACGATGGTTCACCACCACTGTGGCGAGTGCTACGGCCATCGTTCTGGTACTAGCTGCCCGTGGATGGCCTCCAAATTCGGTTATTGACGCATTCACCGTTCTCCTTCTTGCCCTTGGCATTGCTATTCTTGCAGCACTCGTTGCAGAGAATATTCCCGTGGCTAGAGAGGGGGCTGGTCGAAGCAAATCGGGGCCTTCAGCCTCTGTATCTGATTCAGAGTTCCAGAAGAAGCCTCTGCCCGACCCGCTTGACCACGGATTAGAACCACCGCTGATCTAGAATAATCTGACAGTTTCAAGATTACGCGGTGCGTGAGTACGTACTTTGAACTTAGCTTTGAGCGATTGGCCAAGCTCATTGCACTTCTTGATGTCCCCGTGGTGGCAGATGATGGTCCGGGGTTGTGGTGACATCTTCTCGACGAATTCAATGAGTTGACGCCTATCGCTATGGCCGCTAAAACCATCGATTGTCAGGACTTCTGCCTTGACCGGGACGCGAATAGTCTGGCCCTCACTGCGTATAGGTACCTCTCCGAACCCCTTCTGCATTCTTCTCCCGAGTGTTCCTTCTGCCTGATATCCTACGAAACAGAGTGAATTCCTTGGTTCGGGGGCCCAGGCCCTGATATAATCCATAATCGGACCTCCGCTGAGCATGCCAGATGTAGCAAGCACGATACATGGTGAAGAATCCATCAGAATGGATTCCCTCTGTTCCCAACCATCCACTGTCTTGAACCAATCTGAGGTGAAGGGGTTGGATCCATCTTCGGTGAGGATGGCTCGTTTGAGCGCACCTGTGAGATAATGAGGGTGGCTAGCATGAATGGCTGTTGCCTCAAGGATCATCCCATCAAGCCAAACAGGGACCGGAGGGAAATCTCCCGAACGGAACAATTCATCGATGGCAATCATGACTTCCTGACTTCTGCCGACCGCGAATACGGGGAGCATGAGCTTACCTCCTCTCTCTATTGTTCGCGTAACAGTGTCTTGCAACTCTTGAGTTGCTTCAAGTCTACTTGGTTGGAAATCACCCGGAGAACCGTACGTCGACTCGAGCACAAGTGTCTCGGCTCTAGGGTATCGTACATCCGCAGCATCGAATAACCACGATTTCTCATACTTTGAATCCCCGCTGAAAACGATGTTGTGTGCTCCTTCCCCGATGTGGAAGTGGCAGGATGATGACCCTAGAATATGTCCCGCATTGTGGAATGTCAACTTGAGATCTGGAGCCACATCTGTTGTGACGTTCCAATCAACAAGAACAGTGTTGAGAACAGCCTTGCGAACATGTTCCATGCTGTACGGGGGTGCTTTTCCTTCAAGTCCAGAGACTTTGATGTAATCGCCTTGCAGCAATGTCATCAAATCTCGTGTTGGAGGCGTACAGAACACGGGGCCATCAAATCCATACTTGAACAGAACCGGCAGCATCCCCGCATGGTCAAGGTGTGCGTGTGTGAGTACTACGGCGTCGATCGTGTCGATGGGTAGTGCTTCAGGGGCGTTGAAGTACGGCATCGGGTCGGTGTCCGAGGCGATATTCACTCCGACGTCAATGAGGACTCGGCTTTCATTGGTCGTCAAGAGGTGGCAGGCCCGCCCGACTTCTCCGTAAGAGCCGAGTGCCGTCACTCGGCCCCATGGTTTTCCTGGTAGTGGTGCTCGATAAATCTGGCGTCCAAATCGATTCAACAGTGTCTTACGTTCGTCGGCATGTTCTGCGAGGTATCTGCGGACGTCACTGACGGTTCGACAAGGTAGGGGTGCAACACGCTCAATCCGAACAAGCCAGCCTATGCGGGATGCTATCTCTGTCCTAATTGAACCACGTGGCCCAACTGCATCTCCTGGCTGTTTGCACAGGATGAGAACTTCGCGCAAAGCCCTGTCAAAGTGAATCGTCTCTATTCCAGCGCTCTCGGGAACTGTATCTTGGATCACCGTCTTGGCTTCAGCTTCGTCAAGCAATAGGTCATCATGTGGCCTTATCGCTATTCGTCTCCTAATCGCCTTAGCAATGCTGCTGGCAAGACTGTCCTTGCCTGAGAATGCGGTAGGCTGATGGGTCACGATGGCAATGGTGGCAGCTTCCAATTCTACCTCGTATGGGATGCCATCTGGAATCATCTCTGAGATGGTTCGTTTCACTTCTTGCAGGGTCAATCTTTGGGCCATCTTCTCACTTCCTCCCGCTGGTCCGCCATGAATCTGGATTTGCACGGCGGCAATCCAACGGAATGGGATGTGATCAAAGACTCTTGATGAGGGTCTCTATTTCAGTGCGGGCGAGCATTTCGGCACCTTTTGGAGTGATGACACAGAGGTCCATGCCATCTCCTGAAGCTGAGTCCCGTTGTGAAGAAGCGCGAAGAGAGCGTGCGGCGAGAGTCAATGCCTCGTCCCTGCTCATGTTCTCCTTGAATCCGTCTTCAAGAACGCCGTACATGAATGGCGATCCTGATCCGGTGGCTGAAAAGACATCAGGAATTGAACCCCCTGCTGAATCGATGCTGTAGACGTGGCCCCCGTCGTCATCACATCCAGCAATCAATAGTTGAACCCAGTGGGGCCGGTTCGAAAGCACATTTGCCATCATTGTAGCAGTGGCTTTGACGGTCATTGGAATCTCGCGTTTGAGTTCGTAGAGGGCGATTTCGGCACAGAGCATTCGAGCAAGACGCTGAGCATGGCCAACTAATCCGGCAGTGGTGAGAGCAATCCTGTCAGATACTAGGAAGAGTTTCTGAACATTCTTGTTGGCTATGAAATTGCCCATTGTTGCGCGGTGGTCTGCACCAATGACGACTCCATTGCGGAAGGTGATGCCTAAGGTCGACGTTCCCGTTTTGGTGGACATCTCTTGCACGCTCTGGTCCATCATCAGACTGCCGAATCCGGCCATGTATAAAAGGCCCGTGTGGAATCTCTCATCATGGGCCGGTCAGATGCACCTCACGAGCCCCCGGCATGGTTGTCCCTGCCTTCAACAGGACTCGGCAAAGAAGTCGTTCCTGAGTTAAGGTTACAGGACCTTGCAGCGATGCACCCGAGCCCCCCGATTCCTCTCGATGACGGAGAGATTGTCGTACATCGTGCTCGCTTACACGACCCCACGGGATTGGGACTCTTGCTGGATTGGGTGGCGGAAGGAGATGTTGTGATTGTTGAGATGAAAGACGTCATGCGTCGCACCGTAGAACTTGATGCAGCACTGAGTCAACTCGTACGCTTCATCGTCGATGATACGGGGGGGCAGATCATACAATTGGGCGAAGATCGTCTTCTGCTGCTGCCTGCATCTATGACTGCGACTGAATCCGCCGAGGAGGCGGGTGAGTGACCGAACAACTCATCCAATCGCCATGTCCCGTATGTGGAACCATTGGCGTATCCATGCAAGTTGACGTTAGGGAGATAGCGTATTTCGGTGAACATGCTCAGATCTCGCTTGCATGTGCATCATGTGGTTGGCGCCGCACCGAATTTCTCTCCCCTGAACCAGCGGACCCCGTCGGTTTGCGCTTACTCGTGGACGACTCTGAACACCTTGCTGTCCGAATCGTGCGCAGTGCTTCATCCTCGGTCATCCTGCCCGAGATCGGCTTGGAAGTACATCCTGGTTCTGATGCCTCCGGATATGTCACCAATATCGAAGGAGTTTTGACGAGGTTCGTTGAACAGATCCATCATGTTGTCGATGGGACACAACAGGATGGACGCGAGGAAGCAGAGTCGATGCTCACCCGTCTTAAGGCATGTTTGGATGAACCTAGTTCTGCTCCACTGGTCCTTGAATTGCTTGATCCTTCCGGTCATGCTCAACTCCTACATGATGATGTAGAATCGTGGACATTGTCGCAGGATGAATTGTCAGACCTTCCGGGACGAACTTGGTCTCCGGAAGAGGCTGAAGAAGAAAGTGAATGAGGCGCTCACTGTGCATCGTCGCTGAGCATCGCCTGTGCAACTCCCTCGGCCGAATCCCGTCGTTCTCTGAATTCTTTGAGCCACTCTAACGCGGAATCGATGCAGTGCTGCTTCAATTCTCCACTCAGCATCGTACCTTCACGATACGACCTCCCAATATCTGATAGAACTTGATCATCGGGTTCAAAGAACGTAGCGAGGTATTGGAACGCGATGTCCTTGTCGGTGTCACCTCCATGCCTCCTATGTTCTTCTACGGTCTCGCGTCCCCCTGAGAAGGCGGCTCGAATCTTCTTGATGACTACCTTATCTTCGTCATCTAGGAAAATGGTGGTCTCGGGATTTGATGAGGACATCTTGTCGCCTGTTAGTCCAACCGCAAATCTGTGATAAGTGGAGGTCGGTGGCAGGAGTCCCAATCCACCAAGTTCTCGCTCGAATTGCAATAGGCTGAGCCTTAGTTGCCGACCTGTTTGTTCAGTCGCTGCAGGAATTTCTACAGTCCCATGTTTCGGATTAGGAATCATGTCACTCCACCCATCATGGCTGAGGCGTTCGATCAATCTGTCGAAGAACTGTCTTCGGACTTGCATATTCACTCTGCCGTTCGCCTCGATTCCAAAGCAGGCATGGTTGCCATGTTGGATGGAGAGAGCGATTGTCAGCCCTCCGCTCTTCCTGCTGTTGATGTTGAACCAGTTTGACGAAGATGCAAGATCTCGAGTAAATCGAATGTGAGGGTCTTGGTCGATGCCGACTGGAACGACGATTGGACGCAGGCCGCCATACTCTTCGAGTTGGGGATGTAGGATGTCGCCAGCTTGTACTAAGGGCGCTTGGACATGGGCGAGATTCGTGCTACCATCAAATCCGTAGATGGATTCCATGGTCGAACGATTCGTTTTCTCCCCCAGAACGAATCCCAAGCGCTGGACGATTGGCCGGCGGGATTGGAAGTAGACTGAGGTGCGTTCTGGGTCCAGTCCGAGTGCAGGATAATTCGCAACGTACTCGCTCAATGCTATTCGACGACCTTCGTCAAGACTCGTGCCTCTAGTAGCCAGTGATTCAAGGTCGGCAACAGCGATGGTAACGTCTGCCCCCATGGACTGTAGCCATCTGATCTGTTCGATCACCAATGTGTGCCCAAGGTGCATCTTACCCGAAGGCATCAATCCCGTCAGAACTCCGAACTGTTCACCACGCTCTATGGCGTTGAGAATGGTGTCGAATCCCCTATGCGCGAAGATAATTCCACGGCGATGCAACATCGAAGGTTCTGGAATGCGGTGGAGAGGGATCTCAGAGAGCCCAAACTGGTCCCGGATACGTGCGTAGTCCGTCGACTGGGTCGAGGACCACGGATCTATCCTCACGTCTTGGTCTGCCATCTTCTCTTAAGCCAAAGGCAGACGCTGTAAAGGCATGGCGGCCCTTGAGGTCATTCACCTTCATTCCAAGCATCAAATGCCATAGCCGCTTGTTGGCGATCCTTACGCAATACGATTGCCGCGACAATAACTGTCGTCACTGCGATTATTGCTGCAAGAATGGGTAGCAAAGGTCCTCTCTCTTCTTCGACCTGTGGTTCAACGAGCCATGTGAATCGTAGCGCTGAGTCTGAAAAACCAGCGGACCAATCCCTTAGGTCGTTCACGTGAAGTCCTGCAATTGTCAATGCCCATGGCTTGTCATCGAACCACTCGGGTATTCGAGTACTGACCTCATCTGGAGTTACAGGGCCATTCATGGTGAGCCGTACTACGTCGCCAGGTTGTAGGGTGACGAGAACCTCCTGCCCATTGGATCGCCAACCTCTTTCAAGGACTCTTTTTTGATTAGTCCAAGGCTCCACGTCTTGGTCATTGAATCTTGCACTGACAACTTCGCTGACCCCCGTCGTGATGGCCACAGTCGTAGGGACTGACCACAGCCTCTGGTCATCACGATCGGTCAATGCCGGAGATTCAAGAATGACATGTTGTTCTGTTATTGTGAGATTCATCGTTCGATTTCTGAGCATTGAATATGACCACGCCTCACCCCATGTGGTGTGCCAGGCGTCCGATGTTTCAAGCCAGTCTACAAGGTCTCTGTCTCGTCGGACATTGACATCTTCGATAAGCGCCTGCCAGTACATGTGGACGATGCCCCCTTCTGCTGCTGCCTGTTCGACCTTCTCACGGTCACCGACGTTCTTTTCTAGAGTCCCTCCTCTGAAACCAATCGACCAAATATCACTCATGGAGGTGTTGCTTGTGACGGTGATATCTCCCATGACAGCAACTCCATAATCTCCTAATTGGTTTTGCACGTCTGTACTAGGGTGTGCGCCGAACGATACGATACTGTCGGACCATCGTGAGGCGGGAGTCCTTGATTCAACATAGTCCCGACACGCTTGGACCCAAGCTTCGGGATTCTCTTCGAGGACCGTGCCGGGAATCCCATGGCACCCTATCTCATCACCTTCCGCTATCCGTTCAGGACCTATAATCAACTCCAACCATGGGTCGGCGTCCCAATCAGTTGTTGCAGCTGCATGGGGGATGGTGAGGATGAATAGGACGGCCAAGACATTTCGTATCGAGCCGACAGGTTGCCCCGGCATACCCTGTCCTGAAGGCATTCGGGTTTGAATACAAACTATCGCAGTTCGATGCGCGTCTGAATCTATGGGCTCAGCCATATTGGCGGCGACAGAACAAAAGTCCGTGTGAACTGAGTGGTACTGGTTAGATGGACGAGTATCTTGCGCTTCTCAAAAGAGTCCTCGACGAAGGCGTTGATCGACAGGATAGGACAGGCACAGGCACGCGTTCGGTGTTCGGGCACCAGATGCGCTTCAGTTTAAGGGATAGTCTACCAGCAGTGACAACAAAACGTCTGCATTGGCCAAGTATCATCCATGAGCTGCTGTGGTTCATTTCCGGAGACACGAATCTCAAGTATCTCAGCGAGAACGATATTCGCATCTGGAATGAGTGGGCCGATGCAGACGGCGAATTAGGGCCCGTATATGGTAAGCAATGGCGTCGTTGGATGGCTCCAGATGGACGCGTCATTGACCAATTGCAACGTGCTATTGACCTGATAATGACCGAACCCACAAGTCGCCGAATCCTCGTATCCGCATGGAATGTGGGTGAACTCGAAGAAATGGCTCTGATGCCCTGTCATGCGATGTTCCAGTTCTATGTAGTAGATGGTGAGATCTCCTGTCATCTCTATCAGCGCAGCGGCGATGTGTTTCTAGGAGTTCCTTTCAATATCTCTTCATACAGCATTCTGACGTGCATGGTTGCTCAAGTCACTGGACTAGTCCCTGCTGAATTCATCCATTCTATTGGTGATGCTCACCTGTATCTGAACCACCTCGACCAGGCCCGNCTTCAGTTGGAGCGGAAGCCACTTCCCCTCCCATCATTGCAACTTGACCCTANTTGTCGAACAATCGATGATTTTGATTTTGGCAGCATTCAAATCAAGGGGTACGAACATCACCCGCACATCGCTGCGCCCATCTCTGTGTGAGGATTGGTCATGACGTCAGAGCAGATGGTTGTTGGAGGCGTTGTTGCCATGACCAGGGAACGCACCATCGGGCGAGAGGGGGCCCTGCCCTGGCGTCTTCCATCCGACCTCCGGCGCTTCAAGCGAATAACTACGGGGGAGTCTGGGGAAGAACATGCAGTCATTATGGGGCGTGCGACGTGGACGAGTCTTCCGGAGCGTTCCCGTCCGCTTCCCGGGCGTTCGAATCTTGTTCTCTCAAGAACTCCTGGCTTTTTTCTACCGGGAGCCGAAGTACATTCATCAATCGAATCAGCACTATCCTCTTGTCAACAGCAATCTCTCACTCATGCTTGGGTGATAGGTGGGCGGGAAGTGTACGCGTCTGCGCTTGATTATCTTCAAGTCTTGCACGTGACGTGGGTTGAAGCAGAGGTCGATGGAGATGTCAGATTCCCTGAATTTGCACTTTCTGAATGGGATGTTGTCGCGGAAGAACGAATCATGGCTGAAGGAGACGACCATCCTACGACTTATGCCGTGCTTGAAAGACTCGTATGAATCATCTCTCTGGGCTTAGGCGTCCTGTGCGTCTCCCTCCACGTCGCGCCATTGGCCTCCCACTCGTTTTCTGCTGTGGCCCACAACCAAGCATTTTCCGTTTTTCAACATGCAAGTCTGCCATTCGGTTGACATCCTCGAGATGGGCAGCTTTTCGCCTGCTATTGGCTTGCATAGGGCGCATTGAAGTCAATTGGGGGTGCTTTTGTCCAGCAGGAATGATCCAGAGGTCACGAGCAGGAATGGGCTTTCCAGACCTGACCCCGGGAGGTTCAATGAGGTGCTGCGACGACTCTGCCATCGCTGCAAGGACGTCGAAATCGCATTCATCGTCCAGAAGTTCAGAAAGCAAGATACCATCTTTGTAAAGCGCCTTTGCTGCTGCAGGCCCTCCCTCATCACCTTCGACGTGCAAAATGATGTGCTCTACGTCACCCTGGGCTTCAATAATCTCTTTCATGCGTGAATGATCCAAGGGGGAAGAACCGCTGAGCAAAGCCTCAGGCGCCTCACCGAACATCCAAGATAACGATCTGAAACCCCCTGAGAACCATGTCAGATGCAGGTAGAGCGTATGTAAGGGGTCAACTGCACAGGCATTCACTCATATTCCTCCTGATCAACCATCTGTAACGCGCTTGCCAAGGTGCCCTTGCTTCGATTCACGTTGCATGATGACATCGAGTTTTCGGTGAATCTCTTTCTCAACATCTATCTCAAGGGCCAAGGCATGACCTAAGCATAAGATGATCACATCGGCGAGTTCTACTGCAATCTCGTTATTCGATCGACCTTTGGTGATTGCAGCCGACAATTCTCCGAGTTCTTCTATAGTCAAGGCCAGTCTGAAACCCATGTCGTGGCCCCCAGAATGTTCGAAAGCATGCTTATCGTGAAATGCAGCAACACGGCCCATTAGTGTTGAGAATCGATCATCTGGAACAGTATTTGGATTAGGCCTTGCCTTTCTCCACTCAGTGACAGAGATGGGTCGTGAAGGGTCCATGTGTTTGCATCACAGTCGCCTTCATGATGCTTGGGATTAGAGGTGGTCAAGGAGGACAAATGCAGCATTCCGCACAACAGCTGCCATGCGCTCAGCTTGGTCATCGATTTCGTGATGGTCGATGCCAACGTCCTCTCCTCTAGGGTCCATCCCTGCGGCATGGTTGGAAGACAGAGCAAGAGCTACGAAAGGCCTGTCNCGCTCTGCGAGAAGAAGCGCCTCTCCAGAGACAGTCATGCCCACGACGTCTGCCCCGAGGGTCACGAGCGCTCGAATCTGGGCTGGAGTCTCATAATGAGGTCCTGGCATCATGGCAAGGATGCAGTCCTTGGGATGGCTGAATTCAGACATCTTCTCGCGAAGATGTGTTCGAAGGGCTGATGAGAATAAGTCCCCCACGTCAGTATGGATGGCATCAACGTCATGGAACGTCCATACACGGCCAGTGAAGTCAAGCAGGTCTCCAACTAGTCCAACATCGCCAGGAGGGAGCCAATCTACCATTGTCCCAACGGAGTAGGTTGCGAGTACTGCGTCGCAACCAGCAGCATCGAGTGCGGAAACGTTTGCTCGATGCTCGATGGCGTGTGGAGGNGTAGAGCGTCCACCTTGCCCATGGTGGCGCCTCAATAGCACCATGCTGTCACTCTTGCCTTCTGAGGACTCCAATATGGTGAGGGGCACTTCTCCGAAGGGCGTNTTTGAAACGATTTCCGTCTCTTTCCATTGTTCTCCTAGAGCGGTGGTCTTGAAGGCCGCAGCCATTCCAGTTCCTGTCAGTAAGCCTAGTCGCGCCATGCGCGTAATGGGTGGCGATGGCACAAGATGTTGACGGCAGTTCTACGTACATGGTAATNGATGGGACACTATTTCGCGTAGCCGAGATACGGGTTTTTGCAATTTAGCCACGCGGGACATAGTTTAGAGCAGAGGTCTTCGCCGATAACAGCGAACAAAAACACTGGGCAGAGTGAGGTGTGTCTGGAAGCTGGGCATTTCATCCAGAGGAGGGTGGGAAAAATACTGGCAAATCCTCAGTGTGCCACTTCGGGTACTTTTTCATGCATGTGGTGAACTCTATGCTATCGAGATGTGATGATAGCCATTCATGAATCACATTCCATTCCTGTGAATCAAACCATTCTCTATCATGATTCGCGAACTGTCTGATGAATGGGAATAATGCATCGTTCAAAGGCGTCGATGATTTCTCACTCAAGAGAAAAGTATCAAGATCGTTAATGTATAATTTTGCTAACTCTCTCTGCTCAGTTGAATCTACATTCTCATACCTATTCGGATATTTATATCGGNCTAAATGGTATTTGAATTCGTTATCATTTCTGTCGACCCATATTGCCTCCTCTTCGGTCAACTCCCACGATAAGACATGCTGCATGATNTCAAGACTCTCCTCNATCACTTTTCCATCNGGAAGAAGCATTACCGGTACAGTTCCCTTTGGTGANATCGACATCATCTGCTCNGGTCTGTCGCTGAGTACGACTTCCCTGAGTTCACATACATATCCNGTTCTGACCATTGCCATNCTTGCNCGTATNGCATAGGGGCATCGGCGAAAACTGTAGAGAATNGAATGCAAATTATTNGCNCCAATAGGCTTCGCGAATNTCNTGNTTNGCTTGCATGCATGCGACAACATCTGACGGNCGATCAGGCATTGNTTCAATTCCAGCA
The DNA here is from genome assembly GCA_002715545.1 of Methanobacteriota archaeon. Next base: position 13,929 of record PAZI01000045.1, read on the forward strand.
AGGTGTTCGTAAATNGGANNNACGTTGGACATATTGACNACACCCCATCCGACCTGTGTGCAAGGGGCTACNGGGGAGATTGGCATCGTACCAGATGTGGGGTCCCANGTNGAATAACTNGGATACCAAGCNGANCGGTTCAGAGCATCNCTAAGCTCACTGTTTGTGGTGAAAAGNTCGGTTCCGTTGACCAGTTGNCCNCCACGCTCCTCTGATGCGCCNGACCCCATGTCTCCTGCAAGGTCNCGGAGNTGNGTNAACACCAAACTCAGAATNCCTGCAGTCCGTGGTGTCGCGAACGAGGTGCCTGAGGTTTCGTGATATCCATCGGTATCGTCGTGATTCGGCAACACTTGGGTCCAATCTGCAGCGATGTCGGGGTATGAACCACTCATCGTTTCCTTCT
>PAZI01000046.1 GCA_002715545.1 Methanobacteriota archaeon
CGAAATCGTGCAGCGGATCAGTGGTGGCGACGATGCGAATCCCGAAGCGGTCATCTTGTACTACTCTAGCGATTGGTCGTTCTTCGATGCAGATTCTTCAGCCGCCTTCAGACAAGCTGTCAACAACTCTCTTGCACAGGTGCAGCCCACTGTCGAGTCAAGAATCGCCAACATCACGACTCCATGGGATGTGAACGATTCTCTCACTCTAGTGAACATGGTCTCTGATGATGGTCATCACGTGAAGGTGACAATCGAGTTCAAAGGAGATCGTAAAGAGGCCAAAGCAACCTATGGTGATGTCCGGTCCACAATCACCTCGGATGTCCTCACAATCTGGCGATTCGGTGGTATCGGAGTAGATTGGTCATTCGATCATCGCCTTGAAGAGGACCTCGTGAAAGCAGAACTGATATCTGCCCCACTCACTCTGATTATTCTTCTCGTTGTCTTCGGCACCATTGTCTCGGCTCTCCTACCCATCGGCATCGGTGCAATCTCTGTTGGTGCCGCAGTCGGTTCGATCATCTTGTTCTCGAATCTGTCTGATGTGAATCAATATGCATTGAACATCTGCTCCTTGATCGGCATCGGTGTTTCAATCGATTATTCGCTGTTCATCGTCAACCGATTCCGAGAAGAGATGCGCCTGGGGCGTGATACGCGTACGGCCATAGCAATGACGATGGCGACTGCTGGCAAAGCAGTCCTATTCTCAGGCCTGACTGTGGCAATTGGACTGATGGGAATGTTATTCTTCAAAGACACCTCTCTTCCTTCATTCGGCATCGGTGGTACGATTGCAGTATCGTTGGCAGTGCTGTTCTCATTGACGCTCCTACCTGCGATTCTCTCGTATCTAGGACCGCGGGTTGATGCTGGAAAGGTTCCGTTCGTTCCAACGCCTACGGACAAGGATGATGGGTTCTGGGGGACGATTGCCAGGGCGGTGATGGCCCACCCTCTGATCGTTCTGATACCGATTCTCATTCTTCTCATCGGTGCTGGTCTACCGTTTCTACAGGTCTCATTCGGGATGGTGACTTACGAATCCCTTCCACCTGATGACGAGGCCCGTCAGGGTATTGAGCGGGAGAATGAGGTGTGGTTGAACTCATCTTCAGATAATTCCCTTGTGATTGTCGTTGAATTCGATGAAGAGACCGAATGGCGTGATCCTGCAGCTCTTGAGGTTCTCTACAATCTCTCCAAGGTGATCAATGAAACAGACGGGGTGAAGCAAACACGGTCAGTCGCTTGGATATCCTCTGAGATGGATGCTGATGCGGTGAAGATGCTCTGGGGCACTCCGATTGAGATGCTTCCACCCGAAATGGCCACTATCAGAGCACTGGTGGAGGTATCGTCTGAGAAGGCTGCTAATGGCAGTACTGCTATCATCTTCATCGACCTTGAGGGGCGAGCCAACACCGATGCATCAAAAGAGATTGTGAACAGGTTGCGAGATATACGAGTGCAGTATGAGGATGAACCGTTCGTTGACCGTATTCTGGTGGGTGGCTTTGCGGCGTATAACGTCGATACACTTGAACTCGTATCGAATCATCTCTTGGAGGCCATGCTGTTCATCTTCATTGCCACATTCATCCTTGTGTTCATCCAAGTGCAATCAGTCGTGATTCCTCTCAAAGCGATTCTAATGAATTTCCTTTCCATCACAGCATCATTTGGGATGTTGGTTTATGTGTTCCAACAGGGACATGGTACCGATTTTCTGAATGTCACGCCGGCCCCAATCGACCCGATCAATCCTGTACTGATGTTCTGTATCGTCTTCGGCCTATCGATGGATTACGAGGTTCTCATGCTCTCTCGGATACATGAGGAATGGGAGCGCACGGGTGACAATGTACAGGCAGTCGCTATGGGGCTTCAGCGCACTGGACGCCTCATCACCGGAGCAGCAGCGGTTATGGTCGTTGTCTTCCTAGCCTTTGGCACAAGCTCGATGACAATGGTTAAGCAGATCGGGCTCGGATTAGCACTGGCCATCGCTATCGATGCAACTCTGGTCAGAGCGCTGGTGGTTCCCGCCACGATGAGGCTGATGGGACGGGCGAATTGGTGGTCTCCAAAGGCACCATGGTCTTCTAAACAACATGCTGAACTACCAGATGGTAGTTCCGAGTAGTGTAACCCTCCTGCGTTTCATTCTCCTTGATCGATTTACGTGGTATTTTTTCCTTGCACAACTTCATGAAGTACTCTCGATAGCATTCAATCAATATGAGTCGTGCTGATGATTCACTTGAATCCGATGTCTCAGAACTCCTTGTGATGGATCTGATGATGGAGGAGGAGGATTGGAAACCCACGCCTCATGGAATGTATCTCTCAGAGGTCCTCGCCTCAAACAACCTCGTACGAGGCAAGAGCGTGTTGGAGATAGGCTCTGGAACTGGCAATAACACCATTCTCTTATTGCGACTGGGTGCGGCACATGTCGTTGCGACTGAGATCACACATTCACTCTCTGACACCACCCGCCAGAACGTTGAACGAAACGTTCCAGATGCAAGAGTGGAGTACCGCGTGGCAGACTGGCTCTCTACTGAGGGGAAGTACGATGTCATTGTGACCAACCCACCATTCTGCCTGAGTGGGAAACAGAATCGCCGCTACTACATTGATTCACTGATTCTTGATGCCCACAAACGTCTCAACCCAGGTGGTAAGTTGATCTTCGTCCAATCTTCTATGGCAGATCTCCCCAAGACTCTCAGACGTCTTGAAGAGAATGGCTTTGACACAGAGGTGCTGGGTGAGCGTTCAGGTCCATTTCGTGAATATTACTACGAGGCTGAGAACTTCATGGAAGAGAGTCGAGCCGTGCAGGGTGGCTTTCAGACCCAAGATGGTGTAGACTATGAGACTCTCACAGTTGTAGCAGGAACCCTACGGCCCTATTCCCCTTCATCGATGGCGCACATTACTGAGTGATGTTTTGGATTATCACTAAGATATTTTTAGTGTAACAATAACACTGAGTGTTTAAGTAACACCATTGGTGTAAAACAATCAATGGACCAGTGGTTGGAAGACTACCTTGATGCCGCGCTTGATGAGAAGAAAGATGCAAACGAAGGACGGGCAAAGCAACGTTAGGACAGTCTCATAGGTCATGCCATTGACCGAGGGGCGTGGTCACTCTAGGGCCTCCTGCAGGGCCGTGGGAACTCTATGCCACGTACCTGATTTTCATCCCGTTCATTCTGAGGGTCATCATCCTTGGACGCCCAGTCTATCGTGCAGTCCACCACCTTGCGCCGCATGCTGGCTGGGCAGTCAAGAAGGTTCGACAGATCGAAGTCAAAGGATTCCACTATATCATTCTCAACGAGATTTTCGCTCTCGCTTTCCCCATTGCGCTGGTCATTATGGTTCGCCTTGAGTTCAAATCCGGAGTGGGTTGGTCAAACTGGAGCGAGGTTTCCACGGCAGGNGGCCTCCTACTGATTCTGGCGCTCTTACTCTGGATTACTTTTGACGCGATTCGTCTGATGCCTGCTCGCCGTCTTTTCCTTCTTGCCGGAGAACGCGACATGAAGAAGGTCAAATTGGCCATCGATTCAATTTTCGCGGCCCGTGGATTTCTTGCTTGGTTCTCGGGTTCGAAATCCCTCGCTGCAACAGCGTCTTCAGATGGTCTAGAGGATGATGAGACGTTGGAGAGTGCCTCGGAAGGGGGTGATTCAGATGATGGATCCGAGATTGCTGAAACTCCTTCCCGGTCGTTTAAGTCGACGGCCAAGGCGCTGTTAGGTCAGGCTGCGGGTAAGGTGTTGGAAGTAGCGAAGGCAGGAGTTCAATCAATGGCTGATAAAGGAAAGAATCTCATTGACAATCAGATCAAGAAGCAGGTGAACACGCTGATTGAGGACATGTCAAAGCGTAAAGTTCCGAACCTCCTGCGTGATATCGGTATGGCAGTAGGGCCTATTATCGCGCTCTGGGGGATTCCTCACCTCATTGTCTGAAGCGAATGGAGAAATGATTGATGGCAGAATTACATCTCATCCGTCACGGTCGTTCTGTATGGAACGCTGCGAATCGCTTCACTGGTTGGGTGGANGTACCTCTTTCTCTCGAAGGAATCGAGGAAGCACACAGCGTTGGTCGGACAATGTCCGCTGCTGCTCTCGATGAGGTCTACTGTTCATCCTTGGTCCGGGCACAGATGACAGCCATGATTGCTCTGATTCATCATGAATCGGGCCGGGTTCCGGTTCTTGTTGACGACCAACGCCGTCCACCTTGGAGTGGCGAAGCTTCTGAGATGATTGAAGAAGGTTGGAACCGCGTTGGCCCGGAATCAGACACCACTGATTTCATTCAAATTCAAGTTGATTCACGTTTGAATGAGCGGCATTACGGGGACCTTGCAGGTCTCGATAAGGCAGAGACTGCCCGCATTCATGGGGAGGAACAAGTTCACCTCTGGCGCCGTGGACTCAACGTGCGTCCTCCCAATGGCGAGAGTCTCCAGATGACGATTACTCGCGTCCAGCCGTTCGTTCAGGAAGTCCTATCCCCTGCCCTTGATGCAGGTCGGAATGTCGCTATCTTCGCTCATGGCAATTCTTTGCGTGGTATTGTGAAGATGATAGAATCTGTGGGTGATGAATCGATATCGATGGTTGAGATACCGACGGGAGTGCCTTGGAAGTACACTTGGGTCTCTTCGACATCCGATCCGATGGCGACGCGAATATCAGATTGAACTGAGTCGCCCGAGTGCCATGGCCATCAGATCATGGGATTCCTTCAGGCGGTGTCCATCATTTGGACAATGCACTGACATGACTACTGATGACCGATGAGCAACGTCAAGTGAGTTCTCTATCGGTACCAGATCATCTTCACGACCATGGATNATGATGGTTGGATGTAGAGGTAATGTCCATTCAAGAATCGCTCCTTCCTCGATGAATGACCAAGGTAGCTCAATGTCTGTTCCTACTCCATGGTGGTGGTAGGTGTATGCCCCTTGTTTGCGCCATCTATTTTGCTCAGTTTCTGTGAGGCGCTCTGCGAATGTTGAGATGCATCCGAAGGCTGGAGCGAGCAGAAGGACCCCTATCTTGCGTTCAGGTCGCCATGATGAGACGATTGATGCTGCGAGACCTCCCATTGACGAACCTACGATAACATCGATGCCATCATCTTCATCTAGAGCTTGGAGCAGCACCGATGCTTGGTCTTTGATCGTCCAACCTTCAGTGTGCAGAAGAGGTGCTGTGACCTGGTGACCTAGCTGTTCCTGGAAGTAGGTGGGTTTGCTACCATTCGGAGAACCTTCGAACCCATGGGCGAAGAGAATGTGCATCACAATTCTTCCTTGTTCGACAGGAGTCCGTGCTGAGGCTTCGAGTCGAGCACGAATCACACATCGCGTTGTGCTTCATCAAGCATCCGACATCTTCTGAAGGACATGGTCGATGCCGTAAGGCACACCATGCTCGTCAGTGAATATCACATTGACTCCAATACCGCTGTGGTGGAAGGCAATCAGTTCCAAAGCATGGATTCTGTGTCCTGTCTTGGCCCGGCCGAGAACGACTCTTCGGCGCTTACGCTCTCCTCGCCTTCGACGAGGCATGTCTTTCTCTAATGGACGGAGTCGTCTACGCTCCCCGGGAATCTCATCGAACCATGGGATGAAGCCGGACGGAGAGAATTCAAGACCGAGAATCAGGTCAACGCCTTCAGTTGATTTAGAGGCCTCAGCGTCGGCATCAGATGGAATTGCGGGTGCATTTGGATGTGTGTGGAGGAAATGTAGGAATCTGCTGGCTCTTTGTCCTCGCATTAATCCCAATGCATCATCGGTCCATTCTTCAGGTAGATGATGAACACTGAATTCATCGCCTTGGTTGATGAATACGGCTTCGGTGACGATTACGTCTTGACCTGCGTACAGATCTTCTTGCTCATTGTCACCTTTCCAATGGTCTGTCACAGTAGGATCGATTGAGTTAGGATTCTTGGAATCGAGCCCCACCAGGATTTCATCGGGAAGGGACTCAAAAGCCCAACCAAGTATCTCGTGCAGGACCGTTCCCGCAAGATGTAAGCGTGCTGCATATTCATTCCGTCTCATCCATGATTCAACGTTGTAACCAGCCATCACTCCAGCAAGCCACTGTGGAACCATATTGGGCGTGAGGGTTGAAGGACTAAATATGGTCTCCCGGGTAGATTACTTGTCTATGGCCAAGAAGAAGCGTAGGAGCCTGATGGACAAGCTCNAAGGTTCGCCGTTTGAGAGGCTGAACCGTCAGGTCGAGAAACTTGCTGCGAAAGCAGATGATCCTGATGAACTGGCCTCCGAACTGGTACAGTTGGCGAAGACTGTCCGGCGCGCCTTCAGGGAGGAAGACGTCGATGCTGAGGAACATGACCTGCTCATGGAATATATCGAGGAAGCAGATCCTCAGGGGCGTGAATTCGATAAGGTGAGCGATCAGGGTGATGAATTCTACGGTGGAGGGTCGTTTGTCCCTAATGCACCGGACCTTGAAGTTGGTTCTGAGGTCGATCTCGATGAACTGATGCGTTCTGATAAGAAGTCCTTCACAGGTGGTTTTGCCAGGGACGAATATGACGAGGCAAAAGCACGCCTTGCAGAGGAATTCTACCGGGAATCCGATGAAGCTATGTCTTCGGGTTCGTCAACGAATAGGCGACAGTTGGAAGACCCGATGGGCCGCCGTTTCGGGGATGCTGAAGAGGAGGCTCAAGAAGCCCGCCGCCGAATCGCGGATGAGATGCGTGGTGGCGGTGGTCAAAGCCGATCTCGAGGTGCAGGTGCCCGTAATCGTGATCCTGATCCGCGGGATGACGATGGGTACGACGATGAGTATGATGATGCAGAATACGATGATGAAGGTTTAGACTCTGATGAGGACGACCGGTACCATATCGAAGAGGATGGGACTGAATGGTGGTGTGACGATGACGATCAGTGGTGGTTCCGTCTTCCAGACGCCCATGAGGATGATTGGCAGGCTTTCGAAGAGTGATCCCTTCCTCAATGGTCATGCNGTGAGGGCGAAGGGTCCAAGCACAGAAGCATGCTTCCTTCTGCATGCTTCGGGCTACCTCACTCGCCCGCCGGCCCCTTCTTCTTCTTGTGATTATCTCGATCTTACCCCTGCAGGTGGCAGGAGATTCTGTGTTTCAGGATGATGAAGACCCGACGTGGCGTACCACTCCGATCGATCCTGAGGAATGGGTCGATGGTCCTGTGTTGGAAGGCTCTCCGATGGATGATCCTATCGTAGGTCAAGCGGTCCTTGCGATTGATGTCTCCTATGTGGCGGAGCACGATTCTGGGCGGGTGCAGGGTCGTATTATCATCGAACTCTTTGAGACTTGGGTCCCGGTGACGAGTGAACATATCATTGAATTAGCAGACTCTGGATTCTATGATGGTGTCTTCTTTCATCGCGTAATTGATGACTTTGTGACCCAATCGGGTGATCCTGAATGTCGCACTTCAGGTGTCTATCCTGCTACAAGTCCAATGTGTGGTAGTGGAGGTTCAGGTCAGACCGTTCCTTTGGAGCATGATGAGAATATGAGTCACATCGATGGAGCAATAGGCATGGCACGCGACATCGATCCAGATTCTGCAGATTCACAATGGTACATCTGCGATGGGCCTCAGCATGGTCTTGATCCAGAGAACAGGGATGACGAAGGGTACGCGACTTTCGGGGTTGTACGTGATGGTATGAGTCACGTCAGGGCCATTGCTGCAACTCCTACCTCTAATGCCCCGCTGGGTCCAGATCTGCTCAGCGCTCCCTTGGGTCCAGATCGGCCGCTTCATGAGGCTACAGTGGTACGGATGTCGCTGATAGGCGTGGTTGGTATTGATGTGGATTCTTCTCTTGACTCTCTGGCAGTGGCCGATTCGTCCACCTGGTCTAGTGCACGTTTCGTGAGTTTAGGATTGGCGATCGTGGCCATGGCTGGAGCTGCTTTGCTAGCATTTCGTCCGAAGGACTCTATTGGATGATGATTCATGTTTCGACCAATAGATCGAATACGACATGACGTCTCCTCTTTGCCCACCATTTCACAGATGAGATATGTTCGATGGATATCGTTCTGCCATCTAAATCTTTGATCATGTTGGTGATGTTGCTACGCTGTTCATTGATGGCTTCGCCCAACGTCTGTCCAGGTTGCACAAGGATGGTATCGTGAAGATGAAGCCTCCCTCCTTCTTCCTTCAGGACCTTGATGGCGGATTCCAGAGCCACTTGTCCACTTGGTAACAGACCTAGGATGACTCTATCTGCAATCTTCCCGAGTCGTTCATCCATTGTTCTAGCATCTGCATGATGTATTACTATCCGTTCCATGACGCTATTGAGATGAGCTCCTTCCTTCAGCATCCTTAGAGCGATATCAGAGAGATCACATGCATGTACTGTGGTCGCATGACCATGGACGAGCAGTGGCAGAGTGTAGTAACCGATGCCACAGAACAGGTCGACGATGATCTCCTCAGAAGCATCAATCTTGCCCATACGAATGCGCTCGCTCACATTGCCTGCAGAGAACATCGTCTGCTCAAGGTCAATGATGAATTGAACACCGTTCTCTAAGTGGATGACTGGATGTTTTTCTCCAAAGATGATGCGCGTTTTCGGGCGCCTCAATTCACCAGATGATGAACCTTTGATTGCTAAAGTCTGGATGCCCAAGGCATCACATATCTGGGCAGCGCACTCCTGCACCCTGCTTCCGAGACCCACCAGAATTGATCCCATGTCCTCTCGAACCACAGCCGCTGTTCCAAGACGTGTCCATTTGGGTGTGGGTAGCTCTGATCGTTCGACCCCAAACTCAAGCAGAATCTCACAGATTCGCTCTNCGGGTGATCTCATGCATCAAGGCTGCAGTTGTGCTACTTCAAGACCGCCTTAGTCATGATTGCATGTTTCTGGGACGTCCGTAGCGGAATCGTCTCAATTATAGGTGTGATGTACCTCCAAAGGGTGTTGAAGGCCATGGCGCGGAGCACATCTTCCACTTTGGCGTCCCCAAAGGCTCGGGTTGGCTTTGCAGTTGTACTTCTTCTGATGATTGAACTTCTGGCAGTCATGGGGGGGCGCGTCACCCTCACAACTCTCGTATCTGCGCAAACAGACGTTAATGACGACGCTTGCTCTTCGTTCAGTGGTGTTCCCCTATACAATAACAACAACATTGCCGATGGTCGCCGTCGTTGTGATGATTGGAATGATGCAGAGGATGGCACGCCGCTGTCTCAGGAATGGGTTCAGGCAAAGTATACTTTCACGATGGCGAGCACGACAAGTATCACGATGGCTATTCAATGGGATATCCATGAGTTCAAGCGTGATGATCTTCAGCTTGAAGGGGTCGACTTCGGTGATCTTCCGGACACCTCTGGTATTCCTGCCGATATCCTTCGCAACATGATGGATCAACCGGTTGCTGGCACGGATACTGTTGCAGACCTCTTGATATCCAATTCGAGAAGTGCTGTGGAAACCCTCATCACAGGTTTCGGAACTCAGACCAAACCTGTTGTCGTTTCCCTTCCTTCCGACTCAGGTCAAAGCTTCCCTCCCGCATTCCTCAACAGTGGACATTCAAAGGATACTTCGTATGAGACGTCCGAGCCCAATAAGATGCCGAACAGCGTTTACCAACCCCCTGTTCGAATACTGATCAGCGCTGAGCTTGAACTCGACGCTGCTACCTTTGCCCTTACCGATGAGTTGAGCGATCCAGTCGAGTTGGAACGCACATTGCGTGGCTTACTCGTGATGGGTTCTGAGGTGAGTACTCCGTTCACGATTTTCACACGACCAGGTCATTCTTCTGATTTCGATCTCCTTGCCCCTGCTTATGCAACTGTTCAATCAGCCTCTGCTGAGAATCCTTCAGTGACCTCGGAGGTGCAGGTTGCTGATACCGGTGCAAAGAAGGCACGCTGGGTCGTAGATGCGTTGAACACCAATGAAGAGGTCACTGAGAATGTCTCGATGACCTTGGTTGCAGGTTCTCACCTTCCTGCTACGAAACCTGTCGACCTCGATCGTAACGTCGATCAGGGCCTTGCTGTTGACATCACGTTGGACTTCTCTCAATCAGATGTGTATGCAACTTTGGCTTTCGCAATTGAGTTCAGGTACGTGGACAATGTCACCATGGAGGCATGGAATCTCGACATGTTTGATACCGGTGGTAGAGGTACTTTGCCACTTGTGACTTCAGATGGGATGCGTATGGCCTATCACAGTGGCCTGCTTGAACTTGGGGCTATTAGTGAAGCAATACCGATGGATAGCCTCGTTAGCGGGATTCAGAGTTTCTCGACCGATACGATTCAGATGTCTCCCATCAGTTGGGATGCCACGACCTTGAATTACACACACACTAGGGAGCAAGGGTGTTTGGAGGACAGTACTCCTGCGAATCCAATCTACTTCTGCACCGAAGGTGCTAACGCCATGAATTCGACCTTCCCATTGATCATGCGCTCATCTTCGAATACTTTCCAGATGAGCATTATCGACATGATACAAGGGCAATCAGATGCAGTTTCTGGACCGATTGATTTCAGCACTCTCAACACCAATGATCTGGAGTCGATCCTCAATGGTGGAATTGAGGTACAGACAGATCTTGGCACGTCGTTCTTCGACGATGCATTATCCGATGAACTCCCACCCACTGCAATCTCCATCAATATCAAACTACCCGGATGGGTGCAGACCAAAGATGGTGACAGAACGCTGACTTTATCTCGTGCAGTTGATGGTACATCGTCGAGTGTTGTTGGTGTCAAAGGTACGAACCCCTACGATTGTCGACCGAATTCAGTCAACATCTTCGAATGTGATGCAATCACAAATTCGGAAGGCACGATATGCTACTCTAATGAGCCGACGTGCATGACATTGGAGGTTGCTATCGACTTCGATCAACTCAAAGTCAATGAGTGGTCGCAGGAGATTACGTTAGCACTAGGTGGATACGTTCAGTTCGATATCTATCGAATGGAGTTGCCTGATTTTGGTGACGAGAACATCACCTTTGATGTGTTACCCTCTGACTTGTTACGGAAATTGATTGCCATTGCCAGTCGCGAGGGTGCCGGCGACGCGTTTGAGATTGATGTCCCCTCTTTCACAGGTGAAGGCAACAACAAACTTGCCCTCTCTAATGATGGCTTGGACGCGTTCTTCAATCAGATAGCGGGTGATATTCAGACCAATGTCCAAAGCATCGAACTTGGTGATGGCTTCAATGCAGATCTCAGTGGTTTATCGTTCAGTGCCTCTCTTGAGTTCACAGAAGCGAGCCGGAGTACCACAATATCTGACCGGGAACCTATTCGCCTGAAGTTCCAGATGAACCGGGCTCAGCTCGCATTGGGGTATGCAGATGGTGCCTTGGTGCTTGATACGAGTGCCTCTTGGCTTCCGTCTGTTGGGCATGACCTAGCGATGACCATGGCACAGAGTTTCCTGCCAGGAATGGCCCTTGAATCATCTACGACATCGGATCTTGAAGGCGTACCTATTCCTCCAGATGAGACCACTATTCCGATTGCTGGCGTGAAACCAGTTGAATTCAGTATGGATGAGGGCACAGCCCCTATCGCTCCAATCGTGACTGTGAAAATAAAATTCCCAGAAGGAATCGGATTCAAGACATTCACTTCCTCTGAGGCCGGGTCTAGTCTTGACACAGTTGAAGGCCGCCAGCAACTTTCCTATCAGCTTCCTCATTGTGGAGGAAACCCTGGCTGTGCGACTGTGGATAATCTCGCTTTCTCCTTCGTTGTTTCTTGGTCATTCATCATGGGTGAATTGGGCGGATATGCTCTTGGTGCTGGCGGTATCGTTGCCGTATTCATCTTCTCGCGTGTACGTAAACGAAAACGTAAGGACGATCTTCTTCAGAAAGAGTATGAACGCGCTACCCGCACAAAGATGAGCGAGGCAGAGTTCCAGCGTCATGAATCTGCATCAGATGGTGGCATGTCTGCTCCACCTCCTCCGCCTGGAGGTGGCGGTGGTGGATGGGGAGATGATGACAACTGGGGCGCCCACGACATGGCCTGATTGAAATCGTCAGACATCTCTTGGATGTAGAGTGGTGTAGATTCGCTCTGCAAGCGTTGGTCCTATGGTCGGCACACGTGTAATCTGGTCTTTCGATGCTGCTTGAATGCCTTTGAGTCCCCCAAGATGTCTGAGTAACGTCTGAAGCCGCTTTGCTCCAAGACCTGGAATGGTCTCGAGAGGGTCCTTCAGACTAGCTCGTGCACGCTGTTTGCGATGGAAAGTGTTGACGAAACGATGTGCTTCATCGCGTGCAGCGACAAGTAATCTCCCTGAAGAATCGATGTGCCAAGGATCGTTATCCAAGCGATGTAACACCTCCTCTCGTTTAGCAATGGCACACAGAAGGAATCGATCATTCAATCCATGACCTTCCAATAGACTATGGATTGTGGCAAGATGTGTTACACCTCCATCAAGCAACATGACATCAGGCCATGAACTCTGACGTTTGAGCCATCTCCCGACAACCTCTGCCATCATTCTCAGGTCGTCAGTCGCTTTTCCCTTGACCTTGTATGTCCGATAGGATCTCCTCTCTGGCCGTCCATTCTGGAAGACAACCATAGCTCCAACTCTGTGTTCACCCTGAATCTGTGCCATATCGAAGCAAACGAGTGTTTGTACTGTTTCGATACCTAACACCTCTGCAAGATCCGCAGCTGCCTTTGCCTCAATCGACCCCTTGGTCGAATTCCTGCTCCGTTGGAGGTGGATCTTTGCATTTTGGTCGGCTAGTGACCTCAAGGTTGCAAGATCGCCTCTCTGAGGAACTCTGACCTCAAATGAGATTCGTGCTGCAGCTTGGAGTTGATCGATGAAATCCTGATCGAGTGGTGTTGGAACAAGAAGTCGTTTTGGTGGTTGCTGAGCCATGTAATGAACATCAAGGGCCCGTTGGACAGTTTCGACAATATCTCCTCTGTGGATCATCGAATAATCCTGTTTTCCTTGGATGGTTCCATCGATAGCTTGGAGCACTGTGACCGTGGCCAAATCCCCTCTCTCTGCGAATCCGACAGCATCCGTGTCTTGATAGAAGCGACTTGAGACCACTTTCTGGGATAGCATTCGTTCGATTCTTGCAATCAGATCACGCCGTTCTGCCGCCACTTCAAATGCCAGTTCCGCCGCCGCCGCCTCCATTTCTTTGATGATACGTTCACGGATGGTTGATGCATCTCCATCAAGGACTGCTGTCGCCGCCTGTACTTTCTTTGCATAACCATCTGGTTGCACGCATGGGCCGTGACATAGTCCGATATGCATCGACAAGCAACCTTGTGGGAGTAGTTCAGAGCAATCCCTCACTCCGAATTCTCGTCGAATCAATTGAATCAGGCGTTTTGCCGTTCCTGCATCAGGGAATGGCCCCCAGACTCGTGCCTCTGCTGGTGGGTTTCTGGTGTACAGAATCCGTGGATGTTCATCTTTAGTGAGAGCGATCATGGGGTACGATTTGTCGTCTTTCAACATCGAGTTATATTGTGGCCGATACTTGCGAATCAATTGTCGTTCCAGAACAAGGGCATCTGATGGCGTGGAGGTCGCTATACAATCAACTGATTCTGCATCGCGGACAAGCAGGGGTACCATCTCCCGGTCATGGGAGGATGCGAAATAGGACCGCACTCTGTTTGACAGATTCGTTGCCTTACCGACATATAGAACGCGTTCACGTTCATCTTTGAACATATAGACTCCCGATGAATTGGGCAGATCAAGGGATGAAGGGTCGAGGCCCATCCTTGAATCGCAATGCCTCAATGCACTTGAAGGGCAATGCCCTGCACAGATTGTGACGGAGTTGGAGGATCGCATCCTTCGCCATCTTGCGCCTCTAACTAGGCGGTGGCGGAAAGCATGGGATGTTCCTCGCTCACTGACTCAACGTGGAATTGCAGATTCTCTTGGAATCGCACGTTCTTCTCTACATTATCCGCTGCAATCTCTTCAATCCAAATCGTTCATCGATCGTCAGCAGGCCCACATTCTGGATGTCCCTGGTCGCAAGCAGACAGCATTCTTCCTCAGTGAGAAGGGACTTGCAGCAGCCGAATCTGGTGACTTTTTGAATCAACGTGCAATAATCATCGGACCGGCACCTGTTCGTACGGTTTTGGTAGGTCGAGATTCAGCGATTGAAGATGCCCTCGAGACTCTTGAACAGCACCCTCATCTTGCCCTAGAGGGTCTTGCAGGAATTGGTCTGACGGCAGTTGGCCGTGAACTTGCTCATCTGTGGCTGGATACAGGCCGCAAGGTCCGATGGGCAACGATGTCTGATGGTGGTTTGAGTTCCCTTAGTCAGCATTGGTTCCCGGATCTCGAACCACTCGGAGCAGTAGATGCCCTCATTCATCGAATCATTTCGCGCCCAACCAATGAATCGTTGACCCTCTATGTCCTCGATGATGCGTTCCGTCTTCCTGCATCTTTGTTGGCTGAACTCAGCACTGCATTTGCAGAACATTCACGCAATCTAAGATTTCTCATCCTACATCGTTCTCCCGTTGAAATAGAAGTCCCGAGCATCCGTCTTGGAGAGCTCGATGATGAATCAGCTCGAAGCATGTTACCAGATGACCTTTCTGACGATCTCCTTGCCCACCTGCTCAAACTTGCAGGTGGACATCCCATGGCCCTCAGACTTCTCTCTCTTACCGATTCAGCAGAAGCTTCGACGTTGAATGAGTATGTGGCGACTGAATTGCTATCTGAGCTCAGCGATTCAGCTTCAGCTACCTTGACAGAGGTGTCTCTGGGGCCCCATCAGACACCAGTGGATCATCTCATTCGCAATGAGGGTGTTGATGATCTCGACGCGAGAGCAGTCTTGAAATTCGGTCACATCGGGGCCAGCGTGCCCGCCTTCATCGGCTCTGCCCACCTCTCTGATATTGAGTGTGAGGCAGAACATGCTGAACTTGCCGAATCTCATGGCCAAGCATGGCAAGATGGTGATCGAAGGCCTACTCGTCGATCATTGTGGTTCCACCACCTTGTACGCTCGAATCAAGATGGTATCGAAGCTTGGCTGGAACAACATGGAGTTGCCCTTGCCTCCTCTCAGCCATTGGTGCTCACAGATATGGCACATAGTTCTGAATCCATCATTCCTAGGGTGCGTCGGTGGGTAGGTGAAGCCTATCTTGAATTGGGTGCACTTGACGCCGCATCTCAGATTGTGGAATCTCTCACAGAACCTTCCTTGAGGCGCTCACTTGAACTCAGTCTTGCGCTGCATAAGGGTGATCTAGAGCACTGGAATGATTTGATGGCCGCTGAGGAGATTACCCTTGATGGGCGTCAAAAGGCGGTAGCAGTCCTGAGACGTTGGACGAGAGCTTTGGAAGATAGGCTACCGGGGTCACCTCTCACTCTCTCTGCTAAACAGGCCGAGCGAGAGCTCGGTGACCTTGACATCTCTCATGACGATGCTCCACTCATGGTTGCAGTCGCCTCATTACGGCATGCCATGGCTTTGGAAACCAAGGACGAAGATCTCGCCTCAAGGATTCGCTCAGCTCTCGCCAGCATCGCTGGAAAGAACGATCCTCTCATACGTGAGCTTCAGTTACGTTCAGATCTTCGTTTTTCGAAAGGTGAGGATGCATCTCACCCTATCATCGCCTTGAGAGAGTTATCAGAACAGGTCACATCGCCTCTACGCAGTGCCTCACTCAGATTGCTCCTTGCTTGCAACACGTCCTCTCCTTCTCCAGAAGAAATCCGTGTAATCCTCTCTCTTTCTGATGAAATGTCCGGCCCAGCCCGCCGTCTTCGGGCGAATGCCCTCTACTTGCTCGGTATCGTCGACTCAACAGTCAGGACTGAATCATGGCTTGAATCACGTCGTCTGTTCATGCTTGCCGGTTGCCCAGAGGCGTCGAAACAGGTAGGAAACCATCTTGTCGAAGAAATCAGATGACCGCTCCAATCAACGTTCTTGTCTCTAAGATCCCTTCGATTGTTCTTATATTCTCGACAATCAACGTTGTCAGTTCGACTTCTGAGTCAGCTTCGACACGGGCGAGGACATCGAATTCACCGAACAGACCCCAGCGATGCACAACTTCGTCAAGTGCATCCAGTGATTCCCTCACCTGACGCTCAAAACCAGTTTTGGTCACGATTAATACGAATCCTGTTGTCATTCACATTCCTCAATAATCCACTGCAATCAGTGTCTGTGTGGTCTTGACTCCTTCGACTAATCGAAATCGCTCTATGAGTATGCTCGTAAGGTGAGTCGTTGACTCAGCTTCAATCATTGCAAGCAGGTCGTACTCACCATACAGTGCATGGACTTCAATCACTTCGGG
>PAZI01000047.1 GCA_002715545.1 Methanobacteriota archaeon
AATTCATCGATGCGGACGCTGATGGATATGGAGACAACGCATCCGGAAGCCGGGCGGACCTGTTCCCTGAGGATGCGGACGACTGGTTCGACTTCGATGGTGATGGTGTCGGAGACAACGCCGACCTGGACGATGACAACGACAATTTGACCGACATAGCAGAGTTGGAGAACAACACCAATCCGAAAAACAACGACACCGATGGTGACGGTTTCAACGATACGATCGATGATTGTCCTACCCAAGCGACGATTGGATTTAGGTGGCGAGAACCCGGCAGGTATGAGGTAGACACAGCTGGCCTGCATTACGACCTCACCTGGATTCATGCCAATAACCCGTTCGTCGGCTGCCTCGACTCAGATTACGATGGATTCATCGACAATCTCGACGATTGTCCAACATCCCATGGCACTGCGGACATCCTTGGTATTGGATGTGCTGACTCGGATAGAGACGGCTATTCCAACGATAATGATGAATTCCCATACAACAGCACCTCATGGGCCAACACCGATGGTGACGGTTTCACTGACGACCGAGATGCCTGCATCGACGTTGTTGGGACCTCGACCATCGACCGGTATGGTTGCCCTGACCGTGACGGAGATGGATACAGCGACGTGTACGATGCTGCTCCAGACGACCCTTCGGTCTTCCTCGGTGAATTCGGATTTACCCAACATTCCCTCGAAGTAGAGGGAACCGTGTATGCAGCATCATGGGACTCGTATGACAACGGATATGGTGACGAAAATACCAACCGGAATTGTGGTCTTGGCTCTGATTTCTCGATTGATCAAAACAATGGGATTGTAGCTGTATTCCATTCGGGAGGCAACAATTTGAGCGCCTTTATTGACAACACGTGGTACTCATCACCTAATTTTGACGCAAGTCACGGCTGGTACGTTGGAAGAGACGTGTGTAACACCGGTGGTGGCAGGCCCCAAGTGGTGGTGGACGATGGCGGTTTAGTTCACGGGTTGTTCATGGCCAACAGTGGTTCCAGAGGGTTGTGGTACGTGAAATGGGATCCTATCGAGGATGACCTTCTCCAGCACCGAGTGAGTATCAACACCTGCAAAAGCTGTGGCATCGGATTGGATGTCGCAGATGGTGTCATTCATGTGGCTTGGTTCGAGGGACATTACAGGTACGCCTCATCGGAGAATGGGGTGGATTGGAACGTGATCAAGGTGGCCAACGGTAGAACCTACAATGGTGGCATCGATGTGGCGGTGGGTCAAGATGGGACAATCCACGTCGCCTTCTCGCGTTCGAAACTCCAAGGTTATAATTGCTGCTGGGATAAGATCAATACAGATCCGGCGAATGCAAACGACCTAGGATTGATGTACGCCAAGAAAGCAGCAGGCGCCTCGGAATTTGAGGATGAACGCGCCTTGCCGATCCTCGCCGGAGGGAGTTGCGTGATGAAAGGCACCTCCTACCCTGCACTCGTATGTTCAGACATCATGGCAGTGAAGTCACCACGTATCGTGGCGAGTCAGGATTCACCTGCCGTCCACGTGGTCTCCTCCTTATGCCGACCCTTGGTCGACTGGTATTGGCTTACAGACAGGACCGTCTGCCCACAGTCCTCGTATGTGAAGATGTATAGTACGTTCAACGGCGAGGATTGGACNAGNATGACGATTGGAGNGGNGAATGCCGGANGGTCGTTCGACCTCACCTTGGGTCCAGCCATNCCCACCTCCTCGCAGTCATCNAGTCCAACGCTGGGCACGATGCGTGAGGAAGTACATCTGGTCTACACCACCGTGGAGCCAGATCCTCNCNNNAGGTTAGGAGGGAATGCCAAAACCGTCACGTACGCCAAGATGACTGGCATCNACGAGTGGCAGTANATCNATCTCGTGAACGCTANCCTCGCTGGAGTCGGNATCNCNCTTGANGAAACNAATCANCCNATCATCATCCACGGGNATGGGGATTATGACAAACTCAAGCGCTCCCAGGGNAAGGTNGGCATCTATCTCACGGGNTGGGATGANGATGGTGATGGGTTTGCCAATTGGGAAGACGATTGTCTCANCGAATATGGNATCCTCAATGGNTGTCAAGACCTTGANGGAGATGGTATCGCCGATACCTTGAGTCGGGCCGCAGAAGGAGATACAGCCATCGTTGGTACGTTCTTCATTGGTACGTTCGGGCTCGTCATAGGATTATTGGCCGGTGTGTTCCTCAGAGGAAGGTATGAACGTCCCGAGGATGACGAAACTTTAGTCGAACACGGAATAGAAGTCGATTAATCAGGTTCGGNCCGACGTATGCCAAACGCGTCGAGAGGGTGAGGCGTCCTGATTCAGTTGAAGGATTCACCGCAACTGGGGCAGAAGCCTGCGTTGCCCGGAACCATAGCCGAGCACCCGGAGATAGGACAAGGGACCTCTGCGCCGTCATCCTTGGGAGCATACTTGGCGATGTCCTCTGCGGTAGCGCCACCGCCATCGGCCTTGCTCTCACCTGCATTGATCGCTTCTGCTGCAGACTCAAGCTCCTTTCGATTCAGGAATTTATCTTCGTTAGCGTCGTGATGCTTCGCCTCATCGATGAGGGCATCTTTCTGAGTGAGNCCGTGGTCCTTCATGACCTTTTTAGCAGTCCTCTGGTTGTATTCGAAGTCGCCATCCTTACCGTCTCCTGACTGTCCAGACATGGAGGTGGCCAAGAGCATCCTGCTCAAGGCTATTGCGGAAGTGAAACACAGTCCTCAAGTCCACCATGCCACTGCGCCCTTCATGGTCACAGCCTGGGTCATCGATTCGAACTGCTTCATCCACATGGGCCAAGTCGGAGATCAACGACTCAAGCCCGATCTCGAAGGCGTGATAGGTGGGGGACATTCGAAGGCTTACATCGCATCAGGAGTGCATCACGAAGCGGGTAATGTNCCGATTGTGAGGCATCCTAAGCGACCNAAGATCCTGAAAGAATTGGAGTCAATCTTGACCACCATCCCCATTCCTGATGATCAGGTCAAGGGTCTTGCGCATCGGATTGGTGAGAGNGCTGCACCCCAAGACGTCGATCTATCGTTGATGGTCCTAGCCACGCGATTAGCAGGACAAGGGGAAGATGTCTGCTTNGTCTCTGATGATTTCAAGATGACAAAAACAGGCCAAAGAGTGCACCTTCCCTATACCACCTGNCCACCATCGACGTTCTTGTTGCGACTCTCGAAAATGGCCAAGGGTGGGGAAGCAAAGAAGCGGTTGAAGAGCTTATCAAAACGGGTACGTGCTGAAGAGATGCGATATGCCATCAGCAGGCGGAACGAATACGANGTACAGGATAAGTTGACNTGGTTGATCGATGGAATCATCGATACAGGGTCTGGAAGAGTGCGGACTCGTGCAGCACCGCTCAAGGCAAGCGAAGAGAGTGATGGCGGTATCAGCGCGCGGGCGAAGGANTTGCGACGACACCTGCTCGGAGAGAAGGTGAAGCAGAGCAAGGTGACGCGACTCAACGCGTTACCAGAAGCATGTGCACAGCTCGCAGTGGTTGAAGACGTGCTCGAAGGACTCGGAGAGAAGGTGAAGGAAGGTGAACCGAATGAGGTGCTCGAGGGACTCCAGAAAGTCCACCTCGATGCCCAAGAAGACCTAGCGATACGGCTAGCTCCTTTGACCAGTGAAGAAGGAAGCATCGCTATGGCTGCTCTGACGCCGACATTATGCCGATTCGAGATCGCCATGGCCATCATAGCAAGGTCTGCAGGTCAAGGTGTAGAAGCTGAGAGGTTGCTCGCTTCAGCGGGCCTGCGCGCCGCACTGATCGATGATGATGAAGCGGAGGTCGAGGCATTGTATCCTCTGGGACTNCTCGCACTGCACGCNGGTGANATGAGNAAAGCGAGTCGAATCCTGCGTGCTGCTGCTGTCGAAGCAGAGAAAGTTCCTGAGCGGCGACTTGAAGTGACACTAGCGGCCAGTCTGGCCTCACAGCTCGATGGGGATTCTCACATCGCTTCTCGGTTGGTCGAGCAGGTGCACGACATGGTCGACGGGAATGAAGCAGAAGCCATTGGACCCATCGAGCGGCTTGGAGATGCNNTGATNGCAGTGGGTGAGCCNGCGCTCGCCATCGAGATCTATGATGAAGCGTTGGAATGTGCTGTCGAAATCGGAAATGGATCGGCAGTCCAGCGCCTGTCCGAATCAATCGCTCGTTGTGATGCTGCCATGGGAGCNGATGATGTGAGAATCGTTGAGCGATTGC
The DNA here is from genome assembly GCA_002715545.1 of Methanobacteriota archaeon. The sequence goes on from PAZI01000047.1 coordinate 4,252, forward strand.
GTGGTTTGGTTGACAGGATCAACACCATGGATGAAGATACAACCTCTGCATTCGAAGAGAGGATGGGGGAGATCGAAGAGCGACGAAAGACCTTGGAGGAACCCTTGGATGCCGCATATGGGGAATGGACATCAGTCAGCGATNTGACTGGGGGAAGCAACGAGATTGAAGTGCTCAGCGTNGATGTNAAAGACGGTGCCACAGGGCCTGAAACGCTTGCTGTGATNTATCATCCNGAGATAGGAAACCTAGGANTGTGGCTTCCAGGCACAGCGTTAGAGACNGGTGATGTTGGCCGATACANNATCTCATTCGAGAATGGTGCAAAAGCAAAGGTTGCTGCTGCTCCAGATTCATTGAGGAAAGAGTCTCGGATNAGGGCNATCATGACTATCGAAGATCCTAGTCATGCTCGACTGCAGAACCTTGCCTGAGGTATGACGATGGTCTCAACTGTCGCCCTGATTGCAGTCCTCACATTCATCATACCAATGTGCTTCACACCNGGACCGAATAACATGCTGTGTGCTGCACATGGTTCTCAGCATGGTTTCCGGTNGACCATGCCNCTGATCTTCGGNATGGCGGTCGGGTGGTCNCTGCTCGGNCTTCTGATTGGTGCNGCNACCGTGTTCATCGAGGAGAATCGTAGAATCTTCGACATTCTGACTTACNTTGGAGCNGCTTACATCGCATATCTGGCCTATCATATTGCTATAGCTGGTCCGATGGAAGAGGAAGACGAGGTCAAGAATCGACTTGGATTCTCGACCGGTATGATTCTACAANTGGTCAATGGAAAGGCATGGGTCCACTTTCTTGTGTTGATGACATCATTCGGTGCGGCCTTTGGATACGGTTTTGCAGGTAAGGTTGCACTGGTCTCAATCAATCTGGCCTTCGGATTGCCAGCAGTGATGACTTGGGCGGGGTCTGGAACTGTTCTGAAACGNATCTTCAGTTCACCNGAAGCCTCGGTGAGGTTGAACCGAATCTGTGGTTTGGCGTTGCTCGGAGTTGCANTCTGGGTGATTCTACCATAATGCTCGGCAGAGCATTCCNCCNGTTTGAATGAGCCGAANCAGGGGGTTCTTCTCATGATTATCGAAATNAATTGTCAGTACATCAATTGACAAATCATAACTACGTGATTTGCACGCCCGCAATCATGCCAGAAAATGGTGTTCTGCTGATGAACGTAGGGACACCGGATGAACCCACTGTGCCCGCAATCAAGAGATACTTGCGCGAATTTCTGTTGGATCCTGATGTGATCAACATCCCGGCAATCTTCCGTCATCTCCTTGTTAGAGGAATCATACTCAATACCAGACCTCGAAAGATAGCCCCTCTCTATGCAAGTATTTGGATGGATGAAGGCTCGCCCCTGAATGTGTATTCACAAAGACTCTCACATGCTCTGAATGACTCACTGGATGGAATCGTGTGCCNGATTGGAATGAGATATGGCAATCCAAGTATTCATTCGGGACTTCAGAAACTCAAAGAGATGGGAGTCACNAANGTTCTACTTGCACCTCTATTCCCACAATTCGCNCAAGCAACAACTGAGTCATGTCTCAAAGAGGCTTATCTTCAACTTTCCAAGATGAATTGGANTCCAACCTCTCTTGAATTGGGCCATTTCAGTTCTGACCCATCCTTCATTGAACCTCTTGCTGAATCAATACGNACTCATCTTGAGGACGATTCGCACTTGCTCTTCTCATACCATGGGTTGCCACTCTCACATATTCGAAGAGTTAAGCGACTTGGCAAGCCGAATTATGTTGAACATTGTCAAATGACCTCATCGCTTGTTGTTGAGAGTCTAGGGCTCAGTGAGGACCAGTGGTCCATGAGTTACCAAAGCCGCTTAGGACCTGTGAAATGGTTGACGCCATCAACTTCTCAAATGGTAAAGAAATTGGCCGAAGANGGNAAGAAGANACTCATCATTGCATCTCCTGCATTCATTGTAGATGGNTTGGAAACTCTTGAGGAACTTGATNTTGGAATCAGAGAATGTTTCAACGAGCACGGNGGTGAAAAGATGACCGTTGTCAAGTGTTTGAATGACAATCAGGATTGGATNAAAGGATTGGAATCAATGATCATGAAGGTGTTTGAGAAGGCACGTAACTAGGTGTTCTCATAATGAAAATCGTCCCAATGACACCCAGGATGAATGTTGACACACGTGAAATCATAACNTGCTTAGGTATTGCAACGAAAACAGCAAANAGAACGAAGAACCAAAGAGTGAACAAGATGGTNGGTTTGCTGTTTTTGGGGATTCCAAGACCTTCGCGATAATTCTTCACATGGTGTCCAAACATACGATTATTGATGATGAGGTCGTAGAATCGCTGACTAGATTTGCTGAAACATGCGGCTGCTAAAATCATCAANGGGGTTGTTGGAAGACCAGGAACCACAATGCCGATTGTTCCAATGATCATCGCTGCAAAACCGAATGTGAACCAAATTGCCCTGCTTACCGGTGAGCGATTCAGCACCACACTGTGAATGTCCTTGGACTCAGCTTCGTGTGGCGCCAGAGTCGGCTCAGCCATGAAGCGAAGCGGGGGAGGTGCGGATTATAGTGCACACGATTCATTGGNCTAAAGTGCAAATTGCTCGAGAAGTTCGAGTGAGATGATCTGGAGGGTTTCCTCATGTGTGGCGCCCAGATCGACGGGACACGCCACACCTGCTTCAGCTGCATCCTGCCAAGTCTGGGCACACACACACCATCTGTCNCCNGGCTTGAGTCCNGGNAAATTGAATCTTGGAGCGGGNGTGATCAAGTCATTTCCTTGTTGCCTNGCGAACTCGAGAAANGGGGTTGTGACCTGACAACACACGGTGTGNANACCCCTNTCATTGCGATCGGTGTTACAACATCCGTCCCTGAACCAACCAGTNANNGGGTCGGATGAACATGGTTCAAGTTCTTCGCCAAGGACGTTGAATGAAGGTAGCATGCCGCTGGACATGTCANTGCGATGATGGTTGATTGTGTAGGTTTTACGTNTGCAATNATTGGNCACCTCACTCTTNNGGGTATCGAANAAGGGTAAGGTATGAGAACGGCCTGCTATGCGTAACGGCATGGTCCTGAGCACAAGGCCAGACGACAGTGGCGGAGATGAGGGATATCTGAATGACCTCGGGATATCCCCTACAGGTCCTGTTCGGTGGAACATGAGCGCTGAAGAAATGATTGAATTGGCAGTTGAAGCGGGTGAAGGNGTCTATTCTGCCCANCGAGCGTTGGTGACTGAGACTGGNGCAAGGACTGGTAGGTCACCAAATGACAAATTCATCGTCGATGAGCCAACAACCACTGATCTTATTCACTGGGGAAGTGTCAATGTCCCGACTACAGAAGAGGTCTTTGATGGCCTTCGAGAGAAAGTCGTTGCACATCTTTCAGATGCAGGTCGGCTCTTTGTCCAAGACCTGTACGCAGGGGCTGAACCTGCAGAACGACTACCCATTCGAGTCGTGACCGAATCCTCTTGGCACAGTGCCTTCGCTCGAAACATGTTCGTGCGGCCTTCTCAAGAGGAGCTTGCTGAACATGAACCGCAATTCACTGTCCTGCATGCACCATGGTTGCAAGCAGACCCTGAAGCGGATGGGGTCAACTCAGAAGCATTTGTGATCGTGCATTACGCGCGGCGTGAAGTCATCATTGGAGGGACGCGGTATGCTGGTGAGATCAAGAAATCCATCTTCAGTGTCATGAANCTCCTCCTTCCACAACGCGGCATCTTNCCGATGCACTGTAGTGCTAACACCACANAAACGGTTCCNGCCATCTTCTTNGGNCTCTCTGGCACTGGCAAAACGACNCTNTCTGCAGACCCTGCTCGGGAACTGATNGGTGATGATGAACACGGTTGGGGGTCGAANGGAGTGTTCAATTTCGAAGGCGGNTGCTATGCNAANCTGATNGATNTGTCNNCNGAGGATGANCCNGAGATTTTTGCAACGACCGAGCGCTTCGGNACCGTNCTTGAGAATNTCATCTTGGATGAACANGGCNTGNCTGANTTCACAGATACNACGCTGACACAGAACACTCGCGGGTCATATCCAATCGAATTCATCCCTAACCGAACTGCTACTTCTACCGGAGGTCATCCCAAACACGTCGTCTTCCTTACCTGTGACGCATTCGGAGTGCTCCCCCCAATCTCGAGGTTGACGCCCGAACAAGCAGCCTACCACTTCATCTCAGGATATACTGCTAAAGTGGCAGGTACCGAGATTGGAGTAACCGAACCCCAAGCAACCTTCTCCGCATGTTTCGGAGAGCCATTCATGCCGATGCACCCAGGAGTATATGCTGACCTTCTCTCTGAAAAGATTGCAGAACACGGGGCTTCTGTGTGGTTAATCAACACTGGATGGACATCTGGACCTCACGGGGTAGGACATCGTATGCGCATACCTCACACTCGAGCCATGCTTAATGCAGCATTAGATGGAGAGTTAGATGACGTCGAATATGTTGTGGATCCTCGTTTCGGAATAGAAGTACCGACCTCATGTCCTGGCGTACCTGAAGAAGTCCTTCAGCCACGTCAGACGTGGTCGGACCCTGCTGAGTTCGATGCAACTGCCAATAGGCTTGCAGAAATGTTCAATGAGAACTTCGAGCGCTATGCTGAAGGCGTGAGCAAGGCTGTTGCAGGAGCCGGACCGAATAGCTCTGTTGCGTGAACTTTGAGCAGAGAACCGGTGTGCTTTTTGGTCAGCGGGATAGCCCGATATTATGCGGGCGGTCATAGGACTCGTTCTTCTCCTCCTGTTCAGTGTAGTGCCCTTTGCCGGAGCCGATGAGGCATTTAATGGAAATACTTCAGGACGAGGAGGTTCAGCGTTACCCCTCGTTGATACATTGGTATTCCCACACGTCAATGGTTCTCGACTCGATGCTGTTGAACATCTTATGCCCCTCAGTCCAAAAACGAGTGCTGGCCAACTCAATATCTCAGCTAATTCACATCCATTTCTGAATGCCAGTACCGAACACATCACCTTCGGAAATGGTACTGTCAATATCGAGGATTATGTCAAGGTGCCAGGAGTTGGCAACACGTCGGTGAACGTTACATCACCAGTGAACTGGAGTGGAGACATGTCATTCGATCGAGTCACTGTGAAATGTCTACCAGGAGGAGGTTGTGGCGTAATCAATGTCCATGGGGAATTAACACTGAGAGTGAACATCCTAGTGATCGAACAAGGAACAAGAATCAATGCTGCCAATACGGTCTGGAACGGCACTGGAAGAGGAATCGATGGATTCTATTCAGACTTCCCTGGCGAGGCCGGTGGAAGTGGAGCAGGACACAGAGGATATGGTGGGATGCCAGGGGGGGGTACCGGAACTGTGGGGCTGTTCAGACCTGGTGGCATTCCATATGGATGGGGTGATGAAAAGGGCTCGAGTGGAGGAAATGTCACCAGCCCTATGATTCAAAATCAGAATACTGGCCATGGCACCCCTCGTCCTCACAACCTCAGTTCCTTGGCCGGGGCTGGAGGAGGAAAAGTCGTCATCCTTGCTCGCTCAGTCATTGTTGACGGAGGTATCGATGCCAGAGGGGGACGAGGGGAGAACGGCCCACCTCATCCAGGCGGTCATGGGAATGGCTTCCATGGCGCCGGCGGTGGTAGTGGAGGGTCGATCCATATCGTTGCAAACACTGTCGGGATAGGACCATTTGGTTATGTCAAGGCCGATGGTGGCAGCGGTGGAGGAGGAGGACGAGGCACATCTATGGGAGTCCCTCCAACGAATTTCAATGGGGGAAACGGAGGAGGAGGAGGTTCTGGAGGATATGTCACCATCGCCACAAAACCAGGCCAGCTCTTTGCAAATCCCCTGAGCATCACTGCATGGGCAGGAGGAGGAGGACTCAGAGGGAGTCCTAGCGCTTCAGGAAATTATGGAATCAACGGAACTGGTGGAGGATGGGGGCATGTCACAACTTCAGTGTTCCAAGGCTGGGGACCAATGGCACAAGTCCCAGATAGCGGATATGGAATCATCGACATACAGGACACCATCTTTCTACAAGGCAATCTAAGCTTATTGCTCGTTCGACTCTCATGCAACAACGTGACATGTGGGAATATCATAGCAACCGGCCCACTTAACATCAGTGCAGTGACAATCATCCTCGAAAATGGAACGACCATGGCATCCGTCTGGGGCTCCACATCAATAGCAAGAGGTGGTGATGGAGTTAACAACGATACATCGTTCTCTGATGCCGGGCGTGCCGCCGGAGGTGGTGGGTCATACATAGGAGATGGAGGGGGTGGGGGGCAGAGCAACCCAAAGACAAATGCAGCCAATGGGGCTTTAGCCCACGGAAATCAATACCTTGACGCTGGAAAGGGAGGGGATGTGTATGAGAATGGTACGATCTTCTCTAATGGTGGACTTGGAGGAGGTCAGATCAGAATCTGGGCGGGTACAATCATCGTCAATGGAACGATGACCGCTTCGGGGACCGACGGAGAAGACCCTGTTCGCCCATCAACAGGGAGTCGGGCCGGGCGCAATGGTGCCGGAGGCGGAGGTGGAGGTCTCATCTCCTTGCAGGCTAATCGTATCGAAGTGACTGGAAATATCCTCGCCCGAGGTGGTGATGGAGGAGATGGAACGCTACCATATCGGTCGATGAATTACATTGGCTGCTGTGTTGGAGGAAATGGTGGAGGAGGAGGGGGTGGAGGCACGATCTCAATCAACACCACCGCTGCTAATTTTCACTCCACTGGACTTATCGATGAATCTGCTGGGATGGCTGGGCAAGCTGGAGCGCATGCCTATTCATTGATCGGCACGGGAGAGCCAGGTAGTTCAGGGGGGAATGGGCAATACTCTAGCACCACTTTCACAGGTTACCCAATACCGCCAATGTACCCTTGGACAGGGAATCTAACGCTCGCAAACATCACACTAGCGAATGGACGGGTCGTGGATGACCTGTATTTACAGATTAATTCGAGCACGCCCCAACATACAGACATTGATGTCTTTGTGAGATCCAGCCTCGATAACATCACATGGCAACCGTGGTCAGAAATCGACCTTAGCACTGGACTCATGCCGCGTGCGGCCCACCTTGAAATTAAATTCATACTCATCTCTCACGATGGATGGACTACACCTACCCTGTGGGGATATCAGCTCGACTGGAATGAACGTGATCCTGTCGACAGATTGCTGCTGGAATCTGATTGGAATGATGCCATGTTATTCACTCTCGACAATGCCGATGACGGCACTGGTCTCAAGCCATTACTCACTGTACAAGACAATGCTTCTGTGAGTGATGTTGGAAGCTTCTCGTTGCTCTTCCCCAGCGGAGCTGTGCCGGTTGGAAGCGGGCTTGTCTGGAGTGTCGATGAGTTACGGGAGGCAACGTGGTGTGATGTGGTTGTGACAGGACCAAACGGTTCGATTCAATTTAGCACTGCAAGAATCGAGCGAGGACCGCATGGTACTGACTTTCACCTTGACGCTAATCAGATTGCTTCAGTGATGGAGAGAAATTCATCTTCGGTGAGTCACGTAGACCCTGAGGGTATAGAATGGTCTGCGCTGTGGGTGAACTGGACTCATGGTCTACAAAACACGCCAGCAAAGGTCACCCACCTGAGATTGACTTACGATATTATTCTAGATCTCGGGAGATTGAGCAATCTTTCTAGCATAATCAACGCACGTGTCCTCGACCTATGTGGAACAATGGCTTCGGCCACCACTGATTGTATTCCCGAACATATCGCTGTTATCAAAGGTCAACGCTTGCGGGGTACTGGTGGAATCAGCGCAGGAGCACTCAATCCCATCTGGATAGATGATGTAGCACCTGAAGTCACGACATCGACCCTGAGCGCTTCGCGTGCATCATTCCAACCATTCGAAGTCAATGATGATATCACTCTGAGAGTAAAGGTGGTCCGCGATGAGCCCAACCTGATCGCTGAAGCATGGGTCATTCCCAATGAAGTGGATCACATCACTGAACCACCTGGAACCACCCCCGACTTGTTGACATGGAATGCTACTGAGTCTGCCTATGTTGGCCTGTTGACCATGCCGAACGAATATGCTCTGAATGAGTCGCATAGCCCACGTGTGGCACTACGATTGACCGACCCTCTAGGGAACTCATTCTATGATGCCGATCATATCGAGCTTGAATTAGGGCCTGCTAAACCAAACATCGCCACGGTTTCACTCACAGGCCGGGCCCTTAAGGAAGGATTTGCTCATGATACACCCATCGATATTACGGTGAATGATATCTCGGGGCGCGACGATTTCACATTCACGCTCTATCTCTCAAGAAATGGAGAAATCTGGACATCCGAACTTGTGAGGCTTGGAAGTGGTATGCATCAAACGACGTTCCATCCAAATCGCTCATCAATAGGTGATTGGAATGTCCTCATTACGGCCAAGGATGATACAAGTGGAGGGTCCCACTATCCTGCGGTTCCACCCACCGTCGTAGAAGTTCGAGACGGGGTTGATCCCGTGATCATCTCTACTGGAATGAATGACAGAAACGTATGGGAGGAGATTATCTCTGTTCAAGTGGCATGGAGCGCTGAGCTGGATGAACAGGTATGGATTCATATCAATCTGATCAATCTTGACCAAGACAGTGTCTTGAATAGCAGTATCAATGCAACTGGCAGTGGTGAGGAGATTCTAGATCTGAATCTGGCACTATTAGCTGATGGAAACTATTCACTCATTGTATCAATCAGTGATTCTGCTGGAAATACAGATGCAGAGGAATTTGGAATGATTATCCTGAACAGGACGGCGGTGATGACCATCGATCTGACTCGTTCAGCGACGGATGCCATAGATGATGGAACTGTTCGAGTGGTATTGAATGTGACCTGTACCCCTGCATGCTCATTGACACTCGATGATCAAGATGGGCAATCTCACCTTGATCCATGGACGGGGGGGGAACTCAATACTGAAATTGAAATCACAGTACCGTACACAGGACTTAGAATAGTGGCCACAGCCACATATGAAGAAAATATGATTCAGACGCATCTCGATCTTCCAGAATGGGAAGTACCACTTGGGGGCTTTGAAACGAATCTCACAATTACTGATCGTGGCGAGAGTGGAACGAATACTAGTAGAACGGGTAACGCAACTGAGGCCTCAAAAGCCGCAGCATCAGTGACTGGAGATGAATCTGGCATCGACGGTCGACTCGTGATGATTGTCGTTGCTGTTGCAATCCTCGCTGTCCTCACCATCCTTGGGCTCATAGGTTCAGGTCTTATCTCTCGCCTACCGGAGAAGAAAGATGATGTGAACGACCCCGCGGTAGAATCCATCGATTCATCAGAAGTAGGGTTTGAAGCAGGGGCGGAAATTTCCGAGGAGAGTGGAGCATTCTCAGGACCACCTGTACAGGATCAGCCATTCTCAGGACCACCCATACAGAATCAACAATTCTCTACTGTGGCAGAAAAGCCAGTAGAACCCATCGAGGTGTCCGAAGCGCTGGGAATCATAGGCAAGTCGGCTGAAGTCACAACTAAGTTGCCGGCGGAATGGGAGAAATTACCACCAGGTGGTGGCTATGATCGTGACGACGATGGGGTTTTGTGGTACAGTGTCCCAGGTCAGGCTGACGCATGGAAGCAGCGCTCAGATGGTAAATTCGAGCACGTACCAACTGGACGTTCAGACTCATAGACCTGAAGAACCAAGGTTGTTGAGCGCCGCGCGCTGTTCCTCAGTGATTTCTTCAGGCCAGATGACAACAAGCTCGATGTCAAGGTCGGTTCCATTAGGACCTTGTCCAGGCAGACGACGACGGTCACCTGGCCTTGATCCTTCTGATAGACGAACACTGACTTTGTCACCCTTAGGTGTCATCAAATCGATTGTTCCACCTCCCATGAGAATGCTCACTGAAACAGGTACTTCTTGGATCAGACGACCACTTTCCCATCGTCTACCCTCACCTGGATCGATGCCAACTTCGATCAAAAGGTCCCCTGAGCCATCAACGCCACTATTCCCTTGACCTTTTACACGCAAAATCTTGCCATGAGAAACACCTGATGGAATAGATGCCTCAACAGAACGGGACGTTTTTCTCTGACCTGTTCCATTACAAGGGCTACAAGGGAAGCCATTGGAAGCAAGGCCTTGTCCTGAGCACGTTGAGCAGACTTCTCGTGCTGTGAACTTCAACCGGATCTTCATCCCCTTCATTGCTTGATCAAGAGACAGTTCGATGCGTTGATGCACATCAGAAGATCGGGCAGAAGGTTGTCGAGAGGGAGGTTGACGGCCAGTATGCATGAATTGGTTGATGAGGTCACTGAGATCGAATTCCTCTGAAGAGAATGAAGGGGAGGACCCCCAGGACTGTCCTCCGAAAAATGAAGCTGCTCGACGTTGATCCTCGTAAGATTGTCGTGATTCTTTTGTCCCAATCGAGTCATATGAATCCTGTATCGCTTTGAACCGTGCTTCAGCAGCAGCATCATCTGGATTTCTATCTGGATGATATTGTCGTGCAAGACGACGATAAGCTCGTTGTATTTCGGCGTCACTCGCATCCCTTGAGACACCAAGAACGTTGTATGGATCTTCTGGCAATCAATCACCGACCTCAGGGGTCGAATGGTAGCGCCGCATGGATTTGAACCATGGGTCTCTGGGTTATGAGCCCAGCGTGTTATCCAAACTACACCACAGCGCTGCCACCGACCAAATGTCAATCATATTTCAACGATAGTGTCAGAACAAACCGAGGATACTTGAGACACTACGTCCTTCGGTGTTCATGAGAGGAAGTATGGGGCGCCACATCTCACTGTGCGTGGTGCTGATTCTTGCCTCAGCCTGTGTGGGGTGTACTGGTGACGGTGATGATGGAGGAAATATCGACATTGTTCTTCGAATGGATGGGACAAATACAACAACCGTTGTTGAATATGCAGGCGAGACAATCATCACTGATGAAGCAGGAGAATTGTGGTTCGATCTATCGGGGTCCTCATCGAAGGATGCATCTATCGAGAAATTCATCTTCGATTTTGGCGATGGAACATCAGTCGTTGAAGGGACAAACGGCAATGTGACCCATGCCTTTGGAACTCAAGGGATCTTCACGGCAAACTTCACAGTCAAAGATGAGAAAAGTCGTATGAAGAGTGTGCAGGTAAGGGTCAGGGTTGATCATCACACATCAAGGACAGATACTGGAGTTGTGGGAGATCCTGGGGTCTTTGGAATCATGGTAGGAAACGAATCAATGGAGGTAGCACCTGCTATCCTCGACATTGAATCTCAAGTCAGCAATGTACAAACTGCAGGTGGAATCGATCAGATACCAACGCCTGGTCAGGCAATCGATGTGATATGGACATTGTACGATAATGATGGAGAGCAAAGAGAACAACGACAAGCGACAATAGGTGATGGTGAATCGATGACTATTGAAATGAACTTGTGCCCATGCGACTATCCACTCGGAGAATGGAAACTAGAGATATCAGTCGACCCGGATGAAGAAGTCACTGTCGAGAGCACTGCGAATGTGAATTATCCTAGCATCGATGGACGACTCGTCTCTGATTGATTTATTGAATTCACTTTCACTTTCACATCCACTCTTAACTTGAGGTTAAGATAGGTGAGCCCGCTGAGTGGGTTGAGGATGGATATGCCAACTGCAGCAAAGAAAACAAAGAAGAAAGCAGATGAACCGAACGAGCCAGAAGAGATTTTGATGGCCGATGAAGAAGAAGAACTGACCGTTGAGGAGCTGCCGGGAGTCGGGCCCGCAACCGCAGAAAAATTACGCGACGCAGGGTATGATGATATGCTCTCGATAGCTGTAATGACACCCAGAGACCTTGCCGATGCCGTAGAAATCGGAGAAACTGCTGCTTCAAAGATCATTGCAGGTGCGAAGAAGTTAGCCAACATCGGTGGTTTTCTGACAGGTAATCAACTCTTAGAGCGCCGAAGTGAAGTGCTGAAACTGACAAGTGGGACTGAATCTATCGATGCCCTCATGGGTGGAGGTTTTGAAACCCAAGCAATCGTAGAAGTCTACGGTGAATTCGGTTCTGGGAAGACCCAAATTGGGCATCAACTCGCTGTTAATGCTTTCAAAGCCGTGGAAGAAGCAGGACTCGATGGCGAAGTATTCTACATTGATACAGAAGACACCTTCAGGCCCGAACGCATCTCACAAATGTCGCTTGGTGCAGGCCTGGATCCTGCTGATGTACTCGCCAACATCCATGTCGCTAGGGCTTACAATTCAGCTCATCAGACGCTGCTTGTAGATGAGGTCAAGAAAATTGCACGAAGTAGGAAGGTCAAACTAGTGATTGTTGACAGCTTGACGGCTCACTTTCGAGCCGAATTCGTAGGTCGAGGCATGCTTGCAGACAGGCAACAACGTCTGAACAGACATATGCACGATCTCAAACAACTTGCAGATGTCAACAATGCACTCGTACTCGTGACAAATCAAGTCCAATCCAAACCAGATGCCTTTTTCGGGGACCCAAATCGTCCAATCGGTGGTCACATCGTTGGTCATGCTAGCACCTTCCGCATTTACCTTCGGAAAGGTAAGGCTGGACGACGTGTTGCTCGCCTTGTTGATAGCCCGAACCTACCTGAAGGAGAGGCTGTGTTCAGTGTCCTCGAGGAAGGCTTGAGAGACTAGTTGACTGTGCGAAGCGGTTTTGAACACCCCCCTGCTCGCCGCTATGCAGGAGAGGACCATGGCGAACAAGGACAGCGAGGAGTTCGCATCCGTATCGTTCGAAGAAAAGGTCCAGGACTGGCAAGATAAGATTGAACGGCAAGTGCGTCAGATAAGTCGTGGGAACACTGCCCGGATTCTTCGCATGGCGAAAAAACCGACAGAACAGGAATTCATGCAGACCATCATTGTATGTGGGATTGGGATGATGGTTCTTGGTGCAATAGGTTTCGTGATCCTTGTCATGATGGACAACGTTTTGCCGGCCATCTTTAGATGGATTATAACTTGAGGGAGAGCAGATGTCTGAAGCTTTCGTCGCTTTTATCCGCCGTGAAGATGAGATGTTGCTCCTACGTCGTTCAATGGATGTGAGTGAACATCCAGCACTATGGGATGGGGTATTCGGTCGAGTCAATGAACTGGATGAAGCATCGGTGCTTAGTCGAGTTAACGAAGCTACGGGCATACCTAACGAGCATCTTGAGATCATCATGGACGGGGAACCAAGAGGTATTGAAGTCGATGGGAGAATCGTTGATACAACTCCATTTCTCATCTTCACTACATTTGAGGATGACATCGAACCTCGAACCTTGTATGCTGAGTCAGAATGGGTTGATCCTGGCGAGATACAACATAGGAATACTACACCACTAATTCGAGAACTCTACGGAGATGTTGCTTCATACATCTTCATTGTCAAATGCACAATCAATCAAGAAATCAAAGTGGCAGACGAAATGAGGGCGAGACTTTCTGGAACTGGTTCACTCAAGGATAGTATGGAGCATATATTCAGTATTCTTCATCCTACTCAGATGCGGGGGTACGTCTTTGTCGAAGCAAGTGCACGACACCACGTTGAGAATCTCATCGGACGAAGTGGGGGGACCACGACGCCGATGAAGAATGCAAAGGCAGTTCTGGCCGCAGAAGCACCTCTTCGTGACGTTATGCCATTCCTTGAACCAAAATCTGCAACTCGAGATATTGAAGTTGGAACCATCGTTGAGATCTCGACGGGCGCGTTCAAGAATGAGAAAGCTCGAGTGACATCGATCTCAGAGACCAAAGAAGAGGTCACGATGGTGCTTTACGAAGCCGCCATCCCGATGGACCTCACAATGAGAGCAGACCATGTGCGCATCCTTGAGCGATCAGATGACCTGTGAAGGGATACCGCGCCGTTGAAATAGAACCACTCGGTCGGCCGGTTCCGGAGACGTGATAC
>PAZI01000048.1 GCA_002715545.1 Methanobacteriota archaeon
TCCGTTGCTGACGCGGCGATTTGCGGTGCTGACGCGGCAATTTCCGTTGACGAAGCAATTTCCGTCTATAGGATGATGGGGACGGGACGGTGTTCAGTGATGCGTTTGATTTCACTGAGTGTCTCCGGTTCGGTATCGAGGTTCACTTCCTTCCAAGTTCTGCCAACTTGATCCAACAATCGTGTTGCAGCCGTACAATATGGGCAGAATGACGTTGTAAAGATGAGGAACTCTGCGTTTGTGCGACTGGCATGCTGATCGATGATCGAAGTCATTCGACCTCCTCATTATCTTCGATATGTTGCTGCTTCAAGTTGGTCTCAGGCTGAAGGAGGAGCATCATTGCTGCCGCAGCGAGCATCACGATGACGGGAATCGGATTCATTCCAGTTGTCGGTCCAGCCCATCCAGCATATGGCCTAGCAGCTTGGATGACTGTTGGAATGTCTGTATCATCTGTTCGCTCAAGGTCGAACCAGACCGGAAAGTGGTCGGAGATGTTCGCGATACTTTCACGCTGATCGATTCCCCAAGAGCCATTGTAATGGGAAGCAGCCCCGGCATCCAGTACGACTCTGTCATACGCACAGGCAGATGACGTGGCCACATTTGTGTCTGCGTTATCAGGCACGACCCATGTGAAACTGGAATTAGTGATGTCCGCTCCGACAAGATCATCCGGCTGTACATAGGAGCACGCAGCATTGAAGTCTCCGAGAATGATGATGTCATCCTCCCATGACCATTCTGAAGTCGCCCAAAGATAGGCTTCCGCTAGTGCCTGAACCTCGGGTAGGGCAAAAGTCGGACTGGTATGAATTGTCATCAAGACGAAAGTCAAGTCCTCTTCAACGGTTTTGAATGGTGTCGCATGAGGTTCTCTGACGAAAGCATCGTTCGGATCGAGGAACAGTTTCCCTTCTTCGATAGGCTGCACGACGCTGGACCTGTAGAAGAAGCCGTACTGCTCCTGATAGTTTCTATCAGTGGGGTCGACCCCTGTGCGCCGACTCAGCACCAAATCCCAATCTCTGTCTTCTGCTTTCAGTGCCTTCAACAGCACATCGGGTGCATTCTCCGACTTGTCGGTGATCTCCTGCACGGCGACCAGATCATAATCGTTGATGACCTCCACATATCCTGCGACCTTGTCGTCCTTGCTCGATTTGCTTGGGCCGAAGTTCGCTAGGTTGAAGGTAGCCACGCGCAATGGTGATGCAATTACGGGAGTCTCTGTTTCAGAGGTGGTTTCGGGCTCGTTGACATCAGCGCGGTTGGCTGTATCTGCAGGAGTGTTACTGTCAATGACCGTTGTCGTCTCTGTTGTTTCCTCGGTAGCAGGTGCTGAGGTCTCAGAGTTTGAAAGACATCCTGCAAGACTCCCGAACAGCATCAGTAGCGCGAGAAGGAGAGGTCTCATAGAGCGCATGTCGGTCAGACTCCCAATTGAATGTATGGCTCAACCTTGGTTGTAGGTGATGCCGAAGCCACCGCGTGGATGATTCCACTCAACAGCCCCCTCTGTGCACATGATGAAGCATGTGCCACATTCGACACAATCCTCATACACGAATTTCATTGTATCAAGACCTTGGTCCCTGAAGTTGTAACACTGAGCTGGACAGCCCCACACACACATCATGTGAGTGCATGAATGGCGCTTTTCAGTATCTACAACAATGTGTGCATGTTCATGAGCATCGACGTTGTAATCAATCAAACCAAGACCATTCTTCACATCATAGGTGAACACACCTTGTTCTATCATTTTCACATCAGTCATGAACATACACCTCAGAGACGTCGTCCTTTCCACCCGAATTTGATCATGTTTCCGAAGGTTGGGCCCTTGATCCCCTTGACCTTTGAGGCCTTGACCAGTTCCTTTCTAGCCCTTCTCAACTGTTTCTGAACGGGTACTTTTTCCTCCCCTATCTCTCGGATTGTGCGATTGAAAACAGTTCCAGCTAGTTCTGGTACCCAAGTGTAGTTGCTGTCATCAGTCAGGAATTTCGGGACTTTCTTGAATCGCTTCAAATCTCGCATCACATAGGATGAGTCAAGATCCCGAACGTACTGTTCCAGGTCATCTGCACTACATAGGCCACCACCTTCCAGGGCTTTGGCGATAGCCTTGGCGGCGAGCTTTCCACTATGTATCGAGTAATTCTGACCCTGAATGACAGCTCCGTTGGAATATACCAGACCTGCCGCATCACCGATGACGACTGCACCATTGCGGTGAATTCTGTCCGGCCGCCTGTTCAGCCCATATTCCGGAACAAGATGGGCTCCATATTCGACGGTCTCACCTCCTTGGATGAGGCCTTGTACATATGGGTGGGATTTGAACGCCCCAAACAAATCATAGGTGTGGATGCCCTGTGGTAGGCTGTCGAGTTGTACGACGACACCTACCGATAAAGACTCTCGATTCGTGTAAATCCATCCACCACAGCGTGGAATCATTCCTGCGGTGTCGGGATATTCTTCCCATGCTTTTGTCGCCATCTTGGTATAGATGCCGAGAGCGGCCTCCAGAGCCATTCCTGAAGGAGGGCGTTGGTCATCACCAGCGAAGGCTCCGAAGCGTGAGTTGATTACATCCTCACCGAGGTGGATGACTTCCTTGACACCTAGAATCATGTCATGTTTACTCTGAGCCTTAAGGCGATTGTCGAAACCGTATGAACGTGTAAGGATTGAATTGCATCCCTCTGCGATGACAACACAGTTCGAAGTCATCACTTCTCCATCCTGAACAATGCCCTTGATTGAATTCTCCTGGATTTTCTTGTCCAGTTCTGGTTGATCCTCAATCGCCCAGCGCTGGCCCCCTTTACTACCAGTTTTCTCAGCCGGTTTGGTCAGTTCGTTCGGTGCGTAACTCGTGTGATCCACATCTTCGACGTGGAGCTGGTCAATCCTGATTCCTGGCATGACCATGACTCCTGCCTCTTCAAGGCGCTCGGCCATCCAAGCATCGGCTTTGGCTCGAAGAACTGACCAGCCACAGCGTTGTGATGGCTCTTCGGTCCCTCCTACTCCATCCCATGAAGAGAAACGTCCCTCGACCACAAAGGCGTCATCCTCTGAGAGAAAACCCACCTTCTTGTTGTTGATGTAGCGCTCAATACCCTCCATTGACGTCTCCCAAGAATTGCCATCGGTGTTGAGGTACTCGTCGAAATCATCCAGTTCCCGGCCCCATAGGATGCCACCGGACATATTCTTTCCACCGATTGTTTCACCTCGATCTATCAGAAGAATTCGTTCGGGATCGACGCCTTCTTTGAGAAGTTGGAATGCGCACGCTTGACCTGCTATTCCACCGCCGATGATGATGACATCAAAATCAGCCTCCTCGCTCATCGTCTGTCACGAATGAAGAGTTCGGTTTGAAGGCACCGTTCCTCCATGCTTGAGTGCGTGGGCTTGAAGGATGTGAGTGATGTGGTCGCCATGATGCTACCTGCCACACCATCGATAGCATCCGCTCCGGGCAAGGCCATTATTTTTGGAGAACATGCAGTTGTTCGTGGAGCTCCTGCCGTTGTGGCCGTGATTAATCGGCGTACGACGGTCAAATGTCAGCCGAACGATGGCCCTTGGCTTATCGATGGCCATCCTTTTGATCCAGTGGTCATGCCCCATCTTGGGTCGTTGTTTAGGCGGCTTTGTCCACAGTGGTCTCCTCCTCTACGCCTTGAAATCGACAGCGAGGTACCGATGTCTGGAGGTTTAGGCTCATCGGCTGCACTTTGTGTAGCCGCTGCTGCGGCATTGCGTGCATGTCTTGGGCGCTGGAGATGCGGCGATGAATGGGGAAGTGGTTTTTCGACAGACGCTGATGTTTTCGGTCTGGGCCCTTTCGATGACCCTCCTCTTCATGCTCCGGATGAAACATGGACTTTGATTCAAGGGAGTGAAGCAGTTGTTCCTGATGAGGTGATGCGTCTTGCTCATGTGGCCGAGGCTGAGGCTCAGCGTGGTCGAGCGAGTCCGACCGATACTTCTGCATCTGCTCTTGGTGGCCTCATCGTCGTCAATCCTCCTGATGTTCATGAACTCTCACACCTGACACATCGTACTCTTTCTGTTGATGGAGCTATTCAGAACTGGGACCTTCATCGTCTTACTTGGGATGGACCCCCTCTTTCGTGCTGGTTTGTCGATACAGGCCCTGCTCCTAGTACATCAGAGATGGTTGAATTGGTGAATGAGTGTGTTTCAGGTCATTCCGAGGCAAGCGCTGCTATGAACCGGATGTCAGACCTTGGAGCCGTTGGTATCCAAGCTTTTCTTGAGGGTGATGTCACTGCAATTGGGCAGATCATGGATGACCAACAGGATTGCCTCCGAACATTCGGTGCTTCGACCGATATCATCGATAGGTGTCTTGAGAATGTCAGACCCTTTGTCCGTGGTGGAAAACTGACCGGTGCAGGTGGTGGAGGTTATGTCATCTTGGTCCCAGAAGATGAAAATAGACTCGCTGAGGTCTTGCAGAATATGAATCTGCCATGGTTTGAAGCAAGTCTAGGCGGCGAAGGATTGCGTGTTGCGTGAGCGTCAAGCCTTTATATACTCGTCCAACCGGCACATTTCATGGATGACGTCAACAGACTTACTGTCGTGAATGTGGTCGCTTCGACCCGAGTTGCTGAAGAACTCAATCTCCCGGACATTGCCATTCAGCTCAACTGCGAGTATGAACCAGAGCAGTTCCCGGGTGTCGTTTATCGTGTGAAGGACCCCAAGCTTGCGATCTTGATGTTCCGCTCAGGTCGAGCGGTCTGCACGGGTGGGAAGAATTCTGAGAACATCTACGAAGGTATCGAGCGCATGATTGGTGACCTGCGGGCAGCAGGTATCACGACCTGGTCATTGTCTGATGCAACTCGGAAAGATGAGAAGGGAAATACACGCCATGTTTGGGAGAACAGCCGATCAGGCGATGTTGAGATCGAGGTTCAGAATATGGTGGCCACCTATGCCCTGCATTATCCCGAGGATTACGACGGGACTGCTGAGCGAGACTACCCAGATATCAATGTCTTCGAGGAGTCGTCAGGTGCAATTAGAATCCCTGCTGAAGACGATGATGAGAGCGACCTCAGGTGGATGAAAGAAGGAGACCCGCTTGCTGGAATGCCAAGGAAGTTGAATCTCAACCATCTGACTTTCCACCTCCCATTCGACAAGGTCGAGTATGAACCAGAGCAATTCCCGGGACTCATATATCGTCTGGATTATCCCCGTGTCGTTTGTTTGATCTTCGGCAGTGGAAAGATGGTCATCACTGGCGCTCGTGCGGTCGAGGAGATTTGGGAGGCCGTCGAGATCATCAAGGATGAATTGGCAGATCTGCTTTGATTCACTTACACGCCATCATTTGGGGCGTTGATTGAAGTGGGGGGACCCATCCTGCGATGCGTGATGCAAGCGCGCTTGAGGGTCCAGTCACTCTCACGGCCGATTTTGCTTGCTCTCCTCTTCTTCGGACCGTCGATGCTCGTATTGACCACTGCTGCGTCCTCCCCCTCTTCGTCCCCGACGGATGGGAGGACTGCAGATCATGCTCCCATTGATGCTCCTGAATGGCGGATTGGCGATCAGTGGGTGTACAGCAGCATCTTCGATGCGGCGGGTCTTGTCGAAGAGTTTGGTCTTCAGGACTCCCAGATGCGTACGTTGTATGGTGATTCTTTCATGTGGATTGACGGTATCGATACAATGGACGTTGCTGGAGTTGAGACTCTTGTCTATGAACGTGCATATACTGCCTCATATGATAGCGGGGACAACGGTGCTCGACTACAAGGCATCAATGGTCGTCTCAAAGCAGATATGCAAGCAGAAGAGATTCTACGTGTCTCAGATTTAGCAGAAATTGAGAACAAATTGACCGTTGACATAGAATTCTGTGGTTACAATCTGTGTGGCATTGGTTTCGCCGTTCGAGAGGTGCGCGTGATCATCACTTCGAATTATGACCCCGCCGTTGAAGGCTACGATTTTCCATTGAACATCGGTGAGCGGCATAACCTCACAGTGACGACCGAACAGCGCCTACAGATCGAGACCGATGCCGATGATCTTCAGGATATAGTCACAGATGAGACGACGATTGAGACCGAGAATCGCACCTTCCTCGTAGTCAATCAAGGTCCGTCCCCACCTCCATCCAGTACTGCTTACACAGGTTGTGACAACGCGTATAATATCACTGAATTCAATGTCACAACACAGGACCCTGAATCATTCGAATGGTGGTGTCCAGAGGCGAAGAATATGGCTTGGAACTGGCAAGAGACATTCGGGCTACGTCTCGATTTCCGACTGAAAAGTTTCACACCATCTCAATCCACTGGCTCAGTCCCTACGGCTTCAGCGGGACAACGAGATGGTGGTCTTGAAGTGACATTGGCCTATCCACGTTTCTCCCCTAACGGGATGCTGGATGTTACTGTCTCGGCAACTGAAAATGGTGGCTCACCATTGGGTGGACTGAATCTTGAGGTGCGCCATGAGGAGTCAGGTCAAATCATCTCGTTGGTGACTGATGGAACTGGGTCGGCTACAACGACAATCACGACGACAGCCAATTCAGATGATTCTTTGACGAGTTTCGACATGGGTTCGTTCGGTATTGTTGCGTGGGCATCTTCCCGCGAATGGATGTCTGTGGCGACGGTCACAACTGTCGAAGGCCTCGTTGATCGCGACATCGGCCTGTGGGTCGAGGGCATCATTGGACATCGAATTCGTGATGGAGTTGAACAGAGTCTCAATGAGCTCGCGATTCCTTTTGCCGGCATTCCTGGCGATATCATTCGGCTTGAGGTTCCTGTGCGCAACCTCGGTTTGGTGACCAACGCGGGGGGGTCAATACTGAGCACATTCTCCAATGGCACATATGATTCGGTCTCAATTCCGTCTCTACAGATTGAGATGACATATTTCGTTTCCCTCACCTTCACTCTACCTGAACCCAGTAGTGGTCAGCGCGAGGATTTTGGAATTGAGTTCCTTTTCTCACCGAGTGACCCCCAAGCTGACATGGTTGAAGAGAATAATTTTGCATTCACAAATATCACGATTGGCCAGCTGCCCACCGCCAATGTAGGCGACCCTCCATCGGTGCAGACCTTTGAGAACATCACCATTCGGCCCATCGAATATGGCGATCCAGATGGTGGCTCGATACGTTGCTTCTGGCACGTGTTCTATCCAGAATATGGTGAAGTCCTCAACACGACCTTTGAGTCACCCAGCTGTGAGTTGGATTGGAATTGGACAGACGATGGTGAGTGGGATGTTCGCTTCATCGCTATCGATGATGAGAAGGACAAGATCATCATTCCCCTCACAGTTGAGGTTCTCAATCGCCCGCCGAGTGGTGTTCTGCTTGCTAATCTCACTCAAGCTGTAGCCTTGAAAGGGGTTCGTATTGACCTGATAGATGTCATTGATCTCGACACATTGCCTGAACGAAACCCAATCGTGAGTGCCGACTGGTCCATTGAGAAACCCGATGGCTCGAGTTTGAGTTGTCTTGATTCCAAGACCTATTCCTGTTCTTTCGTCCCCCCTGATGAAGGCATCCATCGAGTCTCGGCATCAATATCCGATGAGGATGGAGCGTTGACGGTCATCACGTTGGATATGGTGGTGGCAAACGCGGTTCCACGAAATGCAGTCATCGAGGTGTTCGCTAGTGATGGTAGTGCAATTGAACCAACTGAGGTAGGTTCGTGGCCGGTCGCCAAAGATCAGCAGATTCTCCTCAAAGGGTCGGCTTTGGATACATCAACTGATATTGACAACTTGCAGGTGCACTGGAAAATCATTGGTCCTGACGGAAACACGACGGTGCTTGTAGGTGCGAGCCGTGAGTGGAACCCCACTCTCTCTGGACTTTACGATGTGTTCTTGGAAGTGTCTGACGAGGAGGGTTCTGCCACCCGTATGGGAACGATTGATGTCTACAACAGTGCCCCACTCATTGATGTCCTGACTCCGTTCATCAGTGTCGCTGAGGGTACCTCTGAGATGTTGGAGGTGAATGTCTCGGACACGGCCACTGATGACGCGACTCTGACGATTTGCTGGGACTTCGACCTGACTCAAGATTCTGCAAATGACGCCGACCTACTTCCAACGAATGACTGTGATGTGGAAGGTCAGCGCGATCAAGATGGCATCGTCCGTGTCTACTACACATCGAACATGAGTGGATACAGAAATGTCACAATCAGAGCGGTGGATGCGGATGGTGCGGAGACGATGGCTTCCATTGAGATTTACGTTCGCAATAAGGCCCCTATTGTCAGTATCTCACCAGAGGTGGGGGTCGCCACAGTTGGTGAGATGCTCACCCTTGAGGCCGTCGTTTTCGATTCAGCTGATGACCTGCTTGGCATGAAGTACAAGTGGGATACTGACCCCCTCAAAGATTCGGACGGTAATGGAATTCCTGATGATGATTGGGATGAGAGCACGTCGGTCATCCGAATACAATCCAGCACCATCGGGCAGAGAACGATTCGCCTTGTTGTGGTCGATCCAGATGGTGCCTCTTCGTCTGTTGATTACACCTATACTATCGAGGCAATCGAGCGTCAGGGCCTCGCTTCAATTGTGACCGGAGCCGATGGGGGGGTCAATCCTTCNTTCATTGGTATCGCATCGTTGATCATCATCGGGTTGATAGTTCTCGTATTCCTTCTTGGCCGATTGGGCAAGGAATCGTCGGTCGCCACTGCTGCTGCCGCTGAATGGTCTCAGGATGCCGCGACGCGTCGACCTACAGGTGGACCTCCTGCCTCTTTCCAAGCGCCAGGTTCTCAACAAACTCANCAGCATCAGCAATGGGGGCAGAGTCCTTCTGGCTGGCCAACTGCCACCCAACAAGAACCAGCTCCTATGATAGATCTGGATGAACTCTGAGGTTTGCGAATGAGTGGATTCTGGAACCTGATTGGCTTACCGAAACCTGGTCCTACTAAACCAGCTCGATCTGAATCCTCTCAATCACGAGCAGTGAAGCAATCATCTGGCGGTAATGCGANACTTCCCATTGAAACCATGTCCGAGGATCAACGGTCCTACTTGCGTTCTTCTTGGGCTCAGCACAGTGGTCCTCAAACTCCTGATGGTTGGCCTCTCCATGACCTTGGTGATCCACGATGGACGCGCCTTGTTTCCTCCGATGGAGGTCGCACTATTCGGCATCTCAGTCTATCAAAGAAGAGCCCCTTGGATCTAGATTCCATGCGCCCTTGGCTATCTCAAGGAGACTTGATTCTCCTTGATCTGACAGGTATGCGCCACATTGATTCATTACTCGACTCTGCTCGCCGGAAACTAGTGAAATTCTCAGAGGAACTTTCAGTTCCAATCTATGTTATTGATGATGAGCAAGAGTTACTGCTCATTCCAGGAGCTGGCGTGGTCGTTGATGCGCAGGATCATCAACTTGGAACTCCACTCACTCCTCTTTCCATAGAAGGGTGATTCATCTTTCACCATCTTCCTTTCGCCAATCGACCTCATAGGCATGACTTGGCCTCAGTCTGATGTTGTCACCTTCGACAAGAGGTCCAAGACCATCGCTTCTCCCAGATGATCGCCATATGTGAGTTGGCTCGAGTAGTGCCAGTTGGGCAGTACGTTCAGGGAGAGTGAGTATTTCCTTTACGACACAATCGATGATATCGGTAGCATGAGGATGAACAGATTCTCCAGAAAGGTCAGTAGGTTCAACCGTCATCTCTTCCCATTCGGAGTGTTCTGGTTCGAATGATTTTGCAGCAGTCTGAATATCTTCACAAGCGACCAGAGTAGATGGTAACCTCATGATCCTCACCGTTGAACCTCGTTCAGCATTTCGTATGGTGTCCCTTCGTAGACCATCCTCTCGGCAACCGATGCTCATGGCCAGAAGCGGTGGAGTGAGAGAAACCGGCATGATTGAAGAGATTGCACTAACGTTCGCAACACCATTGTGCGTTGTTCCAACCAGATACACCGGTGTACCTCGCAGGGCTTGACTCACACTCGCAGGACTAACCTCCTCCTCCACGATTCGATCATGTTCTATGTTCGAGTCTTTCGATGAAGGGCTGGGACGAAAGTTTGGGTCGTGCATTGCTTTGATCCAATGATCCAATGACCCTGTTTCCAATTCGATGATGCTGTGTTTAGTGAATGCTGCATAGGTTGACCAAGTTCGAATCACTTCTTCCGGGTCGCCTCTGGCTCGCTTTCGCTCGATGGAATCCTCTGCATAGGAGACACAGGCGCGGAGGAATTGAACGATGTTCAGTCTTGTCTGCTCATCTTCCATGCTCAGGCACCGACATCGAGTTCGCTCATCAGACGCTCGACATGACCCTTGGCTCGCACATTGTAGCCTACCCATTCGAGGGTACCGTCAGCAGCGACAACAAAAGTAGAACGGACTGTGCCCATGTACGTCTTCCCGTAGTTCTTCTTTTCACGCCACACTCCGAACGCCTTCTGCATGGACAGATTTTCATCGACCAATAGGGGAAAGGGAAGGTCAAATTTCTCCTTGAACTTCGTATGACTCGCCTCACCGTCCTTTGAGATTCCAAACACGCTGATACCAGTCCCCGTGAGAGAGGCCATGTTGTCTCTGAAATCACAGGCCTGAATCGTACATCCCGGAGTGTCATCCTTCGGGTAGAAATAGAGTACGTAGCGCTGACCGATGAGTGTAGATGAACTGAATAGTTCGCCTGATTCATCTTTTGCTTCAAACACTGGTACTTTGTCCCCTGGCTCTAGGTCAGTCTCCTCTCCGGACATATTTCTGGGGAGGTGCTTGTGGTCATGAAGGATTGCTTGCTGGCCTCGGTTCATTCATCGACATTCAGAGGTGGGTCTTGGAAGCCGATGAATGCACTGAATCCGATACATATGGCAGGTGGAATGTAGCACACGGCGTAGTAGAGTGGACGGGGAGGGTCAGGCTGCCCAACGACGACCCAGAGGACGAGAGAGAGGATCAAAGTCATCGGCAGCAAGACGATGAGAAATCCTGAGGTCCTGAGCATCCCCATGGAGTGAACGACCTTAGAATGCGAGAAAAACCTCTCTGAAGATATTCAAGCCATCCTAGGCCGCAGACCAAAGGCATCGAGTTCACTCAGATTGCAGGCGTTCAGCACATCTTCGGCTTCAAGCCAAGCCTTACGTCCAACTGCGATTCCGTAACGGACGTCTGCAAGTCCCTCGATTGAATGGGCATCTGGAGCAATCGAAACAGGAACTTGTTTCTGCTTCGCATGGGTGAGTTCGCGCCAGTCTGTATCAAGCCTATATGGAGATGCATTGAGTTCTACTGCGATTGCCCTTCCTGTAGCTCTCTTCTCTGCCATCTTGTCGATGATTTCGTAGGAATTGATGGGATAACCCTCTCTGCCTTGTAGGATACGTCCGGTAGGGTGTCCAATCATGGTGACTTCTGGATGATTGAGTACTGTGAGAATAATCTCTGTGTTCTCACCTTCATCACGATCACGCCATACGCTGAGTGGTTGGTGAACCGAGGCAATGACGTGATCGAGTTCTTTCAGAACATCTTCGTCGTAGTCTAGTTGTCCATCTGCATGGATGTCGACCTCAGCACCATGGAAGAGTCGGAAGTCAATTCCCTGTTCATCCCAACCTCGATTCAATGCAGCAATCTGTTCTCCCTGTAGCATCAATGCCTCTGCTGAAGCCCCTCGCGCCACTTTCAGAGAGACCGAATGATCAGAGATGCCGAGGTAGGTCCACCCTCGCTCCATTGCCGCCTTTGCCATTGCTTCAAGGTCTGCACTGCCATCTGAGAGGATAGTGTGGTTGTGAAATGCCCCTTTCAGGTCACTCTCCTCAACCAATTCAGGTAACATTCCCTGTTGGGCGGCTTCGACCTCTCCCCGGTCCTCTCGTAGTTCCGGTGGTATCCAATCAAGTCCTAGGTGGCGGTGAATCTCGTTTTCAGTGGTGGCGTGTAATGAATGGATTGCAGCTTCCTCTCCCTTCAGACCGTCAGCTAATTTCTCAGGGATGAGTCCGAATTCATTCAAGCGTAGCCCTTGATCAATGGCTAATTGACGTAGTCGAATATTATGCTCTTTCGAGCCCGTGAAGTAGGCAAGAGTGTACGCGAACTGATGAGGGGGGACCATTCTGACCTGAGCGTCGATGCTCCCTGTAGCTTCGAGTTCTTCGTATTCTGCACCTCCAATCGCGTCGTTGACATTCGCATCTATGTGTCCTAGATTGAATCCCTCTGCAAGAATCTGTGCGGACAGAACCACACTCACTTTACTCGACCCAGCTCCTTTTACCTCGATTACTCCAGGAAGTGAGGTGATAGCATCAGCTACTGATGTGGCATGCTCTGGAGAGACCTCGGCAACGATGTCTAGATCTCCAACAGTTTCGCGACGTCGCCGTAATGAGCCTGCAATTTGAGCTCTTTCGACTTTCTCGATTTGAGAGATCANGCGTTTGAATGCTAGGCCATAGGCAAGCCCCACATTGAGTCGCCGCCGCGCCCGGTATCGAGAGAGTAAATCAATACCCTGCAGAATCTTTGCTTCACTCACCTTTCCGAATCCCTTGAGCTCCGAAACGTATCCCTCTTCGCAGGCTCCCTTTAGAGATTCAAGACTGTCGATAGCCAATTCCTCATGCAGAATCTTGACTCGCTTTGGGCCCATCCCAGGAATCTCAAGCATTTCCAATAGCCCATGCGGTGTTGAAGTGTGCAGATCATCCCAATCACCCCAGTCTCCACATTCGAGTACATCTGCTATGGCTGCAGCGAGGTTTTTTCCAATACCCTTGATCGAATCAAGGGTGCCCTCTTGACAATGAGACCACAGATCTATCGGTTGGCTGCCCAATGTTCTAGCAGCATTCTGGTATGCCCGGACCCGGAATGGGTTGGCTCCTTTCAATTCAAGCAGGACTGCTACATGGTCGAGAGCAGCTGAAATTTGAGTTCGTGTGAAAAAAGGTGGTTCGGTCCGCCTTGAGGACGGCAGAGCCCGAATACCTCCTACCATGGACATGCACTGCAACGCTTCCTCATAGGCCTGTGCCTGTTTTGACGAAAAACCGCATACGTCTGAACATCTGCCGAGAGGTATGGATGATGTGCTGACTCAGGTCACCTCTATCACTTGTGGGCTGACCTTCATCGCCTTCACCTTCATCAGTTTGACATCACGCCGCCCCGGACTTGAAATGAAGATGCAGAATCTTCTTTCATTCCTTTTCATCATAGATGCCATTCTTCTCATCATCATTGAGCGGTCAGGTGGAGCGCTCTGGTCGTCAGATGCTATCCTTCTTCCACTTGCCGTAGTATGCCTCATGCTAGCGGTGGCCGCTCGCCTGAATCTGAGTGGAGAACAGATTTCACAAGGGGCGAATCCTCATTCAATTCGTAGGATGAGACAGCGCGATGAGTCGGAATGAATCACTCCTCCTTCACCTCGNCCATTTGTGAGACGAATTCGGGTAATATTTCCCCGGCTTTGCCCTGTAGAAATTCGTCAAAAAGCCTGACATTCTGTGGCGGTTCAAGGTTGATTCCTACACAATGTGCACCCCTTGATGAGGCGATATCAAGCAGGCCAGCAGCAGGATAGACATGGCCGCTACTTCCAATCACTAAGAATAGGTCTGCAAATCGAACTGCTGCATCGATTTGCTGCATCTGAAGTGGCATCTCTCCAAACCAGACGATATGGGGTCGCAAACGTTCATGATCGCATTCAGGACAACTGACNAATGCCTCTTGCAAGTGATCATCATCCATCATCTCTGCGAGATACCCACATTGCTCACATCGTAGTCGGCATAGTTCGCCGTGCATGTGAATCAGATTCTTGGAGCCTGCACGCTCGTGCAGATTGTCNACATTCTGAGTGATGAGTGTGAAGCATCCCGGACTCACATTCATCTCCAGCTGGCGAAGAGCGTGATGTGCGCGATTCGGTTGAACCTCCAAAAGTTGTCTGCGTCGAGATTGATAGAATCTCCACACCATCTCCGGATGTGAAGCCCAAGCCGAATATGTTGCGACTTCTTCGATTCGATGATCTTCCCACAGACCTCCTGAATCACGAAATGTGCGCAGCCCAGATTCGGCAGAGATTCCCGCCCCGGTCAGAACAACGATGTTCATGGTGAGTGATATTTCTTGATGTTCTTCATCTCTTCTTGAAGATACATGGGCAAGGGTTTGAATGTAGAGGAGGGGTGCAGTTGCGTATGGCCATCGATGAGGAGATGATTCTCAAGCATGTTGGGCCCGTTCAAGCAGTGCTCGATGCTCACGATGGTGTTGTCAATGTTATTTCGACCGATGATGGCATCATCATGCTCTCTCTAGAGGGTGGTTGCACTGGCTGTTCTTCAACACCGATGACTGCGATGCAGATTTACTACAGTTTGAAGCAGATTGAAGGAATTGAGGACATCATCTTCGTGAATGGTGAGTTGCCTCCTTACATGCAACGATTCATCGATGACAAGCTCGATCAGGAGGCCGCTGAGGCCGGGATGTCCACAGACTCTTCGGCCGGAGGCAGCGAATAATGAAAGCGGGCTGGACAACTGCCGCCGTGGCCGTTCTTTTTCTCATTATGGTTCCCGTTTCAACGGCTTTCGGTCCAGATGGCGATGGCGACGGATTTTCAGACGAAGACGATTCTTGCCCAAACTTATCTGGTAATTCGACCGAAGACCGCCGTGGATGTCCAGATTATGATGGCGATGGCTGGTCTGACCCCGATGATGGCTGGACGGGAGAGGATGGTGCGGATATGTTCTGGCGCAACCCTACTCAACATGCCGATCATGACAATGATGGGTGGGGTGATTCCTCTGCTCAAGGTGCCACTCAAATCGATTACTGGCCTTTGATACAATCCAAGCACGTTGCCGTCATAACCCTTGGATGCGCTCCATCGACCATCTATGTGAATGCAGGCCAGAATGTCACGGTGACGTGCAGTATTGGTAATCCAACTCCGCAACACCTCTACCTGACTGTTGGAGTGAATGCAAGTGATGCAATCGTCGTCGATCCATTCAATGATTCAATCCACCTCTTCCCCTCTGAATCATCAGGAGATCGCTCGGACCTTTTGATTACGATCACCCCTTCGCAAACTGTTGCGGATACTCTCAAGTTGACAGCATTTGGTCCAGGTAATGACGAGATACGGAACATCACCATCCCTATCCGCCCTCTGGAGGAGAATCCATCTCTTGGCGCAGGTCTTGTCGATAATGCGGTTGGTGGGGCATTGGGTGAAGCGACAGACCTTGTGGAAGCAGCCGAAGGCGAGCTCAAGAAGTTCGACCTGAATCAAAGGATTGTCGGATTCTCAATAGGTGTCTGTTTTCTGTTGATTCTGTCACTCGTAGCTCGGCGCAGTCGCCGTCGCCATTTCCCAGGGGCACATACGCCATTCAAGCAATCGCGAAAGGATCGTAGGAAAAAACGTGCAGCTGCTAAGAGTACAGCGAAAGTATCCGCATCATCGTACCCTCGGGTAGAGATCAAGCAAGTGCGCTCTCATTCAACATCCCTTACAAGCTTCGAACCCAGTGATTCTAGTGCTACACACGATTCAGGGTCAGATGCGCTAGGATGGACGCCATCTGATGACTGAGCAAGATATTGCTTCGGTTGGCTTATTCTACACATAATTGTAAAGTCCTCTTGGTCACCCGCCGCTGATATGGAACAAGAAACTGCAACCATGATTGGCAACCTCGGAGTAATTCTCGGAACGGCTAGCCTTGTAATCGCCTTCATACTTCTCAGACGCCTCAGCATGATTCCCCTCACTAATGAGAAAGTTGCCAGAATCACTAAAGAGATTCGTTCAGGTGCGATGGCATTTCTTCGAGCTGAGTACCGTGTTCTTGTCATCTTCATACTTGCCATGGCCATTCTTCTCTACGGTGGTAGTTTAGCAGACATCGGTCTCGATCCAATGACTCCGTTCGCCTTCCTCCTTGGTGCTGCTTGTTCTGTTGCAGCAGGATACATCGGCATGCGAGCAGCAACACTAGCTAATGGAAGGACTGCCATGGCCGCCTCTGGAGACGACCCCCAAGCAGCAGCTTTGGAAGTATCTTACAATGGAGGTGCAGTCATGGGCTTGTCTGTTGCAGGTCTCGGTCTACTCGGTATCTCGATTATGTACGTCATGTTCGGTAATGTGGACGATGTTTCGATCATCGCTGGCTTTGGGATGGGTGCTTCCAGCATCGCCTTATTCGCAAGAGTTGGAGGTGGCATCTACACAAAGGCAGCTGATGTTGGTGCTGACCTTGTCGGTAAGGTGGAAGCAGGCATCCCTGAGGATGACCCACGTAACCCCGGAGTCATCGCAGATAATGTTGGAGATAACGTCGGTGATGTTGCGGGAATGGGTGCTGACATCTTCGAATCCTTCGTTGGTTCGATGATTGCAG
>PAZI01000051.1 GCA_002715545.1 Methanobacteriota archaeon
AGAATCCGGTATATAATGTAATACGTTTGTAATTGGAATGTAATACAGGACTTATTGACCCATGTCGAGATGGGCACAGGTTGATGCCGAAGGTGAGGCGCCGATTGGTCTGGTCACGCGGACTCTTGCTTCCTGGTGAGCTGCAGCTAGATGACCCATCGCTGGTGGCTTCTCATCTGCATCTTGAGATTCGCAGACGGTTCCTCAGGCCCATGCCGGTGAGAATCATCCGCGAGCTGATTGAGCACACAGCTTCTGTGTGGGTTGACCCGGGGACACAGCGCCATGAGACCATCCTTGATGTGTTAATGCTCGGGGCAGACATGGCAATCATCGATAGCGCTTCTTCGGACCGTGAACTTGCACTTGCCCATTCACTGTCCGATCGTGTCATCACGAGATTGGATGTACGCAGTGGTCTTGCTAAGATAGATAGCCAGAAGCAGCGCATCATCTCTCGACTTGAACATCTCGCAAAGATTGTTCAGCGCCCTATGGCTCTGTTGACTCGCGAACCTGGAGTGATGGAAGCCCTCTTGGAATCCATTCCACGTTCTATTTTGGAGAAATTTGATTGGTGCCTGATTCCAGCTGAAGGGAGGAACGTTCCTGTCCCCAAAGGTTTCAGATGTACGTGGTCCATCGAAGCAAGAGGTGGATGAAGGTGCCAGATGATTCTCTCAGCCTCATAGCCACCAGATTGATCTCCTGTGCGACCCGTCACCTCGGGCCTTCATTCAGTCGTGGTGACATTACTCGGATCTGGGTGCTCGACCTTGGTTGGTTCTCTATCATAGAGGCTGATGATGTAGTTCAGTCCCTCATTGATTCACGCTATCTTACCGAAGATAAAGATGGGTTGCTGAAGGTAGAGGTTAATCTGAGCGATGTCTCGGCCCCACTCGGTTGGGTTCCCTCGCCAACTGAAGCCATGAGTATCCCGCCTCTGAGAGGTGAAGTTACGGAATCGACTTCCGTTTCTTCATTACCCGAAGAAGACGTTCAGTCCAAGACAGTTCCACTACCTACATCGGCAGTGACTACTGGTCGACGTCTCATCGAGATGATCGCCAGTACTTCGGGCCTTGCGAAGGGGGAGGTTGCTCGTCGCAGTACTCGCAAGCGTCGGGCTCTGAACTTAGTGGCTCCTTGGTGCTCGCTGCTGCTTCTGGCCTCTGAATTGGGTCTAGATCTTACCCCTCTCTATGATGAACTCGTATCTTCAGGAGTTCTCTCGTCCTGATCGAGATGTTCTTCCAGAAGCAGCACTGGCAAGAGGGTCAGGCAGGCAACAAGAGCTGAGAGTGCGGCAAGACCGACTATGATTCCGAATTCCCGTACCACTGGCATCGGAGAGAATAGCAAGGCTGCAAAGCCGAGTACTGTTGTAGCTGCACTCCAAATCAGTGCAGAGCCAGTCGTATTGAGCACTTTTCTCACAACCTCTTCTGCAGAATCACCTGAGGTGCTGAGCATGTCGAATCGCTTCCAGATATGAATGCCGTAGTCAATCCCGAGTCCGATTGCCAGAGCAGTGACCATAATCGTCAGGACGTTCCAGTCGATTCCAATGATTGCCATAGCACCTGTGACCCATGTTGCAGCGACACCGACTGGAAGGATGACTACCACTGCTGGCCACAGGCGCCGAGTCAGTGCAATGAGGACAAAGGCTGACACCATCAGTGCAATCAAAGTGGCAAGCAGTTGGGTCGAGGTCAGGCCAGTGAGCACATCGACTTGTTCCACAAGGTCACCCACTGCATGTACTGAGGCTCCCTGGAGTTCGCTGCCACTCTCTTTAGCAAGTCCCAGAAGGGCACTGACTGTAATCGCGTCCTCGTGTGAGTCATCGGTGCTGATAAGCAGCTCAACACGTGTCGAGCGCCAGATGTCGTCTGAATCAAGAACAATCACTGAGGTCACTCTCTCTGACCAAGTACCTCTAATCGGATCTCCTGAAGATGTCAGACTAGCCAGTTCATTGACTGCATTGACAAGACTCTGATCTGCGAATGCCTCTTCTAAGACAAGGTTGCCATTACCGTCAATCCTCATTTGATGACGTTCGCCGAATCCATCCAATTCAGTTGTAGCATCTTGCAGTAACGGCCACAACCCGTCGTATGCACCATCAGCCACACCCGAACGACTAGTTCCAACAGTGTTTGGAATCGTGTCAACGCGACCGTCGATATATCGCAACTCGCTGAGCATCGATTGTGCAGTTGTAGCCTCTTCATTCTCAATGAACAGGTAGACGGTTCGCCAAGAACCAGCTTCAAGGTCTGCACGAACAGCAGCCCTTGCTTGCATGACGTCAAGCTCCTCGTCAAGGAATGCTGAGAGGTCGAATGTGGTCTCAAGCTGAGTGCTCGCTATGACCGAGCCAGTTGTAAGGATGGCAACGAGTACGATGACAACCCCGCGTTGATTGACGAGTGCACCTGCACCATGGTGCTCAAACATCTCGGACTGTTTGCTTGCTTGTCGGGCACCGGGTGTTCCGTACTTCGACTCATGCAGGTAGTGGAACGAGGCAAGAACGATGGTCGAAGAGGCGAAGGCTAGAATCACACCTAGTGCTGCTGCCAACCCGAACCAACGCAGAGCTGGAAGTGGTGAAACGACACTTGAGGCTAGAGCCGCGACAGTGGTGATCGCCGCCAAGCCAAGGGGGATGCTCAACTCTTCGATAGCGTTGCGCCAACGACCAGGTCCCTCCTTGGTCCTATGATCGGCTGCACGTTGCAGATGTATCGAGAAATCGATTCCAAGTCCGAGGACAAGAGGTGCTACTGCTATCTCAAGAACAGTGAGTGGGGCGTTGATCAGCGAAAGAATACCGTATACCATGAGAATCGATGTCGAGAGAAGTATGAACGGATAGACGACATATCGCATCCGACGAAATGCGATAGATAGTGCAATGATGATTGCACCTGAGGCGACAAGAGCGAGTCTGAACAGGTCTCCACGAGTAGCTTCATCGACGTCGTGCGTGAGTAGGTCATATGAGACTGACTGTATGGTCAATCCCTCTTTCTCTCCCAATTGGCTGACAATCTCACGGATTGTATCATGATCATGGCCCACATTCGATGAGTTCATGACTTCGATGAACCAAACCTGAACTGTGGAAATTGGTGATGCATCACTTGCTCCTGTACCGGATAGGGCGTCGCACAGTGGTTGATAATCCGGAGAGCCAAGCATGGATGCACCGACATATGCTGCATCTGCTAGAGCACCTTGGCCAAGTCCATTGAGACTACAGGTTGCCGTAGGGTCAACGGCCAGTGCGAAGGATCTCCAGTTCTGGAATTCTGTGATCGAACGGTTACCTTCGGCCTTCGCCATGTTATCTAGAATTGAGGCTAGCGTAGTGATCTGGATCTCAAGACCCACTTCTGATGTTGAGTTGATGATCTGTTGTGATAGTTCAAGATGTCTCTTCACAGCATTCCATTCAAGGAGATTCTCACCATCTGTTCCTTGAATATGCAGGAACAGAGGTTGTCCCTGTTCACCGTACAATTCGAACATTCGCTGTTGGGCCTCGGCTTCGGAACTATCTGGTCGGAAGTGATCGAGGTCCGATGAGAATTCTAATTCATGTGTGGTGAGTCTGTAGGTCGAAGCAAACAGCAGCAGAGCCCATATGGTTGTGGCAAGGATGGCAAGACGACGTGTGCCGGTGTCTCTAGTAGGACCACCGTCGTTGTCTGACTCCACGGCATGCCGAGTGAGGTCCATGTCATAAGCCCGGGGGGTCGAGGGCCATGAGCGAGAAGGTTAATTGCACCCTCCGAGTCGGCGGGAATCATGGCTGCTATCAAAGTCCTGCTGCGTGAGGGTAATGAACTCAGACTCAGGATGCCCGGTGAGAATCATACGTCGCTGCAACAGTTCCTGAGCCGACTCGATGATATGGATGAGGTCGAGTATGCAAATTTCTTCCTCGGTCATCCTGAATTGGATGCTGCAGAATTGTACCTCCGAACCAAGGATGGTCATGATCCAGCAGCCGTTCTATTGGGGCTTTCTGGGGAACTGAGCCAAGCGTACAGCGACCTCGCTGATTCTCTTGGGAACTGACGTGATCCTCCATGAATGAGGAGGATCATATCCACAGCATTGGTCTCTGGAGACATGCTTCCTCGGCACCTTCCATCGGAGGAATCCTTCGGTCCAGAACAGAGGATTTCCGTGTTGATGAAATCTCAAAACACCCCTCTCTCGACCCTCGGGGGCGCTTCACACTGATTCGTGCGACCCTGAAAAATTGGGAAACTCATCGCTTCATCACAAAACTCGCCCAAGCTGTTGGAATCTCCAAACAACGTATCTGGTTCGCAGGTACTAAGGACAAACGCGCAGTCACAAGTCAGTTATTCACGGTAGATGCTCCTGTGAGGGTGGTGGAACTTGTGGGTCTGAATGATGTTGACATCGAGGTCATAGGAAGAACTCACCAGAAGATGTCCCTTGGTGGGCATCAAGCCAATCGTTTCTCAATTGTTGTCAGGGGTTGTTGCGATGAGCATGGAGTTCCCATCGATAGTGACGAGGCTAAGAATCGTGTTGAGGAGGCGAAGAAGGTTCTGAGCGACTTATGTGGTCCAAATGCCGTTCCTAACTGGGTCGGTCCTCAGCGCTTCGGTGCTGGACGCCCTGTCACTCATGCGGTCGGAAGGGCACTTGTCGAGGACGACCCAATGGGTGCTATCAACATCTATGTCGGTGCCGAAGGACCTCATGAGTCTGAAGAAGTCGCTGCGTTTCGGGCGAAGTGGCGGGATGGTTGCGATGCCAACGATGCACTCTCAGATATCCCCAAGCATCTCAATTACGAGAGGATGTTGCTCGAACGGCTTGCTCAGAAACCTGAGGATCCATGGTCTGCCATTCATCGCTTGCCTAACTCTTTGCGTACTATGATGATTCATGCAGTGCAATCTGGGATCTTCAATCATTGGCTCGCCCATCGTCTTGAGCGTGGTTGGTCGCTCGTTGAACCGATGGTCGGGGATGTTGTCTGTGCACTCGATAAGGATGGACGTGCAGATCGCTCACGTGCAATCATAGCTGCCGAGCATCGGCTCGATTGGCTTGCCCATCAATGTCGGTCTGGAAGAGCCACCATCACGGGTCCTCTTCCAGGGACTGATTCGACTGCTGCAGAAGGCGAACCTGGTGAACTCGAAAAAGCAGTCATCCATAATCTTGGTCTGGGTGACCTCGATTGGTCGATGCCCCATCGACCGTCCCTGTCTCCACGTGGCGGGAGGCGTGCAGCGACCATGGTCGCTGATGGGCTGGAGGTCACACCCTCTCCTTCTCTTTCAGATATGTCATTGGGAGAACGCTGGACTGATGGTCCCTCCGAGGGCGAGCGATGGTCTCGTGAAGGAGGTTGTCTGCGATTCCGCTTCGAGTTACCTCCAGGTGGATACGCAACATCTGCCCTCCGTGAATTCATGCAGGTCCCTACACGCCAGTATGGGTGAGATCATATTGCAGTAGGGGCGACGTGATCGTCGTTCTTATCGTTTGAATCACTCACTCGGGTCCACACTCCTGCCATCAGTTTCACATGGCAGGATTTGCAGTAGTTGAACTGGACATAGGCCTCTCGGAAGGAGTATGCTTGCTTGCCTGTGGCAACTAGAAAGCCTTCGGGTGAGAGCCGGGACGTGATGGTGCTCTCAGACTGACAGTTCTCGACATCGCACTCATCCGACACAATATCACGTCACATCGCTGGCGTTTGAACCTATGTCTCCTCAAGGGGGCTGATGATGACGAGAGTTCGGTTAGCTTCGACATTTTCGCCAACGCTACATGTCACCTCTGACACAGTGCCTGCTATAGGGGCTCTCATTTCGTTCTGCATCTTCATAGCCTCAAGGATGAGGATGAGTTGACCTTCCTCGACCTCTTGTCCAACTTCGACTGCTATCTCCACGATGCTTCCAGGCATGCTGGATGTCATTGTTCCTCCTCCAATGCTCCGCTTTTTCTTTCGCTTCGATGAGCGCTGAGTACTCTGCGGTGCACCTCCGACAGTGATGTGGTGGTCGGTTCCTTCAACGTTCACTATCCACCCGTCATCAGTTCGTCGCGCTTGTACGGTGGTCTTGATACCATCCACATCGACTTCAACTTCAACAGGCTCATCTTCCATTGAATCACTTCCTTTGCCAATTTTTTGAACTCGTTAGCGGGCTTCTGCCAAAGCGCATTCGAAGATGATCCTGTGTCCATGCCGGACCGGGATTACGTCCAACGTCTGAGCGAGGGAGGTCCTCTTCTGCGGTCAGGATTTTGATAACTGCGACTGCAGCTGCGATGCATTGGGATTCGGTGAGGCCAGTCATATGTTCACCTATAGCGGGATATTGCCATGCTTTCGTGTTGGTCGAGATTCTTCCTTGTTGGAAAGTACACTGAGTGTTGCAATTAGTCGGTTACGCGTTTCAGATGGTTGGATGACATCGTCGAGATAACCAAGTTCAGCAGCAGTCCAGGGATTAGAGAATCGATCCTCGTAATCGTCAATCAGTCTCTTTCGTTCCTCCTCTGGATTCCCAGCGTGGTGAATCCTGTTTCGATGAATGATCTCAACTGCTCCCTCTGGTCCCATCACCGCAAGTTCTGCGGTAGGCCATGCCACGTTGTAGTCGCCGCGGATGTGTTTGGAGCACATCACGTCATAGGCTCCTCCGTAAGCCTTGCGAAGGATGACAGTCATCTTTGGAACCGTGGCCTCACTGTAGGCGTATAGCAACTTGGCCCCATGCCTGATGATGCCCCCCCATTCCTGCTCTGCCCCTGGCAAGAAACCTGGAACATCAACCAGTGTGATGAGGGGTTTGTTGAACGCGTCACAGAAGCGTACGAATCGTGCAGCCTTGATCGAGGCATCGATGTCCAGGCAACCGGCTTTATGCAGCGGTTGATTGGCGACAACGCCCACACTTGTTCCTCCTAGTGATGCGAATCCCACGACGATGTTGGGTGCGAATTGGCCTTGAATCTCAAGGAATTCCTCACCTCTGTCGAATATCTCATGGATTACATCTCGGACATCGTAGGGTTGCTTTGGGTCCTCAGGAATGATTGAATCTAGAACTTCACTCTCTCGTGGGCCTGCGTCGCTGTTCTTGAGAAGGGGGGAGTTCTCCAAATTATTGCTAGGGAGATGTTTCAGCAAATCGCGTAGCATTTCAAGAGCTTCCTCGTCGTTCTTAGCCGTCATATGTGAGACACCGGATTTACTGGCGTGTGTTGCTGCACCTCCGAGGTCTTCGAATGTGACTTCCTCATTCGTGACCGTTTTGATGACCTCGGGTCCAGTGATGAACATGTGAGCAGTACCTTCGGCCATTATCACGAAATCAGTGATTGCAGGACTGTATACTGCTCCTCCAGCACAGGGGCCGAGTATGACACTGATCTGAGGTATCACTCCTGAAGCCTTGACATTGCGATAGAAGATTTCGGCGTATGAGCCCAGACTCGCAACACCCTCTTGGATGCGAGCACCTCCACTGTCATTGAGACCAATGACTGGGATACCTGTTCTTAGTGCCAAATCAAGCACCTTGCAGATCTTGAGGCCATGCATCTCTCCTAACGACCCTCCATAGACTGTGAAATCCTGTGCAAAGCAAGCCACATGCCGCCCGTTGATGGTGCCGTGTCCGCAGACGACTCCATCTCCTGGGATCACACTGCGCTCCATGCCGAAGTCACGACATCGGTGTTCAACAAGGGCATCAATCTCCTGGAACGATCCTTCGTCCAGTAGTTGGTCGATGCGCTCACGGGCAGTCATTTTCCCCTTCTTATGTTGACCTGCAATGCGTTCTGCACCTCCGCCTATCTCTCCAGCGCGCTTGCGGCGTTCGAGGTCGTCCAACCGCTCGCTCGAGCCTTGCATGGAATCAAGCAATTCCATCGGTCACTTCAATCATTTCACAAACCTACATCATGAACGCCAATCCTCACGTTTACTGGGGAGAGCGATGGCTAATGTGCGCATCCTGATAGCAAAGCCAGGTCTTGATGGTCATGACCGGGGTGCGAAACTCGTGGCGAGGGCGCTACGGGATGCCGGTCACGAAGTGATTTACACCGGCCTGCGCAAGACTCCTGAGCAGATTCTTAGAGCGACAATCGATGAAGATGTGCAGTATCTCGGTCTCTCAAGTCTTTCAGGTGCCCATGGCCATCTGTTCCCTAGAATCTGTGATCTTCTTCGACAAGCGGGTTGTCTAGATGTTGTAGTCTTTGGAGGTGGCATCATTCCCGGCCCAGAACGTCCTGCCCTACATGCTGCTGGCGTTGCGGCAATTTTTGGTCCAGGAACTCCGATGGCACATATTCACACCTTCATCTCGACTGCCGAACAGCGACGTGCAAGTGATTTGACCAGCGCAGGTGTTGGTTCTGGTTGGGTCTGGAAGGCACCCGAGGTGGGTGAGGATGATGGATGAAATCAACAATCTGGTCACTGCCGCAATTTCTGGTGAGAGGCGGGCCCAAGCAAGGTTGTTCAGCTTGGCAGAGGAGGGTGAGTGGATTCCTCCAGTGAGTCCCCCTCGTAATGGTTCATGGTCAGTTCTAGGGGTGACAGGTCCTCCAGGTGTGGGCAAATCGACCTTACTTGATGCACTCGTGGATCTTTGGGCCGCTTCATCTGAGGCCCAAATAGTCGTGCTGGCAGTCGACCCTTCGTCTGCCCTCACGGGAGGTGCTCTTCTTGGAGACAGAGTTCGCATGCATCGTGCTACTGAGCACGATAATGTCGTTGTGCGTTCGGTTTCGACTCGCGGTGGAAGGAGTGGTGTTGTTGCCTCTGTACGCAGCATGGTTCACGCAGCCTTCGCACTTGGTGCCGACCATGTTCTTGTTGAGACAGTCGGATCGGGTCAGTCTGATCTCGCAGCACTTTCAGTGACGGATGCTTTGATCCTTGTTGAGAGTCCCGGACGTGGGGACTCGATTCAAGCTGAGAAAGCAGGCGTGTTGGAGGTCGCTGATATCGTTGTTGTCAATAAGGCCGATCTTGGAGGGGCTGAAATGGTTCGTGACGACATTGTTCATTCACTAGAAATCTCAGGAGGTGGTGTGCCTGTCCTGTTGACGGAGGCTTTGACTGGAGTCGGTATAGCCCCACTTCTTGAAGCAGCTCTCTCGATTCAGCCATCAAGTGATAGGTTGAGGTTACGTGCTAGAGAAGCACTGTGCAGTCTGGTTGAGCATCGCCTTCTTTGCTCACCACAATTGGATGATTGGTTGGATATGATCGTCCAAGGTGAGCGGACGGTCGAAGATGTAGCCGAGAACTGGTCGTGACCACATGGGAGAGAAGACGATGGAAGATGGTGAACTTCCAACATCTGTTGTCGATCATGCCCAGACCACCGTAGGTGGTCGTGCCGGGCATTACTTGCGCCGGTTGACCCATGTTTCGATGTGTGGACCACCTCTCCTGTTCTACTATGGAAGAGAAGAGGTTCAGAGTGCGCTTCACATTACTGCGTTTCAACTCACAAGTATCGTGATGATTGTGTTCCTTGTAGCTGAAATCATTAGGATGAGGATGAACA
Organism: Methanobacteriota archaeon; assembly: GCA_002715545.1. Next base: position 9,618 of record PAZI01000051.1, read on the forward strand.
TCACAGTGATCGGTCAGAGAACCTACGAGGTCGAGCAACCTAGTGCACTGGTATGGGGTGCTCTGAGCATGGGTTCGGTCCTACTTGTTCTTGCAGATAGTCCCGAACTGGGGCTCCCGATTTGTTTTGCAGTGACCTTTGCTGATCCTGTTGCAGGGGAGTTGCGCAGGGCTGGAGTGAGTTCAAAGAACGCTACAATCGGATGTTTTGTTGTTTCATTGTTCGTTTGGATGTTGTGTTCTTGGTCCCTTGGAACTCCATGGTTGCTTTGCCTTCCAATGGCTTTCTTGACAGCTTGGTCAGAACAACTTCGCATAAGCAAGCTGGATGATAATGGGTCGATGATGATTGTTCCATTGGTTGTGGTACTGATGCTCCGTCCATGGTTGTCTTGAACAGAGTCCTGCGCAAGGTGGATAAGGAGCAGGATACGGGTCATGCCATGTGCGGTATCGCAGCGGTTCTCGGAGCTGATGTTCCGCTCGATGCTAAGGATCTTGTTAGACATCTGGTGCATCGTGGACCCGATGCAGTATCAAATTGGACGGATGAATGGTGCTCATTGGCCCATGCTCGTCTCTCTATTGTTGGGTTGGATAATGGGACTCAGCCTATGGTCGGGCACCATGGAGCGGTTCTGACTGCAAACTGTGAGATCTACAATCACAATGCCATTCGTCAGGAACTCATTGGACGCAGCTGGCTCACAGATTCGGATGCAGAGGCCATTCTTGCATTGCATGAGCAACATACTTCTGGTACTCGGACGCCACCCACTGCCGAACAACATCGAGCGTGGGTGAGCCGGTTAGATGGGATGTACGCATTCACATTGTGGGATCCGCGTCACAGGCAGATGATTCTGGCCCGCGATCGCTGGGGCATCAAGCCCCTTCATAGAGTTGAATCGTCCTCCTGTCTCTGGGTTGCATCTGAGGCCAAGGCATTCCGAGAAATTCCTGGTTTCACGCTTCGGCTTGATTCTCATGTTCTTCTTGAGCGGCTTGCTTGGGAGTACTGTCTCGATGACACGACTCTTTTTGAAGATGTGAAACAAGTTCCACAAGGAGGCATAGAGGTTTGGGAAATCTCTGATGCAGGTGAGGCAGAGTTAGTGTCTTTTGCTCTTCCTTCTCCATTCAGTTTTGTACCGCTGCCTTGGACCGATGGTTCCTCGACAGAAATGATTTCTTCTCTACGCTCGAGTGTTCGTGATCGCCTCATGGCTGATGTGGACGTAGGTGTGGTCTTATCGGGAGGTTTAGACTCAAGCCTCGTCGCCTCTCTCGCAGTTGAAGCCTCGAGCGATGTCGAACGCATGACTGCATGGACTGTGTCGGAATCTGAGGATAATCCCGATTACGTCGCTGCCGTTGAGGTCGCTCAACATCTTGACTTGGATCATCGCACCTCGTTCATTGATGAGGATGGACTTGATTCAGCCATAGTGGATCTTGTTCACCATGGTGAGGATTTGGATGTCACTGTGGCGTTCTTCCATCCGCTTTTCCAAGAAGTTGGTCACTCTCACAAAGTCGCCCTGTGTGGTCAGGGTGCTGATGAATTACACGCGGGCTATCCACGATATTCAGGACCGAGTGAACATGGTGTCTCAGTCTCCACTCGTTTCGATATTCTTGATGTTCCCGAGTCTGCTCGTAGATATGACTCAGTGCATGTGTGTCGCGATCTTGATCGTATCCAGTGCTTCGACTTGAATCATGGCCAACTCAGTAATTTCCAGCTCAGACTCGTTGATCGTCATTCGATGGCTCATGGCGTTGAGGTTAGAGTGCCTTTTCTTGGAGCAACTCATGTCTCAACCGCAGCGCGATTGGGAGGAGATAAGCGCCGTCACGGTGCTGGAGAGAAGGTCGCATTAAGGGCAGCGGCAACGCACGTCGACCTCCCTCCTCACATTATTCAGCGTCCTAAACTACCAGCTGGTAGGTCTACAACTCCTTCGCTCCTCGAGAACATGTTGGATGGGGCTGCAGACATCGTCGAAGGCATGAGTTCCTTACACCCGCATCTTGCCTCATTCTTCTCGATTGAGCCTGAGACTGCAATAGGGCTTGCGCTATTCGATGCCCTTCATATTCGTGGAGCATCCCCAAAGAGTGACTTCTGGGATCTTGCTCAAGAGGGGTGTTCGCGATGATGTTGACTCGAGGGCGTCTCTTGTCTGAATCACTTCAATTCAGTGATTCACGAATTGCGGAAATCGATGACTGGTTTGAAATCGCTTGGTCTGAGCGACGTCGCCCTTTGGTCGGTTCGGTTGATGTACGTGATGCAGGTTTCAAAGTGGCTGTTGTCGATGCTAATGCATTCCCTGCAGGATTCCATCACCTTCATTCGGATGATTATGAAAATTGTATGGCTGGGCTTGCTGAGTGGTTGCAGACCTATGCTCCTGATGCCAAAACTGTCTGTTTGGTACCTGAACCTCTCACTCGTAACCCTGCTTACGTGCAGAATGTGATCGCTCTGCGTTCCCTGCTGGTGGATACTGGACGTACTATCCGTCTTGCAGTTCCTGAATCCGATATCTCTGGACGAAGCATTTCTGCCGTAGATGGTACGGTTTCCTATGACCTTCTCACAATCGAGCATGGGAAGCCCTTTGTCAACGGAGAGCAGATTGACCTGTGCTTGCTTAATCGTGATCTCACTGATGGAAGAGTGCTTCGATTGTCTGCGGGCCTTGAAGCAATCCCTAGTGTGATGGGTTGGCATAATCGGCGCAAGTCCATCCACCAGACTCTTTTGGATGCCAACGTCAAAAATTTTGCTTCGGATTTCGATATTGATCCGTGGTTGTTGTCGCCCGTCTGGTCTTTCTCAGGTGAGAAATGCTTGGCACAGGATATTTGTTTAGAGATGATGGCCGCAAGCATCGATCAGATTCTTGAAGAAGTTCAAGAGCGCTATGACTACTATGGTGTGAGGAAGACTCCATCTGTGTTCGTGAAGAATGATCGTGGAACATATGGTCTTGGAATTCTAACTGTCACTGCGGGTGCAGAACTCATTGGAATGAGCAAGCGTAAGCTCGGTAGACTCACTTATGGTCGCGGTGGTCAAGAGGTCGAGGACTTCGTGCTCCAGGAAGGGATACCAACCTGTCAGATGATGGGTGAAGCATTTGGTGAATCAGTTCTGTACTGTGCGAATGGCACTGCTCAAGGGGCCTTTATTCGCCTGAATCACAAGTATAGCGATCATGATAACCTGAATACTCCATCGTCTGAGTATGTTCCTACCTGTTTGGATTCACTTTCTCCCATTCACAGAATCATCGCAGAACTCTCGATGCTGGCTATGGCTGATGAAGTCGATGCTTATTCCTCTTCCATGCCCACAATCTCGTAATTCGAAGGGAACAGAGCAATCACAATTCCAGCAAGAAGGCTGGCAAGTGACCAGCCAAGCCTCCCTTGTATCATCATCTCTAGGGCGAGGACGACCAGCAGCAGTCCCCCGATGTTCGAGACCCATACCATCGATTTGAAGGTCGACAATGACACACCAGTCGTACCTGGAGGGCGTACTGGTCCAAATTCGGCACCAAATCTAAGCGGTGTTGGTTGTTTGGAATCAGCCATGTTCATTCGTCTCCTGCAGTCGTTTGAATTATCTTACTGTGCGATGGCAAACATTGGTTCAGCGCTCGATCATCTTGATGGCATCTGTTGGACATGCCAAAACGCATAATCGGCAGCCTGTGCATGGATCACGCAGAATCCTAGCTTTTCGGTTGTTGTCAATCGTTAGATTCGATGTCACAAGTGGTGTCTGATACATCTCTATAGCATCGTCATCACATACCAACAGACATTGATCACAGCCGATACATGCATTCTCGATGACAAAGGCGACCATATGCTCGCCACCTTCTATGGTCTCGGCCCGCTCGGCATGTGCTTCATCTAGTGTTTGCCGGATGTGCTCCAATTGCTTGGAGCGCCGTTCCAGGACTTGTTCACGAGTTGCCATTGACTCCCTCTGAGTCTATCTGGCGTGCAAGGAAGCTGACGACATCGAGTATCTCCACGTCGTGACGGGGATCTCCCTCAAACTTCAGACATTCGAAATGACTGACACATTTCGGGCAGGATGTCAGCATCACTTCTGCTCCCGTTGCCTTGGCTTCGTCAAACCTTGTCACGCGTAGCAGGCGGCTGTTCTCATTGCACGCCATCATCGATGATACTCCACAGCACAAGGCATCTTCACCAGAATGCTCCATCTCGACTAGTTCGACGTTCTCTACCTTGCCTATCAGTTCGCGTGGCTCGTCATAGATTCCCATTTGCCGTCCCATTCTGCATGGGTCATGGTAGGTGACTGTCGTTCCTTCTGGTGCCATCATCTGTAGGTCTATACCTGACTCAAGGAGGTATTCTGTTGTGTGCATGACCTTGACCTGGTCGAGTTCGTAGTCTCTCGCGAAAGTGCGGAAACATTCGGCACAGGATGTCACAAGTGTATCGATACCTGTTGCCTGTACTTTCTTCTGATTATACGCCTTGAGTTTCTCAAAGACTTCGGTCATACCTTGCCACTTCTGATCATGGCCACAGCACTTCAGAAGGTCGCGTCCTAAGTATGCTACATCCAGCTCCATGGCGTCAAAAATCTTGAACGCAGCATCCGTGCTATCCCCCAGATTCATCTCACCCTCATTGACATGGCTGAAAACCATCTCTTGATCGATGTAATCGACACATCCTGGATAATAGCCGACATTCGAATCAATCGGATAATCTTCGACTGAGACGAAACTAGAATCATCTTCGGCCTCAGCGGAGAGCACGGCCTGGAGAACTGTGTGCGGAATTTCAGCAGAAGCAGGTCCTCCTACTACCAAGTTGCGCCGAATATCGACGTAAGAGTCGTAATCTACGAGTTGCGGGCAAGCACTAGTGCATGCTCCACATGTTAGACAGGAATACATTGGAACACCATCATGTTCGTTGTTCCAAGTGTTGTAAATGATGTTGAGTTTGTCCCCGCCATTGAACAAGCGAACAGGACATGCGTCATCGCACAAGTCACAACCGTAGCATTTGTTCATCTCATACTCGTATCCTCGTGCCATGCCTCGCATGACTACCCACACGATTGCCCCGACACCTAGGCACGGAATGAACAGACTGTAGATCAATTTCGCATCGAGACTCTTTGGATTGAGATGGTAGTTAGGGTTGAGGATGATTTCGCTGCAGGTGTCTAGCTTTCCAGTGGTACACCCCATGATGTTCATCTGGGATGCATTGTTCAAATCCACTGGCTGACCCTTGAATGGGCCATCTACAGTATACAGTCGGAGTGGCTGGTAGGCAATGAGATTGATGAAAACATCAGTATCGGCGTCAGGAATGATGCTTGCAGTAATCGTTGCGACCCATTCGTACCTTTGACCAACGTCGAGTTGTATGACGTTGTTCTCGCAGCCTTGCAGTGATGTTACCTCTTCTCCTGAAAGTGTGATGCTAATTGAAACATCGTAGGTGCCAGCGTTACGGACACTCTCAGATAGACGGCAGTTGACATCCACATAGGTCGTGTCCAGTACGTCTTCATCCGTAATCTGTAGGAGTCCCGACATGATGATGTTGCGCTGAACACTCACGGGCTGTGTCTCTGTAAGTAATGAAAGCCCAATTGGTTCGTTGGTACCTTCAACGACACTTGGTCCTTCAGGGAGAATCAGGTTGGCACGGAGCCGCTCTGCGGCAGTCCAGTTCTCGACTAGAAGTGCAAAACTGTATACGTCTAGATTCTGGCCTTCTCCGCCAAGTAGCCGTACCTCTGCATCGTAAGTCCCTGAGGTAAAGGGTCGCCACAAAACGCCGATCTGTGTTTCGCTAAGCAATATCGTGTGAGTTGTATCCGATGCAGTGAAGGTGATGCTATCTGTTCTATCGGCTATGTTCAGTTCAAGGTTGTAGTTCTCGCCGCTGATGAGATGTTGTGCATCTACCTGGATGTTGAAGCTAGATGCATTGAGAGATGGGCTGTCTGGAGGAAGCATGACAGTAGCATCGTGGGCCCAAGCCTCAATCGAGGGGGCCAATTCCGCCTGTGCAACCATGACTTGGACTATATGTTCACTATGGATGTCTGAGCCATCACGTATTGAGAGTGTGAACTCATGCAGGCCTGTGTCTGGATCACTGACTATACTACTTCGTTGCAAGGAAGTAGGGTCGTTCATGATGAGTGATATCAACTGGACGGACTCTGTGGCTGAAGGACCCAGATGTGTGAGAATTACCTGTGGTACAGAACTAAAGTCTGATTGATGTCGAATATCAATCATCAAATCGATAGCCCCTGTATCGTTGTTCTGAGTTGTCCAAAGTACTGCTATAGGTTCAGGAGGTGCCTCTATCCAGATGGGTGTTGTGTCTGAGTTGATGACGGTTCCATCGAGGATGAGGTCGGCACTGAAGGTGGTGGCACTGGATGGAATGGACGTAATCGTCACAACGCCCTGGGTGAGGCCTGTATCGGTTGTGACGACATTAAAGCTACTCTGGCCGAGGAGCACTCTGTCATCAAGTAAGGTTTGAGCTATGTTGCCCTCGGCATCAAGTAGCCTCCAATCGACCGAATGTTCGATTCCTAGTGGAAGGTCTGTAATTTCCCACGTGATGTTCAACTCCCCTGAGGATCCAAGATGGGTCTCTGCTCCGGACATCGCCCGTTCAGGAGTCACGCTGATCGTTGGAGCAGGAGTGATGGGTTCAATGGTGAGAGGTTGGATGATTGTTTGCTGAGCAAGGTCGCTTGAGGGGTCCAATATCGTAATCGTCACTTCGTATTTTCCAGGGTCGATTGTAGAAATGTCAATATCCTGGCCCACTGAATCAAGCGTCCCACTCCGGACAGCTATCTGATTGCCAGTAGGTAGGATGCTGTATGTGGCAGAGATGCCTTGTAATGTAGCAGTCTCAGAAGCGGCGTTCCTCTCTTCTGAGCTGGATTGGGCTCCATTGACCTGGGCATAGTCCAGAATGTACCTATTTGTTGGTTGGAATGCCGACCATGAAAGCCAGTCTGCTGCGGGGATAAGATCCCCCTCAACTGCGTAAGCAGTCGTATCCTCAACAATTGTGTCCATTGGCTGAGAGCGATCCCCTTCTAATGTCTCTATGTCATCCATTGCCCCAAGGCCACCGTAATCCCAGAAGCCGTTGTCGTAGGCAGGGAATGTCAGCATTCCAATGATGATCGCTATGGCAAGTCCGGCTCCTGATATTCTTCGGCTAACTGCTGGCGTTGTCCGCGAACCGATGGTCTGTAACATGAACCATCGAGCTAGGAAATAGATGGTGATCCATATCAGTATCACGGTCAAGACCCACGGTATAACGTTGAATACTTCGACTAGCCATGGTGGTCGAGTTCCACAGGCCAGACCCTTATGCGCGTCAAGTTGGCAAAAATCAGAACGATTCTTGTTGTATAGGTCGAGGAAGATGTTGATCGAGAAGACCGAGATGAACCATATATGCGCTAGATAGACCATTCCCAATGTCGCAGCCCAAGGGTTTTCGACACCTCGTTGTGCCCGGCCACCAAGTAAGGGTGGAAGGATAAGGATACCAACAGGAATTCCTGTGAGAAGACTGCCCCACCATGCAGCGTTCCATGGGAACACGGGTTGGCCAAAGAATTCCCCAATCGGGCCCAAAGGTACGTCGAACTGGGGAAGGTATTCGGCCCAACGCAAGTAGCCATAGGAGAACAGCACATACCAATCAGGGAACACGAAACCCGCCTGTGCGAACGGGTCTGCTGAGTTGTGTAGAGGGGGGGGGATGATCCAACTATAGAAACACAGAACGGCAAGCATCGCTAGGAAAATAATCGTGTCTCGCAGTACTTCAGAGGGCCAGAATGGATGTCCTGTCTGTTCTCGAACTCTCTCAACATCAGCTGAGGTTAGACGTTCCTTCTCTCGGATGTATGTGTCTGCGACACGGCCGAAGTTCTCAATCAATCCCATTGTTCCTCCCCCTCAATGTGGCTCCGCTATGCCCTGAACCCAGACGATGAATAGGTGTACAAGAATCAATCCAGTAACGATGACGGGGAGTATGAATACGTGAATGAAGTAGAGTCTGGTCACGGTTGCCCCTGATAGTGAAGTGCCACCGAACAGCAATGTGGCCATTTGTGGTCCAATCAAGGGTGTTGATTTTGCCATGTTGATGCCTATCGTCGCAGCACCAAAGGCCAAGGCATCCCACGGCAGGATGTACCCACTATACCCGAAGAGGATTGTGAGGGCCATGAGGACTACTCCAATGATCCAGTTGAGCTCCCTGGGGTTGCGATATGCACCAGTGAAGTATACTCGACACATGTGAAGGAAGACAGATGCAACCATGAAGTGCGTTGACCAGTGGTGTAATGAGCGCAAAATGTAACCGAATGGCAGTTCAGTCATTATGAACTGCATCGACTGATATGCTGGACTAGGATCGCCTTCTCCACCCGGCACATAGTAGATGCCGAGGACAGTTCCGGTGACGACGAGGATGATGAATGCCAAGAAGGATATGCCGCCGAGGCAGTAGAGGGGGTACCAGTACCAAATGATGCGGAGTTTGTACTTTTCAGCATGTGTCATTGGCATCTGCCGATGCATGCTGTGGTACGTGTTCCTGCTCATCGCCCAGTAATCTTGGATCCGAAAACGCGTGTCCAGCCATGAGAATACCCACAGGAACGTACGCTCAGGTAACCCCATCTTCGATGACGCTTCAACTGCTCGAAGGATGTCACGCCTTGGCATCTCCTCTCTCTCCTTGCGAAGTGTGAGTGCTACAACGACTACTACAAGGGAGATGAAGAGCCAAAGTATGACGAACAAGAATTCCATGATTTCACCTCTCTTTCAATCGCAGTATGTGTACCATTCCAAGTAATCGGTCCGGCCGACGATGGTGTCGCCTTCTATGTCAAATGGAATCAGTGCCGGGCCTACGGGCGCTGGCCCCCCTGCTTTCCTGATGCCAATGTATTGGATTCCCTTCGAAGTTTGGTTCACTTCGACAGCTGTTGGGTCGAAGCGGCTCGAGTGGCATATGCAGAATAACTTGGATCCTCCTGAATCAGTGCCTCCTGCAGTCCAATTGTCAGCGGTGAAATTGTTGCTCACCAGCTGCCAACCTGGGATGCAACACAAATGTGGGCAGCGACCGAAAATCACTGCGATATCATCATGCGGTATTGCTGGGTCACCTTCGTAATCAGCAGCGTGGCCTACAATCTTTCCAGTGGCGTCAACACCTTCCATGAGTTGAGTTCGAGGTTTGTTATCTCCAAGAGGTGTTCCAGCATTTAGTGAATCAGGAATATGGACAACAATGACGGGTAATCCGTTCCACACCCCTGCAGCACCTGACATCTTAGTTGTGGTCTTGTTAGCCTCGTCTTTGAGTTCGCTGACTTTCATGACTTGATTATGACTTGCAGCGTACCATGCTGAATCTTCTTGTCCCTTTGGGACCCAGTACTTCACTGCGAGGTCTCCTGCCCCTCCTCCTCCGCCTGGCATCAGGATTGTGGCATACCCCACTGCACCTAGGCTGGCTGCAAAGACGGCAGTTGAGGCAGTCATGCCATAGCGCATGAACTGTCTTCGGTCAACGTGGACTCTTCCTTCATCATCGCTAGGTTGTCCCCCCACGTCTGCATTGGGTGCTGAGCGATATTCTTCTGCCAATCACTCACCTCATATCTTGTATTCCTGCCAGGACTCTGGATCCTTTGGTGAGACGTATTTGTTCCGTCGATGCTTGACGATAACGAGGTCAGGCATGACGAATCTCATGTAGACAATTCCCATGATGATTAATGTCACTAGGGTCATAGCGAATTGATACGCTACATATTGCTGATCCCATCCCTTGTATGTACCATAAGTGGCTCCGCCGGTCCAAAGGACGACCCAGAATATTCCCCATACTAGCGTCAGAATGACTAGCCCGCTGGCTCCAGATGGAGCCAAGGCTGCTTTGACGATCGTGCCTGGTTCTGCTTGATTGAAAACTCCATGCTCAACGGCAGCCAGATAGGTCTCCTCATTCAATTCTGTACCTTCAAGGGCGGTACGTGCATCCTCTACGCTGACATCGCCCGATGCAACCTGCTCAAGCAGCCTGCGTACGTGGTCGTCACTTGACATCATTGATCACCTCGCTTCAGGGTCTTGATACGAAGTCTGAGAAGGTTGGAACGTCCTTTGTAACTGGCACTGAAACCGTAGCGGAGCATGAGACCACAGAATAAGAGTGTAATCAGGACGGCAGCGAATCCGAGAAGCCCAAGCCAGTGGGCTCTGAGTTTAGCCCCCATCTCGTGTAAGTCTGTTTCATGCTCGGTTTCAGGTGGGCTGACGTCTCCGGTACCAACGAATACCATTCGAGTGCCTTCTCGGCTTGTTTCACTCTCTGGATGGATTGGGAAATTGAGTCTGTTCCATTGATCGCCTGTAGGGTTGCCGTCTCCATTGACGCTGTTGCCTGCGATATAGAATCGCGTCAAACCCTCGTCGGTTGCTGGGGCGGTCCAGTCGAAGGACCAAAGCCTATCTGAATTGCTGTAGGCTGAACCGGCAGAGGTGTGGGTCAATCGCGTAGCATCGCCTTCCCAGTTCTGAGTGTTGCCGTCTGCTGGGATGAGTTGACCAAGTGTCGTGCGCATTGAGAATCCAGCAGACTGGCTCGTCCCACCAGCTCCTCGTTCAGGGCCTCCTACAATCTGTAGGGTCAGCGAGTACGTCTCTCCTGGCGTGTATGCGTATGGGACTCCGTCAAGCAGTATTGTGACGTCATCACTCGACGCTTCGGCATGACACAGACAACCGGCCATCGTTACTTCACTGACTTCGCCATTGTAGTCGACCTCCCCGGCGATACCGCCTGGCCATGCCATAGAAACGGGAAGCAGAAGCACCATGAGGACTAGGAGTCCGGCACGTGCAAGCCGCGCCCCGCTCAAATGCACCATGATAAGCACTCAGCCCTCGGAAATAGCCTCAATAAAGGTTTACAGTGAATGCCCCTATGTTGGTGGAGTGGTGCCTGAACACATATGAGCGACGACAGAATGGAGAATGACATGTCCGACCTTCCGTTCAAGAATACGTATGGTCTGAGTCAGGATCAGTTGCAGGCACTAGATGAGGCAGAGGAGGCAATGGAAGTCGGCCGCTTGAATGATGCTGAGAGCCTCTTTCTCGCCATGCTCAAAGAGGACGAAGATTGTGTCCCGGTGCTAGCGAATCTTGGCCATCTGCACGGCCGTCACTTCAGCGAATACGACAAGGCAGTCGAATATTATGATCGAGTTCTATTACTTGAGCCAGACAATGCATGGGCGCGTGATGAGCGGCGGAAATACAAGCGATGGTTGGATTCTGACTGAGTTGGGGCGATGCAACCCGGTTCTATCCTTATCTGTGGCGTTGGGGGGGTTGGCGCATCTTGGGCTGCAGCCATGGGCGCAGTGTCTCCAGATATCGTCGATATCTTAGTGATTGATAGTGATCCCGAGTCAGAACCCTCCGCCCCAGCGCAGTGGATTCCACTAAATCCTGGTCTTGTAGGTGTAGGAACGGCGGGTGTGCCGGATCTAGGCCGAATTCACATGGAAGAGCATGTCCCTTTGCTGGATGATCTATTGGTTGACGTTGACTTGCTCATCCTAGTAGGGGCACTAGGTGGTGGGTCGGCCACTGGCGCCATGTCTGTGATCGCACAACGGGCGAACCGTTCAGGAACATTGACCATCGGGCTTGTTGGATTGCCATTTCCATACCAGCCCGAGCGCTTGAACCGAGCTCGTGCTACACTGCCGGAACTTCGCGAAATCCTCGATCTTTGTATTGAGATTCGCCTCGACAGGTTGAGCCAGGTTGGTCATGAAAGAGGACTTGATTGGTTAGGTGGTGCGGGGTGGATTCCAGACATGGTGTCTGGTCTATGTACGACTCTCGCGCGTCAAGGACTGATAAATCTGGATCTATCTGATCTTCGCACAATCGTTGCGAGGGGCGAGTCGCGTAGCACTTTGATCTGTGCTACCGGTGACGCTGCCGATGTTGACCGTTTGTGGCGCACAGCACTTGAGAGTCCACTGGAGTCCCTAGTGCCCGGAGAGTGTACGACATGTCTGCTGCACATTGAGGGTGGTGCTTGGTTGACAGTGGCACAACTGGACGCCATCGCGGACCGTTTCACGGATTTCTTAGCAGATGATGCAACTGTGATCCTCGGAGCTCGACTTGATAGAGAATTGGAATCCGAGGCGAGAATAGTAGGTGTGATCAGTTGACTGATTGTCAGCTGCCTGTGGTTGAACACTCATCCATCTGTATGCGGAATCTATCAATTCCCGAAGCATGTACTGCACACAAGCCGATGGCAGTAACAAGATGACCCATGCCAAGGGCTTGGATGGGGTTCAGTTCGCCTCCTAACAATCCATTGCTGATGATCGAGATACTCCCTGCGTATCCGTAGGCAAAGGCGGTGGCCCAGAATACTGCATTCATGGGCGTGAATAAGTGCATGTCGCCCTTTGCTCGATTGGACAGTGCCCACATCGCACTCAGCACGGTGATAATCATGAGGATGACCTCCTCGGCAATTTCGATGATGTCGTCACTGCCAAGGATGAATTTACGATGGAATGAGAATAGATGCCATGCAACGAATCCAAGGACGATGATGGACCAGACTAGGGCACGTCTCTGGCCAGATTTATGGGACCCGAGCTCGTTGAGCCTGCCTGTCTGTCGTCGAAGAACAAGGTCTGTGATAATCCCACAGGTGATAACGAACGTTAGACCACTGAAGGGAAATGCCCCTTCAGGTCCCATTATTATTGCCTGAAACCATGACAACGATTCCTTTGTCGGGTCAATCCATGGTTTGACTGAGAAGAACAAGATGTGCAATATGGTTGCTGTAATGACGATGATGATGATGACTTGGCGCCGAAATCTGATTGAATCAAAATCGTTCGTACCGACCTTGAGAGGTGCCAGTTTCATGGTCATGGTTTCGGCAGGCACTCGGAAGGCAGCAGCTTGCATCAGTGACCAAACGCAGAACATGATCGCTAGCAGCCATGGGAAGACATGCATCGTTCCAGCAATGCTGAGAACTCCATCTCCCGAGATGGAGGCAAGGATCGTACCTGCGATGACACCTGCAATGATGATTGGCATGAGCAAGGAACCAACAACAGCAGTCAGTACTCTGGTACCGCCAGCGACTGGACTGGCCCGAATCATGCGCCCAATACCTTCGTGCTGTGCAGCAACGGCAGTCAAAGAATATGCGACTGAGAGTGAGATAAATATCACAGCAGCTGTATCGAGCGACAGAATTCCAATTCGAGTCAACGTGTGAATGGCCACAGATGCTGAAACAACTAGCATGACATGTGCTATTGTTTCACGAGCAAGCAATGTTCCAACAAGATTCCGCAGTGTCATAACATTGGACTCGTCGAGATCTATGCTTGGGACTTCGGTGTCAGAGGGCTTGTCTCCCTTCGAATCGAGTTCGTCCACGGAGATAGACATGGGAGATTGTATATCACTCTCCCCATGGGGAGTCATGGGTGTGCGGCGAAAGAGATGGCGATGGGTCGCCTGCGGCCCAGACCCTCCGTCAGCTGAAACAGTCCACAGCGTGCTTAGAGATTTGGATCATGGTGTTCTTGGATTGACACATTCTGAGACCGGTGTTGGTGTCCTCCTTGTACGGGTGTTGCGTGAGCAATTGGGTGATGCGCTATCAACTCTTGATTTAGCGGGAGTTCCAACAATGTCCACGTCAGGCACCGTTCGAACATTACGACAACGCCATGCTCTGCC
>PAZI01000052.1 GCA_002715545.1 Methanobacteriota archaeon
GCGATATATGTGATCGTCATCAGATTGGCCTCTGAGCCAAGGCTGCTCATCTGAACATCGCGGTGCCAATCGAGCCTGTCGAGAGTTTGGCCACCTGAAGAGCTCGGTGCTGCGAGGGTGACTTCTTGGTGATTCCAAGGGGCGGGAAGTGAAAGATTGAGGGTATTCCCATTAGCAAGAGTCTGAAGCACCCATCCCGAACCACCCGCCTCGGTGATCTCCCAGGTCACAAGCTCTGATGAAGCAATAGCCGAAGAATCCGCAAGCCAAGTCGTGTTCGAGCTGGCACCCACGATATCAGTATCATACACCAACGATCCAGGAACTTGCATGAATGCAGTACCTGAATACTCATACATCGTGTCTTGACGCCAATAATGAGTGATGGCCAGGTCCACGTTACCCGCAGTGGGCTTAGCATAGAAGACTGGGACAACACCGATCTGGATGTAATCATCAGATGGGTCCAACGGGTTCGTACCCTTCAGATACTCCTCACCATCGTTGACACCTCCGCCATCAGTATCGGCATCGAATGGATTGGTACCAGTGATATTCTCCTCGACTGAATTCGAAAGGCCATCGCCATCATCATCAGGTGGCAATATGTCATCGAACGGGTTACTCTCTGGATTTGGTTCGAAACCATAATCGATACCATCAATCAACTCTTGTCCATCATTCACGCCACCAAAATCAGTATCCCGGGAAGATATGTTCGTGGCATAATCTGAGGTCTTGGCCTGCTCAAAGGCAGTCAATCCATTTGCAGTGAGCCAAGGCTGACTCCCGTACGAACACCCTGGCTCATAGCGCATGATGCCCTGACTGTGGTCATCGATGAGGATATCTTCCTTGTAACCTGGTGCACCAGGGCTATCGCCGTTGCGCTCAGTGCTATTACTCAATTCGAAGGTATCTGAAAGACCATCGCCGTCAGTGTCGATACCATTCTCACACCAAGCGTTGAGAATGACTTCCCAAGCGGAGAGACCAATATTGTACTTGGTGTGATTACGCGCAGGAGTTCCTCGCGTGATCTCGCTATCATCCCACTCTCCATCACCATCCGAATCCCTAGAATCGAAACTTGAGCGCAGATACGATTCCCCGGTGTCTGGATTGACCGCGTTGGTGCCTTTTTCGACCTCATCGGTCAAATTGTCCCCATCAGTATCTCTGAAATCGTCATCGCAGTATCCGTCCCAGCCAGCAATCGCCCGATTGAGGTCCCTATATTGAGGGAGTGAAGGGTTATTCGCGTTATGCGTATGGAACCAGCACCATGACAGATTACCAACGATCATCGACGTTTTTCCAGAGGCACTCACGTTGAATTCAAGGGAACTTGCACCTGCACCACCTAGGTCCCAGTAGGCAAAGCGAGTCCCATCGTCGAACCAACCAGTGCAGCCACTGGCTTTGGCCTCATTCTCATTCTCACCACAATCTGGATTGATCAGAGTTGTATCATTCAATGTCGCAGTGAAAGGAGATCCTACACTGGCAGATGACAGACTGGCAGTGAAGTTAGCAGTCCAATAGTCACAGGGGTTGTATCCTGTGGGCGAGCTCGGCCCAATCCAACCAAGAGTTGAATCATTCGTAATCCCACTCTCTACAGTGTCGTTCCGACCACCGAAGTCAGTATCGGGTTCGAGATAGTTGAGGGTACATCCACTCAGGCCGGTCATTGAGGCAGAGTTGTTCTCGACACGATCGGGAATTCCATCCCCGTCGGTATCATCATCACTCTCTGGATTTCTCGGGTCAGTCTCACCCGTCTGCGTCCAATTACCATCATGGTCAGCGTCCTCATCTCCATCGAAGTATTTGTCAGAATCTGTATCCTCAGCAAGCGGGTCACTAGGTAGACCTGCCGGGCTGTTCTTGGTGCCACCATAGTTTCCGTTAACCTCAATGCCATCCTCAAGCCCATCGTCATCGGTGTCGTTATCCGTGGGGTCGGTGAAATAGATGTGAACCTCTTGACTGTCGTTCAGGCCATCACCATCAGTATCTTTCACATTCGGGTCTGTCGAATTGATCGAATCCGTGACTGCTGGGAACTCAGCGCATGCAGTGCCAGGTGCTGTAGAGTTGAATGCAGAAGTGAGTGGGCGACCGAAGTTGGCCCAATTAGAAGGATCATTGTTTGAATCACGGATTGGACGACAGAATCCTGTCGAAAGACCATCGAACTTCGGGTGGGTTCGCTCAGCAGAGGTGTTGGTCGCAAGACCTGGAACGTATTGGGAGATCAACCAGCCATTATTGTCAGACCAAGTCCCGATGGACCAAGGTGGGTTGATGTACTCGAAGATATTGATCAGACCATCATTGTCGGGATCGCCGCCAGCCCCGTCATCACCAGCGGGACTGGTTGGATCCAAGCCGTGCTCGATCTCCCAGCCATCATTCATCCCATCGCCATCACTATCGTAACCATCGACATCCTCGTCGACCAGTCCATCCCCATCATCATCGTCATCGTTGCATGCTGCATCACCGTCATGGATGGGGGGTATGTTGTCATTCAAATCGGTCAGGCCGTCACCATCGTCATCGAAATTATTGCGGCAGATGTCACCAATCGGATCTGTCGCAAGATGAGTCGTATAGTATCCCCCAGACCTTCTTATCTTGGTCCCATAACTTTCGTCAAAGCCATTGGTTGGCGCAGTGCCATTCCACCAAACACCATTCTCAAGTTTACCATTCGCATTACCACTAGGAGGTACGACCTGATTAGGGTAGGCGGGCATGTAGCTGACCAAAGAACCCACGCTCGAATTATCATCCACGAGCTCCCACACTGTACCGCCACAGGAGAATTTCGCGAACTTCCCTGTGGGCGCTGGGCCCTGTACAGCAGAGCAGCCGTAGGAGTACTCCTCAAAGTTGGTCACACCATCATTGTCGGGGTCATCCCACGTACCATTGGGCGAGGATCTGTCAAAGGGATTCAGGCCCCAGTACCATTCCCAGCCATCGGGCAGACCATCGCCATCTGAGTCGGGATCTGAATCAGAGAGGGTATAACCTGTGTTCGTCGAAGAGTACCTGCTCTCAATCGTGGAGTTCAGACCATCATTATCCGAGTCAGTACCTGGATTGAAGGAAGGATTGGGCAGAGCAGCGGATGCTCCCGGCGTGAGAATAGAGAGCAGCATGACCATGACAAGGGAAACACTCCGAAAACGGAGATGAGAGAGATTCGACCGAGCCATGGCTGACGTCTCCACCACTCGGAAGGGGCACTTAAGCGAAATGGAGCGATGCTCGGACAACTTGGGCCTAGATTCTATCCATCCAAGTCCTCAAAATCCTCGATTTCACTGATTGAAGCCTCGATTTGATCGAAATCAATCACCTCTGATTCAACCGCTGTCTCAACTGCTGTCTCAGCCGACGTCTCAACTACCGTAGGAGCTACAGGGCGCCGTCCACGGCGAGCAACACTGGCGACGAGGACCAGAAGGCCTGCTCCAATGAAGATCATCGTCTCAGCCCGAGGATTAACGAGTTCACACCTCAGGCCATCCGTACCCTTCGGAGACATGGTCTTAATCTCAAGGATCTCCTCGTAGGCCTGAGAACGATTGTACGAGGTCGTCGTATCGCCAAGGATGCTGATCGTCGGCTTAGCGACGATCTTCAACTGCTCAGTCACACCAGCCCTGGTACACTCAGCAGTGGCTACTGAGATGCTGACTGCCTGCCCCTCACTAGGATCAAGGGGGATGTAGGTAGGACTCACCTCAACGTTCCATCCAATAGGAATGTCCTCCACTTCAACTTCGAAGATGACCATGGCATTGCCATCATTCCTGATCTCGAATTCATAATCCATAGCTTGGCCACTCATGACCTCGACATTTGCAGTACCTTGTATCAAACGGACTTGAGGCATACCGATCGCGACATCGACGATGACCTGTAATTCGAATTCGCGAGTCGAATCGTCAGCCTGTTCGAATCGAAGCACCACAATATGCTCACCTGCCCTAGCTAGTGAATCCGGCCGCATCCGAACAACGAACTCCTCGGATGAACCGCTGGACAAGGTGAGTGGGAAATCGAAAGGATCGGACATAGTGGCATCGAGATATTCAAAATCCCATTGTGTCAGATCGTCATCTCCATTGCGATTAGCAGCGATGTCCTCAACCCGAATAAAGTTCCAATCAATCTCTACATCATCGGTCCTCACCGATGTGGCGCGGATACGGAATTCTGCCACCGATGAAGAATCACCGGCAGTGATGCCTGTGACATTACCCAAGGAAGAATCACCATCGTTATCCCATACAACTGTGGCGAACATCCCGTACGTACGCTGAAGCTGAAGACCTATCGATGATTCATAACTGAGGTTATCGGCATTGCTCACAGTGAATCCAAGATCATCGATTAGAACGTTGCTCTCGACACTCAGGGCTTCAATTCGTATGCGAATCTCAATGGCCTCGAAACGCCCGAGTTCCCTGATCGAATATCCTATTGCAGAGTCATCCGCTGGAAGTTCAGCTCCGGCTTCTGAATCAAAGAATTCAAGATTTGCCCATGATGGCTTCTGGATTTGTCCAATCTTGAACGGGTCACTATCATACCCTGCGTTGAAGACACGCATGTGAATCGTGGACGTATTTCCTGCTTCGATAGGAAGTGGATTCGTCAGCTGATTGTCTTCAGCAGAACGGGTTGAATTGTAGAATGGTTGCGTGAACTCAGCATCATGATACAGAGTAACAACAGGAGCGGCATGGACATCTACCTTCTGCATCGACCAGTTACCCCACGTTTCATCCACCTTAGAATCATCAACATAAATGTCGAAACGTAAGCGGAAGGTCTGGTCAGAGGGCATCGTTGCTAAGTCATCGGGTGTTGTCATAGTCACTTCACGAGTCACCGAACTGTGTGCGGAGTCGAGCGTGATTTCATCTGCAGGGACACTCACCGTCCAATCACTACCGAATACAGAGATGAGGTTCACACGTACGGTCTGTGTCAGGCTGAGGTCTCCGACGTGGCGAAGACGAACGCCGAAGGATGTGAAACTTCCAGGAGGTATATGGATGATATCAGAGGAGGAGTTGGTCATCGAAGACCTGACTCCATGTTCAGTGATTGTCAGCGGGTGGTCGACTGAACTATCAGAATAAGTTCGTTGTATTGTGACTTGGTGGTCACGCTGATCCCTGATCAGAGCTGTCAGCGTGTAATACCCCACATCTTCATTGGAACCGTATGTCCAGTTGAACTCATAGACGAGTGAGCGGCCCTGACTCGCCAGATTATCCAGATCTATGATCCGGTGTTCAGAAGGGATGAGGTCCTTTCCAGCATCGGGGTTATACAACGAGAGTTCAACACGACGCAGGTCGACCACACCGAAGGCCGAGCGGATATCAAGAGAAAGGAACAGTTTTCGGTACTCGATATCATCATTCGGATAAACCTCAGAGACCTCCTCTTTGTACCTGTGAGTCGAGTCGTCACGGTATAGGCTGATAGATGATGTCTCCAAGGCGTGAGTACGGATTTCCATCTTCGAGTACTCAGTCGAACTGTCGATGTCGCCCCACGCTACCTGCGCACTGCAGTCTGCTGGAAGAGATGGTATCGAACCCCCGCCCCCGCCTTCACAAGTCGTGTCGGCTGAAATTCTGAGGAGAAGTCGGGATCCTGCAGGAATGACGACTTCACTGATGCCTGCATCGAACTTCAGACGGATAGGGTATGTACTGTATCCACAATTCGTCTGCCAGGCCGGACAACCTTCTACATCTTGAGTGGCCACTCCAATCTCAGTGGCCCCGCTATCCCCCTCTATCTGAAGACTGAACTGATAGTCAGCAGTCGAATTCGAACCGCGGTGGCGCAAAAAGATGTAGGATTCAATGCCATATCGGTTACTACTAGACTGCCACTCACCATGTATGGTGATTGAAGCGTCCAACTCATCAGTCCTGAATTCCAAGCCCTCCTCATCAGCAGCATCTGCTTCCTCACTGTCCGAGCCTTCAGGTTCAACGGTCGTCAAATGGCCATCTCCGTCGGCCCCTGTACGGGCCGAATCAAGATAGAGGATGTAATCGAATACAGTACCCGCATGGGATGGCTCGGGTGCAAGGACATGAGGTACAGAGACCCGGTCCACGTCGCCAAGAGAGGTCATGAATGGAAATGCGCTGGCCAGAAAGAGAAACACCAACACCATGCTGGCCCAACGGGGCTGCACGTTACTGTTCATCATCAGCGAGTTGTAGTGATGCTTCAAAACGCTTCGCAGAAGGCGAGCGCGAATCGTTCAGTTGATACAGGAACACGAGCACGCGGGGAGCAGCAGGGGTGGCTGAGTTGGACAAAGGCGCCGGGCTTAAGATCCGGTCCCGAAGGGGTTCGCAGGTTCGAATCCTGCCCCCTGCACCTATCTGGGCATGATAGCAGTGTCATGGTGAGAGCGAATCGCACTTAGCAATGCTTCACTCAGACTCCTCATCGCCAGCGAACATCTCCAGCAATCGGTGAGCTACCTCGCCAACCACCCATTCACCTTCAAGGCGGGGGAGGTCACAACTAAGACGGCGGTCGGAGAACAGGAAGGCTAACCGTCCTTGAGTCGTGACGTCGAGGTCTCGAAACTCATCCAAAGGGTACCTGACAGGTTGACCTGCCAGAGTGTTGAGTATTCGTCCATGAACAACAATCTCGCTCGACGTGATACGAACCGTGTGGTTGGTCTCAAGCACGTTGGTCTGACCATTAATCACGTACCAGATCCCATGCACGAGAACGAGCAGTGGTAGCAGGACAAGAGCGGGGTTGATACCTCCCAGATTGAACAAAGAGACGGCCAGGGCCAAGAGAAGTGCAACTGAATTACTGCCCAGGTAAAGGGCCCAGAACATCGGAGTGATCGTCGATGGCAACTGGAGTTCAAAGCCATCGTCTGCCTTCTTGAACTCGACCTCCATTGAAGGAAGACGCTGAGGGCGAGGCCAGCGGCTTGGGAACGTCTTGAGCTGGTCTGGTACATTCATACCATGCTCATCTGACTCGACTGAACGACCGGTGTGCTCCTCAAAACGAACGTAGAGAGCGGCTGCCACAGTCTCCAATGCTGCCAGAATGTCCGACTCTCGGCCTGAGATGACATCTTCTGTCGTGTCTCCCAACCGGACGAACATCGTAGCGGCTGGGAACAAACCCCCACGCTTCCTTGAACCGAGTTCAGTGATCTGTAGGCGCTTCCACTGCTTCGAAGAACCACCTGACTGAACGCTCAGCAGCGAGTCAGATGCAGTGACGGTCGCCGAGCCGATGTTGACGCTGACCTCCGCGACCATGCTCTGCATTCGGACAGCAGTTTTGAATGAATCGCGACGTCGGAGAGTTGGAGAAGCAGATGTCCGACATCAACCTTGACAGTCGTGGACACCCATGGGCAGAGCGTTGCATGCAGGAAGCTGTTGAACAAGGGGCATCCTTCGACCTCGACGGCCTCAAAGATCTGCTAAGGCGGCATCTAGACATCCCAGCAAGCCACCGCATCATACTGACAACTTCACATGAGGAAGCACTCTCAACTGCAATCAGCGGCGTGGCTAGTAATTGTGACAGTGCTTTGTGGGACATCGGAGCGCCAGCAGCCATGCGAGCTGCGGTCAAGGCTCTTCAGCGCCGTGACATCTCCTGTTCAGGGTTCAGCAGAACTGAGAAATCGACTGCCGACCTTGTCGCGTTGCAATGGTGGAACGAAGAGACACTGCATGAGCATCCCAAACTGGTCTGCGCCGCAAAAAGGATGGTGATTGATACCGGCGCTGCACTCTGTCTCGGCCACCGACCAGATTGGTCTCGCCCTGACACGATCTGGACCATACCAGGATGGTCGCTATGCGGCCCAGTTGCTTCAGGTTGGATCATCTTACCCTCTGAACTAGGATTCACTCCATCCATCCATGGGACAGGCCAAGATCCAGTTCGCGGAGGTCCGGTCGATCCTCTACTCGTCTGGAGAGTTGCAGGAGGATTGTTGCACTGGATCCAGGCTGCCGATACATATGACCGGCGAACCACCACAGTACAGAAATTCACGGAGCGGCTTGAGACCATCGGTGCTCAGCGCCTGAGTGAGGGCGACGGGCCAGGCGTCGTGCTACATTGGCCAGGAATCGCCGCCATAGGCATCGCCCGCACCTGCGAGGCCCGAGGATTGCACATCGCTGCGGCAGATGCCTGCCTCGCTGCTAAGACAGGAGGGTCAGTGGGCTGGACCGATCTTGGACAAGTAGAGGCGGCTCACGGGGCGGTCTTAATCACAATAGATACTGACTTGACTTCAGAAACGATTGATCAGGCGGCATCCACTCTCAAGGCGGCCGTGGATAAATTACGACAACTGAGATCATGAATGGAGACCGTAGCCACCATCGACTGCAATGATCTGCCCAGTGATGTGTTGAGGCCCAGCGATGAGAAAAGACACTGTCTCGGCAATCTCACTGGGTTCACCCTGCCGCTGCTGAGGTACCTTCGACAGGACTCTGCTCTTGTCCTGCTCGTCAGCCCACTCCGGGAACAGGATGGCTCCTGGACCGACCGCGTTCACACGGATCTCAGGGGCTAACTCCACTGCAAGGCTTCGAGTCGCAGAAAGAAGAGCTGACTTAGAGGCGCAGTAATGTGCGTAATTAGGCCATGGTCTGTCACCGAACACATCGATGAGGTTGACAACGCTACCATTCACCTCGCGAAGATGGGGAAGTGCGTGTCTGATCAGCATGATCGGCGCCACTGCATTCACTTCCATCATCTCACCCAGACTCTCATCCGTGATATCCTCCAAACTCGCAGTAGCAAAGAGTGAAGCAGAGTTCACCAAGTGATTCAAGCCGCCGAATTCACCCACGACCTGTTGAATCAGGACCTCGCGGTCGTAGCTCTTGCCCAGGTCAGCACAGAACACTTCAGCATTGACGCCATTCTCACGAATCTCTGCAGCTGTCTGTTCAGCTTCCTCTTTTGAGCGATGACAATGCACGGCAATCGAGGCTCCAGCTGCAGCAAGATGCATGGCGATAGCTCGGCCGATGCGGACGGCAGAACCGGTGACGAGGACAACCTGCCCCTCAATTGACTGCATTGCCATGGATGACCGCCAACCTTTGAAGGCATCAAGTCTCGCTCGCGCTCGGGATTTCTCTGGCCGTGAGCCAGAATTCCCGAACTTCTGCTGCGCGGACCTCATCGACGGGGGAACCAGCACGACCATCCTCTCGAATGGATGATCCAACAATGGCACCATCGGCCATGCGCATCAGTTCAACAGGGGTGGACAAGCCAAGCCCCGAACCAAGAATCACTGGTGTTTCGGGTGCTGCTGTTCGAACTACATCCAATTCTCTGAGATTCACGCCGGCTCCCGTCGCCATCCCTGTGACAATCAATGCAGATGCACCTCCACGTCCAGCAGCATGAGCTGCTTCGAAGGCCAATTCCTCTGCAGTGACCGGAAGAGCATGCTTGACACCTACATCTGCGAGAATGGCCACATCGAGGCCAAGGTCACGTCGCATCCTGAGGGTCTCGGCAGCCCGACCTTGAATGCGGCCCTGATCTGTCAGACGCTCACCGACGTGGATATTGACTCGGATGAATTCAAGATCATGAACGGCTGCAAGGGAAAGAGCGGTTACTGCATCATTGCGCAAGACATTGACGCCAAGGCTCGAATTGGGGAATTCAGCCCTCAGAGCAGAAAGGATGTGCGACATCGCTGCAACCGTCACAGGTTCAACACGTTCAGGATGGAAAGGAGTGTCGCCAAAATTCTCAATCACCATCGCACTGAATCCTGCGTGATCTATTGCGCGAGCGTCCCTCAAAGCCTCTTCAAGGACTTCATCCATGTCTCCGGCCCATCCTGGCGAGCCAGGGAGAGGAGAAAGATGGATGACGCCAACCAAGCCATCCTCACTGAACACCAGAGACATCACCGGACATCACTGAGGTAGTTCTTAGTCTTCACAGCCAACATGATGATAGCGACCCTATGGCTGCTCTTGACGTGGCCGGCCGCTCCCTACCCATGGCGAAGGACCCCCCGAGGACTCGCCTACCATCATGGCTGAGAGTCGAATTACCGACAGGTTCGCGTCACGAACGATTTCGTGCCACCAACGATGCTGTGGCGAGCAACAGCCTGCACACTGTTTGTCAAGAGGCACAGTGCCCCAACATCCACGAATGCTGGAGTGATGGGACTGCAACGTTCATGATCGCTGGAGAAGTGTGCACACGTGGTTGCCGATTCTGTGCCGTTGGCACCAAAAAATCTCCACCTCCACTCGACCCAGATGAGCCTGAAGGGCTGGCTAATGCAGTCGAGTCCATGGGACTGGATTATGCCGTAATCACCGTTGTCAATCGCGATGACCTACCAGATGGTGGTGCCACCCACTATCGTTCATGCCTCGACGCTGTACGGCGGCGGTGTCCACAGATACGAATCGAATTCCTGTGCAGTGATCTCAATGGGAACATGGACGCCCTAACTGAACTCTTAGACGGCATTGACATCGATGTGTTCGCACATAACGTAGAGTGTGTCCCAAGGTTGGATCACATCGTCCGCGACCCTCGAGCTTCGTTCGAGTTGAGTCTTAGCATCCTACGTGAAGCAAAGAGGATACGACCCGACATACGAACCAAAACTAGTCTGATGGTTGGAGTTGGCGAGAATGAGGGGGAACTCAGCGATGCGATGCAGAGCATCTTTGAGGCAGAGGTAGATATCCTGACACTCGGGCAATACCTCGCCCCTTCCAGCCGACACCTTGCCATCGATCGATTCGTCACTCCCGAACAGTTCGAGGCTCTCGCAGATGAAGCTCGCCGAATCGGTTTCAAGGCAGTGGCATCAGGACCTCTTGTTCGTTCATCGTATCAGGCCAAAGAATTGCTAGCCCATGCCCTTTCAGGTATTGAAAGCAGTAGCGATTGAATGGTTGTCGTAGTGTCGCGGAAGGTACATGAGACCCCCCAGATTGGAAGAGGACGTGGGCCATCCTGAGGACAGCGACACTGCACTACATGTGCCGACCGCGCCATCGCGTCCTGGAGATATTCCAGTCACTCCTGCCATCGATGCGGTCGCAGGCGAACTTGACCGGCCCGACCCATCCTGTGCTGCCTCTGAGACCTATGAACACGCCCATGGCCTGATTCGTGTTCTCGATGAGAACGGCGATGGCGTTGGGCCATGGAATCCTAAACTCTCGAATGAGGTTCTCAAAGAAGGCCTACGACAGATGGTCCGCATGCGTGTCTTCGATGATCGGATGATGACCATGCAGCGTCAGGGTAAGCTCTCATTCTACATGAAATGCCGTGGAGAGGAAGCTGTCGCTATCGCCGCAGCCATGGCACTGCGTGACGATGACATTCTGATTCCCTCTTACCGCCAGCCAGGAATCCTACTTGTGCGCGGGCGCAGCCTTGTCGACATGATCTGCCACTGCATCGGAAACGTTCGAGACAACGTCAAGGGACGGCAGATGCCAGTCCACTATTCATGGAAGGAAGGAAACATCGTGTCAATCTCCTCCCCTGTCGGCACCCAATTCCCACAGGCAGTTGGCTCGGCCATGGCATCAGCCTATCTAGGAAAAGACAACGTCTCAGTCGCTTGGTTAGGTGAAGGAACGAGTGCGCAAGGAGACTTCCATTACGCCCTCAACTTCGCCTCGGTGTACAAACCCCCTTGCATCCTCAATGTCGTCAACAATCATTGGGCGATTTCGACACACCGCAATCTTGCGTCAGGTGGCTCGTCATTCGCCGCCCGGGGATTACCCTATGATGTCGCCTCACTAAGAGTGGATGGCAATGATTTCCTTGCCGTATGGGGGGCGACTGAGTGGGCTGCTGAGCGTGCACGAGCAGGCCATGGCTCCACTCTGATTGAGACGTACACCTACCGATCAGAGGCGCATTCATCTTCGGATGACCCTTCACGCTATCGGCCAGGAGACGAGCCAGAGGCTTGGCCGCTTGGCGATCCACTTGTCCGTCTACGTGAACACATGACGAATTTAGGGATATGGAGCGACCAGGAGCATGAGGCCCTTGAGGCGGCAGCCAATGAAGAGGTCATCGCAGCATACAAGGAGGCAGAAGAGCATGGGACTCATGCAGAGGGCCCCCACCCTCCTGTATCGACCCTGTTCGAGGACGTATACGCCGAACCACTCCCACATCTGATTGAGCAGAAGGACGAGTTGGAGGGCTGAGGTGAGGATATGGCGAACATGCATATGATTCAGGCCGTCAATTCGGCGCTCGATTGTGCGCTGGACAAAGACGATAGTGTCGTGATCTTCGGTGAGGATGTCGGCTATTTCGGTGGTGTTTTCCGTGCATCCGATGGCCTACAGGCCAAGTACGGAACACACCGAGTCTTCGACACCCCACTGGCAGAGGGAGGGATCGCTGGGATAGCGATTGGTATGGGTATGAATGGATTGAGACCAGTTGCTGAGATTCAGTTCGCAGATTACATCTTCCCTGCCTTCGATCAGATTACGAACGAACTTGCCAAACTGCGCTATCGTTCAGGAGGGGAATACTCGGCCCCAGTCACGATTCGCACACCTTCCGGTGGAGGAATTCGTGGCGGGCACTACCACTCCCAGTCACCCGAGGCTTACTTCACACATACTCCAGGACTCGTCGTCGTGATGCCATCGAATCCATACGATACAAAGGGGCTATTACTGTCCGCCATAGAGTCTGACGACCCAGTCATCTTCTTTGAGCCAAAACGAATCTATCGAGGGCCCTTCTATGGAGACCCACACAACGTTCCGACGTGGGCTAATCACGATCTAGCAGAGGTTCCTGAAGAGCACTACAACGTCCCACTGGGCAAGGCTCGCACGATTCGTGAAGGAGATGAGATCACGATTATCTCTTGGGGAACAATGGTCCACGTGTGCGAGAAAGCAATCGAGGAGAGTGGCATGGATGCCCACCTTCTCGACCTACGCACACTCGTTCCCATCGATCTTGAGGCCATCGAGGCATCTGTCAAGCGTACTGGAAGATGTGTCATCGTCCATGAGGCTCCAAGGACGTCTGGTTTCGGAGGAGAGGTTCTGTCACTCGTGCAAGAACGGTGTTTCTGGCACCTTGAAGGTCCAATCCAGCGAGTCACAGGGTGGGACACACCATTTCCACACTCACTTGAATGGGAGTACATGCCAAGCGTCGAACGCATCATCACGGCTATGCAAAGAACAACGGGGGACTGAAAATGGGAACATTCGAATTCAAATTGCCAGATATCGGAGAAGGAGTGGTCGAGGGGGAAATCGTAGAGTGGCACGTCGCCACAGGTGACAAGGTTACTGAGGATCAGCCGCTTGTCGACATGATGACCGATAAGGCCACTGTGATGATTCCTTCGAGTGTCAATGGCACTGTGACCGAACTCGCCGGAGTACCCGGAGATATGATTCCTGTCGGCTCGACCCTGATCATCCTCACAGTTGATGGAGAAGGGTCTGAAGAAGAGGAGAAGCCTGTGGAAGAAGTAGAAGGTCATCCCGAAAAATCAGAGGTTGTTGTAGATGCTGAAAATAAAGAGAAGAGCGAAAGTCCACCGGCACCAGTGACCAGGAGCGCTAGTCGAGGCATTAGGGCCTCGCCTGCCGTGCGACGAAGAGCGACAAAAGCAGGAATTGATCTGACACAAATCACAGGTACTGGTCCGGCAGGTCGCATCACGCAAGACGACCTAGATGCTATTGAAAGCGGTGAGGAATCGAAGGGAGAACAAGAGGCACCTGCTCCACAAACAAAGAGAGAGAAAGGAGCCGACGGCACGACTGAGATTCCCGTGATAGGGCTGCGGCGAAAGATTGCAGAACAAATGATGCATTCTGTATCGACGATCCCTCATTTCTCATATTTTGAGGAGATTGATGTCACTGAACTTGAGCAGATGAGGCAGGACATGAATCTTGATCGCACTTCTGAACAACCTAAGCTGACCTATCTTCCCTTCATCATGATGGCACTGGACAAAGCGTTCACCGACCTACCACAATGTAATGCACACCA
>PAZI01000053.1 GCA_002715545.1 Methanobacteriota archaeon
AGATGGAGATGGATTTGATGATGGCGACGAGATAACACAAGGAACTGATCCAAATGATTCAACAGATTATCCAGGAAGTTGTGTTAACCTCCCTGGGACACAAATTGTACCAGACGGATGGACTGGAGATGGTGTAGGAACAAATTATTGTAATACATGTGTTTGTACAGATGGTAAAATGGCATGTACAAGAACACTTTGTGATCTTTCTTTAGATTCAGATGCAGATGGAGTTACAGACGTTGATGAAACTATTAACGGCACAGATCCAAATAACCCAGATACAGATGGAGATGGATTTGATGATGGCGACGAGATAACACAAGGAACTGATCCAAATGATTCAACAGATTATCCAGGAAGTGACAGTGAATCTACGAATCTGCCACCAACCTGTGCGATCTACACACCACTGATCAGTGCGGGTATCGTAACGACTGATGTTCCTGTCATCCCTAACCTCGTGGATGGCACCATCGAGACAGTCCCACTGCCTCGTGGATCATACTACGCAATTGCGAGCTGTTCGGACCCTGATGGTGATGTCCTCAACGTCACTGTGAACGGTCTGTCCTACGAAGGAACCGATGTACTCGGGTATGCTGTGATCACCATCGATGACATGACCACGGTCGTTCAGGTGAGTGTGTCGGTCAGCGATGGCGTGAACACACTGGCCGGGATGTTCAACATCCAATACCTGCCTGATAACGCCACCGTTGCTGGAGGAGGCAATGCGACTGGAAGCTCGGATGCAGCTGGAGAGACTGGAGCTGGTGGATTCGTTCCTGCTGCTGGACTGCTACCGACCCTAGTGATGGGTCTTGCTGCAGCACTGCTGGCGAGTCGGCGTAGGAAAGATGAAGCATGAACGTGGACGGTTCTGAGTCGAGATAGCATGGTTCACGATATCATCTTGAAACGATTCGATCAACCCGATGAGATCCGTGAGTTCGAGAAAGGTTCGTTCGAAGTCATCCATTTCGATGGGATGACAATCGGTCGAGCCACATACGAGCCCGGATGGAAGTGGTCGGTCGATGTCTCACCCTTGACAGGTACGGGTTTCTGTGAGGTTGAGCACCTCGGTATGGTACTGGAAGGTCATGCGACCTGTGCGTTCAAGGACGGGGAGGTGTACACTTTGGGCCCCGGCGATCTGTTCTACATCGGTCCTGAACCACATGACAGTTGGGTTGTGGGCGATGAGAAGTATGTCTCACTGCACTTCCAAGGTGCTGAGAAGTACGCTGACTGAGCGTTGACTTGCCATCACTCATCTGTGGTGTAGCCAATCGTAGCGCTGTCGCCTTCAATGGCCATCACGTACAGTGAAGTGAGGTTAATTCCGGATTCACCCATCTCTCGGGTGAATGAGGCCAGAGAACCAGGTTTGTGCTCCAATCTGGCAAACTGGAGTTCGGACACACTGTAATCTGCGCCTGCTGCATCTAGGGCGGTAATCGTCCTGTCAGCATTATCGGTGACGATGGCAGCAGAGGTTGGTTCACCCGCTATGGCAACGATGGCCAAGATGTTGACTTCCTCAGCAGCTATCGCTTCACAGTGGGCAGCAAGTGCTCCAGGCTCGTCGGTCATCTTGATTCGGAATTCTTTGTCGAATGCGCCCATGTACACCGAACTTGGGCTTTCATCCTTCAACCTGTCGTACTTTCAGAGAGGGCGTATGATGGTGCAACTTGATGGAGCGATGAGAAGGCCATCTATCGTCGAAGCAATGCTTCTTCGGCACAGATCGCTGCCATGTGGACGATCTCACGGACATCATCATGACGTTGGAGTACACAGACTGGTGCTGCAAGACCCGATAGAATAGGCCCCGTCATATCTGCATCTCCAAGATGGTCGAGTAACTTGTAACTGATGTTGGCAGCAGACAGGTTCGGACAGATCAGGACATTGGCTGGACCATTAAACACCATGTGCGTGTAATCCTCTTGGATCGATGATACAAGTGCGGTATCTGCTTGCATCGGTCCATCGATGACGAGGGTCGGGTCCATCTCTCGTGCAAGTTCGATCGACTTCTCGATCCTGTCCGAGCGCAGGTGTTGGGCTGAACCGAAGTTGGAGAACGATAACATGGCCACGATCGGGTCGATACCGAAGCGACGAGCAACACTCGCGGTCTGGACGGCTATCTGGGCCAAGGTCTGTTCATCAGGATAACGATTCACCGTTGCGTCTGCAATGAACATGACGCGGTTCTTCACAGTCATCATGTAGCAACCGATCAGTCTTCTTGCATCGGGATCAATGCCAATCGTCTGCATGCACGGTCGCAGGACCTCAGGATAGTGTCTTGTGACTCCTCCAAGCAAGCCTTCAGCGTCACCACTCGCAACCATCTGTGAGGCGAAATATGGGCGTGATTCTAACAGACGGGCTGCGTCTTCATGAGTCACACCTTTGCGAGCACGGCGCGCATACAAGGCATCGGCATACTTGTCGAGGCGACGTGGGTCCTTGCGGGGATCAACTAACTCCATCCCTGCAAGATCGATGCCAAGGTCATTGGCCAATTCTTGAATCGGGGTTCTGCTGCCAAGAAGAATCGGGGTACAGATGCCTTCATCTAGGCATTCAGCAGCAGCACGCAGAATCTTTGGATGCGCTCCTTCAAAGAAGACGAGACGGACACCTTTGTTCTTGACACGGTCAAGAACGGTGCGCATCACACTACGTGTCAGCCCAAGCCGGCCTTCGAGTTCTGAGCGATACTCCTCTGCATCAAAATCAGTAACCTTAGCAACGCCCTCAGCCACTGCTGCCTCTGCGACTGCTGTTGCCTCCCAGAGCAGGACTCGACGGTCGAAGGGTTTGGGAATGATGTATTCGGGGCCGAACTTCAGAGACTCCCCCCCGTATGCGTGAAGCACATCTTCGGGCACAGGTTCCTTGGCCAGAGCGGATAGAGCGGTGGTGGCTGCCATCTTCATGCCCTGGGTAATATCACGGGCACGCACATCCAATGCTCCACGGAAGATGAATGGGAAACCAAGGACATTGTTCACCTGATTCGGATAATCCGAGCGACCTGTGGCAACGATGGCATCTGGACGAACTTTGAGAACATCATCTGGTAGAATCTCTGGATCTGGATTCGCCAATGCGAAGATGATCGGACGCTCACTCATGCCCTCTATC
The DNA here is from genome assembly GCA_002715545.1 of Methanobacteriota archaeon. Next base: position 3,169 of record PAZI01000053.1, read on the forward strand.
ATTGCAGACGTGACCAGGCCACCTCGAGAAAGACCCAGCATGACATCCGCACCAACAAGAGCTGATGTGAGGTCACCGTTATCTCCGTCGATGACAAAAGGTGCTTTGTGTTCATTCAACTCACCTGCATCCAGTCGCTTCCGAGTCAGGATACCTTTCGAATCGACCATCTTCAGACGCTTCGGATCGACTCCCAGAGCAATGTAATGATGGCCACAGGCAATCGCCGAAGCACCCGCTCCAACGATCACCACATTGAGTGAATCAAGTGAACGACCAATGATCTCGGCAGCGTTCAGCAACGCTGCACCACTGATGATGGCCGTGCCATGCTGGTCATCATGGAAGACAGGGATGTCAGTGCCTTCGGCAATACGGCGCTCGACCTCGAAACACTCTGGTGCTTTGATGTCCTCTAGGTTGATACCACCAAAGGTCGGGGCAATACGGATCACTGTGTCCACTATCTCATCGACGTTAGTGGCATCGATCTCAATATCGAATACATCGATGTCAGCGAAGGTCTTGAACAACAATCCTTTACCCTCCATGACCGGTTTGCTAGCTAGAGGTCCAATATCACCCAGACCAAGGACTGCAGACCCATTGGAGATTACCGCCACGAGGTTCCCTTTGGACGTATATCTGTAGACATCCTCTGGATTCTTCTCAATCTCAAGGCAAGGGTAAGCTACGCCAGGGGAGTAAGCTAGGGTAAGATCTCGTTGAGTCGCATGTGGTTTAGTCGGCATCACTCGCACTTTACCACGGGGCGAGCGTTCATGATATTCGAGCGAGGCCGCAGCCAAGTCCAGTTTCCTTCGGTCTTCGCTCATGTCACTCCGTCGCGGGCCTCACTCATAGAGGATATCGGCGAATCATTCGCCGAAGTCGCTATCATCCTCCACTTTATCCACAGGCCGTGAGGCGGACCCGTATCATCGCTACCCTCGGCCCATCATCGGGCGACGAGCATACACTCAGAGCGATGATTGAAGCGGGTATGGACGTTGCACGTCTCAATTATAGTCACGGTTCCTTGGAGGATAAATCTGCCCTCATCCGAGTCATCAGATTGCTTGAAGCTGAGATGGGGCGCCCTATCGGAATCTTAGCCGACCTACCCGGTCCCAAATTGCGGTTAGGACGCTTTGACGAAACATTTGAGCTCGAGGAAGGAGGGCTCATCGCATTCCATTGCGGTCAGAGTGATGGACGATACATCGACATTCGAGCAAAAGATGAGGCTATTGGACTTCTTTCCCCTGACGATATCAGTGAAGCTGAATCGATGACCCACATCCCAGTTCCTGAAGCAATGCTCTCCACTGGTTTGGATGAAGGCGACCCCGTTCTTGTCGCAGATGGTTTACTGAGGTTCGTGGTCGAATATGCTCCAAAAGAGGCTGGAAAGATCGTGATTCTGCGAACCGTCGATGCCGGGCCGGTATCTGAACGCAAGGGAATCAATGTCCCGGGTACTTTGCTCGGTGTCCCTTCGATGACTGAGAAGGATGTTATTGCACTTGATCATGCCCTGCTGAACAAAGTTGACTTCATCGCGGTCTCATATGTTCGCTCAGCCGAGGATCTCATTCCGGTTCAAAAACGCATCAAAGAAGAAGGAGTTCACACCCCAGTGATTGCAAAAATCGAGCATCCATTGGCTCTAGAGTCATTAGACGAGATCCTCGATGTGTGTGGTGGTGTCATGGTGGCACGAGGCGATCTTGGAGTTGAGATTCCACTTGCAGAACTTCCTCTTGCTCAGGAACGCATCATCCGCGACGCTCAGAGCCGTGGCCTTCCTGCTACCGTTGCAACCCAAATGCTAGAATCTATGATTCATTCTCCTCGCCCAACAAGAGCGGAGGTCACCGATATCGCCACGGCGATTCGGCAAGGTGCATCGAGCATCATGCTCTCTGGCGAGACTGCCATGGGGTCTCACCCGGTCGCTGCGGTCAAAACGATGGCAGATATCGCTGATAGGGTCGACCAAGTCCTCGTAGAAGTCGAAGAACCGGACCATTCTGCCAGTTTCCAAGCAACACGCGTCATCGTTCACGCAGCAGTCGTGCTTGCACATGAGATCGAGGCTAATCGTGTCCTCATCTGTACTGAACATGCGACTGCGGCCAGACTTGCAGCAGCACATCGGCCACGCCAGATGATCACGGCATTGACAACACGTCAACGTGCTGAGCGGAGAACAACACTATTCAGAGGAGTGGATAGTGTCCTTGTCACAGAACAGAAGCGATCCAGAGACACCATCAGAGATGCAATCCAACTTCTGCTCGAAGATGGAAGATTATCCAACGGAGACATGGTTGTGACTACGTCAGGTTCACCAGATGCAATCACTGGTGCAACCAGTGCCATTCGAGCACTTCGTATCACAGACGACGGAGACTTGACTTGGCCCTGATTTCTTCAGGGATTCAAAGAGACGTTGTGACACAACTAACACAGTCTTTCTTAACTGAGTGGAGGAGCCTACCTCCCGATGACGGCTACGTCTATCGTTCATGGGCGACGCACTACGCTGATGGTGATGCTCATGACCATCCCCATCGCACTCGCTGTGATTCCAGTCACCGCAGCTGGCGGGGGGGCGAATGAAGCTGGCAGATCAACGGCATGGGGAGTCGAAGGTTCAGTTGATACCGGTTGGATGAGAATCAATGCTACAGGGGCAGACCCAAGTCAGCAGACCTCAGCATCTGGACACATCGAACTACCGTTTGCCCCGAGCGTCGATGTATCGAATCTATCCTTTGAAGTGCGAGTGAATGGATCTCAGGGAATCAGCGTTCAGGAACCTGTCTTGAGTATTGGGCCACAATATACACAGGTCATGAACATGGGTCGAGGAATCGGCCTTGGAGAGACAATGGGGCTTAAGCCAAATGATCCATACAATGGTCGAGTGGCAGGAATTGGGGACAGCGGTTCTTATTGGATGCTACCTCCAGATGTCGAAATCACAGATCTAGTCATCGAAGCGATGCGACCTGCTGACCCATATGTCTCATTAGCTCCATTCGAATTCAAAGTCTCTGCGCACGCTCAACATCCAGTTGATGGAAGACTCTGGTTATCAATTGAGAATCTGGGGCTGTTGACCTTCGATCAACGCGTCGAGCCTCCTTTGGTCAACATCGAAGCAAACGTCCAACCAACCAGCATGGTTGTTAATCAGAACACAGGCGACCTTCTTGCCATCGGACAGCAAGGTGAACTGCACGTCTGGCAGACAGATGATATGACAAAAATCGACGTAGGTACAGTTACACCACCCCAAGCAGGTCAAGGCGGGAATACTCAGATTTTGATCATGTATCAGCTCACGAATGGCCGGATTCTCGGATTCGCTGAATATGAGATGTGTGCCCTGAACATCCCGGCTAATCCGAATGGAGGAATGGCCTATTCATGGGATTGTAACACACCTCTTGGTCAACAAATTACGGCTCCCGAGGTACCGACAACAGTCCTAGAGAAAGGTGGAATCCTCTACGTTGGTAGCACCGAGGGAGTGAGCAGATACGACATCTCGACTGGTCAAGCCATGTCGTCATGGAACACACAGAATTGGTTGCCCAACAACGACGTTACAGACATCATCGAAATAGGTGGGGTGATGTATATCGGAACCAATGGAGGAGGGGTTGCCCGCGTCCATATAACAACTCAGAACTGGCTTGCAACATGGACCACCAGCGATTATCTTGATTCAGATACAATCATCGATCTTTCTGTCCTCTCAGGGGATTTAGTCATCGTCAATTCAGAATCTATCCAGGCCTACGACGTCTCTGCTCAGACGTTCAACGCCGCGAATCTTGCACGTTCGGCACTCGGACTTGGTTTCGAGATTGTTGACACTTTCGAATGGGGTGGCAGTGGTGTGAGAGGACCTGCGGTGAATACGTTGCTTGTGACTGATGGAGCCGGCCGGGCCATGATGATAGACCCCTTCTTGCCCTTGGCAAAAGCAGGTGAACTCACAATTGGAACCGCTCCACTCACCGAAGACCTCGAAATGATCGCCTCTTCCGCTGGAATTCTGTGGGTTGTCTCGGGTTCGACTGCTGAGCGATTCGACACGAATAACCAGCGCTGGATGTCAGCCATGACCTTGTCTGGAACCGCTAATGATATCGCAGGATTGGCGAATGGTGTTGCCATAGGCACCCAAGGTAATGGACTTCTGTTAATCACAAATTCAGGTGTTCAGTACGATGTCCTCAATTCAGCGGCAGGGGGAGATAACAACATTAGACATGTTGTCCATGATTCAGGAACCGGATATGTGGTCAGTATTTCGAATCAAGGCAGAATACGAGCCATCGACCCTGCTCAGGGAATGACTGCTGGAATCACGTCTCGAGAAATCTGGAATTCTGAGATCGATGCCGCAGTCACAGATGTAACCGCAAATGATGATGTATTGTACATTGGAACCGAGCAGAACGGAGTTCTTCGATACTCTATGGTCGATGGCACAGCCCTTTCGCCATGGGTGTCAACAGGAATTGATTATTCAGAGTATATCCCTGTGGACTCTGATGGAAATATGTTGTACATAGGGCTCTTTGGATATGGAGTACTACGCTACGAGATGGCTAACAAGCGCTTCTTGAGTTCATGGGAATTCACACAGACGGGAGGGGGACAAGGGCCACCAAATCAAGGCACCCCATCACCATTCATCACCTCACTCGAGGTTCTGTCTTCGGGTTCACTCGTCATTGGAACCTTCAATGGAGGATGGGCACAGACTGGGACCAATTCATGGGCACCTTTGACGGGGCAACAACGACCGCCCATTCTTGCACTCACGTCTGACAGTACATCGATCTGGGCTGGAACTGACAATGATGGGGTCTGTGAATATAGTCTGACGAATTATCAAGCTCAGAATTGCATCGATCAATCAGACGGATTACCATCAGATACAGTGTTATTCGTCGAGAATGATGGCTCGGATCTCCTTGTAGGACTTGAGGGTGGAGCTGCAATCATCGATAAATCCACAAGTACTGTGACCTCAACCTGGGAAAAAGCATCTTCACAGACAGAACTGGTCACATCCATCGAAGACAACGGCATCATCTACACCTCTGAATATTCACGTGGTATACATCGATACGACACCGTGAACAAATCATGGCTCCCAACTTGGAACGATTCTTTTGCTCTACTCGACGATGACCGGATCAGGGTCTTCATCCCAGATCCAGTCAATGCTGGATTCGCCTGGGTTGCTGGAGAGTTTGGAGTACATCAAATCGATTTGAGGAATGGAATCAAAGTGATGGATTGGAACAGAGGTTCGAACGGGCAACAATCGATTGATGACACCGTGACGCATTTCGTTATTGCAAATGGCATTGCCTACATCGCATACACTCAATCACAGTCCTTTTTCGGCCTTCTTGACAGAGTTGCTATCAACAATCAAACAGCGCTCAGTCCGTTGACTCCAACCACTCAATTCGGACAATGGTGGGAACACGTCATCCGCCATATTGACATTGTTGACTCTAACCTATGGGTCGGGCTCTCAACATGGCAAGGAAGAGATGGTGGAATGGTGAAGTACAATTCTACTACGGGTGCCATTGTCGACGTCATCGAAGCTGTTGGAAGTGTTGATGATGTCAAGACATTGACTCTACCTTCTGGTGAATACATGGTGGCATACAACGACCATATGTTCCGTCATTTGGATGCGTCAGGTGGCCTGATTGCTACATACGATAGCAGTCAGACTATTGTGGAAATCCGTACGATGAAAGTCCATGGTGATATCGTATATTTCGCAACTGATGATGGTATCACTCGATATGATCATGTCAATCGAACGTGGTTGAGCACATGGACAGCAAGCAACGTGTTCGCAGGAAACGGGGAAGATGTAAGATCACTCGAAATCATCGATTCGATCCTGTATGTCGGGCGCCAATACTGGTACGGTGGTGCTATCGATCTTATTCATCCGAATGGTACGACTGTGACGACAATCGCACTTACACAGAATGGGCAAAGAGGGATTGCCACTGATTTCGTGAAATGTGGATCAGATGTCTTCGCATCAATCAACAGAATCCAGTGGGATCGACAATCGAGACTTCGTTTAATGAGTATTGGATTAGGTGCTACAACCAACATCAATCTACCGAATAATGAACAGACCACGATGTCTGCCCTTGCATGCGATGACTCAGATACCGTACTTGTTGGATCGGATTCGGGATTCGGAGTCCTGCGATACAGTACAACGAACCAACTCTGGTATGGTATCCTCGATGAGAACTCGGGTATCGCACCCACCCCTATTGCGAATGATGCAATGACCTATTGGAATGGTACTCTCTACATCGGACATTCGGATGATGGGGGTGGAGGCCTCAGTCAGATTCCAGTCAACGGCTCAAACGTTGGAGCTGGTATGCGTTCGATGGAGGATATCCCAGTAACATCACTTGAACTCGACAATCTTGGTTCAACAATGCTGATGGGGCGGCCGGGGGGAATATCGGGGCAATCAACGGTCGAAACATTGCGAGGGATGTTCACAAGTAGTGTCGTCGACGAATATCTCTACCTTGCAAGTGGCTATGTGACTTCAATCTCAGGAAATGCGACCGAAGTATATCTGCTATCAGGATGGGTGGAAGCTCAGCAGGGAATCCTTAGAGCCAACGCTACAACGAATGGAACTCTTGAGATTATACTCGGAAGAAATGTAGGTCAATTCAGTGACCCGGATGATATCAAACTGACAACCGATGGATTGTACATCTCTTTCCAAGGCAATGGATTACAGCGATATGATCCTGTCACAGGTAGCATCACAGTAGTTCAAGGCACTATCCACGATGGACTTGGCTTCATGACAGTCCAAGGCGATAAACTGGCCATTGGGCTCGTAGGAACGGAGAACATTGTTGGTGGACAAGTGTGGAATCTCACAACCCGCCAATGGGGTGGCGGGGCTATCCTTCCAGATATGCCAGGGGATCTTGTCCTTGGGATGGTCGAGCACGACAACATGTACCTCTTCGCAACAAATGGAGGGCTGGGGATGTGGAATATCTCCACATCCTCATGGATGACTGCCATGACAAAATCCGATGGCCTTCTCGACAATTATCTCACATCGATCCAAGTATTCGGAGGCGATGTATGGGTCGGGACAGAGCTTGGAGTCATGCGTCTAGACTCTACGAATAGAACGGTCCTAGGTACAGTCACTCAAGGAAGTGGTTTACCAGAAGATGCAATCGGTTCGATGGTCATCAGTCAAACTGCCGGTGGGAACCAGACGCTCATCGTCGGTCAACCTGGCTTGGGATTCGCACCACCTACTGCATCGATCATCTCAGCATCCGGATCGGTTCTCGATACCGCACTGCTCGAACAGATTCCATCTAATGACGTGACGGCAATAGCCAGTGATCGATATGGAGTTCATGTCGCAACTGGAAAGGGTCCTCTTGTCCATTGGACTCAAGGAAATGGATTCGAATATGGGCTTGGAATCTTTGACTTCGATGCTTGGCCAATTATGGCCATGCATAGTGATGGAACGCATCTAATCGTCAGCACTCAAGGTTTGTCGGACGTCGTCGATGCACGACAATACGGACCTATCACTGCATTACCATATGCGTTCGGAGCTGAATTCACTGCGAACACCGTATGGCTGCTCGAAGCGGATGGTTTGCATGGATATTCACCATCTATGGGATGGAATGAAATCAGTCGTTTGACGCTACGGCGAGCTGAACCCTTGGTGCTCGAAGCTTTCGGCAACGAATGGTTACTAGGGGATAATGCGGTTCCGGATCAGCCCATCAGATTAGTCGGTCAAGGAACTGACATTGCATCGGTTCGATCATCTAACGTGACTGTCTTCAATACCGAAATGGGGGGGGTACCCGTCACATACCAGAATGCACATCTCTTTGCTCAGAACGGAGCTGCATTCTGGATATCATCGATCAGCGGTTTGTTCTCTGGTCAATGGAACATCGCTGAACTTGATAATCGAACATTGGAAAGTTTCAGTGAAGCTGTCGACATGAGTCCATTGAGAGATTCGTCAAGGATATTGAAAATCAATCTAGCCAGTCCAAGTAACGGTAGTCTCGAAGTGCGGCTGATCTATGATTGGGTGAGCACAGAACCACCTGCCATCATCATTGATGCATGGGACCGACCTGCAGACGGTGGAGGGGCTTTGCTTGTCAAATGGGCAGAAACAGGCGACCCTGACGTCTTTGCATCCTACGAATTCTTCCTTGAGCAAGGTCCTGAACCCTCTTTCAACGACCTTGACCTTCGCCAACCCGATTATGTCGTGACCAATTCACGCCTTACAATGCTCAATGAACTTGGACCAATCACAACAGCAGATGGTGCTGAATTGATTGATGACACACCCACATGGGTGATTATGCGTATCCGCAGCATCGACGGGTCGGCTGAAGGGAGGCTTGGAACACCGTCCCCGATTTTCGGTCCAGTCAACACAACTGATGAGATTCCTGCCTCACCGAAATGGGGTGATGCTTACGTTCCAGAGGAACTACTACTTCCAGGTGACATCATGGTCAGTTGGGCGCAATGTGTTGAGATAGATGTGACATTCATCGGTATCAGATTATTGAATGAACCATTCATCTCCGATGTTTCTACCATCGAGTTGTTCGCTGCTCGACCAGCTGGTGGGGCGAATTCAACGAAGATCACACTCTCAGACAGGCTGAATAAACCAACTTGGCTTGCTCTGACGTGCATCGATGAAGCTGGTCAGGAAGCAACAGACGACCCATTGATTCTCGGACCGGTCATTCCCTCAGACTTGCCACCTGATGAAACACCCCCGCAGCCTCTTGCTGATCTGAAAGCATACGATACTTCACCGGATGACGGTGGAAGCATCACTCTGACATGGACTGCTACAACCGAACTAGATTGTGCGTTCATTGCATTTGGTGCCATCCCTGTTTCTGAGCAAGCAGAGGAACCCAATATGGACGATTTCGAGATCATCAATATGGTTGACACGTGTGAAGTGAAGAAACACTACCTCATCAGTATTCTCGGAGAACGGCTCGATATCAACGAGACATATTGGGTCTCGGCTTGGGCGGTTGATACATCTCTGAATGAAGGAAGGGATGGCTCAACCATCTATCAGGTGACCGCCGGCAAGGAACTTGCGGGCACGTACAAGAAACCTGACAGAATTGAATGGGTGAAAGTCATTGACACGCCCGACGATCTTGGTGGGAGCCTAACAGTGACTTGGGAGCCATCAGACGATGAGGCATTCTGGAATTACATTGTCTGGGTTGCTGAACACCCCATCGATGATGTCTCATCACTCTACACGCCAGGGGGAGGTAATACGCCAGTCACCAATCCGAATATCTGTGGCTGCTATTACATACGAACTGTTTCTGCACTTAATGGAGAGCCGAACAGTCTTGAGGTCAATGTCGCTCTATCCGGTGGGAACTCACTCATGACTGCAAAGCCGGATTTGATCAAACAGAATCATCTGTACTATGTTTCGGTCACTGTTCACGACATCCAAGACGATGTATGGCTCGATAATCTGGCAACAGACTCGGCGGTAGCCATCGATAACATCAACGATGTGACGCCACCAGACCGCCTGCCAGCGCCTGATGTCCGCGACCGTGCAATGGATCATGGTGAAGCGATTCAGTTCATGTTCGATGCAAGTGATGCAAGTGATCTGTCACATTACCTCGTATACGCTGACATCGAACCGATCACTGACATCACCGGGTTCGAGCCCGTTCTGAACATGACGATAGGGACGGAAGGTGAATGGCATGATCTGTTCAGAACTTCCTCACCCTTGGATCGTGAATTCCAAGACACCATGGAAGTCTTCGTGACTGTGGTCGCTGTGGATACAAGAGGAAACTTCCATGCTAAGAATCTGGATAGTACTGGAACGATAGTCATCGACGACGCTGCTACATTGCCTGAAGTACAGATCGATATTCTTGAGTGGGTCGAACAACGCGGTGCTCTGGTAGTTAGGTTAGAATGGTCGACTATTGAGAATTCAAACCATAATGGATGGCGCATCTTCGTGAGTGATGAACCATTTGAGGTAATACCATCAGAGGCGATTGTAATCAACCGAAGTACGCCTCAAGTCACGCTATCAGCACAAGGTTACGAACTCGATTCAAATGTCTCTTGGCATTTTGCTGTCGTCTATGTTAACGATGATGGGTTGCATAGAATAGGAGTTGTTTCAGAAGAATTGGCACCATACAACGCCACTACAAAGAGTTCCGATCCTGCAGGAAGTTCGGTGACAAGAGACCAGTCTGCAGCAATCGCTACTGTCATGAATAATCTCCAGTACGCCGCTGGATTGCTTGCTGCCCTCGTCTTATTGGGCTTACTGATGACGGTTCGAAGGAGGAGGAAGGGGCGTTCAGACCCATGGGGCCAAGTAGGTGTTTGGAGTTCACCAGAAGAAACCGATCTGTGGGCAGAAGAGCCGATGGGAGGCATAGCAAGTGATAGCATGATGTCATACGATGATGCACCACCAATGGCCGTTGAGTCCTTCGCAGCACCGGTGACCACCTATGAGGAACCAACATACTATGCTAGTGCCGAAGACACAATGCCAATACAGCAAACTTCCATCGAGGACCCCTATAACATGGATGATCTTCTGGACATGAGTTTCTTGGACGATATCTTGTAGACGTGCCTCTGCCACCGCATTGTCGATTGCTTCAAATGGGGATGGGGGATGGGTACATCGTGCCTGCTTGTAGAGAATGTCAATCGACGTTTTCGAAGGACCTCATGATCTCGGGGATTGGGCCTCGCCACTCGGTTTGTTGGAATTGTGCTGCTAAGATGGGGCTTGTCTCAAAGGAAGATGCTGAACCCTTCATAGGAGGAAATGCAGGCCGCCGTACAGCAGTCCTTGCACGACGACTTTCTCCTTGGGTATGGCTTGTCATGATTTGGTCAATTCATCTGATCATTCTCTCCCCCGTACAACCATGGGGTATCATCAGCCTCGTCGTTGCACTTCTGAGCACAGTGGTTGTACCAATACGCCAGTGGTTGACTCTACCTAGGTTCCAAGCTGAGTTCGCAGCCTTGAAAGCAATGTAGTGAACTGTATTGCATAGTAGATATATACGAGGTGGTTCGTGGACAACGTTAGAGGGAACACCGGGTTCCCTAAGAAAGCCAGGAGATACACACGGAGGACAGCGCCAATCGAGACCATATATTCCATCTGTAGCACACATTCTTTGGATGTTGACGCACAGGATGAACGGTCAGTCGCTGTCCCCTCCCGATTCTACCTCTCGATAGAGAGTCCGAACGGATAGAGAGAACGTAGGGTTCTCTGGTTCAAACCAAAGGAGAAATGAAAAATGGAAAGAAAAGCAAGTATTGTGATCGCTCTGTTGCTCGCCCTTATGGGTATGTCAACCGCTTCCGGTACCGGCTCGGACCCAACCAATGGGGACGATGGCGGTGCAGACTGGGACGGTGACGGACTCACGAACGCCGAGGAGCAGAACGCTGGAACGAACGTAAACAACCCCGATAGTGACGGAGACGGCCTACCGGACGGTTGGGAAGCAAGTAGTGGGCTTGACCCACTGTCACCGGGTGATTCTTCAAAGGACCCCGACGGGGATGGTATGACCAACCTCGAGGAGTACCAGAAGGGTACACTGCCAGGTAATGCAGACACCGATGGAGACGGCCAATATGATGGCTCGGACCCCTTCCCAAACGACCCGAACAACGGTGAATATAGTGACACCGATGGTGACGGTATTCCGGATGTCTATGATCCCGACTTCCAACGCAATGGCGATGGCTCTGGTGACGGAGGCACAGCCGGCGGAGGAGGATCGGACTCAGGCGGACAAGGACAGGATGGCGGACAATCGCCAGATAGCCAAGGCAATGGTCAAGGACAAGGTCAAGGCCAAGGTCAGGGTCAGGGTCAAGGCCAGGGTCAAGGCCAGGGTCAAGGCCAGGGTCAAGGTCAAGGACAAGGTCAAGGCCAGGGTCAAGGACAAGGTCAAGGCCAAGGTCAAGGCCAAGGCCAGGGTCAGGGCCAGGGTCAAGGCCAAGGCCAAGGTCAGGGCCAAGGTCAAGGACAAGGTCAGGGTCAAGGCCAGGGTCAAGGACAAGGTCAAGGCCAAGGTCAAGGTCAAGGTCAAGGCCAAGGTCAAGGACAAGGTCAGAACGGTCAAGGTCAAGGTCAAAACGGCCAAGGCCAAGGCCAAGGTGGCCAACAGGGCCAAGGTCAGAACCAAGGTTCCCAATCCGGTCAAGACGGTCAGCAAGGCAGCGGTCAGCAAGGTGGAGAACAATCCAACCAGCAAGACAACGGCCAAGGCCAGCAGCAAGGTGGAGAACAGAGTGGACAACAGGGAGACCAAGA
>PAZI01000054.1 GCA_002715545.1 Methanobacteriota archaeon
CGAGCGGGGACGGCAATAGCGAAAGCACAGGGACATCTCCGCAACTGCTCGCGACGAGTTGTAGAACCGATACTGCCGATGCCGGTACGAGCGGCAACATTTTTATCTACTCGCCAATCAGTGACGTGATGCGAACCACATACATCTGGGATTTAAAGTCGAGAATGGCCGACGGTAGCAATTATCACCAGCGCCTTGTTGGTGCGGGTGAGTGCGGCGGTGATTTGGACACCAACGCTTTCCAAATTTCGTACTCATCCGGCAACGTCGCATCGGGCACCGTGCGTGTTTACGGCATAACCAACAGCTAGGAGTTGATGATGGCAAGATATAAAACGGTCGCGACACCGGAAGGTCAATCGCAAGTCGAAATCACTGGTGACGAGCTTGCTGCCCTGGAAGCGGCAGAAGCAGCATTTGAGGCTGGCCGCGTTGACCGCGCTATGGATGTTATGCGTGACCAACGTAATCACAAACTTGCAGAAACTGACTGGTGGTCTTTCAGCGACAGTCCAGCAATGACGGATGCACAAACAAGTTATCGCCAAGCCCTGCGCGATCTGCCAGCTACAGCACCAACGCCTCCTGTAGACGACATCGAGGCTATGAAGAGCTGGCCGGTTTGGCCCAACAAACCGTGACGTATGCAGCTAACTATCGAAATGATCGTGAGTATCGGCGCTCTAATTGCCAGCGTTGGTACTTCGTTCGTAATAGTGCGGCAAAAAGTTACAGAGCTTGAGGACATCCTCAAAGACGCGGTACGCCGCCTTAACGAACTGGATACACGGCTCGACCGGAACGACAATCAGACCGATCTCGTCGGCCAAAAACTGAGCGTCATCGCAGGCATGATGGACCCCGAGAACCGCGAGCGGCTGCACCGCTCGCTTGAGCGTCTCACAGTAGAAGCCGAAACAATTCGGCGCGACGTCAACATCCTCCAGCACATGCACAACGGCAGACACCCTCCTGTCCCCGACGAAAAAACCGGCTAAAGAGGACGACCGCCTCCCTCACGGCTTTTACTGTGCGCGTGAAAGGAGGGCCAATCATGCCCGGTTACACCTCTATAAAGCGTAAAGCCCACAAGCCAGCGATGGCCGGAGCGCCAATTCTCATGAAAAAGAAGAAGAAGAAGAAAGGTGGCGGCTACTAATAAATGAAGCCCGCCGAAACCATCCGCTCACTCGACGAACTCATGCAATCGTCTGGCTGGGCCACGATCCTCGAAGGCGTCACCGCCGAACGAGAACGTGCCGTCCGCCTGCTTGCAGACCCAAAGACCAGCGTCGATGCGAAAGCCGAACACGACTTCCTGCGCGGCGTAATTTACGCGGCAGACCGCATGATCGAAATGCCGTCTGTCCTCAAGCAAAAAGTAGAGAGCATGGACAAAATAAACACCGCCCCGAAGGTCCGTCGGACCAACGGCGCGGGCAATCACGCAATCAATTAGGAACCCAAAATGGATCAACAAGATGTGCTGCAAGCCGCAATAGCGAGCCGCCTCGGGCCTCAACCCGAAGCCGCTGCTCAAGCCGCCGAAGCCCCTGCTGAGGCGAACACACAAGACATGGCAGTAGCTGCCGCGTCCCCACAAAACGAGGACAAGGCCCAAAGCGACAAGCCAGTCTCATACGAAGTCAAATTCCCGAACGGCGAAAGCCGCTCATACACAAACGAGCAACTTGCCGGTGTCCTCTCGCGCTACCCAAAAATGAACGCGATGCACGCGGACATGAAACCCGTCTTTGATGCGGCCGAAAAAATGAACCTGTCCCCCAACGACATTGTCTCGCGGCTGTCCGCACGCATGTCGGAGGACAACCCTGCCGGTCCATCAGCCGGTGCAAATGTCTCACAGGCCGACCAGATCGGTAACGCCGAAGCATCACAACTGGCCACAGCGCTCAAATCCTGGGAGGAAACAAACGCGGTCTCCGCGCCCCCAGGCTACGCTCAAATCGTCCAGAACGGCCTCGAAATGCAGGAAGCCATAAAGATGATGGCGGCGAAAATCGCCAACATGTCAGGCGCTGCACAACAGGTTGCCACCGCAACCGCAGAAGCCCAAGCGGCCAACATGGAAAACTCGAACGCGGCGATGCAGCAGCGGATCGCAAACAACCTCAATATTATGCAGCAGCAGCTCGGGCTTGCAGATGAAGACGCAGCCGCGTTCGAGCAGCACATGATGCGTAACGGTCTCGTGGTCGAGGACATGGCCAACATGGAACTAGCCATGCAAGCAGGCCAAAACTTCTTAAACGAGAAAAATCAGCCTGAGTTCGAGCGCCTGCAACGCGTTCAAAACGACCGGGCAGCCTTCACAGAGCAGTCAGCGGGGACACCCGCCGCAAGTGGCGAGCCGCCGCAGCTATCACAGGCGGAACAAACGCTCGCTCGACTGACCGAAAAGGCAATGAACTCACGGGTCTGATGCCAGTCTATAAGGTCAAAGGCGGTTACAGGTGGGGCAAGACCGGCAAGGTCTACCCCACCAAGGCCCAAGCGCAGCGCCAAGCCAGAGCGGCTTACGCCTCCGGCTACAAAAAAGGGAAATAGCGATGTTCCCATCCAATTGCCCGTGGTGCGGCCAATACACCCATTACGAACAGGTTCGGGGACACTACGAATGCACGTCCTGCCACCGCCCTGTTGCAGATTGTTGCGACGGCGAGCAGATACAGGACGACAACATTCACCAAAATCCATAAAAAATTAACATCTGCCGCACAGCCGCATTCGCCGCGATCCGCCGCAGAAGACATAGACGCAGTCCCAGAGTGACGAACTTTCCGCTCCGCGACCAAGTCCACCTAGTCTTCAACCCCTTGTTATAAGGAGTACCCAATTATGGCCGGTATCATCGGTCTTCGTGGGTCGGGCGAATTTAATACAGACTTCCGTCCGACAAACTATCGGGAGCTTTTCACGCTCCTAGAACCAAACGGCTCCGCGCCTCTCAACGCACTGCTCGCCATGAGCCAGTCTGAGGCAACGGATGACCCTAAGTTCTCCAACTTCCGTGATGAGCTGCCGTCCCGCACGATGCAGATCAACATGGGTTCTGGTGCAGCAGCCAACGTTACCGCCTTGACGGTCGACGCTGGTGGCGATCTGAACTTCGTCGTACCCGGCACGATCATCGTCGTTGAGCGTACCGGCGAGGTAATGCGTGCTTCCGCCAACGGCGCAAGCGCGGGTGCCAACATCCTGACCGTTACTCGTAACATCAGCGGCACCAGCCTCACCATCAACGACAATGACAAGCTGTTCATTGCCGGTCACGCTTCAAAAGAAGGTGACAGCGTCCCCAACCCGATCTCGTTCGATCCGTCGGTGGCGTCCAACTTCACCCAAATCTTCCGTACATCGTACAAAGTCACGGGCACGTTGGATAACACCTACCGTCGCACGGGTGACGCTGAGGACGAGTTCTCGACCAAAGCGCTCAAGTTGCATATGTCCGACATCGAGCGGGCGTTCTTCTTCGGCGTAAAGCACGAGGACACATCCACGCTGGGTTCCACCTCGCAGCCTCTTCGTTACACGGGCGGCTTGGTCCCCAACATCTCGTCCAACATCTTGGCTGGCGCTTCCCAGTCCACGGCCAACCAGATCACGGAAGACGATTTCGACCGCTTCCTGATCGAAAGCGTCTTCGCGTTCGGCTCGAAAGAGAAGATCGCATTCGTAGGCGCGAAGGTTGCGGGTCACCTCCAGAAGTTCGGTAAGAACCGCTGGTCGCCGACCCAGGTTGAGGGAACCTACGGCGTGAACTTCACCCGCTATCAGACGATGGCCGGTGATCTCCTCGTCCACCTGCACCCGCAGTTCCGTCAAGTACCGGACTACGAGAACCAGATGGTCATTCTGGACTTCCCGTTCCTCCGTTACCGCTACATGCAGAACCGCGACACTCAGTTACTGATGGATCGTCAGTCTCCGGGTGATGATGCGAAGCATCACGAGTACCTCTCGGAGTGTGGCCTTGAAATGCTACAGGAGAAGGTTCACTCCAAAATCACGGATTGGCAGACCACGACGTAAGTCGAGGACGACCATCCCTGATGCAATACGCAGAATGGGCCAGCCTCTCATAGGGGCTGGCTCATTTTTCTTAGACGAGGAACCACAATGGCAACGAAAAAAGCAGCAAAAAAAGCGGCCCCGAAGACGAGCAAAACCGACGAAAAGCCTCAAGAGGAGAAAGTCGAAGCAGCGGAACAACTGTTCTCAATGTCCGTCGACACGTTACTCGGATCATTTGAAATCTCTCACAGCGCGGCGACCAAACTGAAAGAATCTGACGATACAATCCGTCGTTTCAAGATTAAGTCCACCGCACCAATCGAGAAGCGCCACCCGATCCGCATCGGCATGGAGATCGTGAATGGCGGCTTCAGCGAGCACGGGTTCGGTATGTGGAACATCCCGGCCAAACTAATCGACCAGCTTGTACGTCACGACTTCAACCGCCAAGGCAAAATCCAGATCGTAGATATCGAGTATTAGTATGGCCATAAACAACGACGCATCACCACACATCAGAGACAAACACGCCCCGCTATCCGAACTAGCGGCCCGTGCGTTGCGTCGGTATGGAGACGGAGCAGCCGAAACAGTCGACGGCGAAACGATGAACCTCATGCTCGATCTCGCAAATGAGATCATCGAAGAGGTCCGTCAGCACCCATACTTCGACGCCAGCACAACGGAACTCGACTACTACCAGCACATCACTGATTCGCGACCCATCTCCGATCTCATAATTATCCACGGTCTGGTCTACCGCTACTCTGTCCAGCAGGCCTCGGATAAGCAGGCGCTGTTCCTACCGCTGTACTACCAGCTTATGAACAGAGTCCTGTGGGATTTGAAAAACGGAAACAAGGTAATCGAATTCAAGGTTGTCGACGGCGGCAGCAACCCACGAAACAAACCCAGCCCAACTACCACGGCAACGGCCTAACGGATGTCACGTCTTCGCGCACCAACAGGGATCAAGGTCGCACCTATCCCATACGAGGACTTTCAAGGCCTAGACACGAGCCGCGATCCTGTTGGTCTCGACACCGGCAAGCAGCAACACTTCGTCGTTTGCAATAACGCCCACTGCGACTTTCGCGGCAACCTTGTCCGCGATCCCGGTGCCAACGTCTACGAGAATATAAACGAGGGGCAAATCGAGCACATGCGGTTCTTCGGAAAGGACCGTATCGCATGGGCGCAGAAAACTGGCAGGGCCATTGATCTGCGATCCCAAGGCGGCGTCGACAGCGTAGATGCCTTTCCAATTACGTCACGCATCACCTCAACAAACTTCGACCGCAAAACAATTTTCTTCGCTCGCGGTCAGAAACCAATCTGGTTCGACGGCGCTAAATTTTTCGATACCGAGTCCGCAGCAGACCTAAACCCCAGCTTCGGCGTGGCCGTGCAGCAACGCCTCGCTGTCGCCGGGATCGTCGGCAGTCCCACACAAATACACTTCAGCCGCGTTGACGACGGCAACGTCTTCGCTGACGACGAGGACACAAACGCAACAGAAGTCACACGCGGCGCATTCCTCGACATCGCCAACCAGCTCAACACGGCCGACGACATCACCGGCCTCGGTGTCCTCGAAAAGAACCGTCTTGCAGTCTTCACCAACGACCAAGGCATACTCTTCAAAATTGACCCGGACCTTACCCTCTGGGAGTTGGAGGACAGAGCCAACATCTCCGTCGGCTGCATGTCCCACAACACCATCTGCAACGCAGGTGCCGACCTCCTGTTCTGCTCGCGCAGTGGCGTCCACTCTGTCCGCCGATCCGTCACCAACGGCATCAGCGTCTTTACTGTCCCCCTGTCAGAAAAGATCGATATCCTGTGGCGCTCGCTTGTAGCTCAGGTCGACGATCACACAAAAATCAACGCGGTCTTCGATCCCGACGAAAACCAATACCATGTCTTCTTTCCAATAACGGACTCGCTCTCCAAACGCCTTACCTTCACGATTTCGCCATCCAAGCAAATCGAATCAAAATGGTCGACCGGCACGTTCCTCAACGCCCGCTGCGGTGCCTTTCTCGGCGGTCGCCTCCTCTACGGCACCTCGGGCGGCATCCACGAAATCAGCAACATTGAGGACGTGGCAAGCGCCACACCAGAGATCGAGGTCGTCACCCCAACGCTGTGGCTCGGGTCCATCACCGACATCACCACAATCCACAGCCTTGTCATCCAGGCTGCGGGGACAGGCACGCTGCTCGTCGAAATACGCGACACCTACACAAACGAAGTCATCTACAGCCAAACACTGGAAATCGAAGAGCAGGTCGTGGACGACAGCTTCTCCGACAATCCGCTACCACAACAGTACGAACGCAAAGTCGAACGCCGAGCGTCAGGTGTACGGCTGGTTTTCAAAAGCCAAGGCACCGGCTTGCTTCGCGTCGTCGGTTTCGCTTTTTACGTGAGGGAATAACATGGCACGGCTGCGCCAACTAAATCCACAGAACTACCCATCCTCGACGAACATTAACGCCGAGTTCGAAAACATTGTGCGCTATCTCAACAGCGCAGAGCTTGGCAACAAAACGGTAGCCGAGCTGCTCGATGTCCTCTTCGACGATGCTGGAGTGTTCGACGGCCCCATTGAGATGCGGCGAGTGCCGGGGACAGGCATCCAATTCCGTGTGGGCGAGTTCACCGACGCCGAAGCAGGCTACACCACCCTCATCTCAGACAGCGATATGCGCGGCGCTTCCGGCGTCGACCTCGGCAGTATTGGGGCACCGATCTTCCACAGCCGCCAAGACACAACCGCAACATCCGGCCAGACCGTCGTCAGCTACAGCCACGCCAGCACGGACACTCTCGTCGTCTACAAAAACGGATTGCTGCAAGTCCCGACCACCGACTACACAAGCAGCGACACGGCAAACACCGTCACCTTTACCTCGGCCTTAGCGGCCAACGACAAGGTCACCATATTTAAGGTTCGTGCGGACGTCATCAGCGGGTTCGTGCGTACAGACGTAACCATCACGGCCACCACTCAGGTCGTCCACTCATTCACCCACACAGAAGAACAGGTCGTCCAAGTCTTCCTCAACGGCGTCCTCCTGCAAGAGGGTGGCGCAAACGACTACACGACCAACCCGGCATCAAACACGATCACGCTGGTCAACAACCCGAGCGTCAACGACAAGCTCACAATCATCACGGTCGAGAACACCAGCAACCAAGTCGTCACCGGCCTCATGCTCGAAGGCAACTTCACCGATACCGCTGACGGCCTCATCAAGTTCAACAAGATCAACATCGCTGACGCCGCCATCACTCAGGCAAAAGTCTCCGGCCTGACGGCCGCACTCGCCGCAGCGACCACGATGACGATCTCTTCGTCCACTCCGGGCAGCCCATCACAAGGCGATCTGTTCCTCGACACATCAACATCGCCAAACCAGCTCAAGTTTTTTGATGGCGTCCAGTTCATCTCCCTCAACGCGGAAGCGGAGATACCGACATTCGCATCCACAAACGCCAACCAGTTCCTCAAGGTCAACGGCACCGGCACCGCCCTCCAGTTTGGCACGGTCGACCTGTCCTCGGTTGTCCCCCAAACATTCATCGGCGCAGCCAACGGTGTCGCCAGTCTCGATTCATCCGCACTCGTGCCAGCCGCCCAAGTGCCAACGATATTGACCGCCATCACACTCCCGGTATCAGCCGCCGGTTCCGTATCGAACGGCACCATCCTCGTCTCCCGGTTGTTCAAACAAAAGATACGCATCGACGGCATCACGCACGCGCTCTCAGCGGGTTCATGCACAATCCAGATCAGTGTCGATGGATCGGTTGTCGGCAGCACACACGCCGTGTCTACCAGCGGCACAGACACAACGATCTCACCCGCCATCAACATCGATGCCACAACCGGCAGCAAACGACTGGAGGTTGTCGTGACCGGCGCATCCGGCGCTTCAGACCTTGAGATCGGAATTGGCTGCGTTACCGAGGACACATAATGGGTTTCTGGGATGACTTCACTGACTACTTCACGGCGGACGTTGTTCCCGCCGCAGTCAGTCTCGGTGTAAGTGCAGCAGCGCCACACGTCGTACCGACCAGTGTGGCTCCATACCTAAGCACACCGCTAGGTGCCGGTTTAACATCTGCCGCCGGGAGACTTGGTGGTGAGTACGTCGGATCACAACTAAGCGACCAAGAATTTAATCTCGGCAACGCCCTGACCCGCGCCGGTATACAAGGCGCAACGACGTATATTCTTACGCCTCCCGAAGGAAAAGCGCCCACACTTGGTAAACAATATGGTTTTGATTTGGAAGACGGCCAAGTCATCCCAACTGCCGGTGCTAGTGATGATTTCTTCTCAACAGACACCGTCGCTAGTGGCGTCAACAAAGCCACAGGTATGTTCGGACAAACGGCTGGAGACTACTTACGGGAGGGCTTTGTAAATGTTCCATTCGCTAGGGTCGCTGGAGCGGTCGCGCCATCTGTCGTCGCTCCAATGTTTGAATCGCCAGAGACGCAAAGTATCCCCCGTGCATCCGACCAGCAATTCAGTCCGGCACAGGGCACAACATCCGCCGTTGTGCTTCCCCAAACCGGCCAAGTAACGCCGCCGACAAACGTCATCGAAGCAACGAACATAGTGACAGATCAGCCTGCGCTTCCATCGGGCGTCACTCTTGGAGATGAAGGCACCGGCCTGAGCAGCTTCCTCGTAAGGGATCGAGTGACAGGCGAGGACACCCGCGTCTCCGGTATCGGAAATAACTTTGCCGCTCGGCTGTCGCGTCGTGCAGCAGGAGGATTTGGCTAATGGCCTTCGCCGACTACATCGTACCCGGCCTAGCTGGCCTTTCCATGATATCGACCACCCAACGCGCCAACCGCGCTCAGGCAGCGGCAGATGCTGTCACAGGCGCATACCTCGACATGGCGGCTCGCGAACAGGCAATCAACGAAGGCATCCGCAGCGGACTGCTACAACAAACCGCGAACCTCGGCACCAGCATGTCCGCCGCCCAACAGGCGCTCGGTCCTTTCGATCCAGGGGGGACAGGATTCTTCAATCAGAACCTCCTCGACTCCTTGCAGGCCGAATACCTTGCAGCCGCGCAACGTGACGCAAACCAAGCACTAGACCGCGCCGGTTCTAAACTTTTCGCACAAGACCTGCGGCGTGGCGTAGCAAGCGGCACACCCGGCGAGGACACGCAACGCCGCCTGATGGAAACAGCCGCTGACGTGAACCGGGACGCCACACTCAAGGCACGGCAGGACGCAATCAAAGAATACCAGTCACTGCTCGGACTGGCGTCGACCGGACAAGAAATGGAACAAGGCCGCCGGTCCTTCGCCCTTAACGAAATAGCGGGCGTCCTTCAACCACAGATCAAGGCCGAGACGGCCCTCGTAAATAATCAAACCGGCCTCAACGCAATGGGTGGCGCAAACAGAGCTGTCACCGGAGCCGCCAGCGCAGCAGCCACCGAAGCCGGGGAAGCCTCCAGAGGCTTCGGTTCCAGCCTCGCCGACCTGCTCCGCGAGCGTAAAGTCGATGAGCGTCTGAAGGCTGGGTACAATTTGGGCACGATAGCTGCGGCCTCGGGGAACTCATAGGAACTTAGAAATGAGCATTTTTCGTTTCGCCGGTAACATTTCAGAGGGTATGCGCGAAAGCGATGAACGGGCGCGTGGCCGTCGCGCCAAGGCCATCGAGGCCTACGACGCATTCGTGCGCAACAACCCAGAGGCAACCGAACAAGAGTTATTCGGTCGGCGTGAAATGGTTGCGGATGGATCAAACTATCTGCTGGCCGCTCTGCCTGACGACGCATCTATCGCAAAGCAAATCGAACGCAACGAAGCCGCTGCCCAAGTACGCAAAGAAGCAGAAGAAATGACCCGCCTTGAGCAGCTTCAAAAAAGGCAGGGCATGATTAGAGAAAGCGTGTCGCAAGCCGTCGACAGAGCTTTAAGTGATATTTACGCCACCCCCAATGCAATTGGTCCTAGCGACCAAGAACTTCTTGCGAGCGTGCGGGAAAAGCTACCGGAATATTTACACAAAGATTTTGATCGAATTTACACAGCAGGGTACAGCCTCACAGACTTACGCAGTTCACGCGAGCTGGCAAAGCTACAAGAGGCAGAAAAAGCAATCGCAATGTTTGGAGACTTGACTCTTGATCAGATCAGGACTTCAAACCTGCCCGCGAATATGAAGCCGTTTGCCATCGCAGTCGCAGAAAGAAAACAGGCAGAAAAGGCCCGCCTCCAGCGTGATGAAGACCGCAAAGATGCGCGGCTTGAACTTGCCGAAGAGCAAGCAGAGTTGGCCAGAAGTAGCCAAATGTTTCGCGAAAGCCAGACCGAATTAACCAACAAAATAACGATGGCCAGCGAAGCTGAAAAACAGCGCCTATCCCGAGTAAAGACCGCTCGCGAGCTAACGAAACAATCTCAAGAACAAGAAGCCAATCGATTGAAGATGGTGGGCGCAAGTGAAGCGAGCGCCCTAGCGGAAGCAGAAGATTTAAGCGACGAAGATAAAGAGATCGTCACTAAAAACGTGCAGTCCATAGCCGAAATCTACGCTGTGACAGACACCCAGATCGCGGAAATAGCAAAAATAGCTGTGGAACAGGCCGAAAAAGGAAGCATCAACACTGTCAAAGCGGCATTCGAACAAAAGAGTGGGCGTCTCGCACGACGCATAGACGTTGTCATGCAAGCAGGCCTTGGCATCGAAACCGCGCCCAGCGTGATGACCGCTCAGATCGACGACACAGGCGCAATTCAATCCGATCCGGGCAGCTTCATCGACGGTGTTCAACAGAACATTCAAAAGGTGACGAGCGAACTTGCCGACATTGCAAAAAACGCATCTCAAACGCCAGATGCAACAATTCAGCAGGCATACCGGATGCAAGCAAAACGCATCCAGCAGTTAAGAGAAGCGTTGTCCCTCCCCAACTTCAATGTCACCTCGGGCTTCAACCCAGACGTAGTCATGCAAATCAAAGACACGGTCAACAGTCTCGAAGCCCAATTAATAGACATGCAAGCTAACGTGAAGGGGACGACGCCCCCAACACCAAAAACCCCCCAGCAGGCGGCACCAAAGACAGCAGCACAGCAGAGAGCAGATGAAGATAGAAAACTAGCTGACGCTATTCTCGATTATCAAATGGCGGCAACCAACAAAGGCCCCGGAGGTGTGGTCAGAGACACATACCTCGATAGATTCATCGAACGGCATTTCCCGAATGCAACATGGAGAGAACGCGCCAGCCTGCTCGCGAAAGCACGACGGATGCTTACTGGCGGCGAAGGCTTCAACCAGAATAATGCTGGCTTTCGCGGAGCGTGGAGTCGGGCCTTCGGCCTCCACAAACCATATCTTCCAGCGGAACTCCCTGACTAGGACGACCGCCACCCCAATACCCCAGTAATTTCGCATTACACACATGCGGAAACTGGAGTACCGAAGTGAAGCTGTTTACCGATAGTTGGCGTGACCTCCCCCAGCCAACGCAAGCGCCCGTCTCACCCAACGCTTACACATCTCTCGATTACAACGAGATCAAGAGCAACCCGCAGTTCCTCGAAGACCTGCGGACACATTACGGCCAAGAGGTCGGAACGAACGACCCCGACAAGCTGATCGACGCATTCTTCCGCGACCGCCTGAAATCCGACCTGAACTCTGTCAGCCTCGGCGAAGACGTATACGCAGCCTACAGCGCAGACACCGAAGGCCGCGAGCGCATGAAGCGCTTGCAGGCTGTCTACGACAAATCTCCACTATTCTTCCGCGACGACCTTGGCCGCTTTGGTCAAGCCGCAGACACCATCGCAGGCTCACTCCTGACCGATCCCATAAACTATGTCGGCTTCGGGTTCGGCGGCATCGCCGCCCGTGAGGTTGCAAAGGCCGGGGCCAAAGCAGCCTTAAAATCAGGAACCATCCTTTCCCGGTCTGCACTAGCCGGTCGATCTGCTCTAGCCGGTGCCAAACGAGGCGCAATCGCAGAAGCCGTCGTCAACGCGCCTATCGAAGCCGCTTTCGACGCGGCCACTCAAGCTCGCGACATGAAGCTGGGCCTCCAAAACGAATACGACGTTGGCCGCACCGGCATAGCCGCAGGATTTGGCGCTGTCGGTGGCGGCGTCCTCGGTGGCGCATTTGGTGCCGTAGGTGGCGCAACCGTTGGCCGAGCGCGGGGTATCCGCGATGCCGAAGCCGAGATAGCGGCAGAACGTCTAGTGGAGGAAGAAGAGGCCTTAGAAGCCCAGCGCCTTATTGATGAAGAGGCCGCGCGGCCTGCCGCAGAACTCGCTGCGCGTCAGCAGGAAGCGGGCGACCTATTCCCTGACGAACCACGCATAGAGCCGGAGCCGTCTTCCGAGCAGGAAATAGACAGGGTACTGAATTACCGCATCGAGCAGCTCCGCGCACAACTTGCTCGTGCCCGCCGCGATGGTGAGGACACGTCCGCCATCACTAAAGCTCTCACCGCTGCTCGCTCGCTTCAAATCAAACGGTCGACCCTCGACGAACGAATGGCAGCCGTTGAGCAGCAGCTCGCCAGTTCCGACCCCGCAGAGATCAAAAAGGGCGAACGAGCGTTACAAGCGCTGGAAGAAGAGCAGGCTGATATATCAGGTCTCACCCTCGAAGATATCGACGCGAGGACAGAGGTTGGCGGCGGAACGCCAGATTTATTCCAGGCTGACCAGGCTGCCGCCCAGGCTGCGCCCGACGTTCAGCGTGTCCCCGAGGCCGGGGACACTGTCCCCGCACCCGAAGAGGCACCTGCTGCCCCTGAACCCGAGGCTCCCGCTGCCCCGGAGGCTGTCCCCGATCCAATCGATGACCTCGTGGCAAGAGCACGCGAGGGTATGCCCGCCTTCATTACAAACGCTATGCGTGCAGCGGCCCGCAGGGTCGGCGCTGAGATCGAGCAGACCGACACACCGGACGACGTCATCAACAAAATTGCCGCCAAACGTGAAGAGGCCGATCTGGATGTCCCGCAGTTTCTCGACCGGCGTGCAGAAACTACTGAAGACATCATCGATGACGTGGAAAGCGGGAGCGCCACAACCGACCAAGCGGCAGAGCGCCTAGAAGCCATTGACGTTGATCCGGCAGATGTTGGCGGTGAAGTGCTGGACGCCGCCGCCCTCGCAGATGCCCAGCGGGCACTTGAAGAACCAGAAGTAGATGAGGCCGTACCGCTCATTAAAGAGAGCCAGCAGGCTATCGCTGACAAGATCGGCACCGTCACACAGGCCCGCAAGATCATCAACGCGGCCGCAGGCGGCAAAAAGCTACCCAAGGCCGAACGACAACAGCTCGCCGCTCAAGTTGCACGCGTCGTCAACCAAGTCGAATCCGACTTTGTGTCGGAGCTTGAAGCAATCTATGACGCCAGCCCCGATCTCATACTTGATGAAGTGTTCATCGAGCGTCTGATCGAGGACATGCCGCAGCTCAAGCGTTTCGATGACAACATCAACCGCAAGGACATAGCTCGCCGTCTCTACAAAAAGTTCAAATCAACCGACACTCAGCAAAGCCTCTTCGATCCAGAAACAGAACTCTCGGAGGTTGAGCAAACCGAGTTCACCCGTCGCATGGCAAACATGCGCAGGCAGATCATCAAAGAGTTCCCCGACGCACCGGAAGCATTTGTCGAGCTGCGCTTGCGTAACGCCTCAGACGACCTCGTCGAGGACATCATTCGCCGCCGCCGCACGGCCACAGACACGTCCAGCCCGCTCGGCAGGATCGACGACACCATGCCCGTCGTCGCTGGCCGCACGGTAGAACGCGTCATATCTCGCGGCGCAGCCACACCCGAAAACGTCGGGGGACAACAACGCGCGGGCCGCGTTCAGGGTTTCCTTCGAAAATCAAACAAACAAGGCATCGTCGGCCAGCTCGACACTGGAAAGACAGGCCGAAAAGCTCGGTTCCCCTCCCTACCAGAAATCGTTGCTGATCTCGAAATCCAAGAGAGCCGCCGCGCCACCCAAATGCGTGGCCTCACCGCCGCCAAGATCGGCGAAAAGATGGCGTCTGGAGAGATCGCCAATATAGATTTTTCCGCTCGTCCATTCACGGCATCATCCCGAACGCGTGTCGTCGATGGCGCACCGCTGAAACGCGGCGAGGAAGGCGTCTACGATCCCATACACAAACGGGCATACCGCCACCGCGTCAACATGGAGAAGGACCGCGACGGCTTCGCTTCTGGCCGCATAGCGCCGGTCAAGCCAATCAATGCCAAGCCCGACCCGGAGCAGCCCGAACCGGCAAAACCGGAATACGTCAAAGAAGCGCCACCCGAGCCAGACATCACAGAGCCAACTTCTGTCCCCGAGCTGGCCGTCGCTTACAAAAACGGCGAACTAACCCTTGAAGAGTTCCTCGCCCGAGCAGGCCTCGATCAGAAAAAAACTGACCCAGCACCAGAAGCAGCAGCCCCAGAGGCAGCGCCAGCAGAGCAACCGCGAAAGGCACCATCGTCAACGGACGAATTTATAGCTGCGGCCAATGCCGTAAACATACCGGAAGGTGAAATACTCGCGGTTCGCCTCAAAGACGACCCTAACGAGGTGCGTATTCCGAGCAGCAGGCAGATCACTGATGCCGACACATACGGCGAAGCCCTCGCAAAGGTGATTGGCAAAAAACCGGCAGATCAATTTGAACTGGTTACTGTCCCCGCAGGAACGCGCAGCAGGAGCATAAGTGCGGCACAGAACGCACAGCCAATCGATGTTGCAGCCCCACGCCCAGAACGCGCCTCCGCGACAAAGCGCGAACTGCCGCCATTCCTTCAAGATATACAGTCAGCAACAGTTTATCTGCCCGAAGAGCTTGGCGGCAGACAGACCGTTTTGGATGCTCATAAACGGCTGATAATGCTTCACAACATGACGTGGGAAGAAGCAAACCAAGCCATTAGTTTCAACATTAACGACATCATCGCTATTGAAGAGGCGTTCGAACGCCAGAACATCTCTTATCGCCTTCAAAATACAGATCGTCACAGTGCGATCCAGGCCGTTCAAGACATATTCTCCGGCGTTTCAGTAGAAGACGCAGTGAGTGCTCGCGACTTCCTGCGCCGCCTTGGTGGGAATCGAAACGAAGCGCCACGGTTTTTTCAGAAGGGGGCTGACCCGTCTCAAGGACAGGGCGCATTTAATACTTTAACAAACGAAATTGTGCTTCGCCCGGAAGACCCTCTATTCCACATCACACCGCCTATCTCAAAGCTCTACCACGAAGTGGCCCATTGGGCGTACATGAACATCCTTACTGCGCAGGACCGGATTACTTTTCTTCGTTACATCCAAAAGCGCCTCGACAGTGAATTGCCGCAGGATGTAATCAATGATTTATACGGGTCTCAAACGGGAGCAACAGGAAACTTCGATTACTCGCCACAGGAGTTTTTCGCAAACACGTTTGACCAATGGGTGATGGGCAACAAGTCGCCTGAAATCGAAACTATTTTGCAGCGCTTGTCTGAAATAGTGCGCAATGTAATCGAGTATTTCATTGGGAAATCGCCAATCGTCGACCCAGAACTCGACATGCTGTTCCGCAAAATCCTTCCCGATGAGTTCCAAGGCGAGATCGACCTGCCGTCCGAGGACATTGTCAAACAGGCGGCCACCCCCGGCGGCCAGTTGGCAGCAGGAAAGCTGTTCCAGCTCGATGACGCCCGGCGCACCATTCACGACGCCATCGAATCCGAAGACCCTATGCGGATGCGTGAAGTCGCCAACGACATGGCTCGTGAAGCGCTTGGGTTGTCGCGTTTGAATTTGCTGACCAAAGCAAAATTCCGAGCAAGCGACGGCAGCATTCGCCGATCCAAAACAGGCGGACGCCTCCGCGCCCTCGCTATGCGCGGCTTTGAAGCCACCCAAGACAAAGAGTCCTTTGAAGACGCAAGCCTCTTCAAAGACGCCGATAACTACGACTACGACGAATTTGAATCCTTCGAGGAGGGTTACGACTTCTTTGATGGCGCGAACGAAGCGTTCGCCGAGCTGGAGGATAGGGGATTTAGCGTCTCCGACGTACCAGCAGAGTACACGGGTGAGGTAGCAAATTCCGTCGAAATACTCGATGTCCTCAATCGCCTTGATGAAGAATTTCGACTGGCAGGCCGCGATCTATCACAGAGATTTTTCAACATGGAGAACGCGAACATTGAAGGTCTGCGCAATCCATTCAGCCGCTACGATAAATACATCCACCCAAATGCCAGAAAGGCAATCGGACGGGCCAACGCAAAACGCGCCCGCCAAGAGAACAAAGCTCTTGAAGAGGCCAGCAGCAAAAAGAAACCCGAAGTACGATCCACACCGGACGACGCGGCTAAGTCCCCACGCGCAATGTCAGCACGAGAGCTGGCTGAAAAGTACAACTCGTTGGAGCCATCCACCGAGCGCACCCGCATCGCCAAAGAGATCAAACGCATGGCGGCTGCGGAGCCAGAGGTCTCAGGCGTCAAGATTAGTAAAGAGGTCAAACGCCTTCGGATCGACGACCTCGCAGACCTAGTCCAAAACGGAACAGCCAAACAATCAGCTCAAGCTCTCGCGGAACTGGCACGCCGCAGCGACGGCAAAGTGCCCAGCTACGCTTTCAAAAAACCAACACAGCCCGAAGTTCGTGGTGCCATATCCCGCGAGGTTGAGGACACAACCGGGACCACGTCGGACACCAATCCGTTTCCCGCTGCTCGCGCTCAACTGCGCAACATTCTGGAGCAGATGACACACCGGGACGCGGAAGTAGACAGTGTGATGAAGACCATCACCTACCGCATCTTCAACCTCGCCGGTCTTAGCGTTCATGGAACCCCCGAGGACATGAACGTCATAACGAGTTGGGACATCAGAAACATGACGGACAGTCCCATCTCGCAATTAGACGAGGTCGCCTCACAGGAAGACATCCGTATTCTACAGGGCGCAATGCGTAAACTCGCAGTGTCGGTTCAGAAAATGAACGCTAATGCCTCAAATGAAGCCGACGTGGTCAACGAGCTGTACGAAATGATTAGTAGTAGCACAGCGATATCCAACGAAGCGTACCTCAACAACTTGGAGCTTCGTGATGTCCTCGGTGATAACGCTGCTGTCAGTAGTGTCATTATCGATCCAGACAACATTCCCCGTCTCGGCCAGTCAGAAAAAGGCGAACAGTTTATTGAGAAAATGAGAGCGCAGGTCGCTTACGTCTTAAACGGCCTCATCACCGGCCCAACTGCCCGTAGGGAGCTGGCTGCGCTTACACACTACGGCGACATGTTTGCGGACATAGCACCAGAAAAGTCGGTGCATGACATGTTTTTCCACAGCCGCACTGCGCCAGCCAGTGTCGCAGCGGATTACTTCAAGCAGGCCGTCGAAAAGATGTCTATTGGACGCGCTGCGGCCCTGCATCGTTTCATACGGGGGCGCGGTAAACACGCTGACGGATCACCGCGTGCGTGGTATCACGCAACCCCGAACGGTATCGCGCTTGGTGCCGACAAGAACCCGATCCTCAATCCGTCTGAAACCGGCCAGCAAGGTGACGGCATCTACCTCTCAATAAACCCAAACGTCGTGCAAGAGGTCTACGCTAATCGACCGACCCTGGGCGCACTGCGACAGATGTTCAACGCCGACGAAATCGCAGGCGTCGATGAGCTGATCGAGCAGCGCATGACAATGGTTGAGGACATCCGATACCTAAACGAGATGATCGTCACTCAAGAGCGCAGCGTGTCCCCGCTGGACATACTCGGTGATGCAGGCGACATCCAAATGGGCGTCAACAAGGACTTAATCCAAGACCTCAAGGCCGATCTTAAAGGACGCGCCGATCTGCTCGAATTTATTGACGATGAGCTTGAAGCGCTCACCGGCACACGCGTATCCCCTGACGTCCTGCCGGTAGTGGTAAGCACTCAAAAATCCTTTAACGCTCACAGCAAATCAATCTACGCGAAAGACGATCAGGAAATCCTCGACATTATCGACGAGGTGGCAAACACGCCCGGCATCGATGTCGATGTCGTCGACAGGTTCTACGCTCGTCTGCCAGAAACATTTTCAGGTGAGGAATTTTACGGCGGGACCGCGACCGGCCTTCGAGGTGAGGCTGTCGAAATGGACGGCGTCATCAACCTCCTAGCTCGCCTCGCCGGAGAAACAGAAGCCAGCGGCGTAACGCGAAACGACTTCAACGAAATGCTCCGTCGCTTGGGTTACGACTCGATTTACACGGAGACAACCAACAAATCAGACAGCATGTTGCCTGTCTCGCACGACACGCTGGTCGTGTTCGACAGCAACAATGTGAAACATATCGACGCCGAAAACTTCGACGGCGACGAACCCTACCTCTACAAGTCCAGCATAGACGCACCCGAGTTTTTCCCATCAGCAGGCGTCATAAACGGTGCGATGGAAACGACGGGTATGCCCGACTACCGGGGAGCGGGGACAACCTGGGCATCCGCTATTGAAGAATCAGGTCACCCAGCCTCTGTATCCAAGGCGATGCAGCAAATGCTGGCGGGCCGCATTCCTGACGATGCAGACGCGCAGCCGCTCTTCAAACAGATGCTGCCGCAAATCCGTACCAACGCTCGCCGCCTGCGTGACAGCGGCGCACACTGGATCGCCGACTTCCTACAGCCAAACAGCGGCGCAGGAATGTTCGAAAAACTCGACGTGGCAACAGCCCGCACTCTGATGCCGATCTACAAGGTGCTGAATGACCTGCCGGGCGCAAACAACGCGGCCAAGCGCTTTGTCAGAAGCGCCAACCCATTCAAGAAACCGATCCCCGCGCATGTCGAGATCGTGTCCGCGATCCGCAGGGGCGATCCGAGCAGCCTGTCCCCCGAACAGAAGGTTGCATACGACGCATTAAAGGGTGCGTTCGAGCAAACGCTACGTCGCATGAGAGAGGCAGGCATCACAGTCGGTGACGTGGGACCAAATTATTTCCCACAAGTCCACGATGTGGACATGATGGCTCGTAAAAAAGACAAATACATTGCGAGTTTTGCTAAATACTTTAAGCGCGAAGGCGATGTTGAGGGCCGTCCGATCACAGAGGACGAAGCAGAAGCTATCGCATCTCGCATGTTCAAGAAGATGACCGACGACGAAGGCGTCTATATGCCGCCTCGGGCGGAAACGGCAGGCGAGAACGCCGACCACATCGACCACAACCGTCTCATCCAGCTCCACAAGTTGGATGCAGACGGCAAGCTGGTCTACGAAAACGAACTCAAAGACATCGAAGAATTTCTCGTCAATGATCCTGAGACGATCATCGGCAAATACCACCTCGCGGCTGAACGCCGCATCATGCTGACTGAGCGCTTTGGCGTGAATATGCACGGGTACAGAGACTATCTCGCTCTCGCAGCTCACGGCCCGGACGCACTGACCAAACTCCTGTCTACAGACAAGATCATCACGATCCGCAACTCTGTCATCGGAGAAGAAGGTCCGCAGACGGTAGGCGAGCAGGTCATCTTGGCCCGCAAGCCATTCCCA
Source organism: Methanobacteriota archaeon (assembly GCA_002715545.1). Next base: position 19,624 of record PAZI01000054.1, read on the forward strand.
AACGAGCAAGCCGCTGCGCAAATGTCATCGGAACTGATCGCGCTGGCTCGCCAAGGCAAGCACGATGACGTTGCCCGTCTCCTCGATGATCTCAAACCCGACGCCGGTAGCTCTTGGCAGAAGCGTAGCGAGGCCATCAAGCAGGCTCTCAAGGACTTTGGCGGCCGCCGTCAGGGAATGCACCAGAGCGAGATCGAGTTCATGGAGCAGACGTTCCGTCTCATGAACAACAAGCCAGCTCCGGGCAACGCCCAGATGTACGCATTCAGCAAGAACGCGAAGGCGCTCGGCAACATCATGTACCTCGGCTTCACGACGCTGACCTCGACCACAGACGTTGTCCTTCCACTCCTCCGCACCGGCCAATTTGGAACGTGGGTGAAGGGTCTCGCCCGCTATGCTGCCGATCCCAACCATCGTGATGCCATGAAGAACTCAGGCACGATGATGGGCAACATCCTGCACGGCCACCTCGCCAACCTTTACGGATCGCAGAGCGGCAAATACAGCACAGCCTTCTTCAATGCCATCGGCCTTACACCGTGGACAAACATCATGCGGAATGTCGCAGGCTCGGTCGCGCTTGAGTTCCTGCGTGCCGAAGCCCGTGTGATGCACAAGCGAGCGGGACGACCAAATCGCGCATTCCGAATGGCGAAGAAACGATTGGAGCACTACGGCCTGTCCGAGTACGGCGATCCTAACGCACCGATCTCGCTCGATAGTCCAGAGGCTCTAAACGACCCGAAGGTTTCAGAAGCTCTCGTTAAGTTCGCAGGCGAAACACTCTTTGCGCCGAACCGCAACGATATCCCTCTCTGGGCACAAACGCCGGTCGGTGAGCTGATGTTCCATCTCAAGTCATTCCCTTTGATGATGGGCCGCCTGTCACGCAACATCATGGAGGATGCTTACACCTACGTCCGCACAGCCGGTAAGGACGGAGACATCAAGCCGCTCTTCTTCATGATGACCGCAGCCCCGGCAATGGGCACGGGGACACTGGGCCTCAAGGACATCATCCAATCGCGCGGCGGCGATGACGAACGCAGCCCAGAGTTCCGCGAGCGTACATTCGAAAAACTAGCCGCCAACTTTGGCTTCGAGAGCAAAGTGCGCGGAAAAATATCAACACCGTTCGGGGACGCCCCGGCTGACGAATTTCTCGGCTGGTATCTCGAAGGGATGCTCCAGCTTGGCGGCCTCGGTCTCATCGCAGAGCTGATGTATAACACCGCCGCTCAAGCCGATAACGGGGCATGGGGACAGGTTCGTGTCCTCTCCAACATCTTCGGCCCGACCTTCGGCCACATCCCGTCCGCTCTCAACGTGTTCGCTGGCATGACAGACCAAAAGCCATCCAACTACAAGGAGCGGCAGGCTGTCCGCGAACTCGCAAGCCGCGTCCCTGTCCTCGGTGGCGTCCGTGCCATTCGAGAAGGCACCGTAGACGCCATAGCAGGCGAACAAACCAAACGCCGCAGCAAATCCACAAACGGCTGGGTCTCTAAAAATAGCAGCGGTTGGAAGGCGTCTGGCTGGTGACCATCGACATAAACCAATTCCGCGAAGAGATCGTGCGGCCCGTACTCCACGATCTCAAGATGTATTCACCTGTCGCCGAGAACCTAATCATGGGGACAGCGGCTCAGGAAAGCGGGTTCACCTACATCAAGCAGCTTGGCGGCGGCCCGGCTCTCGGAATGTTCCAGGTTGAGCCTGCAACAGCCGAGGACATCCTATTTCGATATCTCAAAATTCGCTCAGATTTGAGGGGTCGATTTGAGCAAGCCGTCCAGATCGTGCCGCCACACACCATAGACTGGGACAACACCACCATAGGGATGGTGTCAGAACGCCTGATCTACGATCTGCGTTTTGGTGTCGCTCTTTGCCGTCTGCGCTACTGGATGGTGCCGGAAAAAATGCCCTCTAACGCGGACGACCTCCCCGGCCTCGCGCGCTATTACAAGAAGCACTACAACACGCCGCTTGGAAAAGCGACGGAACACGAATTCTTGTCCAACTATCGTAGGTACGTTCGATGAACCCGGTATTCACTATGATCTTGCAACGCGCCAAGGAACCCAGCAGTTACGCTGCCATCGCATCCATCCTCGCTATGGTCGGCGTCAACATCGGTGAAGAGATGTGGTCTCACATCGTCATGGGCATCACGTCAGTAGCCGCTGTCGTCGGTATTATGATGTCTGAAAAAGGCAAACCTGACGCGTGATGCTTGTTTTCACTATCGTTGTGGTCGCCGTGGCAGCCGGGGGTTGTGCCTATTTTTATGTTAAAAACAAAAACCTCAAGGCCGTCTCTGAGGCGCGTAGCCGCATGGACAGCGTTGATGACATGTCTTCTGGTGATGCCACTAAGCGGATGCGTGACGGTCGCTACTAGCACCGTTGGCGCAGGAGCGTCGGTCGCTGGTGCTTATTTCGACTATTTAACATCCGAGAAGGGCGAACCTGTCATCGTGACGCCGCCCATCGTCGAATACAGCAAGGACATTCAGTCGAGGGCGGCTGACGAGCTGGACAAGCTATCTCACGCCTGTCCCCGCGATGTCGTCACTCCTGACTGTTCGGCGCTTTCTCGGATGATTGCGGACTACGGAACCCTCCGACAGAAGATTCGTGCTGCACAGCAGAAATCGGTTCAGCCATAGGTCGGTCGTCAGCACCAATCTCGCGCATATAATAAGTGTAGATCGCTAACGCATTCCACGCGGCAGCAATCATATGGTGCGTACCATTCTCGGGATCATGATCTTCGCCTGTTTGCCACGCCATGACGTGACGCATCATGGACGCATAGGGGACATTCCATTCTGTCCCCTTTTCCCAGTTCCGCTCGGCGTATTTTTCGGCACCTTTGCCATAATGCTCTGCCAGAGCGTACAGCGCCTCTGGCGGCAGCAAATCAAACCGCGCCTTATACTTATTATAACGTAGCGCTTTCTCTTCCTTACTCATCTATACCTCGTCGAAAAGAACATTAAGCACGGCAGCCGCTTCCTCGATGCTGTCTACCGTCCATCCCGCCAGATGCTCAACAAACGGGTGAGCGTGCGCCTTCTCCTTGTCTGACCGGATGACGATAACGGGCTTCTGCAACATGTCCGCCCAGCCGATCTCAACCATCGATCCAATCGAGGTACGCTCATTCTCGTCAGGAAAGTGTGCGACGACCGCATCAGCACGACGCACATCCATGCGGCATTTCGCAATGATTGCCGCACCCCGGTTCATGATGTCCCCATCCACTTCAAGTGGCAGCTCCTCGTCTTCCATGAAATATTCGAGGCCGCGCAGCGGGGACAGAAACCTTATGTGCGTCTCGCACAGCTCGCGCATCTTGTCGCGCCAATCGATGCACTCGCCATATGTCCTCGTCGCCATTGGACCCGCAAGATAAACCCTACCCATCGCGCGGCTCCCAAAAGTTGAAATCATCGCAGACATAGTCGTCCTCTACGTCCTGTTCATGCTGATTGCAGTACCATCCGCCCATCTCTTTGGCTGTACCGCTCAAACAACTACGGCATGTCGAAACCTTCGGGCGCTCGCCCAGCCAGCAGCTCCCACGCTGGAAGCAACCACGGCAGCGCCAATCGTCTATATTTTTTGTGATCTTCGGAGCGTCCCCGCGCATCACGCGCTCGATCCGGTCGAGGATCGCGGACGCCTCAAACTCGTCGTAGGTGACGATCTCGCTCAGATACTCGCTTGTATTCTTATTATACGCGACGAACACACAGCTCCCAATGCCCGACATCGCCATCATCATCTGCATCTGGCTTTGGTAGCGCGGGTGCGACGAGCGCACACCTTTCTTTTTGCACTCTTTCCACTTGCGGTCGTTCATGCTTTTGATCTCCAGCAGCCGCAGCTCGCCGTCGTACTGCATCTGACCATCTGCGTGGGCCTGCACATGATCGCCGTGCGAGCGGTACTCAAATTGCCGTCCTGTCAGCCCATCAACCTCGAACACATCGATCTCAGCCTTCTTGAGATCAGCGACAACGATGTCCTCGATGACATGCCCCATCTTGAAAATGCGTTTTAGCTTGGCCGATGGGGGTGTCTCGGGAAAACCACGAAAAGCAAAGCTCTGTTCGGCAAGACAATCGCCGCCGACCGATGACGCACCAATGTACTTACGCTTCTGATCGCGGCCTTCGCGTTCGTATGCTTCGTCAATCTTGTCTTCGATGCTCATAAAAAAAGAACCGGGGGTGGTGGCGGACCCCCGGCTCCTCCCCCAAGGCTAAAACGGAATTTCGTCGTTGAGTTCTGTTTTTGCCTCAGCCGCAGCATCGGACGTACCAGAGGACAGGGAAAAGTAAGCCCCGCTGCGTTTAATTTTCGATCCGCCGTCACGGAGCTGACCTTGATCGTCAGTCCACTTGTCCCCTTCGACGACGTTAATGCCGACCTTTAGCCCCTTCAGTGTGGCGACATCCCCCGGCTTGTTGGGATTTGGATGTCCCGCGTGAACGAGCATCGTCTTTAACCTCTCTTGTGAGATGCGAGCGGTCTGATCGTTTTCATGGAAAATTGTAATCCACTCGCGGATCGCACCCTCACCCGGCACGGCGTATTCGACGACAAGCATCTTGCCTTTACCGTTCTTCGTCGGCTGCATCGCAGCGCTCTTGATGCTCGCCTCGTACTTGCCCGGAGCCAGCGCTCCGTCGCCCTGGGTGTCAATCCCGCTCAGGTCTAAACTGCTGAAATCACTCATCTTCTGTCCTCGTTGGTTGAATTTTCGAACGCTTTTTGAACTCTTCATCACTCATGCTCATCGAACGAAAGAGTTCCGTGATGTCCCCCGTCCGCTCGACGGCCTTGAGGCGGTGTCGCGGATCACGGGCCTTGCCGTGCCACCCTCGAACCTCGTCTGTGACGATGTATCGGGTGACGTGCGGCTTATCGCGGTCACCATCTGTGACGCGTATCCCACAAAACACATGATCGAAGATACCGGGGAGCTGCTTCATCACGCCGCGCCCCTGCAACATTGGCCAATAGTGTGTCTGGCCGTTATCGTCGTCTTCCTCTTTAGCGAGGGCCGTGACGACAACATGAAAGGGCAGATCGCGTACCCACTTCACTGCACCCAACATCATGCGGCTGTAATCGCCCCACTTCTCAAAGCCGTTCTTATTATCCTTATGGACTTCGGAAACGTGCGACATCAACTGATCGGCCAGCTCGGTGAGGCTGTCGATCATCAGCCACTTATAGCCAGCCTTCGAGAACTCGGGAGACGCCATGTCCCGGCAGATACCTCGGAATGAATACGTTCCAGATTCTGGATCGTGCTCGCCGTCCCATGTCGTGAAGTCAACATAGTCGATCTCCTCAGTCATCACTGACCGCAGCCCACCCTCACCGGAAATAATCAATCCCGGCCCAAACGCCCTCTGCATGTTCAGCGCTTGCGTTGTTTTTCCCCAGCCGTGGTGACCGACAAGCAGACACTTGTGTGTGTCGACAGTGCTGTCGCTCGTGCTCTTACTCTTCCAAGCCATCTCGTCCTCTTAGTTTTGATAAGGTGTATTTTTATGTTGCATAAAATACACTAGGTTTTATATTTCACCCTCTTGTAGCGATTTCCATACAACTAAGCAAGTGGAAAAATGATCTTTCGAGTAGATAGGCTGGTTAAGGAACTCGGTGGCGCGTCAAAGGCCGCAGCAGCAGCGGGTTTACCGCGCACAGCGCCTTATCGGTGGCTCCGGTCGATGAGCCTGTCTCTCGAAACCCTGCTCAGAATTAAGAGCGCACGACCGGAAATCGTTCTCGACGACTTTATGGAGGACGAACATGAGAGACAGGATAAAAAGCCAAAAAGACGTTCTATTAAACGCTGCCCTTGAGTACATCGAAGACGGCTGGTCCGTCATTCCGCTCAACCCGCACGACAAGCGACCCCTCAATAAATGGAGGGAATTCCAAGATCGCATCGCTTCTGAAGAAGAAGTGGTCGGCTGGTTCGATCAGCACGATGAGATCGCGCTCGGTCTAGCGACCGGCGCGACATCCAACGTCGTCGTTATCGACTGCGATAGCGACAGCGCAATCGAGTTTGCGAAGGAACGTGGTCTCACCAGCCCGTTCTCGGCACGATCTGGGCGCGGGCCGCATTACTACTTTACCCACCCCGGCTCGGACGTTCGCAATCAACAAGGCCTGTGGGGCTGCGACGACATCGACCTTCGAGGTGATGGTGGTTACGTCGTCGTCCCGCCGTCGATCTGCAAATCCAAAACAGGCCAATACGTCGAATATCGCTGGGACAACCAGCCCGGCCTCGACTGGCACGATGACGCACCGCGCTACCCGCTGTCGCCTACGGTCGTTGACAAGCCGGTCGGAGACGAGCTTCCCGATCTCACAAACATTGCCGCCGGAGCAGAAACAGCGTCCAGCATAGCGGCTCTCACCGTTGAGCGTCTCGGTCGCAAAATCGGACAGGGTGAAGGCGGCGGTAGAGACAATCTACTAATAAGGTACGCCGGAGAATGTGTAGCCGCAGGTGTGCGTGGGTACGTCTTACGTGATGCGTTACACGAGTTCATGGACACATGGTTCCTGCCAAACCCCGACATCGATCAGTCGGAATACGTTGAAGCCAAATGCAAATCTGCCGAAGAGGCAGACCGGCGCAACCACCCGGAGCGCTACGTCGAGCGTGTCCCCAAGCCGAAGGTGCCGCTGCGGCCGATCTTCACGTCGGACATTCCCCGCCTTCAAACGATGGTGGGTGACCAACAATACCTCATCGATCCGTGGCTCAAAGGTGGGAGCATCATTCAGCTATACGCGTACTCGGGCGCAGGTAAGTCTCGCTTCATTCAGACGGTGATGTGGCATCTGTCGATGGGCAACACCATCGGCGGCTTCGACATCGAGCGACCGGCCCGTGTCCTCTACCTCGACTATGAACTCGGCCTCGAAAGCGTGTCCTCGCGCTTCCGTCTACTCCAAGACAGTTACGGCGATCCAGGCGAAGAGTACGGGCACTGGTCCCCGGCTGTCCTCGCTCAAGAGGAAGGCGGCGTCATGCCCTTGGGGACGCCAGACGGCAACAAACTGCTGCAAGATTGGATTCAATCTTACAACCCCGAGGTTGTCGTCATTGACACACTGCGCTCCGCTTGGGCGGGTCTCGAAGAAAACGACGCAAACGCATGGACGCCGGTCAACCGGCTGCTCATGGCGATCCGTAACACGGGCCGCGCTGTAATCATGATCCACCACGCCAATAAAGGCGGTGCAGACGGCCTTGGCCGTGAAGCTGGCAGCACGAACCAGCTCACCAACCTCGACCTCCAGATGCGATTGACGCCGATCTATGAGGACGCCGAACGCGCTGACCAGTTCAACGGCCTCGTCGATAAGCCCGACAATCTTGGTGAGACGATGACGCAACAGCTCACCCGTAAGGCGGGTGAGCTATCGAACGGCAGCCGTCTGCTAGATGCCTACCGGCTCACCTACCACAAGACGCGCGACCGCAACGAAAACATGCGGACGATCCATTTCGGAACAGGCGAGCGCACAGACGGCACTCAGTTCTTTGTCTCTCAGAATTCCTTAAAGCAGCGTGTCCGCATCCTGTCGGCTCGCGGGACATCAGCATTCGACATCGCCCAACACCCGGACGTGATGGTCAGCGTCCGCACTATAGAGGAGTGGATAAATGTCTAAAAACAAAGGTGCGTACTATCACACAGTACAGCGAGCATCCGAACGCTACGGTGTGGACGACTTTTCCACGCTCGACATTTTTGGCCTTAAAGAGGCGGTGTTAAATAACAAGGCTGTTTGTTTAAGCCGTAACAAATCCCGAGGTATGTACCTCGTGCGCTACCGTGACATCGTCTGGAAACTGATTTTTGACCATGCGGTCGACAGGGTCATAACTGTGTTGCCGCCGAACGGAACTGTTCATTACAAGAAAAAACGGCGGCGAAAGCAGCTTTCGAAAAATCAATTACGCAAGAGGGGCACCCGAGCGTTCCGAGCGCTGTCGGGTATATAATATATAACATGTATCTGTTCGTTTCTCCCGCCGCCCACAAGGCGGTGGGGAGAAACTGAATTCATTTATTATATATACCGGCTCCGCTGCGCGAAGCATTGTTGCCAAATTCACCCCTGTCAAGCACAAAATACAACTTCCTGATCTTAGAGGGTTTTTTATACACCTTGCGGCTTGTGTTTTTGTCTCTTTATCGGTAAAAATAACACATGCCACGGCCCGTTGAGATAAGCGAAGCCGACATACACTGGCTTCAGACCAACTTCGACATGCTTCACATCAGTGAGGTCGCCGACCGCTTCGGCTGCTGCGTCGACACCGCAAAGCGCATCTGTGCCCGTCACGGCATCGGCAACTACGACGGCGCTAAATACGTCCCCACAATACAAATACAAATGTGGGAGCGCCCATGCACCTGCTGCGGTGACACAACCCCACGGCCCAAATGGCAGTATCGATGTGTGAAATGTAAATCCCACGAAGACATCTTCGGTCTCGACGAGCAGTGGATATACTAATGTATCAGATCGTCGTCTTCATGTTCCTGCTCGCACCCGGCTCTCAAGACGCTTTAACCATCACGCATCTGAACGGAGAGCCACTTTCTTTCAAATCAAAAGATGAGTGTTACGCACACATCTACGACCACACCGAAAGACTGAAAGAATACGCGAGCAGTCAGTACGACGGCGCGCCTGTTAAATCCATCGACTGCTTCACCCAGCCCTCCCCGGCCTTGGGGGCCGGTCGGGCGATATGAATTGTTGGTGTTGCGACACCCCTCTCATTTGGGGCGGCGACAATGACGTAGATACCGAAGATGACAACGAACACTCCATCGAAACCAACCTCTCATGCCCCGGCTGTGACGCATTCGTTTTCGTCTTCTGGGGCAAAAAAGACTGATGTCAGCATCAAAACGTAAGGGAGACGGCTATGAGCGCGAGCTTGCGGGATACCTGCGGGAAAATCTGGGCATTGATTGCCATCGCGCCCCTCTATCTGGTGGCGGCTTTGTTATTGCTGGCGGCACTGCCGATCTGGTTGGGACACCACTTCTCTTCGTTGAAGCTAAACGTACAGAAAAAATCAGTGTCCGCGCTGCCCTCCGTCAGGCATGTCGTAACAAAGCTACAACCAACTCCCCCGAAACGCCCATCGTCATCACGCGCCAGAACCGAATGACCACAGGCGAAAGCCTCGTTGTCCTCACGCTCGACGACTTCCTGCCCTTCTATGAAGCGGCCCTCGAAAAACACGGCTATGCTCATCAACCTGCCGAACAGCAGCAACCCCGAGCCTGACCAAGAACTTGTCGACGAACTCCAGCGCCTTCTCGCGGACGCTCGTGTTGGCAAGCTCCAAGGTCTCGCGGCCATCTACTACCTCTCGACCGAAGAAGGCTACCTTGCCCTTTCCAGCGTCGTATCGGGGACAGCCCTTGCGGCCGAGATCACGACGGTCGGCGCTCTCAACAGCCTCGCAACATCAATCTCCGTCACCGCCGTCCGAGAGGGCGATTGATGCACGCAAAAAACTCCAGCGGTGCCATCGCCGAAGAGCACGTCATGATCTGGTGCATGGAAAAAGGCTACTACCCATTCCGCGCAATCATGCCGGTCGGCCCCATCGACATCGTCGCCATAAACGAAGTCGGGGACACGATGCTCCTCGATGTCAAATGCCTCAACCGCCGCATCCAACCCGGCGCGGGACGGAATGTCCCGCAGAAAATCCACCGCCCCAGAACGCCCATTCAAAAAGCGCTCGGCGTCAGCATCATCTACGTCGATCTCGAAACGGGGGACATCCACCTTGTCGACCACAAGAACTGAAGACCTAAACACAATCGCCGACTTCCTCGAAGCCGCATCCACCCTGCCCACCGACTTCGAAATCGACGTGTCCTACCACGGCCTCAAAACCGATCCGCGCCCCTTCCTCCGAAAGTACGGCCCGTTCTTCGACGATGTCCCCGACGCCGCTCTGTGGAAGCGCATCTACGACGTTTGCTACACCCGAACTGTGTACTGGCACTCAACATGAACCCGACCGACCTGATCTGCGAACGGCTACACACCGACGACCTCGAAAAACAAATCATCTCCTGCGACGTCGACAGCCTCGAAATCCTCGAACTTCTCTTTGAAATCGAGGAGACCTACGACATCGATGTCCCCCGCGAAATCGACAACGACCTGCGCGGCGGCATGACAGTCGGAAAACTCATCAAAATCGTCGAAGACTTGCGGACGACCTAACCCGCAAATCTGTGCCACTCCTGTTCGATGGTCACAGAAAAACATTACGAATGCACAAAGTGCGGCCGCCGCTTCGAAAGCAAGCCCCCCACGACCTGCAAGGCGTGCAATGCGCCTTACGTGCGTGAGCTGCCGAAAGCGCCAAAGAAATGAGCTTCTCCACCCTAATCGTCCGCCCAAGCGGGGTCGCGCCAGCAAGCGGTGGCGTCCTCGAACAGGTAACCGAAATCATACAACCCCCTGCGCCTGTGCCTATCGTTGTTGCGCAGCGGCCAATCAGGATAGAGAGCGACGACGCCGGTCCAGCCGGAGGGGACGACCCCGGTTCTGGTGGCAATACCGGCGGCACTAGCAGCGGCACTAGCGGCGCGGCAGCACCAAGCGCACCCGCCTCCTCCTCCGGCCAAGCAACAGCGGGCAATACAACTGGCGGCCTACCAGGCGACCCAAATCCGATTGAAGCAGCCGTATACGGGTTCGCTAATCTCGCCGCCAACCCGGTCGACACGATTAGCACGGCATTTTCCGGTAAGTCGGAATCTGCTATGTCCAATCCGGCGACAACGGTCGGCGGTCTGGTAGGCTCGTCCGCTGGCAAGGCAACGGTTGGTGCCCTCGCAGGCCCAGCCGCCTTCGGTGGGCCTCTGGGCTTCGCTGGCGGCCTTATCGGATCGACGGTCGGCAGCGGCCTCGGCGCGATTGCCGACGCCTCAACCTCACCATACTCAGGCTGGGGCTTCGGCAACATCGTCCGTGCCTCCATCCCATTCTTCGGCACACCCATCCGTGGCTCAAACTTTGGCTCAGGCGTCAACTCACAGGAAGACGAGGTCTCCATTATTGCTGACCTCGCTGAAGAATCCATTGCGATGGGCACACCAGCACCCGAAGGCCTTGAAGGCTTCGGCAATGTCGCCAACGTCGAAGCGCCCACCACCGAACAATCTGAAATCCAAAGTCAGATCGATATCGCGCGGGCAAACCAAGAAATCGAGGACATGCCCGGACCTCAGAACCAAGAAGAAGGACTGGCGGCCCAAGCAATCGCCGCGCGCGGCAACGAAGCTGAACTCGACATCGCCCCGACAGGTATGGACCCAGCCGGAGGCGGTGCCGGAGGAGGCGGCACCGTAATCTGCACGGCCCTCCACCACCACGACCTCTTCGACGCCCGGTCATACTTCACCGCATCCAACTACGGCGCAACGCTCTACCGCTCAAACCCCTCAGTCATGCGCGGCTACTGGAAGATCGCACGCCCGTTCGTGTGGCTCGTCAACCACACCCCCTCGCACGGCAAATACATCATCCGCCCGGCCATGCGCGCCATCGTCAAACACATCTCCGGCCACGGCTCGCCCGTGGGCGCACTCATCGTCAAAACCCTGTCCCCGCTCCTGTCACTGTTGGGGAGAAAGAAGTGAAAGTGCTCGGCTCCAAACCCGTCAAAATCATCGGCGCTGTCGACGACACGCTCGAAAAGTATGCTCGCTCTGTCATCGAAAGCGGGGTCCCCCTCAACAGCGCAGAATCCACCCAGTGGTTCAATCGCGCGGTCTGCACGATCCTGCACCGCGAATGGCCCTTCCAAACTGAACTCTGCACATTCCCACCCGGCGTCGACATCCCCGTCCACCGCCATCCGAACGTAGCCACCGTCGAATACCTCGTGACCGGCAGCCTCGATCTCATC
>PAZI01000055.1 GCA_002715545.1 Methanobacteriota archaeon
GGAGCGGATACTCATCACTTGCAGTCGGTCACAGCCAGAGCGCTTCTGCTGGCTGGATTTATCTGTTTTACGAACACGATCCATTCAAGGGATCACACATGACTCGCTTCAATCTAACTTGGGTACTTCAAGGAAAAGTTACCGGGAACGGAACACTTCCTAAGTTAAAGCGTGATTAGCACGAGGGGCATTCTCCCAAAAGCTTACTATTCAAAAGTAAACAACTCAAACGCTTCAGCTTGTGATCGGGGTGTGACAGTTTGTGGGCCACCTCAAATGCGATTTTTTTTATGCACTTTCAAATATTTGTTTTGACTCATTGCAATCCAATCTGGGAAAACCATCTTTTTTAAGCTTGTGGCTTCTCAAATGCCAAAAAATAATAGCCAGCTAAATCATTTGTTTTCAAAAGGATGCTTCATTTTTATTTGCCTAATATTTTGTGCTATTGTCGCATCCGGTTGCGGCTCAAATTCTGGCGATAATACCGAACCTCAAATCAACCAGAATGAAACCAAATCTCCGTCTCAGGAAATTGTAAATAAGCAAATACTGGAGCAATTAACGAAACTCAGAGAAGAAACTTCTGAGCTTCGAGGAAAAATGGAAGAATTGCAGACTCGCAATACGGAACAGAAGATTACGAATATTCCAGCCCAGACAGTTCCAAAACCAATTCCAACCCCAGTAAATTCGTTAATAACGCATCGGCCAGAAGTCGTCGAATTTCCAATTAACACAGCCGCTGCAATTGGTAATTTGGATCGAGTCAAGGAGTTGGTCGATAGCGGGGTCGATATTAATAAAATAACCGATGACTCTACCCCTCTACATCAAGCAATTGAAAATGGGAGGATGGAGATTGCTGAATATCTCATCAACAAGGGAGCAGATGTAAACAAAAAGAATACATCAGGCCTATTACCCATACAATTAGCACAGGCTTACGGTCGCACCAGTCTGGAGAAACTACTAATAAAAGCGGGAGCAAAGCAAATAAGTTTAAATGAAATTGTTAACAATAACACACCTCCAGAAAATAAATCTGAATTTGTAGATCTGGATATTAATTATTTAGCTTATGAAGCGATAACTAAAGGAGACACAAATAAACTTAAAGACCTAATTGATAAGGGACTTAAGGTCAATATGCGTTTCGAAAAGCGAATAATCGCAGATTCCCGATACCCTGAGGGCATGCTCCCTGTTGCAGTAGCATTACAATCAGCCAACATAGAAAGCTTTAATTTTTTATTAAAAAACAAGGCAAATATCGTTCATGATCCATCTAAAGGAGATATGCCGCTAATACATTGCATATCCGAAATAATTAAAAATAAACATGATGGAAATTTAGAAAAAACAACAAAATTTCATAGATTTTTCACTAAACTTTTAACAGCAAAACCGGATTTGGCTAATAAAAAAGCAAATGACAGCGCCCCTTTATTTTACGCAGCCAACCACTCAGATGAAGAATTAGTTAGTGAGCTTCTTGATGCTGGAGCAGATCCTAATATTCAAGATGATCGCGGATTAACCCCTTTGCATGTTGCGCTGATGGCACAAAATCACAGTCATGGTATTGAACACGAAGAGCATGGCCATCAGGAGGAAATAGGAATTCTACTTATTAAACGAGGCGCCAAAATAGATATATTAGGAAACAATGGTGAAAACGCACTAATTTTGGCATGTGCTGGAGGATATTTAAATCTAGTCAAAAAAATGTTTGAAAAAGGGGCCTCCCCAAATACTTCTGATTCTTCCGGTGTTACGCCTTTATCAGCCACTTTGATGGCGTCAGCAATCATAGAGGATACCAGTCGACATGAACAAATAGCGAAACTACTTGTAGAATCAGGAGCAAACTTGATGGTTAAAGACCTAAATGGCCAAAGTATTCTTGAGATGGCAGTAAGATTAGAAAACGATGAATTATCAATATTATTTGTCAACAAACACAAAGATTTAGGTGAAAATGAACTGGGATCAAGGTTGCTTGTCTCTGCTTCTGCTTCAGGAAGTCTCAAGGTTGCTGAAGCGCTCATTGAAAAGGGAGTGAGCGTAAACAGCGTTGATGATAAGGGCCAAACTGCGCTACACGCCGCAGCCAAAGCCGGCCGATTAAAACTTTGTAGCTTCTTAATAAATTCTGGTTCTGATATAAACGCACGATTAACAGAGGGGCCATTTGCAGGCGACACTCCGCTCGATTTCGCTTACTCTGGAAGAAACGATGATAAAATAAACGTCCTTCAATTATTAAAAAGTGCTGGAGCAAAAAGCGGAAGGAATTAGTCATTATTTAATCATGATAAAATGCTGTTAGAAACCTTGAACACGCTCTTTAAAAAAAGGACAACCTTGGAAGGCAAACTCAAAGCCAATATGATATTCCAGAAAGTTTTAAGTTTAATAACTACCTTTTTTCTTCTCATTTCCAATTTATCTATAATAGCACAATCAATAACCCCAGTTCTAAATTATCAAGGAAGAGTCAATATTGACTTAAATGGAAAGCAGACAACTTATAGCGGTGCAGTTGGGTATTTTAAATTTGCAATAATCAATTTTAATAAAACGATAAGCTACTGGAGCAACGACGGCACCAGTCAGAATGGATCAGAACCGGAAACATCTTTATCAGTCGCTTTCCCAAATGGGGACGGAGTTTTTTCGGTTTCACTTGGCGGTGGCTCAATGGAGCCGTTAAACGCTCATAAATTTTCAGATCCAAACACACTTTTGAGAGTTTGGTTTAGTTCTGACGACATTGAATTTGAAGAATTAAAGCCCAACGAGCGATTTTCAATAGTCCCTTATGCATTCAGAGCGCAGGTGGCAGATGCTGTTTCTCCTGGCGCATTAATACCAGATCAACTCTCAAATCAATTTAGCGGTATGACAATGGTCTCCGATGATCCGAATGACAAAAGACTCGAAAGCATGGGTTTTGCAAGATATGCAAAGATGGATTCTGCCCCCTGGTTCGACATAAATAGAGATTTGGCGCCACTGCCTCTCACTGGTCATTCTGCAGTTGTGGGTGTTTTGGGCTCCAAATTATATGGAATGTATATATGGGGTGGTACACCTGGAAAGGGCAACTACCCAACACAAGGGTGGTTATATAATTTTGATGGCGATTATTGGTCATTATTATCAAGTGCAGATGCGCCTAGCGGTAGGGTGGGGCATACAGCTGTTTGGGCCGATACAAATATGATAATTTGGGGTGGGGTAGGAGAATCGGGTTATCTTTCTGATGGAGGGGTCTATTCATCATCGACATTATCATGGGAGTCTATTCCCGCTCTTAGAGTCCAATTTTTCTCTCCCAGACAAGGGCATACCGCAGTATGGACAGAGAGTGAAATGCTTATCTGGGGTGGCAGAAATCAATTTGATCAAATGAATGATGGAGTAGCATACAATTCTACGACTGAAAAATGGAGACTACTTAGTTCCGATCATAATTTGAGCGCCCGCACTGAACACACAGCAATTTGGACTGGCAGTGAGATGTTGATTTGGGGCGGCAAAGGCAGGAATGGATTTTTGAGTGATGGGGCTGCTTATGATCCAAGTACTGATAAATGGCGCGAGATAAGTAATGAGAATAAGCCAAATGCAAGATCAGGCCATACTGCAATTTGGACTGGGATTGAAATGCTAATTTGGGGCGGCAAAACGGAGGGTTTTTCAGGTGTCAATGTTAGTGCCTATAATCCTCAGAAAGACCAGTGGAGAATAATCAATGCTCAAGGCGGCCCCGAGCCTAGAGAAGGGCACACAGCTAATTGGACGGGATCAGAAATGGTTATTTTCGGCGGACAAACATCAATAGGAGCCGTGAATACGGGCTTTGCATTGGACCCCCAAAAGAATAAATGGAGATCGCTAACGACATCAGGGAATCCGATGGAGAGAGCAATGCATACTGCGGTTTGGACTGGTTCCGATCTGGTTGTCTTTGGTGGCTTAAAAAACGGCGCGCCCCTTTCTTCACCGCAGAGGGTTAACCTTGGAGCAACTTGGTATTTATACAGAAAGTTATAGTAACCTATAAATAAGGACATTAAAGATGAGACATAAAATCAAAATATTTCTTCTGCTAAACTTTCTTTTTAGCGGTCTTAGTGTTTCTGGGCAGTGGTCAACACAAACAATTAATTTAAAACCTGGCTGGAACGGGGTTTATCTTCATGTCGATGCGTCATATAGCACAATAAATGATTTGGCTGGCTTAGATGAAAATATCGAGGAGATTTGGCTTTGGAAACCCGAATCAACAGATGCTCAATTTATAAAGAGTCCGGACTCTCCCACTAATCAAAAATCAAGGTGGCTCAGCTGGACAAAGAAAAAAGGGCCCTCATCAAGTTTGCAGCGTTTAATTGGAAACTCGGCATATCTCGTTAGATTTGGGTCTACCAACAACCAGGGCAAATGGGTTCCATCATCAAATAAGAACTGGGACATTAAAGGGCGGCCAGTTCCTCCGGCATATAACTGGACTTCCACTGGATTGAACTTGATAGGGTTTCCCTCGGATTCAACAAGTGCACCTTCGATAGATTCATATTTCCCCCAAGGCGTTATGAATGATCTCGAGTTTTTTAAATATAGCGGCGGTAATTTGAGCGAAATCAACCCAGTACCCGATCAAGTGTTTGCTTTGCGAAATACTATAGTGAAACGCGGGGAAGCATTTTGGGTGAGATCCAAAAGCGGCAAATTCAATAATTATTTTTCTGCGTTTGATATTGTTCTGCAGGATTACCGCGGCGTTGTTTATGGCCAAAATCGAGGACAATATAGAATCATAATACGCAACCGAACCAATCGAGGACTTGTTGTTGCAATCAAGCACAATGAAACTGAATCAGCCCCAATAAAACCAGATGGAGTCAATTCCTATTCAAAGGGGATGAAGTTAATGATTAGAGGAGAGCTAAACCCGGTGAATCTTACCTATACTCATTCTAATTTGAACGCTGGCGACAGCCATCAAGTAACACTGGCAGCTGCCGGGAAGCCAGGATCCAGTAAAGAAATCATTATAGGGCTTGATAGAAGCAGCATGGCTGGCGCGGCAGGTGGAAAAAGTTTTGGTGCACTTTTAGAGCTGTCCGATTCCCTTGGCCATACAGAGATGATACTCCCGGCAAGTGCTATAAAGACAGCTAACACTGGACTTTGGGTCGGAACGGCAAAAATAAATGAAGTGCGACACGACCTAACTTTCTTCAAGGAAAACCCTGTTACAAAATCAATCCAATTGGATTCATCTGGTAAGGCTCAAATTATGGCCAGAAATGACAATTACGGCAAGGTTGCAAACCCATATCCGCTACGCTTAATTCTTCATCAGGGAGAAGAATTGAAAAATGGACTGAAACTTTTTCAAACCATCTACCATGGCGTTCAAAAGGGAGCAGAGCAACTCACACAGACAATTCTCACAACCAATGAATCCGATCTTGAACCGACCCAATTAGCTTCTGCAAGAAGAGTTTCTTCCGTACATTTACCATGGCGCAAAAACAATACTTTTTGGACTTGTGCCGGACAGGTGTCATCAGGTGAAAGCGTTGTCGTTTCGGTAAAGACAGATTACAATGATCATTCATCAAATCCGTTTCTACACACCTATAGTCCCGATCATGACAATATAGATGCCAGGTTTAAGAAAGAGCAGCTACAGGGTGTGGAATCATTTGGTATCATTAGAGATATTCGTCTTAATTTCGACCCTGTCCCAAAAGACTTTGATTCTCTAACCAAACTTCAGAGACGCTTGGAGGGCAAGTATACTGAAATAATAACACTAGAAGGCACTGGTAGTGAAAAAACTCATTACTTTACCCGTGGCACATTTTTCCTCAATCGCATAAGCACACACACACATCTTGGAGCTGACGGCGCACAGTCTAACGAATCGCAAGGTTCTGATGTTGCCAGCGAAAATGCACATGTGCCAACATACGCACAAGGTCGCATAGGCGCTAAGTTGTACTACGCCTTAAATTTAATAAAACCAGCTGTTCCTGCATTGTACTTTGAAGAAGGAGACGATATTCCTGAAGGCAAAAAGTTAGGTGATATTAAGAGCCCAGCTCTTCCCGCAGTTTATGATCAAAACACCCTTTATGCCGGTATAAAGGGTTTAACTTCTCATGCTAACTATCCCGATTCGCCAGACCAAACATTCGATCTTCCATATTTTGAATTCCCCAATTTAGCCCAAATAGACAAAATTCCACATGCGCTGGATCATAAAGATCATTACGGCTCTCTCATACAAGGTTATTTTCATCCAGACAAAACAGGGTGGTACAGGTTTTCACTTTCATCAACAGACGAAGGACAACTTTGGTTAAGCCCGGACTCGAGCCAAAAAAATAAAAAATTAATTGCAACAGCCAAATCAAAAAAAACGAGAGATTATAGCAATGCTGTTAGCCAGTCAGCGCCAATTCATCTTCAGCGTGGCGGTGCATATTACATCGAAACAGTTCACAGAGAAACAACCGGTGGAGATTCAATCTCAGTCTCTTTTCATTATGGAAAAATCGTGTCATTAATTTCTGATTTCTCAGATGGTGACCTGCCTATAGCCGGAAAATATTTGTCCCCCTACAAAGCGCCTGCATTCGTCGCGAACACCGGAAACCAGTTCCAAGATGAAGAAGGCGATGGCGACGGCGATGAAGGTGGCGACGGCGATGAAGGTGGAGATGGCGATGAAGGTGGCGAATAAAAACAAATAATTTCAAATTATATAACTCAAATAACAACAAACTAAAATACGAAAATGACAAACAAGATTATAAGTCGACTAACCGCCCTTATTTTGGGTCTCACAATAATTGCCTATGTCAAGGCTGCTGATGTACCGGTTAATATGACCTACCAAGGTCATTTAATGGATGCAAATGGAGATCCGCTTGGCAAGAGTCAGCCTGTTAATAAGACCGTGCAATTTCTAGTATACGATTCTGAAGAGGGAGGCGAAACAATTTGGGCTGAAGAACAAACAGTGACTGTTGATAACGGCTATTTTAGCGTTATTCTAGGGGAAGGAACAAATCTTGAAGGATCGAACATGTTTCGAGATATGGAACCCGGTAAAGCAAACGCAGAATCCAGGTACGTTGGCCTAAAGGTTGATGGTGTAGACATAACTCCGCGCTTGAGATTGCTGACCACTCCATATGCACATTTACCCCAGCATGCCGTATTAGCAAAAAATGCGACCCGAGCTGCCTCAGCGCAAATCGCCGACACCTTATCAAACACGGGCGCAGCACGTGATGGTTTAGGTTTTGTTCCAGTCGGTGGTATAATTATGTGGAACAAATCTAATTTCCCAACCGGTTGGGCAGTTTGTAATGGATCAAACGGCACCCCCGACCTTAGAGGTCGCTTTGTAATGGGGGTTGGAAATTCAAGCGGTAAAACACCGGATAATGATAATTGGACAAACGGCAACAAGACATTAGGGAACAAAGGGGGCGCAAGCCACATTGTGATCAAGACCAAGCACTTGGCTAGCCACACACACTCTGTAGGAGACAAGAGTATCGGATCGCATAACCACACTGGATCTACTAATAGCACAGGCAGCCATAAGCACATCCAAGGAGCCGGAAAGCACAACACCGGGCATACGATGCCTTGGGGGTATGCTCAAAAGGGTCCTAACGACCAGTACGAAGTTGCGGATAGCGACGAAAATAATGAATGGCTTGCCTATACTTCAAGCTCAGGCAATCACTCCCATACCTTTACAACAAATAATGGAGGTTCATCAAAACACAAACATACATTGTCATCAACCGGTTCTAATAATCAACTGGAGAATCGTCCGCCTTATTTTGCGTTATATTATATCCAAAGATTACAATAAAGCTTTCCTCTGTTAATTTGAACCAATTTCCCGCCATCATGGTTTTCTAGCTTGTCCTTTAATGATGTTTTTTTTGAGTGTCCTTAGTAGAAGCCGTCGCATAAGCGACAAAAATAAAACGATAAATTTTATATAATGAAATTGACCAACACACGCAGCCTTAAACTGTTTACACTGGGTCTTTCAATTAGCTTCGCATCAGTTGAGCTCTTAGCAGAACTTTTGCAGCAAGACTTTAACTCGATAACCCATAATAAAAGCTCCCAACTTGGGATGCCTCTATCTAGCACCCCAAACAACCCAACAGGTTCCGATGGTCGTGCTCCATTTTCGGGAACAAAAGGGCAGTTTGGCGGTTTCTTACAGTTTGGGTCTTCCGTATCACCTAAAATAGCAAAACGAGATAAGCTTACTTCCGACTCTTACTTTAATAATGCCAGTAACATCGGACTGCCCAAGGGCAGCAACGGTTATGTTCTAACCCGCGCCAGCGTGGGGGCGCCGATTTACGGGCGAACAGTTAATTTTCTTCTAGGCGATATTATTGACAAGCCTTCTTCAATGGGAAGCGGTGACAATAAGATTCTGATTGGTAATCCCAACACTTATTGGGCAGATGAGCCTTTTATTTCCGATGTACAAGTAAAGTCCGCACAGGAATTGGGAGGTGAAGCAACCATTCTTACATTAGCAGCACATGGATTCGTTCGAGGTGATTTGGTTCTGATCACCGGAGTTCAAGGTGTCGATGAAAAACCTACGACCGTTCTTCAGATAATAGATGAAAAAAGGTTTTTAGTGAAATCTAATTATGACCCTACGGAACATATGCTCGACTCCCTTGAAGCAGCCTCCGATGATAATATTACAATAGAACCAACCACAATGGTTGTGGTTAATGGTTTAACAAAAAAGACACATGTATCACTAGGCTATTATTTTAGCCCTCATGCAAAAAGCGTGATGTCAATTCAACCGGGCCCATTGTCGATTACGTGGCGTGAAAGCCGTAGCCAAGACACAAAGCCCAGTGGCGCGGAGGGTGTAGATTGGGTCAATATAGAAGGACTTTATTATAAGCTATATAAAGAGGAATACATTGTGTCTGCCTCATCCGCAAAAGACCCAGTTACCATATACTGGAATAAAGACCCAGTGTATGACGGCCCTCTTGTAACGCTCCCTGAAGGACTTGGAGATCTGAGTGTTATTTATACCAAATTTTTCCCAGAACGGGTTGCACCTGATAACGCCAAAGGAATGAGAGAAACCGGCACAGGGCAGTCTGTGGAATTGGAATTGAGAACACTTTGGCTTGAGAGACTATCGGCAAAGGTTTCTGTATTAAGAGCACTAAACCTAACGGGTCGTGTCATAATTGAGTTGCTCGGTGATGCAAAGCAGGACGGCACAAGGGATTATTTAGGCTATGAAATTGTAGATGTAAAAGAACGCTCAATACCAAGCGATAAGACCCTAGATCTTGGCGACCGTGTTATGGCTTATAACTCTGGCAAGAGAGTTTCGGACGAATCACTAATACCTGACATGAGGGATCAAGGTATAAACAGCGGAAAGCCTTATACTATAGAAAAACAGCTGCCAGGAACGAGATTAATGGCGCACTATGCAATACGGGAAACTGTAAACAGAAACGATCTTGTAGCTTTTTGGATGCGTGAAGGAATGGCGGGGATTTACTGGCCTGCATACCATAACAGATATCAACTCCAGTGGCCAGTCGAGTCAGATAGATACAGCCATTATATCCGACCAAATTACGCTACTAAGGAATTAGCACGTGAAAATGCAAAAGACACGGCAGTCGAGTTACCACAAGAAACCAGCCCCTATCTTCAATATCAGGATTTAGACCCAAATGGTGCCGAAAGAGCTGTTTTTGAAAGTGGGTTATTTTACTCCTGGCTTGATTCCTCGTTTCCTACACACAGGACATTGATTAGTTATGAAACACCTGCAGGCGGCATCGCATTTGAGCACGTACTGTCCTGGTTGGATCAATCTATTAAATCTGACGACTGGCCGGTCACAGAGCAAACCACGCATTTATCAATTTGGCCAAAAGTAAGAGTATCAGGGAACCATGGAGTTTCGGCGATGGCACAGGTTGGTATCACAGCAAGGCTTTATAAAAATATTACTGATGACAATGACAATGATAAGATTGTAAAATTAATACGAAGCAACCGGCTAAGTGAAGCGCCTGACGAAGAAGTAACAATGAATGACTTTGAATGGAGGGATAATTCTGGCGACAATTATGCAACACATTTTCTCGGCTATTTTCATCCGCCTAATACAGGTTACTATACCTTTTCCATCGCCTCAGACGATCAAGGTGAATTATACCTGAGCACAGATGCAAACCCTGGAAATGTAGAATTGATCTCTAGAGAAAACTCTTGGGCTGGAAGCCGTAAATACAGCAAAGCCGAGTTATCCGACACTAGATATTTAGTAAGCGGCAGAGCGTATTATATTGAATCTTTTCACGTTGAAGGTGGAGGAGGGGATAATATGTCCGTAGCCTATGTTTTTTCAGCCAACCCAGGGGTCAACACAAAGGTCCCCGATGACACCCAGCCAATAGCTGGAAGACTGCTTTCACCCTGGTCCACCTACGATGATTTAAGAGGAGGAATATCTGTTGATCCAATTGCATACAGCTTCGAAACAGGGCAAATGGTTGAATTCAAAAACGGATCATACTTTACGTTTACAAAACCTGCAATTAAAGGTGATACTCAAATTTATGGATCTCTTGTAGGGAAGGTTGTTGACGGTCAGGTTGGTTCACTTCCCTCTATATCTGTACCCCCTGAAGTTCAGGTTTCATCATCAAAAAACGAACAAACTAATTCCCTGAAATTTTCAAAGACTAATAAACAATCAATGTTCACCCCGGTCCAGTTGGGCAATACGGATCATGCTATTGAATTTTGGTTCCGATCAGATGATACATCTCCGGAACCTTTAGGGCTCTTAAGTGTTGATGACGGTTTCCAAAGCAGGTGGAGTGTATTTCTCGAGAATAATGACACGATTCGCTACCATGATTATTCTTCATCTAGCGGCGGTTCAGTCATGCTTTTCGAGTCAAACTTTGACGAAATAGATCTGGGCCCATTCGTGACAAATAGCGAAAGATACGGTACTGGATCTGACTGGTCCCCCAATACACCTGCGGGTTGGAGCATGAAGCGCGGCAGTAATCACGGTGTTACAAGCGGCGGAGCAGCTGTTGCCGAGTTTGATGGGTGGACATTTATTAATCCTGTCTCTTGGAATGCTACCGCAGGGCAAGGTCGAAATTATTTTAAAAAAGGAACGGGTGTTATCGCTGTAGCTGATTCCGACGAATACGACGACAAGTCAGACGCAAAGTTTGATGCATCCCTCTCTACACCGCAAATAAATCTGAACGGGATTAAACCTGGGAGCCTGGTGGTCAGCTTTGACACAAGCTGGAGGCCACACGGAGGCCAGACAGGAAAAGTTACCATTCAATTTGATGGAGAAACAGAAATCACACTTTGGGAATTAAAATCTTCCACAACTGGCACAATCTGGTCGGAAACAGTTTATTTAAATATTGATAACCCTCCCGAGGCGGATTCAGCAGTGATTAAATGGGACTATCAAGGTCACAACAATTGGTGGTGGGCCATTGACAATATCGAAGTAGTTGGAGCTGCACAAGACACCTCATCCATAACTAGCACAAATGACACTACATACAATGATGGCCAATGGCATCATATTGCCCTTACAATAAACTCTGGCGATATTACTTCACCGGGAGATTATATTTCACCATCTTCTCAGGAAGGGTCAAACGTAGATCATGCAATAGATAACCGATCAGACACCGTATATTCAAATCTCAACACAAGAGACACTGGATTTTTGGTTCGTACAAAACATGGAATAGTAAGTCAAATTGCATTGACCTCTTCACCTTCAGACCCCGGCAAGGATCCATCGACCTATAAATTGTATGGATCTAGTAATGAAGGGAAAACATTTATCATGATTTCAGAAGGAGTCATTCCTGTTTTTACTGCTAGATCTCAGAGGCAAGTAATTAAAATCAACAATTCCCAATCATACACTTCATATCGTCTGTTATTTGGTGAAACTCGAGATAAGGGCCCTATGCAGATTGCCGAAGTAGAGCTTCTTGAAGATAACGACAACAAAGGGTTGAA
Source organism: Methanobacteriota archaeon (assembly GCA_002715545.1). The sequence goes on from PAZI01000055.1 coordinate 12,145, forward strand.
GATTTTTGTTGACGGCAAGGAAAAGATACATAATGAAAATATTACCCACATCTCAAAGGATATAAGTAATTTAGCGAGTTCATCTGCTTGGACTGTAGGCACTGGACCTGCAGAAGCAGCAACAGGTTCACGCAAATTCAATTTAAATGGTGATGGTAACGTTCGGCAATTGGGGCAAGGTCCTTTTGGAAATAGCACAATTATATGGGCCACCAAAAATAATGACACAACCAGCAATGCCGATGGTGGTTGGGAAAAAGAAATAACAAACTTAAGTGATACACAGGCATGCCTGAGTGTGGTATATTTTAAAAGGGTTGGAAATTCAACTAATGGAAACTTTTACCATGGCCCCGCCGGAGGCACTTTTAATCTTAATGGAGCAAGCGTTAGTTGGCCTTACTTTCAGGTTCTAGCACTAGAACAATTACCTCAGGATGTCTGGTGTGTTGATATTGGCGTAATCAGGTCTAAAAATGGTAAAATAACAACAGCGGATGAATATTCCGGCACATATCGTCTGGATACTGGTGAAAAAATATTTAACAACACAGCATATAAAATGGCGCCCGGTACAAAAACTCAGTCGCAAAGAACTTACCTCTATTACTCAACCGACCCTCAAGCAGAAATTCATTGGGCTAACCCCGGATTCTACAAAATTAACGGAAATCAGCCAAGTTTGGTTGATATACTTTCACCCTCAAATGGCATCAACTTCGGCAGTGTAGTTTACAACGGCCTGAATCATTATTTCGATGGGGAAATAGACGAAGTCCGTATTTGGAAATCGCTCCGTAATACTGCAGATATAGAAAAATATTGGGATGCCTCATTGGATCCTAGTGAAATTGGATTGGCATCTTATTACTCCTTTGAAGAGATTGTCGGAGCAACAATTGCCGATTTATCCGGAAATGACAACAATGGTGTACTTAAAAACTTTGGCACCACTAGTTCTCTTGTTTCCGGCAAGAACCTTCCTTCTATACTTAAAGTCAACCCGATGATTGCACCTCTTACACCTGAATCAACACTTGCGTTTGACCATGCGACTTTCACCCTCGTTGATTCAGCAGAAAAGGGAGACACGAGAATAAAAGGATATTTAGTCGGATCGGTATCCGCAGGAAACAAAGCTACCATTGATGACACAACACTTCAAAATGCCCCTCGATATGTGAAGCGATTTGCCGATGTCGGCAAGCGCATTAATCCGCCAACAAACGAAAAGGGGAGCTCCACCAATGAAGATTACTGGGCCGGATATATTCACTCGGGAACTGCATATAACCCAAATGCATACATCAACCCATTAGATAACGGTAGTTTCCCGAGGGCTAACAATGGCGCCATAATCCCAGTAAACGCCAACCCCAATAATGGGAAAAATAAATTGATTGTATACTGGTTTCGCGAAAGCTTGGTTAAACCTGATGCGGCCCTTGGTTTTAAACCCGTATATTGGCCCTCGGTAATTGGAGAGTACACTTTGCGCTGGCCAACTTCGGGGCCTGAGATTGTTATGGCGAGCAACGCAGGATCCGGAGCACTCAATAGTCTACAACAAAAAGGAGTAATCTATCGCCAACCTCTGGAGAGTGAACCCGGTTATAACCCAAATGAAGAACATGCGCTTATGCTCGGAGGACAAGCATGGGCCTTGCGTAATGATTTAAACAAAAAGGGTACGAATGATTACACATCGGCTCCATATGTTTTGCTGGAATACACAGATGAAGATGATCGGATTTCCATGACCGCATTCAAAGTGCTATCCGAAAAACCTGATGAAGCCATAGTGTTCGATTATATAACTGAAGCAGGTAAGGTATTACAAGCTCCCATGCCACTGCCGCTATTGGACAAGGCAAGACATAAATCAGAAGTACAAATAAACGGGGCAGATTATGAGATCGGAGATCTGATGGACCGCCAGGTGCCTTTCACAAATGCAACACCATCTATTGATACCCCGTCAGCTTGGTCAAACACACCTGAACATTTATCACATTATAGCGAATTTACTGTTGTAGATCGAAACGCAACGACGTGGGTGTTTAGAGGTCAACATTCTGGCAAACCATCTTTAAAAGTTGGATCCTATGACAGCACAAAAATTGGCGATGCAAAATGGGGCAACTTAAATTCTGCGAGGGCAGTGGTTGGTGCGAATTTCAGCTACCATGTTCATTCCAGCCTCTACGCAGAGCATATCCAAATGCTGCCAAAAGATCCTGATAAAATCCCAAATTGGCTCAATATTGATGGATTAAGTCTATTTGGAAAACCTTCAATCGATGAAGCCAATAAAAATTATGATTTAGATTTGGTGTTTAGCACAATGGATGGGCAACAAATAGAGAAAAAACTGAAAGTATCTGTAGTTGCAGCGGGTTCGGTTTCTTCACAGACTCCTCTAGATGTTACGTCAGATGGATTGAGATTCGTTGGGAGGCCGCCCTATTTAAGCACGCCATCTGAGCCTCAAAACAGTTTTAGAATGTTTTATTTCTATAAAAACCTGGATGTATTTGATTGGCCATCTGATTCTACAAAAACAGCGGGCGAAAACATTCAGTACTTAAACACACCTCAATATTTGTCTGATAAGGATACCTTCAATTCACATGGAAATAGAAATTATGTTACGTATCGCCCAATTTGGCCTAAATCTGCACCTACACTAAACCGAGGCGAAACACTGACTTTGCCAAAATTTGGTCTCCCCGCCGTCAGAGGGCAAACAAGTGTAAATGTTCTTTATCAGGAATCTGCGGCTAACACTTCTCTCCAGTCCCAATCCGTTAAGCTTCACGATCCGACTAGGGAAAAAGTATACTATTTTCCTGATTCAGTAACGGATTTCCCACCGGCTGATGTTTTAACTTCAGACTACCAAGGAAAAACGTTTTTCCCCAAATTACCACCGAATCTGTCGGAACGTCTATTTTATGACCCGAACAGGGGAGGTAATGGAGGTTTAGTTTTACGAGGTGAATTTAAAGATGAGATCGTTGGTGAAAAATATGTCCAACTTAATTTAATTAGCGATATTGATAGGGAATTTCTTCTTGGCGTTGAGGGTGATCCTAAAAAGCCCGCATTTAGTACTAATGATAATTGGAAAAATGCGATCGAAGGTCTGTCAACCGATTTGGAACAGTTTGAAAATGCAAAAAGAGATGATGACACAAAAATTCCAGGGATTTACGTTAAGACAGATTATGATAAGACAATTGAATATAATCAACTGGCTGAAATCACAGTAAACAATATTCCAGTTGACTCTTACGCTTTGAGCGCAACAGGTCCAGGCACCGGATATGTAACCCTTATTGTTGGCAACGGCAATGGAAAGTTAACTCCGGAAAATGAGCCTGTCTCAGTTCATATCATAAAAGTGACGCCGACACTTTACCAAGGTGAATTAAAACCGATCTATGCAAAAAACCCGCTAGCTGAAAAAGTTTCACTAAGACATTCCGCCGATTTTGCAGGAGAATTCAAAGATTATGAATTTGAATGGCGCAAGGCATATCCTGTTGACGGTCTATCCCCCAAGCTGTTTTCAGGAGAATCACTAAACCCAGAGTGGATTAAAATTGATAGCGCCAGCGGTATTGGAAAAGGAAGCTTTATACATGGAGCTGGAGCTACTGGTGTAGACACACTGCTAGATGTTTACTATATCATGCGATATAGACCTAAGCCAGTGACCATAAACAATGGAACAGGTTACACTGTCGGTAATTACACAGCTTCTACCAGTGGCATTAAAGTTGATGCAACAGTTCACAGTTTTTCCAATGGAGAAAAAATCTACTTTGAGAGTGGCGGAATATTTACACTGAGCGAAACCGCAGAAAAGGGCTCTACAAAACTTCGCGGGATCCTTGCGTCAGCTAGCCTGAGAAATGATGAAGGCGTCGAGTGGTCCTCATGGACTAAAGCAAAATTTGTAGAAGGATGGATCAAGCGTGTGTTAGCTGGCATAAATCCATTCAACCAACGATTAACAGATTTATTTAATAATGCGGCTAATACGGATGCGAGCATGCTAACCCAGGCAGGGCGAAGATGGGAAGGGGATATTGCATTGAGTTTAGATAGCATGAACGATTTTGGATTAATCGAAATATATGAGACAGTCCTTAATCGAGGCAAAATGTTAAGCATAGATTCAGATATCAATGTAGCAGGAGCAAACAAAGCACTGCTTTTGGCTGCAGGTTATCTAAATGATTTGTATATGATGCTCGGCAACGAAGCCTTTGCGGATGCTTCTAACCCTACAATTGGGTTTGGTACTGGAGACAGGGAATACGGAGATATTTCTACATCAATGTTTGCGTTTAAGGGTCAAGTCGCATCCCTAATGGAGGAGGAACTCGCTTTGCTACGGGGCAGAGACGATTTCCTACAGCCTGACGTCGAAGTTGCCCCCGTATACAACCGCTTATTTTGGAACTACACACGCGGTATCGACGCAGGCGAAGTAATTTATGCTCTTAATTACAACATCCAAGAGCGGGATGGTGAAAAGCTTGACGGAAATGTTAATGCAGCTGATGCCTCTCATATGTATCCACAAGGCCACGGTGATGCTTACGGCCATTATCTAACAGCCATTAAAGGATATTACCGTCTTCTAGTGGATAACCATTTTGAATGGATCCCGCAAACAGAGGCTGTGACTGTGCTTGGCCAAGAAGTATCAGTTGACTACATGGACGAACGTAAATTTGCAACTGCCGCCCTAGCATTGGCTCGAACAGGTTTACAATTGTACGAATTAACATGGAGACAGGACTACAAGCCGGGTGAAGATAGTGGATGGAGTCACATGTCAAAGACACGTACCAATGATAGGCGCTCATACGATGGCATTGATGGCAGTGTCAAAAATCCAACTCGATTTTGGGGACAAGATCATTGGGCTGCTAGAGCAGGAAGCGGTAGTTACATCAACTGGGTGGTGGGCAATTCAATGATACCTGATGTAGATCCAGACCCAAACCATGAAGGAATACAAAAAATCGACCGCTCAACAGTTTTGGAGTTATCAGAAATAGCTGATCTAGGACGCGAACTGCAATTAGTTGCTGATAGTGCTGCCTCTGGGGTGAATCCGCTTGGGCTTCCAGAGGACACTGTTCCATTTGACATTGATCCCACATTTATCGAAGTGGGATCTGGAATTCAAGGAAATGGACACATGGATCAAGTCTATGAGAAAGCCGTCGGAGCATTAAATAATGCTGTTATGGCGTTCAATGCCAGTAAGGATATTACTCAGATTATGAGAACAGAGGAGGATACCCTGGCAGATTTGCAAATTGCAGTAAATCAGGAAGAACTCGGCTATAAGCACAGATTGATTGAATTATATGGAACACCATACACTGACGATATTGGGCCTGGTAAAGTATATAAGCAGGGCTATGACGGACCTGACTTGCTCAACTATCAGTATGTTGATAAAGACAAATTAACGGACAATAAAAGCGTAGCATCTCCGACAAGAAAAACTAGAATATTTAGATCCTACAACATCGACAGAAGGGCGTTTGCGAATGGCAAGATGGATGCTGCGTTGACTTCAATTAACGACAGCTCTAGCGATGATCCATTTCAAGGGGCAGACGAAGCCGGCGATGATGAGGATGTAAGTTATTTTGATAACGCCTATAACTTTGCAGTGGACAGCTTGTTTGCCGGCAACGACTTTGCAGAAACAGAAGATCAAACCAAGATTACATACCAAATCAGTGATCATGGCTTCTTCGTTAAACCAGATTCGCATCTTGGAAAAAGGGAAAGCCCTGGCGAGATTCAATTCGCAATAGGAGATATAGTCCAAACCCATGCAGATCTACTTGAAGCACTGGCAGATGCTGAAGCCATTAAACTAGAAATGGACCATAAAATAAACCTCTTGGTGGCAACGGTTGACACCAAGAGAATTGCCCTGAATAGAAACAAGAAGATAGCGCAAAGCACAATCGAGACCGCAGGAGCAGAGTTTGCAAAGGACTTCATGGAAAGCTTTACTTCGTATGCAAACACAATGATAGATGATGTTAATTCCGCACTTAACGAAGCATATTCGGGTGATGGCGTTATCATCGGATTCAGCAATGGCGGATCCTTTATGAAGGCTTTAAAATTAGCCTGGAACATGCCATTTGCTGCAACCAAATTAACTCTAAATGTTGCATCACACGCTGTGGGCATTGCACATGGAATCAGGAATCTGGTTCATATAGGAAATGAAGCTGATTGGGAAAGAGCCATAGCTATGGCTGAAGATAAGCTTGAACTAAAACAAATGCTTTATGAACTTGAAGAGTTAACTATGAACTTAGGGAACGCTGAGATGGCAGTTGATACAGCAGACCGTAACTACGCAACTGCAATTGATAAATATAGAGCTCTGGTGGCCTCCGGAAACAGAATCCTAAAACAGAGGGAGATTTTCAGAAAACGCACAGCAGCTCAGGTTCATGGCTTTAGGGCGAGGGATGCTGCTTTTCGTATTTTTCGAAACGAGAAACTGGAAAGGTACAAATCATTGTTCGATCTAGCAGCGCGTTATTCCTATTTTGCAGCAAAGGCATACGACTATGAAACAGGACAACTGGGCTCTGACAAAGGGAAGCGATTCCTGAGCCGAATAGTGGCTTCCCGGGCATTGGGTGTTGTGGACGACGGAACACCACAGTTTGCAGGCAGCAACATGGGTGACCCAGGTCTTTCTAGCATTTTGGCAGAGATGAAGGCCGATTGGGATGTGCTTCGCGGTAGATTGGGAATAAACAATCCTGATACATACGGAACAACATCTTCTTTAAGGACGGAAAATTATAGAATTTTGCCCGGCTCTGCAGGAACGACACAGTGGCAAGATATACTTAATAAATCTCGCAAACGGGATATACTTGTTGATCCTCATGTAAAACAACTTTGTATGCAGTTGGCTAATGACAATGGGCTGCCAGTCCCGGGTATAGTCCTTGAATTCAGCACTATGATTGCTGATGGGTTTAATCTTTTTGGAAAGAGTCTAGCCTCTGGTGACCACGCCTTTTCACCAACATCTTATGCGACTAAAATACTTGGTGTCGGAGTGATTTTAGAAGGTTACGAGGGCATGGATTATTCAACAAACGACAATGGAATTAATTCTCAGCCTATCATTCTAAACCCTAATGGGCTTTCGGCGACACCCTATGTATATTTAATCCCATGTGGACTAGACTCAATGCGAAGCCCACCTCTAGGGGATCAAAGTGTCATTAGAACCTGGAACGTTCAGGATGCGACAATTCCAATGCCATTTAACATTGGCGCCTCCGAGTACGAGACTAAGCCTATGTGGCAATCTGGCGACTCTTTAACTGAAGAACTATTTAATGTTCGTAAACACCAGGCATTTAGAGCTGTCGACAGCACCAGCTTTTTCGAAGATCCTTCTGTTAAATTCCCACCTAACCCATTTACAAACAATAGATTAATTGGCAGATCAGTATGGAACAGTAAATGGAAACTGGTAATACCAGGAAAAACATTGCTTGATGACCCTGAGGAAGGGTTGGATTTGTTTATCAACACCGTAAAGGATATTAAAATTCATTTTGAAACTTATTCTTATTCTGGCAACTAATAGAGATTGATATAATGAAAAAGAAACAATCGAAGCTTTTAAAATTAGATTTTTCGTCCAAAGGCATATTGACGATTTTAGCGTTAATCAGTTGCCATTCCATATCAAATGCATTTCCGCCAGCACCACACCATACTTTTGAGGGAATGTTAAGGGATGAATATGGACGTCCAATTGTTACAAATGCTGATATTATTTTTGAAACAGCAAATCAAGATATTATCCGAGCAGAAGCCGGAGAGATATTTGAACCTGGAATTAATTATAAAATTAATGTCCCGATGGATGCCGGTGTAACACCTGATTTATATCAACCATATGCAATGAAGGTTGACATGCCTTATAAAATAAGAATTAAAATCGGCCTTAAAACATATTTACCGATAGAATTACTCGGTGAATTCAGATCAATAGGGCAACCCGGCAAAACAACGACGATGGATCTTACACTGGGAGAAGATTCTGACGGGGATGGCATGCCTGATGCCTGGGAGCGAGCATTACTTGGAAATGGCCGCACATTGGCCGACATTAATCCAGATGACGATTCCGATGGTGACGGACTCAGCAACTTGGATGAGTATATCAGTGGCAATTATGCATTTGATAAAGATGACGGACTCCGCCTTGACATAATTGAATCAGACATAAATGGAGTAAAACTTGAATTTCTAGCGATAACAGGGAGAACATATACAATTGAGCAGTCAAATAATTTGAAGCGGTGGAAACAAATCAATTTTACGATTCAAGGTGCTCCAGAAGAAACCAATTCTAGTTTCTTAGCTGAAGAAGTTACAAAGTTAAACGTCATAATCCCTGCAAGCGTCGATAACCCTACAAACGCAAAGTTTTTTAAATTAATGGTCAAATAGCCCTTTATCTAAGTAATGGCTAGTTCTAAGGCTAAAAAATTTAGGATGGTAATAGCACATGAATACAGTCTATAAATTAATAGGCAGTATTCCTACAAGTCTATCGTTAGCAATACTGCTGATGGTAACGATTTCAAACGCGTTGGCCCAAGTTTCAGTTAACCCAAGCATAGTGGATTCTTCTGGTGGTCAAAGGAAATCAACATCATACTCCATAAACTCGTCTATAGGGCAGATGTTCAGTGGAGTTTCATCAATTAGTACAGGGCTTGATGTTAGCTCAGGCTTCATTCATTCATTAAATTCAATTAATTCAACTAGCAAACCAATTGAAGAAATCTATGTTAATAATATTTCGATCGAAATCTTGGAGGATCATCAAGCAGAAGTTGTACTAACGGGAAGCGCTGGTTTGGATTTTGTAATTCTCAATCCACCAAAAAATGGTTACTTGATCGGCGAGCTCAGTAAGTTCATTTATAAACCTGACACAAATTATTTTGGAAATGATTTTTTTACTTTTAAAGGTGTAATTGGGGAAAGAGAAACGATTGAGGGGGTTGTGAATATCGCTATTACTGCAGTAAATGATCCACCCACTATCAATAGCCAAACAATATTAGCCGGTTCTAAAGAGGAAAATGAAACGTTTATAAGCTATGAGCATCTCGCATTAGCGTCTGGAGCACAAGATGTGGAAGGGCTCGCCCTTTCCTTTCTTATCGAGAGAGTTTTAATAGGTAATCTACAAAAAGCTGACTACGAACCCATTACCAGCGGACAGCATGTGGTAAATAAATCAAGCAAGGGCTTAATCTGGACACCTCCTCCCAATCTAAATGGAAAAATTAAAGCATTTATCATTCGCTCCGTTGATGATGAGATATTTTCTAGTGAATCATCTGTATTCATTAAGGTCGAAGCAGTGCCTGACTCCCCAGTATTGCTACAGCCAATTTCAGACATTGCATTAGATGAAGGAAGCGACCCGTTTGAGATTGATCTTTCCCAGGTGTTTTTTGACCCTGACAACGACCCTAAAACTTATTTCATAAAAGATGTAGAAAAAGATTACATTGTTAATGCCCAGATAATTGAAGACTCCAAACTACAACTAGTTCCCATTGAACAAATGAACGGGGACACATTGATTACAGTTGGACTTGAATCAAATTCAGAAATTATCTATGACACATTCGAGCTTAAAATAAATAGCATTATAGACGATAAGCCACACATAGTTCGAGACTACTGGAAGGGCTATTCAGAGGATTTAGGAATCGATATCCCAATGGATCCGCCGGTAGCTTACTGGTCGTTCGAATCAATAGAGGCTATTGAAAAAACATCTGTATCTAACTGGAGATTTACCTCTGAAAATGAACCGGCAGGTAAGATTCTTGAATCGCCTAACGCCACAACTTCAGCTGAAAATTGGCTGAACATATTCCATGCTGAAGCAAATTCAATTAGGGTACAGTCGTCAAACTTCCTTGCAATGAAACCTGATATTACAATGAGCGGGAATAACCCAATCGACAATGTAAGTAAATATACCTTAGTATATGATATTAGGATAAAATATGGGCAACCAAATCCCATTTTGAACACTTTGCAAATTGAATCTACCGATCGGTCAGAAGTCTGGTTAAACCCATTGGGAGCAGTTGGTGGACAGCGGGAATATTCTTCTATTGGCAGCCTTAAACCAGGGCTTTGGTATCGTGTTATTTATGTTGTAAATCTAGATGAGGGATATCGTAAATATTATGTTGATTTCACCAATGTATTAAATCAACCCGTAACGGAAAAACACATAAACCGCCATAAAATTGGAGGTGAAGGCTTTATGGTAGGGAGAGACAGCCTGAATAAGAATCATAATTACGAGCTTAAAAAATTAGTCTTCTACGATTATGACCTATCTGAAAGCCAGGTGCAGTTAATAGGCTTTAGCGGTTACGAAGAATTAGGTGAACAACAAAACAAGTCTTCAGACTCAAGAGCGACACTTTCACTGATTACACCCAATTTTACAGATGATGAATCGATCGTCACGCAAGGAATAATCATCTATTCGAACGATCCCGCTAGCACATCTTGGATAATACAAAAGTCGTCGGATTTAGTTTCATGGCAAAAAATTGGCCAAATTGAAGTTGATGCCACAGATGAATCTGGCGGTGTAGGATTTCTTGAAATTAAAAAGATACTAGAAAGTCAAAAAAGTTTCTATCGCGCAAAAGCAAATGATTAAACTCTGTAATATTCAATTTTTGTTTATTCATGAAAATTAAAAAAACAGCAACAAGCATATTTCTACTCATTATCGTAATAATATCACATCAGATCCGCCTGAATGGTGAACAAATAGAGACTATTCCGATATTATTTGAGGGTTCAAAGATGCCATCGCGAGAGCCAATCAAATTGCAATCAGAATCAGCATTAATTTACGAGAACCAAAGAGGCGCGAAGGGCGATATATATTTTTTCTCAGGAGAAGCCGGCGATCAGTTTGATTATGATTCTGAGTTAAGGTTCTTCAAGGCAATCGATTTTGAATATTTTGCAGCATTAAATCCATTTGAATCGAATCAAACTGGTATATTTCGCATTTATTCAAACAACCAAGACGCTGCAGAATCAATTGAGTCTAAAAGCCCAAAACAGATTCTATACGAGAGTACTAAATTTGCATTAAAATCAGGCTACAACATGGTTTCGATTCGCGATCTTAATGTAAAGGTCCCTAAGGAGGTTCAATCAATTACTTGGACCGTAGATTTTTTGGGGCTAAGCAAGATAGGTAAAGCAGGTTTAATTTTAAATTCAAACCCTACTGTTGGTTCAAGTGGGAAATCTTTCTGGCTTAACAAAGGCACAACAAGCAAACCGAACTGGCAATACAGCAACCCCCAGAGCAAGCTTGGGAATTTTTCCATACGGGCAGCAATCAAGCCCACGCCACCAGTCAAGCTTAACGCCAGTAAAACCGCTTACTCTCAGGGTGAGAAAATTCTCGTTAATTTTACTGGAAGCCCAAAAAACAAGTACGATTGGCTCGGGATTTACCCGGAAAACATAATACCTGGGTCAGTTGGAAGTCTTTCTTGGCTTTATACCAATGGCACTAAAAACCATGGAAGCAAAGTTGCAAATGGCACCGTATCATTCAATGGAAACTTGCCCCCCGGAGAATACAAAATTTATTTTTTTGAGGAAGACACATATAATCATTTAGGCGAGTTTGCATTTACAATTGCAGACACATTTAGTCCAGAGATCTCATTAATCGGCAGTGAAATAATTACGCTAAATATTGGCGATATGTATTTAGAACTTGGCGCAAATGCTATAGACAATAACGATGGGGACATAAGCAAATCAATTAAAGTTGAGGGCTATGTCAATACCGATAAAGTTGGGATCTATACAATTATATATAAGGTAAAAGATTATTCTGGTAATGCTGCAGAGGAGATTTCAAGGATAATAGAAGTAATCAACCCAGCCCCTCCCAACCTTAAGATTGTTCGGAACCACGACAACAAGTTGACCTTAATCTTTGAAGGCAAACTCCATAAAACCGCCAACTTCAACGGAACTTGGGAAGAATTAGATTTCAAAAGCCCTGTTGTATTATCTCCCGAAGATGCATCTAGTTTTTATCGTGCGATACGATAAATCCAAACTTAGTTAATGACTCCATTATTAATGGATATCACCTTGTAACGGGATTGGCATTGCTTTAATGAATAAAAACTTATTAAATTTTCCGCATGCGTTTCATGCACTTAGCGCTGCACCTCCTACTTACGGGCGCATTGGTTATTTCAGTATATAAAACTAGCGAAGCCAAAGGTAAAGAGAATCATGCTTCGCGAGAAAAGGATGCCATAACGCTGGAACTTAACGATCTCATACGTGTGCGCGACACGCTTCTGCAGGAGCGTAATGATCTTAAGTCTCAAATCGAAAATGCCAATTCAGAAATGTCCAGGCTGGGAGACATGCTTGCCTTCCATTTACGAGCGTGCCGTTAAGCCAAGAAGCTGCAAACTAAGCCAACCAACAAAGGGATAACTTTTACTCTAAACACCTTCGGGATCCCATAGTATTCCTGCCTCAGTAATTAATCGTTAATAGCGTCCCTCACTAATGCCCCAATTTTATTTGGCAGGTCAGAAGACTCTGAAACCATGTACACAACAGTCAGTTTTTCTGAAGGCGTTGTCCACGAAACTGTCCCTGCAGCACCTCCCCAACTATATGTGCCCACTATTTGCCCGTTCCTTGATTTCTCTTGATCAAGAGTAATAGACGTTGTGTAGCCATAACCTTGCCCGGGGCCTCCTTTCGCTGTTTGACTAAAAAGATTTCCCACCTGATTAGTTGTCATCATAGCTACAGTTTTGGGTTTGAGGATTTGATTCCCAAACAATGTTCCTCCATTCACTAGCATCTGTTGAAAATGCATATAGTCTCGCGTGGTGCTAAACAAACCCCCGGCATTTGAAACATAAGCACTTAAGTCTTCACCTATTACCCTGCCGTCACCTTTTGCTTTGTTGTGGAATTTATAAGGCATTCGGAAGAGCTGATCTTCTGGTACATCCCAGTAAGTATCTTTCATGTTGAGAGGATCAAGAATGCGCGTCTGTATAAACTTATGCAAGGACAGGCCTGAAGCTATTTCGATGATTCGCCCCACCACCTTTAAACCGCTTCCCGGACTGTA
>PAZI01000056.1 GCA_002715545.1 Methanobacteriota archaeon
GGACCTTTTGGTTTTTGAGGAATCGGACTACAGCACTACATACATGGGTGGGCAGTCAAACTATCCCGATGCAGCAACTAAGTATGCAACTACGATGTTCGGTATCACCCAAATCGTTGACACATTCCGATGGACGACCACATCATGTGGAAGCAATGACGGCATGTGTCATTGGATGATTGTGATTGACAACCTCGACCTCGATGAAGCACCCCCCATACCTGACGCAGGCACGGGACTAGGTACAATCACGATTCAGACCATCTCTGTGCGAGAAGAAACGCCGAATGCGACCACTCTGGTGGATGATGTGTTTCACGCTGATGGTGGAGTACCGAATGAAAAAGTAATGCTCGGTAGCTTCGATCCAGGGACTGCAATCTCGATTGACGTTACCGCTCTGAAAGGAAGAGGGGATGTTTATCCACTGTTCTACGATGGTAATTGTGGTAAGCCTAACATTGGCGCCACCTGTTTTGAGATCTATGAAAGTGTGGCTTTTGCAGATGTAGGAGGTTTGTGGATCACCACTGCAAACAACGAGGCACAATCACTCAATGTCATTGCAGAAACTGCATTCTCACGAGGGTCAACCACATTCACCGCTACTCCCACATTTGAAGATAGGAGGATTGCCATGGTCTTCGACACACAAGATCGGGAAGATGGAGGGGATGCCAGTGAGGTCGACCTCATCGTACATCTTCGTGTCACGTACACGCCTATCGTGATGGCACAGGCCAGTATCAAATCAATGAATCCGGCCGAAGTCAATACTGCTGTAACGATATCTGGGGCAGATAGCCCGAATAGTTCGGGGCAGATTGTTGAGCGATGGTGGACCATTGAAGGTAGTAGATGCGTTGTTTCAGGTGGCCAAGGCGAGTTAGAAGATGGTACGTGTCAACTCAGTGAATCGAATTCCATAATCGATATTGTCATGGAAAGCCCTGGGGCCTTCAACGTCACACATCATGTCCGGGGCGTCGATGGGACAGAAAGTGAAGATAAGGTCACCATCACATTCCAAGATACACTCCCTCCCAATATCTCGTCATTCGGATGGGATAACGAGGGTTTTTTGACAAGCGGCGCTGAGTTTCGAGCCACTGTTGTCGATAACAACATGCTGGATGAATATGCATGGTATGTGGACGGTCAGAAAATAGATTCAGGGAGTTTCACGCAAGCCGGACCTGTTGAACGGACGTTCCTGTTCTCACCTAGTGCACGTGGAGATTATCTGATACAATTAGTGGTCACAGACAAAATGGGATTGGAGGCGAGTTATCCTGAATCTGCGCATACCATCTCATTCGTCGATGACCAGGACCCTGAAGTGAAGAATTTCAAGGCTTCAGCATCACAAGTCCAAGTCGGTGAGAAAGTGACGCTCAGAGCGGGGGAGGTCACCGTCAGCGATGCTAGTGATCAGAATTTGATTACATACTGCTGGGACCTCAATTCAGGGGTTGACAGTAATGGAGATGGTGACGCTGTCAATGATTGTGACGAGCAAGGTCAAAGCATCGAAGTCACTTCAGATACCCCTGGTGAGGTTCGATACGTCCTTACGGTCTCGAATCAGGATGGATTCTCAACAAAGAGGACTCTGAGTGTGAATTACTTCGAAGAGGAGCCATGGTTATCCATCTGGATGATTCTTCTTCCTCTTGTGGTTGCAGGAACAATTGCAGGATTCCTGTGGTATCGACGTCATCAAGATGAGGTGATGATGAAGCATCTTGCCGAAGCTAAACAAAGCCAAGATGAAAGAAAAATGGAAGAGGAGAGGAGAGTGGCTGAGGATCCTGAATCTCAGAAAGCGATGTTCGCAAAATCAGCTGCAACTGCTCAGAGAGATTATGCCATCATGTCAGGCAGCATGGATCAACAACGTCAAGCTGCAGAGATGGAAATGGCGCGCCTTGCTGGAATAGAGGATGTCCAAGAACCTGTCACCGTCTATGATCTGATGAGTGTTCGAGATGATGGGCAAGAGCACACGCTGCTCGAGGCGATTGACAAATCTCAGCCTGCTTGGGCTGGAGCGACAAGTGAAGAGGAAGTCAAGAAAGGAGACGAACTCGATGACCTGCTCGCCGCATTCGACCCATATCATGAAGCAGATTCAGGCATCTCAAGCCTTGAAATTACACAACAAGCGTATTCCAGCCATCGTGCAGAATGTGCTGCATGCAGCGAAGTATTTGCTGTAGATCTCCCAAGTGAGGCAGTCGAAGCGATTGTTGACTGCCCAAGATGTAATACACGCCAGAGGTTCAAACCGTGACCAAGACACATAACAGATCATTTCGATATCGCCGTACATTGGTGATCTCTATTCTGATTGCGATATCGGGGCCATTGCCCCTGTTCTTCACAGGTACACAGGCAGCTGTCCTCTCAATAGATGAATTCGGCATCGTGACATCAGTAGGGGATGTGCTCGATAAAGCGAGAGAGAATCGAGCCCAGGTTGATATCGTCACAGATGGTGAAAATGCCATTTTCAACGTGACCTCATCAATCCATGCGAGTGGCCCTGACGACCTTTACGCTCGTAGTGATAATCTCACCATTCCTGGCCAATTTCTAGATTCAACGCCTAAGTTGCCAAGTCATCCACTTCCATATGAATTACTGAACAACCCAGATCAGCGCCCAGCAGGGCTACCTGATTCAATCTTCTCAACACTGACTTCGATTAATGATCTAATCATTCTGGTTGATTATCATGGAGGGGCGGTTCATCATCAAGCCTACGATAATGCTGGATTCTTCAATCTCGACTTCAGTGACTTATCTGCTTTTGATCCAACGTCAAGTCGTATCGATTTGGATAACGATGGAAACGACGATGTGCGCGTTTCTCTAGGGCTATCGATTGTTGATCAAACGTTCGGCTTCAGTGTTCTCGACCTCTCAGCTTGGATGAAAGCTGATGTTCGACTCACAATCGATCTGATCGATGAGAACGACCCAATATGGGCCAATATGGATACACTAGGTGTATCGGTCATGAAAGGGCTCTCATATGCAGATCAGACCTACATCTGGGTCATCGATAATGGGTTCACACTACCACCAATGAATCATGCTCTCACCGTAGGTCTTGAGAAAATCGAATTAGATATTGAACCGACAGCAGTCATTGGAAATCTGCTTCCTGGACAAGTTCCTACGGACTACTCACTCAGTGGAATACGGGCGCCGTATGAAATCAGCATAGAATCCTCGAATGTTCAGTGTCCAGACCCATCAGTCTGGGGCGACAAGGATCCACGTTCTGAATCAAGTGAAGACAGGCCTTGTGGCATCTCTGCAGGACTCGGATATGTCAGATACCAGACGAATTCATTAGATGTGGCAGATATGTCTTACATCGATGCTACATTCCATCCAGCAGAAGGAGAAAACGAGCTTTCACCCCTCTACAACCTGACAATACGAAATGATGACTGGGATTTCTTGAATGGGGAGGAAGGACAGAAGTCTTGGGACACCATCGAATACTACGCAACAGTTCCATCAGACGCGCGTGTCAGATATCATGAGAACCGTTCTGGGGTTCAATCAGAGGATGACCCAGAGGTTTGGGGAGATATCACCGAGGCAGAGGCATGGCTGATCGATCTGCCTGGAACCTCTTTGGACCAGACCGAGATTCTGAACACATTCCGCCAAATCGGGGCTGATCCGCGTGGACCTACACCACTACCTGGTGAAATACCGAAGGATGCTGGACTCATCATCGCGATCAAGAATTGGAGTGCAGATGGTCGACAACATGGTTCTACTCCAGACCTTCCGGTCGATATTTCAGACCCCCCTAAAGCGATGATCTTCATCATCTCAGATGAGCCAATAGGAGGGCTGAACTACACATCATGGTTCCTGAGGGAAGGTGAAATTACAGACCACTGGCGGGTTAAGGCGGCGATTGAAGGATTGCCGAAAGTCTTGATGATCACAGGAAATTTCAATGTAGGAGGGGGTGGAGATGACGCCACATTCAATTTCGAAGAGCTCCAATCATTGAATGTCGCCCAATCTATCATTGATTCTGCCATCATAGCCATCGTTGATATCGTCCTCTTATTGGGGAATGTCCTGAATGGAATACCAAGCATCGTGCTGGATCTTTCTACAGATGGTGAGCCCGGCACCATAACACTCGAATGTCTCGATTCACTCTCATCTCAGGCCGTCCCTGCTGAGATTCGTTCGTTCTTCGTAGCCCTTGGTTCAAGTGAGCAGTTCATTCCGAATGGTCCTCACTTCGCTCTCGACCATGACCGCGGTCTTGATGCACTGATGCAGACACTTGACCGTTCGCCTTTGGTTCCCATCGGTGCGTCAGTCTCTATCGGACGATTCAGCAAGGCTAGTGATGAAACGACTGCTGATGGCGGGCGCACAACAAACATCGAATTCACTGAACCACAACCCTTCCGAGTCGTTCACATCGACCATGATGGAGCAACGCTGAACGGTTCTACACAGCAACAAATGACCATCTCTGCCTTGCCCAGGGAGATTGAATTCCAACAAACGCCCTCATCCTTATCCATTGACTTCTCGGAAGATATTGACGTATTGGAATACATCTGTGTGAATGGTGATCAGCACGATGTGCTCTTGATCGAAGATCTGCCTTCGCGATTCGATGTCGAGTTGGGCAATACAACTAGATTAGTACCGAGTGAACCGATAGGAGCGATTTCAGCACTTGTGACCAACACAACACAACCTAACACAATGAATGGTGATCATGTCTTCCTCGAACGTTCCGAGGACGGAGAAGAGGTCACCCTCTCTGCTAGAATCTCCGGGCTAGATGGTATCATGATCACTGAAAGAAATGAGACGACATCACTCGGTACGGGTAACCGGACTGTAGCTGAACTGAACCTCTCTGAAGAGCGAACGTTCAATGCTGCTGTCATCGACCGGTATCGAACAGATGTCGACATACATGCTGGCTTGGAACTCTATGCGACTGTTCGACCCCTGCCTCAAAACCTGGTTCTGACTCAGCCCCTCGAACCAGATAGTGATGCTCTGATCGAGGCGCCTGATTTCACGTCGAGTGAAGGTCTTGAAGGCATTACTGGAGGTCTGCTTGATATCGCAAATCTCGGACGTGCTCTCAATGATGTACTCATCAGTATCGCAGATACAACAACAATGTCATCCACGCCGAATGAAAAATTCGGCGCTGATGTGGCTATCGACGCCACAACATCATTCGACGTGATTTCGTCACTTCGAATGGGGACGGGAGTGGAAACATCACCTGAATGGGTTCATGGCGCATCAGTACACGCAGTTGATGATACTGAAAGTGATGGAATGGGATCCATTGAAGCCAAGATATTCCTGCCATCGCTTCCACCAGAAAGTCGAGTGCAGGTTGAATACGATAACACGAGTGGTGATCCTGAATGGTCTGTGAATCTCGAACTCAAAGGATGGCAACCAGCGTATGAATTCTTCACGGTCGATGTTCGAGGCATCAACGAGGCAGATATTGAACTCAATGTCCAAGGACTTAATCCAGAAATCATGGGAGACGTTGACATAGGCCTCATTTTCTCCCAGGATTTATCCCGAACAGTCCCTATCTTCAACGTCGAGATATCTGCAGATTTACCATCTGACATCGACTCAATTCATGCCCAACTTCTTGATAGGCAGGCAGGACAACGGTTCGAAGCTGTCATTGATCAAGTACCTAGTCGAGCGAAACTAACTGCTTCAATCGGGACGAGCATTGTTGTCGACCTCGACATACCAGTAGAGGCGAGACCGGCGAATGGCGTGGCAGTAAATTCACTATACCTACAGATTCACCGCTTCGCTGTTGATAGATGGTGGCCGGCAACAATCGTCATGCGAGATGTGCCAGCTGAGTTGTCGTTATCCACAGAACCATCACGTGAATTCGACATTACCAAATCACTCGCTTTCCAAGGTATCCCTCGATTAGATTACAGTGCCTGCGCCAGCCAGACTGCACCATGTGAGGCAGAACAACTCGATCTTTACATCTCAGCAACTGGAAGAGCTTTGGATCAACGCGGTGATTTATTGTTCATTGCTGAAGACCTTGCAGCATACACAAAAATCACGCCTACTGAAGATTGGGGACTATCACTCATCACAACTGGAGATGGGCTCGGACGAATCTACATCAGGACACTTGACCTTCCGATCACACCTGGTGTAATGGTTGATTCAGTCGAAGTGGCAGCCGAGAACATCAGGACAGCAACGATTCATGTTCATGAGGTCGGCGGCCTATATCCTATCACAGTGGTTCAAAATGTAGATGGTGGGCGCATCGTCATGACTGCAGATACGAATGTATCCTATGGCAAGGCGTCAATACAGGGGGAAGCTGTGGCAGTTGATGCACAGATTGCTGGGTTTCTGCCAATAGGTTCCACATTCGGGTTGAATGGGTTCGCCTCGGACCTCGCTGTAGTCGGAGAACTCTCAGGCGGGCGTGTGACTTCTACACACGTCATCTTTGTCGACCCATTCGCTTCGGCGTTTGCAAGCATTGCTGCGACAATCATGTAGGTGCATCCATGACAAAAAAGACACCAGATGCATCTGAAACCGATGAAGAGATTGAATTCGTCGAAGTTGGAGGGCGATTGATCGAGCGATCAACACTAGAACGTGCACGTCGAGCTGCGATTACTGCAGCTGCCATCAGGGCCAAAGTGACCCCTAGGCGTATTGTAGCGGCGACGTTTGTTTTGTTACTCATTCTTGCTTCACTTGGAGCCGCAGTGTACTATCTGATCCCATATGATCGGACAAGGGTCGAGGTCGTCTTTTCTCAATCTGCAGCGGGTCACGTTGTACTCGCAGAGATTGTTAATGGGGGTTCTCGAAGCGTCGAGAACGTCGTGGTTGACCTCACATTCAGTCAAGCAAGCAATGACCTAGTGCTGAATTCAACAAGCGTCAACATCACGTTATTGACCGCGCATCAATCTGCAGCAGGAGATGATTTAGAACTCCTCATTGAAGGCGTGAGTGGATGGGAATCCTATCTCGTCTCGGTCACCCTCAGTTACATCGATGCCGCGGGCAATACCCACCAGATTACTGAAGTGAAACAAGTGGGCGACTGGCAGTTGGAGCGTTGGAGTGTTGGAGATGGGCTACGATTGCTCATCTAAGGCACGTGATGGCGATTGAGTCAAAAGGGTTCGGAAGTGAGGGGAAGAAGATGAAGAGGGGGAGGGCGACATGCATCGTGCTGCTCGCGCTCCTAGGAGCAACTTCCAGTGCCGCTGCTGAAAACTCAGCGTATGAAAAACTGATGCAAGAACCATTGAACACTCAATCTGAAATGGGGTTCAACGTAGATCCCAACCTCATCAATAATCTTCATCCCATCGTGAAAGAAGGTGAATTGGTTCACGAACGGAACGTAGAGGCATGGTCTCTTGCGGGCAGATGGACACCAGATGGATGGGATGCAGGTCCATTCATTGAAGATGATAGTTCACAGTCCAGGCAGGATCTGCGAATGATCCTCGTTCCCAACTCATTTGGACTCAGTGAAGCAAGAAAGATGATTGAAGACATTGTTGGAGCTCACGTCCTTGAATTCTTACCACCGAGTGGATTTCTCGTCCGGGTCGAACCATATGCACTACCTGAAGTTGATACCCTGTTCAACGGCCTACCATCCCAAGGCGTTCCTATCGAAGTCCTGATCGACCCCGTATTACTTGATCGAATGGAGATTGATGAAGCGATTCCCGTACGAATAGATGGTTGGCGCGACCAAGTGTATGAAGCACCCATGGATGAAATCATACATGATGGAACCAAGTGGACGTTAGATGGTGCTCTAGCAGGAATCAGGGTTCTCAATACCCCACACGATGGACGGCGTGATGTTCTACTCAATACCAATCAGATTCAATACATTGCTGCAAATCCCGCCGTCGCTTGGATACAGCCACAACCCCAATTCGGATTTGGAAATAATCAAGCGACTGTCCACATGAATCTCAATTCTGTCAAAACTGCATTTCCAACGACGTTGAATGGTGCCGGCGAAACAATCGCTGTCGCTGACAGTGGTCTTGATGCAGATCATGGTGATTTTGGAAGCCGCGTAGTTGGTGTTGTTGACGCCTATGGTGATCGAGATACATCTGACAATCATGGAGGACATGGAACACACGTCGCCTGCAGTGCAGTAGGCGATGGAACACGTGGATCGTATCCAGGTACTGCACCAGGTGCTGACCTGTACTTCCAAGCCATGATGAGAAATTCAGATGGTCAATTGGTCGGGGGCTCTGTGCATTCCTTGTTGACCGACGGATACAATTCAGGAGCTAACATTCACACCAATAGTTGGGGATCACAGAACGTGTATGGAGCCTATACATCCTCAAGCCAAGATGTCGATGCCAGAACTGCAACCTATGATTCTGTTTCGTCGGGATATCAAGGACTCGCTGTGCTCTTTGCTAACGGTAATGATGGTTCGACTTCGGGCACGGTTGGTGCTCCAGCGACTGCAAAAAATTCTATCTCGGTCGGAAGTCACCTCAATAGGGGGAACTGGGCTCCAGATTCTGTTGCTCAAACCTCCAGTAGAGGACCAACCGATGACGGGCGTATCAAGCCAGATATCACCGCTCCTGGAAGTAAGGTAAGATCCTGTAAGGCACAGGAAGCAACGGATACCAGTGGTTCATCATGGCAGAACACTTGGTATGTAGAATACAGCGGAACGAGTATGGCAACTCCACATGCTGCTGGGGCTTCGGCCTTGGTTCGACAATATCTGATGGACGTTGGAGGACGGCCATCACCGCAGGGGGCTCTCCTCAAGGCCATGTTGATTCTTGGAGCCAAGGATATGGGTACACAAGATATTCCGAACAACAGTGAGGGATGGGGGAGAATCGATCTCGAACAGACTCTTGCCCCTGGCAATGGAAGATCCGTGTGGGTCGATGATAGGTCAACACTTGCAGAAGGTCAATTCTCGGAGTACAAAGTCAGCGTGAAAGAAGCGAATAAGGAACTGAAGGCAGTGTTAGTGTGGTCTGATTACCGTTCTTCGACATCAGCGTCAAAGAATCTGGTCAACGATCTCGATTTGGAGGTCATCAAACCCGATGGAACAACACTTCTGGGGAATGTATTCCAGAATGGGCGCTCACAGACGGGAGGAAATGCAGATCGTACCAACAACGTCGAGGTCGTATTGGAGAAATATGCTGCCGTCGGGACATGGACAATTCGGGTGAGAAATCACGACAATCCCGGGCCGTACAATCAGAATTTCGCTGTTGCCATAGCAAGTTCAGGAGCCGAAGAAGTGCTTCCAGACCTACTGCCAGTTGAGGATTCGCTTGTCGTGACGGACAACGTCCCCGAGAGGGGGATGCAGACTCAAATTCATGTTCGAATTCAGAATTCTGCTAATTCAGTCGTCGAAGATGTTGCGGTTGAGGTCTTCGCAGATCAAACATCGATAGGGACCACCAGTGGTTTGAATCTAGCCGCAGGAGGTTCAGGAAATCTGGCTTGGGATTGGACCCCTGAAGTGGCAGGAAATATCACAATCAGTGTAGTGATTGACCCTGATGGTCTGATTGAGGAAGGTGACGAATCAAACAACGACATCGCCATTGTCATACCCGTTGCCGACAAAGGAGTACGAGTATCAACTGATGAAGCCGTCAAACGATTACGGACCTCTGAAAGCACCATCACATCATGGAATTTGGAATTATTCAATTCAGGGTTAAGAGAAACCGAAGCCGAATTAGAGACGGTAGGGACGATCATCCATTATCCATCAGGCGAACCTGTAGCTTGGTCTGTGAATCTCAACCCCACACTTTTCACATTGGATCCAAGTCAGACCGAGTACGCGACGTTGACGCTCCTGCATCCTGCTTCTCCAAACCCGGGCACATATGTGGTTACGGCAATGGTCACTGATCTCGATGAGAACGTAGAGATGCGGCTCCACCTCAGCCTTATTGTTGACACCATACCAGATATTGATTTGGACACGCCTGTTGGAGGATTATACGCCAGTCCTATCAAAAACACGTCATTTTCCATTGAGTTGACCAATCGAGGCAATGCACCTCAAGGTTACGAGATTGTACTTCAGCCACCAAGTGGCTGGATTGTAGGGTTCACCGACATTGGGGCCACCGACGGGGCGACTGTGGCATCTACAGGAGTTCTTGAAATTGACGAAGTTCTGGCAGCCACAGTACGATTGACACCCCCCCTACTACCTCCTATCGCAGGGTCAAGAGCGACTCTACCGATTGTCGTCACATCGCAACAGAATCCTTCTATCACTTGGTCTGAAGATATCTTGATCGAGATTGAGGAAGCACATGTCATCGATGCTGGGCTTCTGACCACAATACCCGAAATGAAACCCAACGATGAGACCATTCTGGAACTCTACCTCCATAATCGTGGGAATACCGAAACAGTGGCGTCAATAAGTGAGCAACTTCCAGGTGGTTGGCGTTTAGACTTTGATAACTCCATCACCTTGCAAAGAAACGAGAACGTCACAGTTGAACTGAAATTGAAGGCTGGCGAACTGCCTCAAGAAGGAGACATGCGCATCACCATCTCCCATCAATCAACCACATTGGCAGATCTCACTACTCAGCTACTGCCCATGGGACATGCATCCTTCACATTCGATGCCCTGAGCATCGACGATGGACGTACCACCTTGGAAGAGGAGGACTTGCTCAACCTCCCGCACGGGAACGTCACACTACTCGACCTCATCCTCAGATATGATGGTCCCACATCTTGGCAACCGACCATCGTTCCAACATCAAATAATGACGATGTGACTGTTGAATGTGAACAGATAGGAACCATTGACCCCGGCTCAGAGAGTAAAGTCTCCTGCCCTATTTACGTCATGCGACGAGCACAAGCAGGCGAGGAAGTATCCATCACAATTCTGGCACAGAGCCCAAATCTCAACGTCACATATGATATCTCATTGATGACTGATCGCGTGCTTGAGGTGAGTTGGGGCGTGAAGATTCCGAATACATTGTTACTCAATCGAGAAGTCAGTATCGATATCGAGATGTTCAATGTGGGCCAGGGACCTATCCAAGGAATAGTGACTCCAACAGCGCCATTCGGATGGAATCTGACGCCTACGATGTTTGATGTCAGCTTAGACGTCGATGAGGATAGGATCCTGACAATCAAATTGACTCCTAACAGCAGGCCGGCAGCCCCCATTGTGGGTTTTCTTTTCTCGGCAGATGCTGGGGCAGAAGTCCTTGGAGGACAATTCACATTCAATATACCAACCCCACTATATGTTGACAATGAAGAGGGTGAAGAGGAAGTCGTTCAGGTTGTTGAAGCAGAGGATGTCTCGACACCAACACCACCATTGTCAATTGCCATCATCGGATTGCTGATCATGGCAGTCATTACAAGATTCAAGGAAGAGAGAGACCTAGAGAATGAATCGGCCCCCATGAACGAAGTAGAGTGAGTTTAATGGATAACTATGAACTCTATCGAGCCATGAAAGGGCGATGTGTAGCTATCACGCTGCTGATGCTCATCATATCAACATCACCTGTGATCAGCGCTGCGCCAGCGACAGGGAGGCAAGGAGCTGCTGAAATTGCTATTGAAACAACTCCCGCATCACAAACAGTGGATCGTGGCGAGGTGGCTGAATATGTCATCACTGTCACGAACCTTGGTGACCAACCAGCGTCGGTGACATTGTCCACACGCGTCGATCAGCCTCCAAACACCTGCTCAGCGAATGTTGAACAGATACCACAACCAATCGAATCGGGAGAGTCAGCGGAAACAACGCTCTATGTCAACATCACGACTTCTGCTGAAGTCGGTGCTGAATGTTTAGCAACAGTCACTGCAAATTCTGTCGGCGCCCAGCCAGTTGAGGTCGAAACCACGACGGTTGTCGGAGATGGTGAACCGAATAACTCGAATATCTTCGGCGTAACAATTACCGCGAAGAGGGATGAAATCAACAATGATGGGAGTGAGCAAGAAGTGTTCGAATTCACCGTTGAGAACACTGGTCAAGTCAATCAGAATGTGAGTTTAGAGGTCGCAGAAGAAAATTCAGAGACGGACGATGGAGAGATCTGTGACCAATCTGGCCTAGATACTACATTGAGCGAGACTGTCATTGCAGTCGAGCGAGGGGAAGAAGAAACCGTGACTATGACCGTTGACATCCCCATGGGTTCGGATTCTGGTCGGCACTGCTACCGTGTCACTGCAACAGTGGTCGGAGACCCCTCCCAAGAAGCAAAGGATTCTGCAGATGTGTCCTTGGTCATACCACCTATTCACGAATGCACTGCATCTGTGACGCCAAGTTCAGTCGAGCTAAGCCCAGGAGAGCACCAAAGTGCTCGATTGACACTTACAAACACGGGGAATGAACCTTGGACGATTGGTTTCAGAGCTAATCCAAGTACTCACGCTTCGCTACAAGATGATCCAACAAAACAATTGGATCTAAACGGCCAAGTGAACTTT
Source organism: Methanobacteriota archaeon (assembly GCA_002715545.1). Next base: position 12,592 of record PAZI01000056.1, read on the forward strand.
GATATTGATATCGTCCTACCTGAGGATTCAACTGGTCAAGCCGGTAGTACTGTGACTGTTAGTCTCATGGGAACTGAGGATTCAAAGAAGGTATGCGATGCTGTCGCTACAATCACGATTGGTCGCTCATATGGTGGCGATATTGGATTGAGTGACACGCTCATTGACGGGGCACAGCCTAATTCGACACAGACAGTGACTATCTCAGTAACCAATACCGGTAATGGTCAAGACACATATTACTTGACAATCGAACCCAAGCCTGATTCCGATACTGAAGCTTGGTCAACGCCTATTCTCTCAGAAACTAGTGTAGAGGTTGAACCAAATCAACAGAAACAACTCACTGCTGAATTCACCGTACCAGGCGACTCCATTGCAGGAATCGATGTAGGGTGGGTGATCATCATCAAATCAGAAGGGGTTGAACGCGATAGAGAAGATGTTGTATTCCAAGTTGCAAAAGTGCGCTCCGTTGTACTGGATATAGCCTACGATGGAGCCGACCAGCAAGTCGGGCGCAGAGATTCTGAAGTGCGCTTCCCATTGCTTCTTCGCAATACGGGAAACGATGTCGACACGATCACACTATCCGATGAATATGTGGACAAGACGACTGAAGAGGATTGGCCAATTCGATATGTCGATGAGAATGACAAAGATATCGAGAACAATGCCGTGACCATGGACCCATTCTCACAAATTCAATTCTATGCAGTTGTTAGTCTGGAAGGTGGAGGACGGGGTGATGCTGCTACATATCGTGTCACTGCTACCAGCATTGAGCGCACAATCAAGAGTAGCATCACCATCCGCCTTGAAGTTGACAACAATGAGTATTCAATGGCTCTCATCTACCCACAAGAAAATGCCACTGACCGACAGAGTGCTACGTTCGCTCCAGGTCAACAAATGACATGGCCCATCATGCTCACTAACACAGGTGACGCAGATGACATGGCCAGAGTAACGGTGTCTGGTGGAGCAGAGGGTCTGAATGCGGTCGTAAGGTTCGCAAACGGCACTGCAATCGAAAGTGACGGGGCATCCGTTGAATTAGAAGAGGGTGAGACACTCGACCTCTCGCTTGTCATCACCGCTTCTGAAGAAGCACTTTCAGGAACAAGTTCAGTGGTGACCATACGCGCATGGTCTCAGAAAAATACAGGCTTGGTAGCTCAAGTTACGCTCACGGCAAAAGTTGAGATCATCAAGGACGTCATCTTTGAATTTGAGGATGGGCAGAATCTGGATGTGGGAGATAGAGGCCGGGTTGATGTGAGTTTCTCAATCACGAATCGAGGAAACATGGACGAACAGATGGTCATGTTCGCTTCAGAACCAATTCGTGGGTGGTCAATTGTAGTGTATAATGAAGAAAATGAGCTCATCACCATGGATGAAACATTCACTATTGAAGCGGGAAGTACAATCAATTTCACGGCTCGAGTCAGCCCCCCTCAAAATCTCGTTGTCTCTGAGAATCTTGAGATTACCATGACGTTGCAATTCGAGGGGTTGGATAAGGTCGGCGCACAGCACCTTGCCTTTACCGTTTCAGCGGAACCTGTAGAGGAATCACTGCCGTTTCCACTCACACTACCTGCACTTATTCTGGGCCTTGTCATGGTTGCTTCATTACGCCGAAGGATGCTTCTGGAGAACGATGACACATAGTCACCCTTATCCATGCGCTACCAGTGGGGGTGAACAGACCCTTCAAAGGGAGTGGTTCTTCAAAGGGAGTGGTACATGTGTCGGGAGTGGCTCATGACTACATCGGCGTTGGAATGCTCATCATCATCGGCATAGGTTTCCCAATCGTCTCCTTCATTATGAATCGGCTATTCAGACCGATGCCAGACCGAGATAATCCCAATATCACACGAACATACTTCCAAGAGGGGTACGAAGTCGATCACAGCAACTACCCTCGACGCCTCACAACGTATGAATGTGGTTCAGATCCTATTGGCGAGGCACAGATTCAGTTTCACTTCCAATACTACTGGTACGCACTTATCTTCCTCGTCTTCGACGTCGCCTTCATGTTCATTGCACTCGGTGGAATGCTGACTGTCGAGGGAGCTGATCAACAAACGATTCAATTGGCCGTCTCGGGAGCAGTGTCACTTTTGTTCTTCTTCGCCATCACGTCGCTCGGCGTCTGGCATGTATTCCGTAAGCGAGGAAAAATCTACATCTGAGGGTTGAAGATGTCAGAGGAAGAGAATAATTTCACTACATTCAATAGCCGCGGACTCATTGACGTCGTCGCAGGCGTCACAGATGAGGCTCTCAAGGCAACTAAATTGAAGCAATTCATCGGAGTCCTTGCGGGACGTCTGTTCAATTGGGGACAGAGAAAGTCGCTATATCCCTTGCATCTGGGAATCAAGTGCTGTGCTATCGAAATGGGAGCATCTGCTGGACCTCGTTTCGATGCAGAACGTTTTGGGGTGTTCTTTCGATCCACTCCAAGACAGTGCGACGTCATGCTTGTTAATGGTCCAATTTCAAAGAAATTCGCCGATCCCATCGTCCGTCTATGGGAACAGATGCCGGAGCCTAAATGGTGCATTGCAATGGGAGAATGTGCAATTTCAGGAGGGCCATATTTCCAATCTTACAATATCCTCGAAGGGGTCGATACAGTCATTCCAGTCGACGTGTACATCCCTGGATGTCCACCGAGACCTGAAGCATTGATCGATGGATTCGCCAAACTTCGGCAGAAAATCATGATGATAGGAACCGGCAAGCCAGAGGCATCCGGAGAAGGACCGATACTAGTAGGAGAGGACTGAATGGCAGTCTCCCTGAGCCAAGCGTCCAATGAAGCCAGCGCCAAGGCATTGCTCAGTGCCACTGAGAAGCGATTCGGAGGAACAGGAATCGAAGTGACAACAAAGAAGCATGCTGGAGGCAAACACAATCACACATACCTGACGATGACTGTCCCCCCCCAGCACCTCAAATCTCTAGCCAAGTGGCTCAAGCATGAGCAGAATGTTGATCTCTGCTCTCTCATCACTGGCGTTCACTGGCCTGCGAAGGCACCTGAACAAGAATGGGAGGTCGTCTATCATCTCGTCCGCACAACGGTTCGCAATCCACCCGCGGTCGAAGGGAAACAGACTGTCGGCCTTCGTGTCGACTACAACGCATTACCTCCCGAGCAAACACCACTGGAAATAGAACTCCATGTACTGTTACCAAGTGATTCACCCGTTGTAGATAGCGTACAGGACATTTGGCCATCAGCCAGTTGGAATGAAAAAGAGACGTGGGACTTAGTAGGAATCGAATTCTCGGGCCATAAGAACCTGCATCGGGTTCTGTTACCTGCCGACACACCTGTAGGATATCATCCACTTCAAAAACAGCACAAGATCAGATATCACGATTTCAACGAGATGTATGACGATCCACAGGGATTCGGTAGGAAACCTGTCGACAAAGACCTAGTCAAGTGAGGAGGGAAAACATGGCAGAAATGTGGATAACAATGGGGCCCCAACACCCCATGACCCATGGCCTGTGGACCCTACGCGTCAAAGTAGATGGAGAAATCGTCACGGACAGCGAGCCTGAATTAGGATTCATCCATCGTGGGGTCGAGAAAATCTGCGAATCAAGAGATTTCACACAAATTACACCATACTGCGACAGATTATGCTATGTCTCTGCAAACACTTGGGCTCAAGCCTACGTATACGCCGCAGAGGACCTACTCGAAGTCGAAGTCCCCGAACGAGCTGAATACATTCGACTGATTGCTGTAGAGATACAACGCATCGCTAGCCACTTGATGTGGCTCGGCGCCTACACGCCAGATGTGGGTAACCTCACAGTCTTCTTGTATTGTTGGAGAGACCGAGAGATGTTTGTCGATCTCCTACAAGAGCTAGGAGGTTCTCGCCTTCACTACAATTTCCCACGCATCGGTGGCGTGAAGAGAGACCTTCCGATAGGTTTCGCTCAGAGAGCTCGAGCCAAAATCAACATCTTCTTTGAGCGCTTACGTGAATACGAAAGAATGTTGGATGAATCAACGATTTTTCTCGTTCGCACCCAAGATATAGGCTGCACTAAGGCCGAGGAGATGATTGCCCACGGAGTCACGGGGCCGAATCTTCGTGCTGGAGGAGTGAATTATGATATTCGTCAAGCGAATCCCTACAGCGTTTACGAAGAACTCGATTGGGAACCTGCCGTTGAATCACCATCAATCAAAGGTGGCGATTCCTATGACCGTTACAGAGTTCGCATGGAAGAGATGAGGCAATCTGCAAACATGGTGTTGGAAGCTCTTGATAAGATTCCGGGGGGTGCTGAAACTCACCACGCACATGACGATCCTGCCATTCTTGCCAAAGCACCGGTGCGGGCCCCAGAAGGTGCATCCAGCATTCACCGATTTGAAGACAGCAGAGGTGAAGCTGCATTCCATATCATCGGTGGTGGTGAACAACGGGGGAAGTACCCATATCGAATATCCATCCGCTCACCGATGTTCATCACCATACCATATGTGACAAAGGTGCTCATAGGTCACAAGATTGCTGACATCCCTGCCATCTTCGGGTCGTTCGACCCCTGTATCGGAGAGACCGATAGGTGAGGTGAGAGTATGGGAAGAGACCACAGAAACATCGAGATGGACTGGCTTGATGTGCGTGGATTTGTGGAATGGAGTACGAATGAAGCCACTCAAGCCACGATTGGACAAACAAGATTCTGGGAATACAAAGAAGCAGTCAATGCGATTCTCATTGAGGCTACAATGGGAGGCATTGTATTCGGTTTGATTATGGGTACACTTCTCATGATTATCTGGATCGAGCGCAAACTGATTGCCCGACTCATGGATCGTCGCGGCGCAATGACGAGTATGCGCAGCCTGTGGGCTGGCGAATCAGGTCTTGACGCGGGAGAGTGGTGGCGCAAAATTCCATACGGGATTGGAGGCATTATTGGGCGTGTTGTTCGACTTCTGCAACGTATCGTTGGTAATTCTTCAAAGAAGCCAACTGTTGATCGAGTCAACGATAGATCATATCTTGGTTGGCCATTGTTACCAGGAATGTTTCAGAATGTCGCAGATGGCGTCAAGCTCCTACAGAAGGAATGGATGATACCTAGGAATGCTGATAGAATGATGTTTGAAGCTGCTCCAATCATCATCATCAGTTCAACTGTAGTCATTCTAGGATTGATTCCACTCGGGCCGGGCATATACGGCCCAGATCTCCAATTCGGTGTCTTATTCGCAATGGCTGTGTTCGGAGTCGCGCCTCTAGGGATCTTCTTCGCGGCATGGGCATCGAACAACAAGTATTCATTGATTGGAGGAATCAGAAGTGCTGCACAACTGACCGCATATGAGATTCCACTCTTGCTAGTCGTCCTCTCAGTCTGCATTGTATCCGGTTCTTTCAATTTCCGTGAAATCGTACAGGATCAAATTGACGCACACACTTGGAACGTTTTCATCATGCCAATTGGATTCCTTCTATTCATCACAACAATGGTAGCTGAAGTTGAACGCACTCCATTCGACATGCCAGAAGCCGAGGCAGAACTTGTAGAAGGATGGTGGACAGAATATGGAGGACTGAGGTGGGGTCTGCTGTTTGCGGTAGAATACCTCAGGACATATGCGGCTTGTATTCTCACTGCGTTGTTCTTCCTCGGAGGATGGCAAGCACCGTTTGCTGGACTCGTGGCGGCAACTCCTGGCATAGGTGATCAGTTAGCCTTCATCTATGGATTGATTCCGGGCGTTGCTTGGGTTCTAATCAAAGCGTGGTTCGTATTCACACTCTTCGTTTGGATCAGAGCTGCTCTACCACGTGTACGAACAGACCAGATCCTTGAATTTGGTTGGAGGTGGCTGCTACCATTGTCAGTGCTGAATGTCCTTATTGCTGGGATCATGCGACTATTCCTACACGACCCATCAGTGGATGGGTGGTTCACATGGAACATTATCCCGACTCTTCTTCTCGGCTCAATCCCATTCATGATTCTCATCGCATATACGAGTGAGGAGGGAGAGAATGCAGCGAGACCTGAACCGATTCTCGTCACAGACCTGTCACATGATGCCTTGGCGGCTAAGGCAAAACATCTAGGTGAAACAGACACAGCATAGGAGATGAAAACATGCCAACCCACAATAGAGCCAGACCGAATGTACGCAACCTCTTCGCACGTCCATTGTGGATGACGCTGAAAATGGCGTTGCGAACTGTTCCTTTCTTCGGGAAATATTTCCAGACCGGAAAGGTTGGAGATATCTATCAACCAACGGATGACGCTACGAAGGAACGACTGGCACATGACGATCATCCATCAACGGACCATCTCTACACCCCCGATAGGAGTTCAACAGACCTTGCCCCTAGCATCAACAAACCTGCAACGATTCTCTACCCCTATGAACGACTTGAAGAGATTGAACCATGGCTCTTTGTTCCAGGTCAATATAATGGACGAATCGGCATCATCTGGGAAACCTGTACCGCTTGCAAAATGTGCGTAAAGATTTGTCCAAATGATTGCCTTCACATGACGACCGAATACCGTGTGGATGTTCTCGATAACGCCGAGGGAGAATGGGAAGGATTTGGGGGGGATTTTGAGGTAGGGGGATTCGTCGCAAGGCCACAACCAGGCGTAGCTGAGGCTCAGGCAGAACGGATATCTGGTATTCACCATAATGCTCCCGAACAGGAGTGGGAATTCGGCAGAATCATCGATCTCAGTGAAGAGAATGCTCGCATCTCATGGGTTCATTCAGAATCAGAAGAAGCTGTTCCTATCGAGGGGCTTCATCGAGCTGAACAAGAAATTGTATCGGGCCGAATTGATATGGGACGTTGCATGTTCTGCGGATTGTGCATGGAATCCTGTAACTTCACATCCTTTTTCATGACGAACGAATATGATGGTATGTCTGGATTCACACGAGAAGATCTCTGGTTCGACGCAGACCGCACAAGAGTCCTGCCTCATGAACACCAAGAAGCCGTAGACGCCGAATTGGCCAAGCGAGCAAGTCGAGAACGAACAAAGCGGGAACGGGCAGCGGTGAAAGCGGAGGCATAATGATGGTGACACCCGGGCCTTTTGAGACCGCAGTATTCCTCCTGTTCGCAGCTATTGCGATTGCAGGTGCGGTCGGTCTCATCATGGCAAAGCGGGTGGCTCATTCTATGCTCTATCTGATCTTCTCTTTCCTTGCTGTTGCAGGAATATTTGTATTACAAGAGGCTGAATTCCTTGCTATCGTCCAGGTGCTTGTGTACCTTGGTTCAGTTCTCCTCGTAGTCCTATTCGGAGTGATGCTCACAAGACGTCAGATTATGGAGGAAGTCTGATGGGTCTTGCACAGACATTCATTCGCATTCTTGTTTTGGTCTCAGCGACCATCTTGGTCGTTCTGATTACTGACTCAATGAGTTTTGCAGATGAGGAATCTTCTGCGGCACCAGAGACGAGTGACATGGCAAAAGAGATTCTCATCGATTGGTCCGTTCCACTTCTCATCCTTGGATGCATACTTGCAATGGCAATGATTGGTGCATCATATCTCATACGAGATGAAAGAGAAACGAATCTGGAATATGAAATGGGATGGACGGAGGGCGAGACATGATCCCACCATCTTGGATTGCTGGGTTAGCTGCCATCCTTTTTGGAATAGGTCTGTGGGGCGCTATCACTCGTCGAAATGCCATCATCATCCTGATGAGCGTTGAAATCATGCTCAATGCAGTCAATCTGAACTTTGTCGCAGGGGCATACCTGCACCAAGATGCCACTGGGTGGATGTTCGCCGTCTTCGCCATCGCTATAGCAGCCGCTGAAGTTGCGGTCGGATTAGCCATCTTCCTCGCGCTCTACGACCAACATGGGTCGATTGCTTTGGATGAGGTCCAGGGATTGAAACACTGAGGTGATGGGAAATGATGCCAATACACGGATTCGTGCTCTTGATTCCCTTACTTCCGATGTTAGCCTTCCCCGTGATATTGATCCTTGGACAATTTTTCAATGACAAAAACTGGTGGCGTAATGGTTTGAAAGAAGGTGGCTGGATTGCTGTCGTTGCTTTGGGTATCTCTCTAATCTTCACAGTTCTGCTCATGAGTGAGGTGTGGAGTTTCGAGCCACAACGGGAATATCTTCCAGATGAAGGGCACATCACATACACATGGCTTGAACATACGCGAATGGTAGAGCATAGCGATGGTTCATTCACGCTTGAGGACAGACCTGCCATCTCATTCGGCTTCATGATCGATCACCTCTCAATGACGATTCTTTTTGTCGCCTCATTCCTTTGCTTCTTGATTGGATGGTTCAGTCTTGGATACATGAACACGGATGCCATCAATACTGGAAGGTTGCACCGCTTCTACGCTGAATTTGCATTGTTCTCTAGCGCAATGATGGGGATGGTACTTGCAGATTCCTTCCTATGGTTGTTCATCTTCTGGGAGATCATGGGATTATGCTCCTATCTGCTAATTGGATTCTATTATGAACGCCCTTCGGCTGCTTCTGCTGCCAAGAAAGCGTTCCTCACAACACGAGTGGGTGATGTATTCCTCCTCATTGGATTACTCATGCTCTTCGATCAATTTGGTACACTCTCCTATGATCGGATGGCAGAGGTGTTAGAGAACAACGGTGCCAGCCTCTCTGTCGGAGTGATTAGGGCCGCCCTGCTGTTGCTGTTCGTCGGGGCAGTAGGGAAATCTGCCCAGTTCCCCTTGCACGTCTGGCTCCCTGACGCAATGGAAGGCCCCACTCCAGTCTCAGCACTCATCCATGCAGCTACAATGGTCAATGCAGGACTCTACCTCGTTGCAAGGATGTTTCCCATCGTCGACATAGGAGCGCATGGTCTTCCGGGACTCGAAATCGTCGGAATCGTTGTGGCTTGGATAGGTGGAATCACCGCACTTATGGCTGCCGCTATCGCATTCGTGCAAATGGATCTGAAGCGAGTTCTAGCCTACTCGACAATGTCACAACTCGCCTACATCTTCGTAGGCCTTGGTGTGGGCCTATGGGCCGCTAACACAGGGCATGAAGAGCTCGCACTGCTAGCCTTTGGCGCCGCCATCTTCCATCTGTTCAACCATGCTATGGCCAAAGCAATGTTGTTCATGGCATCCGGTTCAGTCATTCATGAGATGCATCATGCTCACCACCATATTGCCGATGATGACGACCACGATGATTTCGATGCCCAGTCGATGGAAAATATGGGTGGGCTTGGTTCAAAAATGCCCGTCACCACCATCGCCATGGCAATCGGTTCTGCCAGTATCATTGGCTTGCCCCTCATTGGGGGCTTCTGGTCAAAAGAAGGAATCATTGGAGCTGCGTGGGAATCACTCCTTGAATCGGGAGGATTGGTCATGCTCGTTCCCGCTGTGCTCGTTGTCCTAACTGCAGCGATGACCGGATTCTACATGACGCGAATGTGGGCATGGACCTTCCTTGGGCATCCACGTAGCAAGGTTGCAGAGCATGTGAAAGAAACCACTCCTTTTGTTCGTCTTCCCCTGCAAGTGCTGACAGTAGTCACCCTGCTCGGCATCGTTCTATTTGGAATAGGTATGAATTCGACCATGATTGAGGGGATGGTCAGTGATCATGGACATGGCGGCCACCATTATGGTTTTGCAGACACCATCATCGGTGGATTAACTGGACACGGTACGGCATACGGTGCAATTGTTGCGTGGACGACAATCTTTCTCTCATCAATCATCGGGCCACTGTACGCACTTCGAATCTACGGACGTCCGCTACCGCAAGACGAATATCTTCCAAATTCATTCAGGTTAATCTCACCCTTGCTCACAAATCGCTCGCACTATGACAATTCAAAATGGGCAAATTCGAAAGTTGCTGATGCTCTAAGACGCCGCCTGTACTTCGATGAAGTGTACGATTGGGCTGTGATGAGATTCATCACAGGAGGTGCTATGCTCGCAGCGGTCTTTGACAAGAGAGCCATTGATGGATTGATTCGCAAGATGTCATCAACAACTCTGCGGGCATCTGACTTCATGAAATCATTGACAACCGGTCGGGCGACTGATTATCTTGTGATGGTGGGGCTTGGAGTTATGGCCCTTGGATTATTGTTGATTCCGGGGTCGATCTGATGGGATTGGGTACATTATCGATCATTATCATTGCACCATTCGTACTTGGACTGGTAGCAATCGCACTTGCCAGCATCACTCCAGCACGGTATAACGCCCTTGTAGATCGGCAGATGTGGATTTTCTCGCTTGGAACATCATTCATCGTCTTCGCATTCACCACGTTGATGTGGATTGGCAATGTCGGCGGGTTCAGCAATCTGAGTCTTAACGAGTACGCCTATCTTGAAGAAAGCCCTTGGATTCCTTCTATCGGCGTATCATGGATTCTTGGAGTCGATGGGCTTTCCATGCCATTGGTCTGGATGACAGCCTTCCTTATTCCGGTCTCGATTCTGATTTCACGTGATGAGAAAGATGGACGTTATTTTCATCCACTTCTGCTCATTATGGGCTCTGCACTCATGGGAGTTTTCGTGGCATTGGACATGGTGATGTTCTACATCTTCTACGAATTCACCCTGATTCCCATGTTCTTCCTGATTTTGAAATGGGGTGGAGAGAATCGCCGGTATGCTGCTCAGAAATTCATGATTTACACGTTCTTCGCATCGGTAATCATGTTACTCGGTCTCTTAGCAACTGCCTTCTTGATGGGTCCGGGTACTGAACAAGGTTGTCATCTTTCATCAATCACAAATCGCTGTTTCGACATGCGCGTCGCCTCGAATATTGCTGGAAGCCAAGGTGATGCATTCTTGGGTGGCATCGGTATGCAGCGATTCGTTTTCTTACTCTTGCTTATCGGATTCCTCGTCAAACTACCCGCCATTCCAGTGCACACATGGCTCCCAGATGCTCACGTGGAAGCCCCCACAGCTGGGTCCATGATTCTGGCAGGCGTCATGCTGAAAATGGGGGGGTACGGGCTCATCCGATTCGGTTTGACTATTTTCTCAGGAGCAATCTACGATTATCGATGGTTTTTGCTTGCGATAGGAATGATTAGCCTCGTCTATGGCGCAATGGTCTGTCTTGGCCAGACCAACCTCAAACGGATGGTTGCTTATTCATCGATTTCACACATGGGTCTAGTCCTGCTTGGTGTCGCAACCCTCCAACCTCTCGGAATCGCCGGTGCAATCTTCATGCTCTTCGCTCATGGGTTGATCTCGCCGTTACTGTTCGCGGTATGCGGGTCTTTCAAGCACCATTACCATACAATGGAAATCGGTGAAATGCGTGGTCTAGCCAGACATTCACCATCCATGGGGGCATTCATGATGTTCGGATGGATGGCAAGCCTCGGCCTACCGCTTTTAGCAGGATTTGTAGCGGAACTTGCAGTGATGTTAGCATTCTGGGATGCATTTGGATGGTGGGTCGTACCTCCTGCCCTCACCCTCATTATCACCGCCGGTTACTACCTATGGTCAATGCAGCGCACGATTTTTGAAGGAGGTTTGGAAGGTGAATTACCCGAAAGTCTCGGTTCTGAAGAACCACGTGATCTCACACTGTATGAGATCATTGCCATGGGCATCATGGCCGCTCCAATTGTCGTCTTTGGCATCATGCCATTCTTAGTCTTCACAGGTATGGAATATCACAGCACTGAACTGCTGTTGAGACTAGCTTCAATACTAGGAGGTGGGGCCTGATGGTGAATTTCAACATCGCTTTATTCTCTATTGGACAGGATACTGCTGCGGCTCTGCTACCCGAGGTTACATTGTTCGTAGGTCTCATCCTTCTCCTCGTAGTACCTAATCTTGGAAATGCTACATTCAGATTACCTTTCACGTCACGTCGCATCCCATGCTTCTTTGGAGGTCAACGATTCAAACTCACCTCACACCCTGCAGTCCCAGGTGTTATTTCGACCATGGTGCTGTTATTCGCAGCTATCTTTGCACTGCTTTCACAGATGGGGGAGGTCAGCCCGGTCTTTGGGCCTGCAAGCCACATCAACGAAATCAGCACTAGAGGCGGAGACCCATTGTTCACAATCAATGCATTCAGCAGATTGCTCGAAATGATCGCCTATTCGGCTCTCCTGATAGCTGCTATTGCCAGCCTCAATACGATTCCACCTACGGATCCAAGTGAGATTCCACGCACGGAACGTGGATCACCACGAGCGGAAAGAGAACGTATTCAATCAATGGTCGACAATCGCAGACAAGTCGACCTGCATGTGCTGCTGATACTTGCTGCCATTGGCATGTCGGTGGTCGCCCTAGCTTCCGACCTGTTCGTATTCTTCCTCGGACTAGAATTGGCATCATTATCGACATACATCCTCGTTGCATTCCGAAAAGAGACGAAAGAAGGGAGCGAGGGTGGGGCGAAATATTTCATCGTCGGGGCTGTCGCCTCTGCTGTAACCTTGTATGGCATTTCCCTGTTGTATATCTGGGCAGGGGACCTCAATTTTATGACGCTACGTGAACATTGGAAAGATGGTCCTGTAGACGCTATCGCCATCATTGGTGTATTGATGATCTTAGGAGGACTTGGGTTCAAGGTTAGTGCAGCACCATTTCATTTTGCAGCACCTGATGCGTACGCCGGAGCATCTGCGCCAATTGCAGGAGTACTGGCAACCGCATCGAAGGCTTTGGGTTTCGTTGGAGTCAGTAGGCTGCTTATTGGTGTCGCTCTGCCCGTTGACGCAACCACAGGAGCGGCTTGGCTCCTAGCCGTAGCATTGCTAGCAGTTGTCACAATGACTTGGGGCAATCTTGCAGCACTTGATTCGAAGAATCCAAAGCGGATGTTAGCATATTCCAGCGTAGCACACGCAGGATACATGCTTGCTGCCATTGCTGCTGTTGGTGCAACAAGAACTGCAGGAGCAGATGTTCTTTCTACCGAAGCCCAATTGATTATGACAGCCGTACTATTCCACCTAGCAGTTCTTGTCTCATTCAAGATTGGGGCGTTCTTAGTTGTAGCACTGATGGAAATCCAAGGTCGCGGATATTCTCTGGACGATTTCAAAGGACTTGCACGTAAAGAGCCGGTGATTGGCGTTGCCATGTTCGTGTTCATGCTCGCACTTGCGGGTATACCTCCACTCTCTGGATTCGTGTCCAAGATGCTGATGGTATTGGGTATCGTCCAAATTGGGACCAGCGATGCAATTCTTACAGACACTGCAATCACAATGGCTATTTCAGGACTGAATTGGGTTTTCTGGCTTGCTCTTGCGGTTTTCGTCAACAGCGCACTCAGCCTATTCTACTATCTTCGAGTGGGAGTCATCATGTTCCACGACCCTGCCGATAACGACACTCGGCTGCCAAAAGCCTCTGCTCTTCGAATCGTCATCTTGGCGTGCATGGTTGGAACTATCATCATCGGCATATTCCCGAATGTGCTGCTTGAATTCGCTGAAACCGCAGCATCACAGTTCCTTGGCTGATGCCAAATCATGCGTCGGGTTCATGAATCGAGTCCTACACGCCCGACTTGGAACCATGGCACGTCGTGAGGAAACCGTCGATGAAGAGTTGCTTGCCGCGATGGAGGCAAGTGAGACCGCGACATCCTTCAGAGTGAAAATGCCAGATGCCAGAATCGGAGAAATGTTCGCTATCGCGGATCAGATTCTTGGGGGGCGGCGCCTCAATGTCATCTGCTCAGATGGAAAAACAAGATTGGGACGGATTCCTGGAAAAATGAGAAGAAGAGAGTGGGTTCGAGAGAATGACTTGATTGTCATATTACCATGGGATTTCCAAGATTCACGCTGTGATGTGCGTCACCGCTACACAAAAACCCAGGCATTATACCTCTCAAGAAAAAATCTGATTCCTGAAATTGTTGACATCTTCGGAGCAGGACCATCAATGACAGAAATAGAATCCGAAGAGGGAGATGACCTCTGGAGTGAGACTGAGGTTATTGAGGACATTGAGGGGGAAACAGAACCTGATATGACCACTACTGAAGTCAGAGATAGGGAGGTTGATGCATTGTTCGGAGACCCGGAAGCCGACGTTGTGAGCGAAGATGAGGTGGACGATGTGGACGAGGACCTGTTCGACTGAGGCATCATATGACTAACGAAGTTGACGATGACAGCGTTGACACCCCCATAAGTGACGATGATAACATCGAGTTCACCGGAGCTGCGACTCAACTCGAATGGATGGACCAACCACGTCATGAGCAAATATTTCGGGATATCGAAGAGCAGATCAATTCAGGACATGCAAAAACACCCGACCGTAGTGGACGCAAAGTTCTGGACTCAGTGTTCGACCATTCAACACTGATGGCAATCTACAAATTGATGCAAGATGGTGTTATTGAACAACTGAATCATCCCATCGCCAGAGGAAAAGAAGCACATGTGTATCACGCAACTGGGCCACAAGGAGCCATGGCGGTCAAGATTTTTCATACTACTAATGCTGTGTTCAAGAATCTCCTGAAATATATCGAAGGTGATCCTAGATTCACTGGATTGAAAAGAAAACATCGTGATTTAGTGACTATATGGGTTCGAAAAGAAATGCGAAACCTCATTCGAATGCATCGCGAAGGGGTTCGTGTTCCCGAACCCATCAGCGCTTACCAGAATGTACTCGTGATGAATTTCATAGGTGAAGATGGGAGAGCTGCACCTCAAATACGCCATGTTGAACTCGAAAATCCAGAAACTGTTGTCATCGATTTATCGAACATGTTGCGATTAATCTGGCAGAAATCTGAACTTGCTCATGCTGATTTCTCGGAATATAATATCCTCTGGCATCAGGATGAACCATGGGTCATCGATGTGGGACAAGCTGTCTCTGGACGACATCCGAGAGCTGAGGAATATCTTGTCAGAGATATCGAAAAATTACATTCATGGGCAAATCGACAAGGAGTGACGATTCCTCTCGAAGACATCGCCCTCCATGTCGTTGACGAAGAAGGCATGGGGTGGGACGTTTGACTAATCCTCCTCAGCACATCACTCGAATTCCAATGAATCGTATCGCTGTTATGATTGGGAAGAATGGCACTACTCGAAAAAGCTTGGAAGATTCAGCGGGGGCTCGCTTATTCATCGATTCAGACACGGGAGATGTCTCAATTCAATGGAGCACAGAAGCAAATGATCCAGTGAAAATGATGAAAATGCCAGACGTGATTCGAGCGATTGGGCGTGGAATGCCACCAAAGAAGGCAATTCCCTTACTTGAAAATGACGACCTGTTTATGGAAATCATCGACCTGCGAGATTGGGTCGGAAAACGTGGAAATCAACTACGTCGGCTACGTTCCAGACTCATTGGAAGGAATGGGCGCATTCGTGGAATCATCGAAGAACATACAGGATGTGAACTCAGCATCCATGGACATACTGCCACTCTCATAGGATTACAGATGGGAATGGCGGATGCCAGGTCTGCAATTGAAATGATTCTCAACGGTTCTGAGCACTCAACTGTGATACGCACTCTTGAACAGCGACGAAAGAGGAGAAGAGAGGCGAGCAAAATGATTGATTACATCGAAGTTAGAGATTCTGCCACATCAACCATTGATGCCTTGGTTCCAGGATTACACAAAGCAAGAAGCAGGCAGAGGAGGCTGAAGCAAGCACAGGTCAATCCAGAGGATGAGCAAGATGTTGAAGAAATGATTAGCCTCAAGGACGACGAAGCCATTGTGTGGGAAGAAGAATGATCAGATTGCCATCTTTCCAATGTCTTGAATGGTTCGAATCAGGCTTCTGAGCCCATTAGACCTAGATGGGGTAAGCGAGTTCTGAATGCCGATTGTCTCAAGAAACGTTGGCTCAAAGTTCGCCACCTCCTTTGGATGAAGGCCTTCCAAAGCGATGGCAATGAGTGATATCAGACCTTGCATAATCATTGCATCAGCAGCACCACGCAGATGGGCACCGGTATTTCCACTGAAGTTCAAGAGGATGTGCACTTCAGATTGACAACCACTGACCCTAGTTTCATCCGACCACAATGAGGTTTCCAATTCATCAAGTTCGTCAGCATACTCAAACAGGAGTTCATATTTCTCCATAGGATCTTCAAGATCCATGAATTCCTTGATTGCCGCATCCAATTGCTCATTCATCACCTTCTACCTCTGGTGCTTGGCGATGAATGAATACTGAGGCAAATAGACCAATGATCATGACAAATGATAGCCCGGGAGAAAATCCAGGGACGATAGCAACCACATTCTGGTCAATACCAGTGGCAATCTCGTAGATTTCGTTGTTCCCTTCATCGCGTTCATCGATTGCACCAGCTGGGTCAATGATGAAACGAACGTCGTTCGGGCCCGAACGAAGAACTTGGACTTGGAACGTGATGGAATGCTTCCTGTCACCGAGGAAGCCTGGTTCAACCTGATAACTTTCGAGGATAACCCATGGATCTCCTGGCTCTCTATCGGCCGGAGCGCTCTCGACACTGATGTCGACAGCCCCCATGTAGGCCTCGGTCGTCGATAGTTCAACAGTGATGTTAATCGTCTGTCCAGGGAATTCAGCAACACTTTCGACAGATGATGAATTCCAGTATAAGTCCAATCCTGGGGAAATGCGATGGAACGATACCGTTGTCGATTCTTCATTCCCCGCCAAGTCAACAAGGGTACCTTTGAGCGCAAGATATTGACCTTGACGAGTTGACCATGTCAAGAGACCGAGGGAACGGCGAAGGGTTGCTCCGGGAACAGAAGTCCAATCATTCTCATCTTCCTGCTGGATTCCATCATCATCGAATCGGTATTCAATAATTGAATTCAACATATCAAGACCAGATTCATCATCACGGCCAGTCAATTCAACCTCAATCGGTTCGTCTGGTGAGCGTGAGGTATGTAGATCACCATGGATGAACCAAATACCAACAGTTGGTTCTGAGCGATCGACACTGATGTTCATCGTCCATTCGGGTCCGACATTATCGACATTATCAGTGGCTCGGAGAGTGATCAGGATGTCTTCACTCTCTGGAAGTGGTGAAGAACCGGGAGATGGAAATGGGATTGCATCCCCAATCCAAGGCTCCCAAGGGCCGTCACCGATTCTTACCTCACGTGATTTGACACCACTGCCTGTCTCGGTAATCGAAGCATCTGGATCAGACCATGTGAATGAACCGGTGTTGACCCAACCGTCAGATATGGAAAGAGAGGGGTTATCGATGACAGGTCCTGTCCGGTCAACCCCAAAGGTGCATGTCTCAGCATCTGCTCCCCCATCACCATTCAGCGTCAATGTAAGGTCGTGTTCGCCCTCATCGAGAGAAATTCCGGTATCGTGTTCAAAGCCACTTGGAGACGATGTGACCGAATCATCTGTGGCGAAACCACCACTGAGGACATCTCCTGTGAGTGTCGCAACTTCAACATCACCTGTGTATTCATACGTCAGATTAACGAATGTAGTAACCGTACTTTCCAACCACGACACTGTTGAACAATCTCCAAAGGTAGCATCACTCATGATAAATGAATCATCTACGATGGTAGGTGACGCTCGGCCCAAGGTGGTGGCGGCTGATGCAGATGCAAAAAGAAGGCATGTGCACATCAGAATGGGTATCGACGTTCGCAACTGCTGCACTCCCATGGAACCCGCCTCCACCCCACCTAGATTACAGACTCACTTCAAGGCTGTTACCCCTCAAGGCAGGTCATGTCTATATCTCTGAGAAGGTGTAGGATGCACCATGAGAGGAGCTCGGCCGAGAGGAGTTATCCTGCTCGCCACCGCACTTCTGTGCATATCGAGCGTTCCCATCAATGTTCAAGCGGCTGGGTTTGGCTTTGATATCCGCGTTTCATCCATGACCGCTGTGATTTACGAAGGCCAAGATGTCATTTTCACAGTCAGTATCTGGAACAATGAAAGCGAGGATGAGAATAATGTGAAACTCAGGGTCTACAAAAACGACCTTAGTGGTGAACAAATCGGCCCATTAGACATCGTTGATTTCGCGGTTGGTGAAACTACAAGGACATATTTCTGGCCGAATATCGGCTGGGGAGATGATGATGGTGTGCGTACCGTTTACGTCGCTATCGAATCTGCAGATGGGGAAAAAGAGCAACAGGAGTTAGGACTCTTCGAACTCGTAGCAGCACCAAACCTTGTTGCAGAAAATGTTGTTCTGAACGCTTCAAGCACCCTCTTGGGTGGAGAGGCTCTCGCATTCAACGTCACCTATTCCAATACTGGCCACGCTGCTGCTAACGGTGCTCAAGGAAGAATCGACATCCTCTCAGATAGTGGAGCAGATTTAGGATTACAATCCACAACCTTCGATATTGGAGATATTCAAGCAAACACATCTTCAACGACATTGGAAGTTCCTGCAGGACAATTGAACCTGAACGCACCTGAGGGAGGCACTTACAGCGCTAGATTCACAATCCTCCATCAAGCAGGAAATGGGGAAGCACCACAGATGATTGAGAGCGACGATGAGGTTTCCACTCCACTGATTGTTTCTCTGCCTGCTGAACATGTCATTTCCTTGGAGCGTACTGAATTTCAAGCTGCCACCGCCATCGAAGGGCCTTGGTACATCAACGGATCAGTCACAAGATATCATGATCCTTCACAAGAGACGAGAGTTGCCATTGAATTGTATTGCCTTGACCTCCAAGTCAGATTGGGTGTGAAAAATGTCACGATAGGCGCTGGCCAAGATGCCTCAAGCCCCTTCTCATTCGAAATAGAATACAATGATCTCGTCGAAGCTGGAGCGAGTTCCACCCAGAACCTCGACATATATGTGGAAATCCAGACCGAGAATGAACGGGCAGATGCTGTATTGGTCTTTGTCTCCGAGCCAAATGTGAAAGTCTCTGCTGAATTACTGAGAACAAGTGATACAACTGCCCAGACAGGAGAGATACTGACAATCAGGCCAGGGGAGAGTGTAATCTGGAGAGTTACTCTGGTCAACGATGGTACTCAAGATGTCAGTGGAGTGGGGAGTGTGACTTGGGATTATGCACTTGGGGAGACCTCACAATTGAATGCAAGAACAATCACTGCTGGAGGGGATGTCACAATCCTCTTCGAATTCACAGCAGGTGAGACTGAAGTTCAAGGATCTGAATTGAATTTTGTCTGGACACCAGATGAAAATGAGTGGGATCGAATCACAACTGATAACACAGTGCAGCGCTTCCTCAATATCGCCACTCCTAACTCTGTGGAATTTCTTTCGTCAACTCTGATCATCTCGCCTAAGCCAACAGATGGTGAACTGATTCCTGGGACACGTTATACGATTTCTATCCAAGCACGCTTCACAAAGCCAGGGTCCTACAACGTGGGATGTCTGCCAGATGGTCAAGATCTGATTCAGACAAGTTTCGCCGAAGTCACATCGAACGATCTGATCGGTACGATGAAGTGCGAATTCACCATCCCTAGCAGCCGAAGTGGAGAGATATTCTCAGTGGCATTCTCCAGTGATCAAGAATCTAATCAAGAGATGATTGGATATAGTTCGTATGAAAGAATAGTTCAGAAGGAAGATCTCAATCAACAGATGGCGGATGAGCAATCAGATAGGAGATCAGTGGCAATCATACTTCTCGTACTAGTTGCAATTCTTGCACTCGTTGCCCTTGTCTTTGCAATACGTCTCACGGATGATCAGACTGAAGAGGAAGTCGAGCGTTCAATCTACGCTTACTGCCCACACTGTGATGGACCAATCGAAGGTGATGAGAATCAGTGTCCACATTGTGATGCGGACCTGACAAAGGCAACTACCTCATTCAGATCATGCTCGGCCTGTGATGAAACCATACCTGCAGTCATGGAAACCTGTCCTTATTGTGGTGTTGAGCAATCGCTCACTTCACATTATGAGCGCCGCGAGAGGAAACTGGTCGAAGAAATTGCAATCCCGGACGCTATTGCACCCACAATGGATACTGACGAAGAAGAGCAGGATTATGTTGTGGGAGAAGATGACTTCGAGGCGATTGCGGGCGAATTTGGGTCTGGAGAAGATGCGGCTGCTTCGCAATGGGAATCCGAACTTGAGACAGCCGAGCGAACATTCTCAGAGCTTGAAGCAGCTTACCTTGCAGAAGTGGCAGTTGATGATATGGATGATGAAGAAATCATCACCCCTCTCCTTGATCGAACCTCAAAAGGGCTCGAGCTCGACGATGTAATTGGAGCTTCTGACCAACGGCGAGCTCTCAAGGATGATGGATCTGAACTCAGTGCATCTGATGCAATGATCCGAAAGGACATCTACGACATCACTGGAGAAGATGGGGTCTTACCTGGTGAGGAGGTCAACATTCGAGGGATGATGACTGACCCTAGCATTGTTGGGAATGAAGTACCCGATGCAGAGGGATTGGTAGACTTCTCAGGACTTGAGGCAGGACACTCATCATCACCGCCTGCTCAGGAACAGCCAAAGAAGGCAGTACGACGAAAGGCCGCACGTCGACGCAGTCCTCAAAACGGTGGAACTGGTCAAGAAAGTGGGGTAAAAAAGGACAACCAACCAATAGATGAGGAGAATACACCTTCTGAGTGAAGGTGGACAAGTTCATCCAATGGATGCTCGGCCAGATATAGCATCCACATCGGCATCTAGGAGATGAGCTGTTTCAACATCAGACTCATCGCTGCTTGGAATAGATTCACCCATGCAAATGACGTATGGGTCTTGACCACCAGGGAGTGTTGAGATGTCCTCAGCGGTCTCTCTCGTAGCATTTCGTACAAGTGCACGCGGCTCTAGTCGGAAATTGCCAGTAAAGAACCACAGCAGTGACCAATAGGCACCTGGACCTCCAGTTCTTACCGCCCTGTTGATGAGCACGTAACGATTGAGAATCATGAACAATCCAGCAGTGATCCCCCAAAACATCAGAACGATTCCAATCCCATCAGCATTCGTAGGATTCCATGGATCATCAACATTCACAATAATGTCAACAAAGTAGGACAACAACAGAACAACGAACAGTAAGGGGAATGCGAAATACATCAAGAAATCCCACCAACGGCCGATGTGTAGGTCATTATCGCCTGTATTCACGAACTCATCACGGAAGGCAGGCATACCATGAGTCACCCACCCACTGAACGAATCCTCTGCGCTTCCTTCAGTGACGCGAGAGCGCCAAACAGCCCATCCATAGCGCCAAATGGCGAACGCTATGAACAGACCACTGAACATCAAACCATAGCCCCAGATATGGTCTTGAACCTCAAGGAATTCAGGATAGGCGACACCAGAGGCATCCATCTTGATGGCGAGGACAGCAGAGGGTAGGCCAAAGAGAAAAATTGCAGCACAGACTGAAAGTACCGCCTTGTTACGTTCCATACCATGATCTGCAAAATTCCTCACTGCCATCTCCACCGTTGAAATCATCGATGTGACCGCGGCAAAAGTGAGGGCAAGAAAGAACACTGAAATCAAAATTAGTGCACCGATGCGTCCGCCTGGTGCAACTGAAAAGACTGATGGAAGAGAGATGAATGTGATTGAGGATGAGCCACCTGATACAACTGCAATCGGATCTGCTGCTGCTGCGAAGATCGCAGACATGACAGTGACACCAGCAATGATACTGATGCTATTATTGGCAAGCCCCATCGTGAATGCATTCAGAGTCGTAT
Organism: Methanobacteriota archaeon; assembly: GCA_002715545.1. The sequence goes on from PAZI01000056.1 coordinate 34,372, forward strand.
CCTCATCCCGACGCATGTAAACTGCATACGTAATGAGGGTCCCCATTCCTGCAGAGCAAGACCATGCAGACTGTGACAAACCATTGATCCATGTCTTTGGCTGTAACAGATAATCTGGTTGGATTGAGAACATGAAGGTCGCTCCATCGAGCGAACCATCTTGGAAATCCATGTATAGAGCAAGGAAAAGAGCGAGGAAGAGAAGAACGAACAGTGAAGTCATCATGATGACGTTCGTCTTCTCAATGGCCTTAGCGCCACGCCAAATAGCTAACAGGGTGATGACGATGATCA
>PAZI01000057.1 GCA_002715545.1 Methanobacteriota archaeon
CTTGGCCTTGGAATCACTCAGAAATCTAGCACAGACATTACAGGAGAAGGATTCAGCAAGATCAACTCGTTGCATGCTCGTGGCAAGAAGGACGCGGCAAAGACTCTCAAGGCACTCGTCAACCACATGAATGAGAAGAACATGTCCGTCGAAGATGCATTTCGTTTCTTCGACATCAACGCAGATGGGCACATCAACCATTTCGAGTTTGAGGCGGGATTGAAGAATTTAGGCGTGGCTAGCATCGGCCCCCCTCAGATCGCTGCTCTGATTACTACACTTGATGAGGATGAGAATGGAACAATCGAAATCGAAGAACTTCGAAGTTATATCGAGCGAACGTGAAAAATACGGAGGTAAATCTCTCGCCATTCAAAGCAGAGGAGTGCCCGTTGAATCAGGGACGCGTCCTGTGACGATCATGATCAAATCAACGAGCCACCACATGGCCGCTGCCGTCAGCAAAAGATAGGCGATGAGCACTGTCGGCTGCCCTGCAAACATGACATTGAGGGCAATACCGAGGATGAATAGAACCAATTTGATGACTCCGAGAAGGATGTAACCGAGAAAGAAGCGATCTGCTCCTGTGAATCCAATGAAGCCAGTCATGATGGCAGTCATCTTGTTCTTAGGGCGTCGGGACGTTTTTGTCGTATCTTGGATGGTTGCTGCCGTAGTGGGCGCTGCAGCAGGAGACTGAGGCACAGCTGGAGTCTGCGCAAGTCCAACGGGCACGGGAGGGGGAGCACCGGCCATGCCAACTGGAACTGCAGGAACATCGACACGAGTCATCGCAGATGCAGTTGCTTGCAACTCATCAGCATCGAGAATCTGATTTGAATCGGCATCGAAATGCCGAGCGGTTTCAAGCAGAAATGACGCATCGATTCCGTGCTCATCAGCAACGCTCTTTGCAACACCTTCGTCGATCTCGAATGCTGCGACTGGAGCAACATCCAGAGCGGGAGGGGTGAAATCAGGGAAGTATTGCTTGGTGAACGCAACTGCCTGGTCAGGAGTATACCCCTGTCCAAGAAGACCATCGTAGTATCCCTGAGCATCCGCCATCTTGCTCAGACCTTGGACTCAGGGGCGTGGCATAATCTCTCCCCAGAGGTGTGAGGACGCGCTGGACGCGGTATTGAAAAGGCCAGAAAGCGCCGCAGAATCATGCCCACGTTCTCGACACGTGCTGGCGCCATCCAACCAACAGGCGTCAGAAAGATGTTCGATATGGCAGGTGAACACACGATTATGTTCGGGCTTGGAGAGCCTGACTTCCAGCCTCCTGAAGTCGCAGTCGAAGCCTTCCATCGTGCGATGCGAGAAGGCAAGAACAAGTACACGACCACGGCAGGCCTACCAGAACTTCGAGCATCGATCGCTGAGAGTTGGCACAAGCAACGCCCGGATCTCGATGAGAACAATGTATGTATGACCATGTCAGGAACGAACGCACTGCTGAACTGCATGATGGTGATTGTCAACCCGGGAGACAGCGTGCTGCTTCCCGAACCTTATTTTCCCCTCTATGGCCCAGACGTGATTCTTTCAGGAGGGCGAGGACTGTTCTACCCATGTCGTCACGAGGAGGATTTCATACCGCGTATCGAGGAACTTGAGCAACTCGTGGAGCCCTCTACAAAGGCCATTCTGGTCAATTTCCCATCGAATCCGACAGGTTCGACCGTGACACCTGAGCAGCGAGATGAGTTGCTTGATTTTGCACGTCGGCATGACCTATGGGTGATAACGGATGAAGTGTACGACCAGATCATCTTCGACGAACCTCACGTCTCCTTCCTCACAGAGCAGTACGAACATGTGTTGATGGTGAACTCCTTTTCGAAGACATTCGCCATGACAGGGTGGCGCATAGGCTACGTGCTCTCACCTTCGAGTGAAGCCATGGAGCAGATTGTCAAGATGCAATACTACATGGCAGCCTGTAGCAACGATGCCATGCAGCATGCGGTACTCACAGCGATGACTGAAGCAAAGGACTATCCTGCAAAGATGGCAGCCGCATTCGCCGAGAGAAGAGACTTGATCTGTGCTCGACTCAATGCGATGGACGGTGTTGACTGCCGCATTCCACGTGGAGCGTTCTACGTCTTTCCCAAGGTCAGCATAGGAGGTCTGTCTTCCGAAGATCTCGCCATCGAACTTCTGAAAGGAGGGATTCTATGCTCACCGGGTTCGGCGTTCGGACCATCGGGCGAGGGGCATCTGAGGTTTGCGTATACCACAACAACCGAGAAAATCGCACGAGGGATGGATCTCATGGAAATAACACTCAGCAGGCTCAGGTGATTCACTGGCACTCTTCGAACTCATTGCAGCTGCACTGGTTATCACACTAGGTGCAGCGATTGGGTGGGTGTTACCGCAACTCACTTGGCTGATTCCTTACAGACTCATGTCAACAAGAAATTTACCCGCTTACCCATTACCGGTTCCTGTCGATGACCACCTTCTGCGCCGTCTGAGCACCATGGAGGAGATCTGGCGACAAGCAGGCGTTATCGCCCTACTCCTTTGTGCGATGTTCGGTTTTGGACTGTGGAGCCTCGGAAGTGGGTTCTTGTTAGGGGGGTTTGTCACAAGTGGTTGGACAGCTGTAGGGCGATTGTTAGGATTAGAACCACGTCCTTGGACGGCTGAAATGGCACGCCAGCTGAAAGTCATCGCTGACAGTGACGACATTGAATGCTGCGACTACCCGGATATGGTCTGGACACACGATTCGGTGCGATGCAGCGGATGCGGAACGAAACATCTTGACATGCTTCGGCCGGCCCTTGGACGACAACGCCCAGATGGAGCGATGGGATTTGTGAGAGTGCTCATCGATGATGGACACCCACATCAGGAGTCATCTGTGGATGGCTCGGACTGAGTAGTGAGTGATTCATCTGATTCAGAGACCTCCTCCTCAACCCCATCCAAGGACGGATCAACATCAGTTTCTAACTGCAACTCACCATTCTCTGGAGGTGGTTCCAACAATGGTTCTGAGTCATCTAATTCATCCTCATGAAGTTCAGGATGAGGATTGAGAGGATCACTCCACCAGGTTGGGAAACTTCGCCTTCCAGATGTAATGACTGCCAAGGCAGTATAGACAGTGAAAGGCAACACAGAGAGAGCGATGAGAAGATCGAGGAAGGCTGAAGCAGGAATGATAACCGGTATCCCGAAAATCTCAGCCAGTGTACGCTCGGTGAGCAAGAGGTCCGCCTCAGGCATATTCGGATCAAGCACATCAATGGCAGTCGGCACTAGCATTCGAGTCAGCACCCAAAGGAACAACAGAGGTCCGACCCACGACCAGCGAGCAATGCGGATGAACCAACGACGGGCAAGGACGGCCGTGCTGACGAAGCGAGAGGCAACATGTGGAAAGACGCGGATCATCAGAGTCAACGTGATCAGATAGACAATCACTACTGCTTCCATCCACCTACCCTCCCGTAGCCATTCATCGGGCATCGAAGTGACGATCAAGATAGGAATTATCGATAGCGTGAACTGAAATGGGGCCGCTATCAACTGGAGTCCACCAAACGCTTCAGCCAAGGTTGAACGCTCCCTTCGGTGACGAACCGAGGTGACTAGGCGTCCGTGTCCAGAGGTCTTGAGATGCTCCTGAGCATTGAGGATACGTTGTGGGCTCCTACCATGTCGAACAAGTCTAGTGAAGCCCAACCAACCACCCCTTTCCGCAACCCAGGTCGGCGTGTAGCCACCAGTGACGACCGCTAGGGCAAAAGCCAATGCGGCTGAGGTGGCAGCAGCGACAAGCACCCAGACGATTTCGACACGATTGATGCCTAACGTGATGCTGTCTGAGTCGGCCTCGAGGTTCACGAGGTAGGTGATTGAGAATGCAAGAATCGGCGTGATGATCATGTGCAGAACGATGGAGAGTGCGACTCGACCACGGTCAATCACATCCTTTGCAACGACCACGCCATGCCTACGACGTCCTGCCATTAGAGCCGTGCGGCGATAGGATGTGAAGAGTGGTGTTTCTGAAAGAGGGGGATGCACGTCATCCCGGTGACCTTTAATCAGCGGCTTTGAGTGGAAGGTTGATGACGAGCAACCGAGGACGTTCAGGAATCCTCATGGCCGTGATGCTGTGCTTTGTCAGCGTCGTTGTACCAGTCGGTGCACAGGAGACCAGCGGACGGCAGACAATCGACTTAGAACTCCTCTCAATCACCGTTGGAAATGCGTCGAAGGAACTCGCACAATGGACCCAGGGTGACAATTCACTTGCAACTATTGCTGAACGTGGGGAGACATACGGCATCCGCGTCTCTTCGAAGTTGCTCACTGGACCCGATGAAGTGGATGCTACGGTGACGCTTGAGGTCGTTCATCCACTTGGAGTCGTGGCTGAGACCCATACCCGACAGATTCGTTTCGCTGGCGTTGGACAAGCCATCTACCAGGACATCCAATGGACACCCGAGGCAGCTCACAGCATCCTCTCAGCCGATGGACTTGTCACTGGCGGTTGGACACTTCGAGCCACGGTCTCGGCCTCAGGAGAATCGTTTGATGATCGATTGAACAATGTGAAGGAACGCCTTGTAGCCGTCGCCATCGGACTCAGTGACATCGATGCATTGAGCTCTGTCGAGCCCCATGAGGCGTACATGGCCAACTATAATCCTAATACTGGTGAGGAAGGAAACTGGAAGTCTGAATCCACCACTGTCAGAGACGGAACCAATGCATGGAGACATTCTCCAGCACCTGACCAGACCTACGTGAGTTTCGCAGACGATTGGTTGGCCTTTGGATGGCTCTTAGAAGTTCAGCGAAGTTGCGGTTCAGAGGACGACGAACACCCTCAATTCGGAACTGGCATCGGCTTCGGACAACTACCTGGTGTCAATGCACAGTATTGCAAACTCTGGTTCGATAGCAGCAGATTCACCAGTATCCAACTTGCGGGCTGGACGATAGGAAGTGTAGATCCCAGCGATCAGGTCGGCTTCTACGTCGACTACTTTGGAGAGACAGCCTACCACAATTTCTCTGCAAGCGATGGGGCTTGGTCCATGGAAACGTGGGATTTGACGAATGTCCTGAAGAACTACCAGTATGAGATTGGTTATCGCTTCAAGTCCGACAGTTCCGCTTCGACCACTGGAATGGTCGTGGACGGATTCTACATGTTCGGAATCGAACGAGTTCCCTACTTCACTGTCGATCTGACGTGCAACGGTGAAAATTCTGGTTACAGCCTTTCACCCGATGACATCACGCGAGTACATTGTCAACTCATGACCAACGCCTACGAGGATAAGGACCTGAGAATCGTCTCCATGGTCGAGTCCTATCATTCACGTACGTCTTCGATTGCGTTCAACAACCAGATGCGAATCGAGGTCGCAGATTCGCCAAGCACATCGGGTAACGTCCCACTGGACAGGATCGAGCCGCAGGAGGTACTCCATTTCAACGTCACAATGACCGTTCCAGCCAGTTCTCCTGCTCAGGAAGGCGTCTGGTCAATCTGGATCAATGAATCAGTCCTTGGTGGAGATAACAAGGCATCAATCAACTATCCCATCACCGTCGAGGAGACACTCGTGCCAAGACTACGGGCAGATGTATCAACCGGACCAAGCAGTGGTCTTCGAATCTCGGGACTACCTGGCCAGACGATCGATAGAGTGTACCACATCGAGAACGTGGGTAATGCTGATGGTGAATTCACCGTTTCACACAAATTCTCAAATTCCACGTGGGAACTAGGTGGCGATGTTGAATTCAGAACCGAGAATGGAAACTCGACACTGGGACAGCCTATGTTGCTCAATCGAACCGAGGATTTCCTGTTCTCAGCAAGGATTTCGCTTCCAGCAGATGCAGCACCTGGAGAACACCGCCTGACGCTCTATGCACAGGATGTCGATCGGCAAGGTGATCGAGTCAGCCTTCCTATCGATATCGAGGTTCCACACGCCAACAAAGGACCAGATGGAGTCTGGCGTGAAGGAGGAGTCCGGGCAGAGGTCTCCTACAACACCGAACAGGGGAAATCTGCACCTGCAAATGGAGAGACGTTTGAGATTGAGTGGCAGATTAAGAACCTCGGCAATGACATAGAGGTGTTCAGCCTCATCACAACTGACGAACTCATCGGAGCGAATGCCCCGGACGGAGCACCAATGATTCAAACCGAACTTTCTCGATCGGAGACCTCACCAATCACGCCACAAGGTATTGAGCTAATCACAGCGACCTACACAATTCCATCTGGCGTTCCTTCAGGGACCTATAATCTCAATCTCGCAGCTTCACCGACATTGATCAGTGGCCAAGCTGGACTCGACACCTACCTGCTCACCGTTTCGGAGACTCGTAAGGTATCCATCGAAACTTCATCTGACTTCGACCAAGTGCACTTCTTCTCATCGTCGAAGGACAGCGATTCTGAAGATTGGTTGTTCAAGGTCACTAATCTCGGCAACACCCGTGATACCATCGAAGTCATTCCAGATACTCCTGATGGAATCAAAGCCACCATCATGCTGCCCACCGACGGCTTGCTCACTCTGGACGAAGGCATCAGTGGTGACGTCATTATCCGCATCAAGGTGAACGAAGGTGTTGCTGAGGGACAATACACACTCTCACTCATCGCTCGATCAAGAAGCGATCCCATGGCAAATGCCGAGATCTTAGCACCGATTAACGTGGGTAACCATCTGAAACTGCTCGACGTGAGATCTCCACTACAGAATGTCATCACTGCCCCTGATACATGGATCAAACTCTCATTCACCATCAGCAATGCCGATGCACAGGACATCTCGCTGGCAGATATCAGTTGGGACTCAGATGATGGGAACCTCGATTTCGCAGAACCTCACAGTATCCGAGAGACTAGGAATGACGCCCTGGTCGAGCCCGGCCTGACTGAGCGATGGGTATTGTACGTCAAAATCCCTCAGGAAAAATGGGACCGACTCGAAGGTGATCCCCAGGCCTCCGACGTGGTCTTGAGAATCGCGACACGTGTAGGGAACGTTGTTGTCAACGCCTCGGTCACCTATACGGGACCGACGGATGAAACTGCAGAAAGTGAATTGGCAGGTGAGGCTGAACCAATCGTCTCCGGCGCTGCAGTCTGGGCCGGAGTACAATGGGTCGTCATGACTGTTATTGTCCTCGTCTTGGTGGTCATCCTCGTCGGTGTCCTCAAGAGTGGTGAAGAGGAGGATGACTATGGGTCGCTCGTAGATTATTCGCCAGCTGCTGATTCATCCTATTCGGTTGATGCCGCACCTGATGTCTCAGCCATAGAGGCAGCAGCCCCGACTGAGACTGCTGCACCAGAATCAAAGGGACCGCCTGTGCCTGATTCGGGACTCCCAGATGGATGGACAATGGACCAATGGGAACACTACGGGGAACAGTGGTTAGAGCAGGGTGGCGACGTCTGATTGCACACTGTGCACCGAGGGTTTGAAATCGAGGAGCATTTCCCCGACGAAAGGTGGAAGGCATGTATACAGGGGGACAAACACCTATCTTCATCCTGAAAGAAGGCTCAACAAGAACACGTGGCCGGTCGGCTCAAGAGAATAATATCGCTGCTGCAAAGGCAGTTTCCGACGCTGTGAGGTCCACATTGGGTCCAAAGGGCATGGACAAGATGCTCGTTGACAGCATGGGAGATGTAGTAATCACCAACGATGGTGCAACCATCCTAAAGGAGATGGACATCGAACATCCAGCAGCGAAGATGATCATCGAGATCGCGAAAACCCAAGAGCAGCACTGTCACGATGGTACGACCACTGCAGTTGTCCTCGCTGGAGAGTTGCTGAAAAGAAGTGAGGATCTCATTGAGCAGAACGTCCACCCCACAGTGATTTGCGAAGGTTTTCGCCTCGCAGTAGAACAGGCTACCGAACATCTACAGACACTTGGAATCGATGTCGATGTGGATGACCAACGCTTGCTCAAAGAGGTCGCAAAGACTGCGTTGACTGGGAAATCTGCTGAAGCAGTGAAAGCCTTCCTATCTGACATCTGCATCGGGGCAATCAATGCAGTTGGTTCGATTGAAGATGAACGGCGAGAAGCGAGCCTCGACGACATAAAAATCCTCAAGAGACAAGGTGGCTCAATCAAGGACAGCACACTTGTCGACGGCATCATCCTCGACAAGGAGAAGGTCCATGCTGGAATGCCCCGTTCGGTCAGCAATGCGCGAATCGCGCTGATCAACTCAGGTATCGAGGTGAAGAAAACAGAAGTTGATGCAAAAATCCAGATTACTGATCCCAGTATGCTGGCAAAATTCCTTGCAGAGGAGGAAGGATACATTCGAGACCTCATCGATCATATCGCATCGACTGGAGCCAATGTAGTGCTCTGCCAAAAGAGCATAGATGACCTGGCACAACATTACATGGCACGCAAGGGCATCTTTGCCATACGTCGAGTGAAGAAATCGGATATGGAAGCGCTCTCAAAGGCAACTGGAGGACGTATAGTGACCAATCTCGATGATTTATCGACTGAGGAACTAGGAACATCCGAGCGCGTCGAGGAACGCCGTATTGGCGACAGTGACATGGTCTTTGTTACCGGTTGCGAGGACGCAAAGTCAGTGTCAGTCCTACTGCGTGGTGGAACCGAACATGTGGTCGATGAAATCGAGCGAGCCTTCATCGATGCTCGAGGAGTCACTGCGGTCGCATGGGAGGATGGACGCGTCGTACCGGGAGGAGGAGCCACAATGGCATCCATCTCACGCCACCTGCGAACATACGCGGAGGGTGTTGGGGGACGCGAGCAGATGGCAATCGAAGCTTTCGCTACTGCCCTGGAGGTCATCCCAAGGACTCTTGCCGAGAATGCAGGCATCGATCCTGTGAACGCACTGATAGAGTTGCGTAAGGCACATGCCGAGGGAAGTTCGACTAGTGGGGTCGATGTCAACGAGGTTGGCGTGCAGGACATGTTAGCCAATGATGTGGTTGAGCCTTCCCGCGTCGTTGAACAAGCATTGCTTTCTGCCACTGAGACCTCAATCATGATTCTGCGTATAGATGATGTAATCTCTGCGAGTACGTCAACGATGGGTGGAGAGGAAGACTTCGGCGACATGTGAGGATTGGTATTTCATCCGATAGCCTTCAAGTGCTCTACACTCGGGACTCAACATGACTGGTGGATAGGTAAGACATGACGGCGGTCCTCAAGGTCTGGATTGAGGAAGGATGTATCACCTGTGATGCATGTCAAGGAACGTGTCCAGAAGTGTTCTTAGTTACTGACGAATCATGCTTCATCAAAGCAGAAGTGCGCGAAGAAGGGGGCGTAATGGATATGCAAAAAAAAAAAATGTCGTCGAACCAGTTCGAGTCGTAGAACAGGCAATACAAAGTGCTACTGAAACAGCAACGATGATTCTTAGAATTGATGACGTGATATCTTCTAAGGGAGTTAGCATGGGTGACGAAGCCATGATGGATGGAATGGATTTCTAACCTTCAACGTCCGAATTATCGCAAGCCTAACCCGCTATGTTCAATAATCCGATTTGGTTGGATGAATCTGCCGGTTGGCACTTGGGTGGGATATCATGACTGATGATGTGGTTTCTTTCTTGTCCGATGGTGACCGTAGCCTGCACATTCTTTTTGGTTCACAGACTGGAAATTCAGAAGATTTAGCAGTGAAATTTGGAAAAAGAGCGAAGTCATACGGACTAGAATCTACTGTTCATGATATGGATGGTTTTGATCTTGCATCATTAGCATCAATGTCTAGGGTTCTGGTTATCTGTTCAACTTGGGGTGAAGGAGAACAACCAGATAATGCCGAAGACCTTTGGAATGACGCAAATGGCGACGGTGCCCCTTCTCTTAGTAAGACAAATTTTTCAGTTTGCGCTTTAGGTGATACTAGTTACGAATTTTTCTGTGAGTCTGGTAAACAATGGGACAACCGTTTTGAGCAATTAGGAGGAAGTAGGTTAGTTGCCAGAGTCGATTGTGATGTCGATTATGACAAACCTGCTGCTGAATGGGGTGAGAAAGCCTTGGCTCATATGGCAGCAGTTGATGGTTCAGGTTCCTTCCAAGAAGCAATGGTCGAATCAATCTCTTCATTTGTTCAATCTGGTGGGGTAGCAGAAGCCTCTGCTCCTGTTGCAGAAGTTCCTACATCTTCCGATTCAGGCACATCAGGGTCTTTGGAAATGGATGGTGATCGATCATTGCTCATACTTTTTGGTTCACAAAGCGGAAATTCAGAGGGAGTATGTGTCAAAGTTAGCAAAATGGCTTCGAAGTATGGGCTTGAACCTACCATCAAAAGCATGGATGAGATTCAGATTTCAGAAATCCCAGGACACAAGAGAGTCATGATCGTGTGTAGCACCTGGGGTGAAGGGGACATGCCAGACAATGCTGAGGAATTGTGGGTGGCGGCAAATGGAACGTCCGCACCCGACCTTACTGGCACCCACTTCAGCGTGTTAGCATTAGGCGATACTGATTACGAGTACTTCTGTCAGTCTGGCAAGGATTGGGACGAGTGGTTCGAGAAACAAGGGGCACTTCGACTTGTACCTAGGGTAGACTGTGATGTAGACTATGATGCACTTGCCGAATCATGGATGCTCGAGGTTCTTCCACATCTTGCTGCAGTGGATGGAAATGGTACCTTCCAGGCAGATGCGGTGGAGACGTTCAAATTGAAGGCAGCTGGAGGACAAACCCCTACCGGAGAAGTGGTAGGAGCAGTAGGTGATCTACAGGGCTTCACCATACCAGTTCTAGAGCTGGAAAACGTCAGCGCTACACTTATTCTGCACCGGTATGACCCTGATGAACGAACCATAGGTACTGACGAGATAGAGATCATAGATCGACCAGGTAGCGATACGCTTTACGAAGTCCTATCTGAAATACAGATGAAGATAGATGCCAGCCTATGTCTGCATCCAAGTGATGGAAGCGGGCACGATGGAAGAGGCGTAGTGCGCGTCAATGGCCGCCTAGTGGTCGCCGATAGAGTCCGTATAGCCGATCTTGTCACACGGTCCAACCGTCTTGAGATTAAAGCGCCCAGAGGACTGCCCATTATTCGCGACCTATTGGTCGATCTACAGCCAATACGATCCTCAACAGCATCTGCCAAACCATGGATGAGGAATCTGAATCAAGCAGGACGGCGTACTGCTTCAGGAGTCGTCATCGGTGTAGCCGATCCACTCAATGCCGTGGAAGTGCATACCATCTCCTGTCAACCCTCAGCCACACTGGCACATTGTGCCTCTGATACCGTGCCGCATTCACCAATAATGACCAGTCCACCCGTACTACAACGTCTCTGGGCTCGAATGAAGGACGAAAGAAGTTCAAATGAAAGTGACAAGCATATCGACAAGATTCTGTCCCACAAGTCCAAGGGCGTTTTTGCTGAGACGGATCTTTCCTCCTACGCACGACATGGCTTCTCTGCCAAGCAGACATCTTCAGGTCTTCTTGCAGCACGGAGGTACACCCTCTCAAAACACCGCTTTTCTGGTCGTTCAGGGCGCCATGTGAAATGGTTCGCGAAGACTGTGAAGTCTTCAGGGCGATTGAATGAGGCAATCGTAACATTACAGACTCTTGGACCGTTAGGGATGCTTGGCAATTTAGGGGTCACGATACGAATGGCGACTGGATTCACACGTAATGGGGCTCCAATGGTAAGAAGTCTGCAAGACTTCATTGCACCGGGAAGTCTTCCAAAACTGGTGCAAACCAAGGTCGAACAACATCACCAAATTGTAGCTCTATTCAGCGAACTTGAACAACGATTGTGACGTGAGAAGATGCCCATCAAATTCGCATATTATCCAGGTTCTGTTGTACAATCCTCAGCACCAGAAGTAGATGAGGCAATGAGGGCAATCGCACCTTTGCTCGACATAGATCTGATACACATACCCAGTTTATCATCCTGTGGAGAAGGAGTCATTCGACAAGCGAATAATGACTTACAACTGGCTCTCAATGCACGTAATTTTGCAATTGCCGAAGATTCAGGACTTGAAATCCTCACATCCTCTGCCTCAAGTTATGGTAATATGTGGAAGGATCTCTGTGAGCTCAATTCAGATGATGAACTCAAGCAGAGAATCAACAAAGTCCTTGCCCGGACAAGCGACATGCGATTCGAGGGTACGACAAATATGAGACATCTTCTCCACGTCCTTGTCGATGAAATCGGCTTAGACAAAATCAGATCACTAGTTGTAAATCCAATTGATCTCCCAGTTGCAGCCTACTATGGACCCAATTTGCTGCTGCCAGGGTCTTGTGGAGATGATGACCCTTGGAATCCAACATATTTTGAATCACTGATCGAGGCACTAGGTGGCGAACCGATATACATCGAAAGTAGAACACAATCAGTTGGCCATACTAGCATTCTATCGCAGGAGAAGACCGTTCTGAAGATGACTGCTGAAATCCTCAATGAAGCAATCTCAGCAGGTGCTAAAGTTCTAGCCTCAGCATGCCCCTTCTCTTCCATCGCTCTCGATAATTATCAGACTAAGGCTGGGAGAGCAACGAACACAGACACAGACATCCCAGTCATACATCTTCCAGAACTTATCGCCTTCGCCCTTGGTTGTTATCCTGAACGGTTTGCATATCTCCGCACAAGAGTGATGGTCATAGGCACTTGAAGCAGTAGTCATTCTGGACGGAGTGCTGCCAGGGCTTCAAGACTGACTTTCGTAAGTGAAATAGCATCAATCAAGTCTTGATCAGAGGCCTTGAGCACACCGAGAAGGGAACCGAAGGTCGAAAGTAGAGATTCGGCAGTCGCAGGCCCAATACCTGGTAATTGAGACAACATGGTAATGCCATGTGTCGAACGGGCTCGAGCCTCCAGTCCGAGCGATGGAGGAGGCTTAGGAGTCAAAGACGAGAGGGGGGCGCCAGCGGCAGCTTCGATGGCTTCAGCCTCATCGATCAACTGAGTCATCGTTCCTTCTGGAGCGATTTCGGTCTCAAAGTGGAGAAAACCGGCAGGGGTCTGACCGACAGCGGCACGTGCTGCGTCACGTGAGAGACGACGGTGCTTGTTCAATGCGCCACGGGCCTTTCTTGAGGCAAGTTCACTGAGATCCTGAAGATAAGCCACCTCACGTTGGGCAACAACCATGATGAAATTGGCAGTCTCATGGTCTGAAGAAGTACTAATCACTGGAAGGCCAAAATCGATAGCTAGTACTGCGAGTGCTCCGGTAAGGGCATGAGGGTGAACAAAGCGTTGACCTCTTGCAGTACCCTCGACGAGAAGAAGAGGGTGTGGAGAAGCACTCGCTAGACGGCTCGCCTGACCAAAAAGGCGGCCATCGAGAAGTGAGTCCTCGAAATCACTGTGGGTCTTTCGTTCAATCAGCACACGATCCCCAATCCGAAAATCCCCCACATCCAGATTGACAAGATCAACGAGGACATCTTCCTGTTTCAGAAGACTCACAATTGTCGACGACTGTTCTCGATGGTCTACCTCTACCCTATGCAAATGACCACCTGCTACGCTGTCTCCACTCTGAGTGGACGAACTTGAGGATGTAGGAGAAGCGTGTTCTGTTTGATGATGATGGACTTGTGATTCAACTGCCAAGGTGGTCTCATCTTCTCCACCTATCCAATCCTCAAGACTTCGTTGTTGGTTCGAGCGAAGGCGTAGAGAAGAAGACTCTGTCTCATCCGTGGATGGTTCTGGCATCTTATCCACCCAGACAGTGGCAGGAGTAACAACCCCCTCCTCTTCTATACTGAGAGAACACTGTCCTGTTGACTCGATTGGTCTTCCTCGGCGTAGATTCTGCTGAGCCATATCGATAGCCTGCACCAGTTTGCGCCCCTTGGATGCCGACGCTCTCAACGCACCCTCATCTCGGGTGCCACGAGCTACCAGAACATGCACATGACCAGCATGATGGCGCCCAGTCCTGCCACGTCGTTGAATCGTACGTATTGCACTCCCCACTGGTTCGTAGTGAATCACGTCATCTGCATTTGGTACATCTAGGCCTTCTTCACCCACCTGAGTAGCAATGAGAACGTTAACCTCGCCCGATCTGAATCGATCGAGAACTGCAATCTGCTCCTTCTGTGATAATCCACGATCACGTGCACGATCGCTCTGTCCTACAAAGCGAGCAGCCACAGCATGATCCAATGAGGATAACCGTTCTACAAGTTCATTCGCAGTGTCACGGAAGTTAACGAAAACGATGAC
>PAZI01000058.1 GCA_002715545.1 Methanobacteriota archaeon
CCGGCGTGTGGGCGCCTGATTCGCATGGCTTGGAGTGTTCTCAATGGCCGGGCTACACGCCTGCTTGAGCGTCAACAGGCACTCGATACCTTGGATGATGACTCCACTGAGGGCATGGATTGGGATGATTGGACATTTGAGTATGATGACGCCTCATATGAATTCACATCGAACATGATCAAGGGTGAGCGTATCGATGAGGTTGAAGCAATGATGTCTCCGAGAATCAGAGGCGGTGGAGGGCGTCCAGTCACCCTTGGTGAATTGATTGAGGGCCTGCGCGTTGCTCATGAGGAAGCAGATATTCGAATGCGTCTTGAACTCACTAGGGAGGAGCGCCGTCAGGCAGTTGATGATGCACTCGGACATGTCAACTCCAAAGTACATAATGAGGATCTTGAGAATGATTTGAGGCGCTCTTGGACATCTATGGTTAACTTGTGTGAGCGTGCAGGGGGTGATAGCATGTCTCTGCGCACTCTGATGAACTCGATCGCTGAACACGAGCATGCTACTTCTGATGAGGACTGTAAGGAGGTTGAGGCAGCAGCCCTGATCTCTGTGCTATTCATGGCTCGTCGAGGATTGCTTGAGGTCGAACAGACTAAGCCCAGTTGGGATGATGCTACAATCACTTGCAAAGTACCCCTGGTTGCGGATATTGAAGTGGCCCAAGCATCTGTAAAATCAGGAGGTGGGTGAATCATGGATCTCGATGAAGCAGCAAGTCATGTTGAAGCACTATTATTCACGCATGAGAAGGCACTCTCTGTGTCTGAACTCGCCGAACGACTTGGCTTATCGGAGAATGAGGCTGCCGATGCAGTACAACGTCTCAAACGTCACCACCAACGTCGCTCCATCGGTGCCCTGCGTGTGACTGAGGCCGGAAAGGGCTGGATTCTTGAGATTGATAGTCGTTGGTCAGACCGTCTTGGTGAAGCGGGTCAGGCTCAGATTCCACAACGTCTCCTGACCACTGCTGCGCTTATTGCATATCATCAGCCGATGGCGCAGTCCGAACTTGTGCGTCTGATTGGTCAGAAGGCTTACGATCATGTCCGTGATCTTGCGACTGCTGGCCTGATCGACCGCAGAAAGAATGGGAATTCCAGACGATTAACCACAACGGTTCGCTTCGCTGAACATTTTGGTTGTCCCCATACGTCGCCCAAGGATGTTCGGGCCTGGTTCCGCGAGAAAGCAGGTGCCCTAGGTCTCGACACGCCTTCTACGGTGACGGTCAATGATTCTCCAACTAACTCCTAATCTCTTGTAGGGCCTTCTCGACGGCCTCCATGGTTACGCGTTCTCCTTTTGCATTGACCATGGCTGCAACCTCGTCGATCTCATCTCCGATTGCACCTGCTGTCGCAGCCATGTTGCGTACGTGCAGCTTCATGTGGCCGGCTTGGATGCCGACGGTAGCGAGTGCGCGGAGTGCACCTAGATTCTGTGCAAGGCCTGCTGCTGCCATGACGGCTGCGAGTTCACCCGCGGTCTCAATCCCGAGCAAGGCGATGTTGGCTTTAGCGGCAGGATGAACGCGCACAGCGCCACCGACAAGTCCGACTGCCATTGGTAGTTCGATTGTGCCGACAAGGTTTCCTTGCTCGTCCTTTTCCCATGTTGTCAGCGAACCATATACGCGTTCATGTGAAGCATAGCTGTGAGCTCCAGCCTCGATTGCCCTCCAATCCTGTCCGCAGGCTATGGCAATTGCAGAAATGGCATTCATGATACCTTTGTTGTGCGTTGTTGCCCGATATGGGTCAGCTTCAGCGAAGTGATATGCTTTGATGACTCCATTGATTACTTCTTGTCCTTGCTCGGCTCCTTGGTCTGAATCAGCCATATCCTTGGCTGAGAAAATAGCTTTGACGCGGGCTAGGCGGTGAACAGCAAGATTACTGATGATCTTCAATACAGGCGTGCCGCCGGTCAGGTCGCCTACGATTGGGGCAATGGTCTCTGCCATTGTGTTCACTGCGTTCGCCCCCATGGCGTCCCGACAGTCCACATGCAAGTGGAGGATGAGCATGGGGCCGGAATTGGTCTCGATAAGACGTGGCTGAATTCTCTGGCATCCGCCGCCGAACTTGACTAGTATGGGATCTACTGCGTTACACTGGGAGATGAGGTCTTGCTCGGCAGCGGCTACGATAGTTACGGCCGACTTTGGATCGGGCAGATCGATAATCTGTATTTGGCCAATCATGACCGGATCGTCGCAGTTAGAGGTGAACCCCCCCGTGCTCCGACAACGTTTCGCCATATTCGATGCGGCAGCAACCACTGAAGGTTCTTCAAGAACGAAGGGGATGAGGTAATCCTTCCCGTCGACAATGAAGTTAGTGGCCACGCCGATGGGGAGTGACATGGTGCCAACGACGTTCTCGATGATACGATCGGCTGCTCCTTCACTCAATTCAGCAGTCGACCCCCATGCGTCTTTCTGTTCATGGGTCAGTCCGGCACGCCGTGCGGCTTCATCACGCCGTTCATCGACCGGGAGTCTGTAGAAGCCTGGGATTCGGGAATCTTCGACGGGCATGGTGCTCGGAGTAGGTCAATGCGTTTGATGGTTGATGTGATTGTCCTGGGTTTTGAACGGCTCTAACATGTTAATTAACGCGTTAATGTCGCGTTAACGGCCCGCAGTAACACATTGTTAACACGTTAATCTAATTCAACCAAGGCTCTCCGGTTCGCCGATGAACGCGTTACAAACCCTCTTATTGATGTGTTAATGGACCGAAATAACATATACCGAGTCGAGCGGCACACATACGTGGTCTCAGAGGTCGAGGTGGAGTTTCCACCCATGCGTCAGAATCCCTTTGCCCTCCGCCCTCTCAGAGCTGATGAAGGCGAGCTCTTCGTCGGTCGAGATGCGATGGTTCGTCGTATCTTCGAGGCCGTACGTTTCGGGACGCCTCGACATTTCCTCATCAAAGGACCACGTGGTGGTGGCCGGACCAGTCTGCTGGGTTCAGTGGCAGGCATGGCAGAGTTGTCCTACATCCACAGCATGTTGCCTGAAGATGGTTGTATTGATCGCTTTCTCTCTGAGATGTACTGCAGTCTCGTAGGCTTCGAATCGCCGAATGGTGGCCGAGCATCGATTATCGATCAGATTATCGCTTCCACCACGCCCTCGTCTTCAGGTCAGTTAGCCTTGATCATGTTCGATGACCCTTCCCTTGCACCAGACGTGTTCAGTGGTCTGTTCAAACGTACCCAGTCCCTTCTTCGGCGCTTGGATGCAGTCATTGTTGTAGCAGTGACTGATGATCAATACGCTCAGTTCGATGAACATCTTGTCGACCAGTTCGAGGTACTCGACCCGGTCGCCGAGTTTGATGATAAGGTAGTAGCCTCATTGATCGAGGCTCGCATTCAAGGCGCTACATCGCAGCCTTGGTCTGCCCCCGAAGACCTCATCGCTGTCGTCATGGAACAGTCAGGGGGTTTGCCCGCCAAGGTTGTTCGCCTCATGAGAGATTACATCGATGTTCGTCGATTGGATCGAGCTGAGCATGCTGATGTCACTGAATTACGGATGCGTTTACGAGAGAAGAGTCTTGCATCTGAAGTCGACCAACCAGTGTCATTACCTTCCCAGGGAGCTATGGTAGCGAGTGCTGGCATTGCGACCACGACTGCCGAATGGACCACTACTCAGCAAACCCCTTCAGGTGATTCCGAACCCGCTACCGAAGCATTTGAAGCGCCCCTTGTCGATGAAGGGGCCCTCTCTCTCCCACCAGTTCCTTGGGTGGATGAGCAGGCAGGTGCTGAGTTAACTGGGGGTGGTTTCACGGCACCTCCCCCTTCAGTCTCGGGCTCTTTTGGAGGATTGAGCCAACGTCACCGAGTCACCACCGATGCTATGGAAGATGCCGAGATGCGATCCCTAGGCCAGATTCCGGTCCCCGAGCCGAAAGGTCATTTGATTCAATCCGCTAGCGAACCAATAGCGCCTTTGATTGCTGACATTCCTGCTCAAGTCGCTCCTCCATTGGATATACATCTTCTCAAGAAGAACGAGATATCTCTGCTCCTGCGAGCTAGAGTGGGTCCACTTTCTCCATCTGATGGA
Organism: Methanobacteriota archaeon; assembly: GCA_002715545.1. The sequence continues at coordinate 4,103 of PAZI01000058.1, forward strand.
GAACTTCTCGAACATCTCGGGGTTGGTCGTCCCCGCCTCTCACAGATTCTGAATCATCTTACGCGTGAAGGCTGGCTCATCTCTCGCAAAGAGGGTCGACGTCGCCTCTTTGAGTTGAATACAGAATCGGCGGCACTGATTGCAGAACTTGTAGCAAGGGAGGTGGGATGATCGAAGAATCGGCTTACACTGTAGCGTGGTCATCTCTGCTCGATGGTCCTGTGACTTCATTGGCAGTCGATGGGCGTGATGTGTTCGTTGCTTCAGGGCATGAGGTGGTACATCTCTCCGAGGATGGGGTGGTGAAATGGTCACACCGATTACGTACCTCGGTGTATCAGGTGAAGGTTGCAGGAGATACGGTTGCAGCTCTCTCAGGACCAGATATGTGGCTGCTCGATAGGAAGGATGGAGAGCCACGTCTTGATTCGCGCCGAGTTCCAGGTGGATTCCGGTGTGTGTCTGCGCGACCCGGTGGGGGCTGGCTCGCAGCTGATAGGGGTGATCACCTCCATCTCTTTGCAGAACATGGCCGAGGTATTCGACGACTACGCGCGGGGGGGGTGCGTTCGATTGCGGGGTGGTTCGATCGCGAACATCTGTTATCCCATGCGGTAGATGGGCGTCTCGCAGTAGTGCTCGTTGAAGGCGAGGGGCAGCGTAGATTCATTGAAGACCGAGTTTGGGCTTGGGTGAGCCCGATGCAGAGTAATTCTGTTCTTCTTGCAACCCCTGATGGACGCCTGTATGTCGGTCGACCAAACCCATGGGGCTGGGACCATCTTGACCATGCTCGAGTTCCCGACATGCTCGATCCAACCAGTGCAGCCCCAGTCCATGATGGGTGGATTGCTATCGATGTCAGTGGAGAATTGCGCAAAGTGCCCGCCGAAGACGATGGCGCACCTCTGCTTGAAGCCTCAGTTGATTGGGTGGAGAGCAATGGTTCCGATGGTCTGCTCGTTGCTGACCGCCGGGGCCTGATACGTTGGTTGAACGCTTCGGATGCCGAAATGCAGCGCTCTGATGAATTACGCCTCCGCGCTCGCCAGACGCGAGAAGCGATGGGTTGGGAGCAACGGGCACAGGTGTTCGAGAGAGCCAAGGATCTCGAGGATGCAGGCGCCTATTCTCAAGCAATTCAACTGTATCGCTCCCTCGGCCGCGATGAAGATGTCCATCGCCTCCTTGCCATTCAGGAGTCGGACCGATGAGTTCTCCGGATCTTGTGACGATGACGCCCAAGCGGGCTCTCGCCTCGATAGAGCTCACAAAGGAGGCGCGCCGTCTTCTCACGCCCCTCTCATCCTCTCCTTCTCATCTAGGTCGTGCTCTTGAGGACATGCTCCGCATGTGTGATGATTATGTGTCCGATGCCATGACGTTCTTGGAGTCAGGCGATCTGATACGTGCTCATGCTGCTGCGAGTTATGCTCATGCTTGGTTGGATGCATCTGTGCGTCTTGGTCTAGCCGATGGTCATGGTGATGATCGTCTCTTCACCTTACCCTGATAATCACCTGTAACGAGAACTTCAAGAACGACGAGTGAATGATGGAGATATGTATGGCTTCTTATCTTGACAGAATTGGTGCGGGCTTGGTTATCAATGATCCAACACCTCTTGAGTATGAGTTCGTGCCGAATGAACTCAAGGGTCGGGACACGGAATTAGGTCGTCTAGCGACACTGTTCAGTGGCATCGACCGTCCCGGCGTTAGCCGTCAGGCTTTGCTCACAGGCCCAGTGGGCTCGGGTAAGACAGTCACTGCCCGTACATTTGGTAGAGACCTGGAGCGCCATCTTGCACCTACGCGCCCACTGAAGGTCGCCCGAGTCAATTGTCGATCCCATCCGACGATGCCTCAAGTCCTCCAGCGAATCATCACTTCAATCGATGCCCGGCATCCTGAGCGTGGGTTCGGCAGTGGTGAAATCCTACAATCGTTACGGCGTCAACTGCTTGGTGCCGGGCTTCATCTGCTGGTTATTCTCGATGAGGTCGATCATCTGATTATTCGTGATGGTGCAGACTTGATCTATCAGTTGTTGCGAATCGATGAAGAACACGAGGCGACCGGTTCGATATCGCTGATTATGATCAGTGTGGAACCCATTATTGAGCGTCTGGAACCATCGATCATCTCTCGACTGGGTCGTAGCAATGCACTCTCCTTATCCTCCTATACTGTGGATGAACTTGAAGCAATCATCGAGCAACGGGCCCATCTGGCACTTTCTCCGGCTTCTTTCGATCAGAGGCTACTTCGTCTCATCGCCGAGGCTGCCGGAGAATCAGGGGATGCTAGAGTTGCTATTGAGCTGCTCAGTGACGCAGCGAAGGAAGCGGAGAATAGGGGCCAGCGAGAGATCCGCTCATCAGATGTGCAGTCTTATGCTGCAGAATCAAGGCCTTCATCGGCATTCGATCCAGCAGTCATCGATGAATTATCACAACATTGCCGCCTCATTCTGCTCGCTATCTCTCGACGTCTGAAGCGGGAGCCTGAGATCTCCACAGGTGAGGTCGAGAATCTGTATCACATCGTCTGCGAGGAATTCGAGGTAAAGCCGTGCGGACATACCACCGTCTGGAATCATCTCAATCATCTACGTGAGATAGGTGCTATCGAGAGACGTCACGGAACCACGGGCAAAGGCAGAGGGAGAACTCAGCACTTTTCGATGCCGACGTTGATTCCAGGTGTTGTCGTTCAAAACCTTGAGCGTCAATGTTCTAGGTGATGGCATCCCGAAGCGCTTTTGAGGAGGTCACAGGTCGCAAGGGCGCAGAGGGTATCTAGTGGCAACGCGGGATGATGAAGTCTTCAAGGGCGTCGTAAATGACCCTGAGTCCCGTGAACCATACCCCAATAGTTCCCCCACGACTCGTGGAGGCCGCCCTCGCAAGGAGCGTACATTCTCCCGTTCCTATCCTGTCGAGATCAAGGGTAACGGCTATGGCCAGTTTCTTGGCAAGCGTATCGGTGACACCGTTGATGGTCTGTTCGTCAGCATCAAAGGTGGTGATGATAACCTCGCAGGGTACACATTGATGATCACAGGTGGTTCTGATAAAACAGGGACACCGATGAGGCCGGATCTTGACGGAGGGTCGAGAAAATCAGTGCTTACAACTCCAACTATTGGCTACAAGGGGAAGAAGCGTCGTCGATTCAAGAATAAGACCAACCGACGCTCCAAACATGGCAATCAACTCGTTAGGGTGTACACGCCCCATGGCATGAGACAACGGAGGGTGTTCCGAGGAAACACCATCACGGCGGACATCGTGCAGGTGAACCTGAAGGTGGTCGAGCATGGGAATAAACCCCTTTCGTCCTTCTTCGCCAATGGGCAGAGTTCCGAATCCGATGCCGATACGTCCTCCGAAGGAGAGGACTGATCGGCAGGGGTGGATGAACTGACGCAGCACGTGATGCCCAGCCAGCCCGAGGTCAACATTGGTTTAGTTGGCCATGTTGACCATGGAAAGACCACACTTACCAAGGCCTTGAGTGGTCATTGGACGGATACACATTCGGAGGAGCGTAAGCGTGGCATCTCAATCAAACTTGGATATGCTGATAGTGCCTTCTGGAAGGATGGAGAGGGGTTGTATCTTGCAGGTGACCCCGACATGGTTCTTGAGAAGGCCCCAGATGCCACTTTGCAGCGCGTGGTATCGTTTGTTGATTCACCAGGTCATGAGACATTGATGGCGATCATGATTACTGGCACATCGATCATGGACGGTGCAATACTTCTCATTGCTGCCAATGAACCCTGTCCTCAACCACAGACAAGGGAGCACCTCATGGCACTTGAGATTGCAGGAATAGACAACATCGTTGTGGTACAGAACAAGGTCGACGTTGTGGGTAAGGAGAGAGCCATGGCTTCATATGGTGAGATCAAGACCTTCCTTGAGGGAACGATTGCAGAAAATGCTCCTGTAATACCTATCAGCGCCCAGCATGATGTCAACCTCGATATCCTCATCGAGGCGATACAGGAGCATATCCTCACTCCTGAAAGAGACACAGATGTCCCTGGTGTGTTGCATGTGGCCCGCTCTTTCGATGTCAATCGCCCAGGTACAGGGCATCAGAACCTCAAGGGTGGAGTCATTGGTGGAAGCATCGTTGAAGGCAGTTTCAGCGTTGGTCAGTCCATAGAGATCGGTCCAGGGCGCCGTCGTCCGAATGGCACTTGGGAATCCATCAGCACAGTTGTCACAGGGGTGAAGGGTGGTGGTTGTGACCTTGATAAGATGCGCGCCGGTGGCCTGTGTGGCCTGTCAACTCCTTTGGATCCTCTTACTACGAAGGGTGATGCCTTATCTGGGCAAGTTGTAGCCATCGAAGGACATCTTCCTCCTATCCATGACACAATCCGACTGAAGCTCGAACTCCTCAAGACCATGATCGATCCAGAGGGTGGGGATTCGGCTAAAGTGGCTCCTCTTCAGACGAATGAGACGTTGATGGTCAATGTAGCGACCACGACGTCGGTAGGATCTGTCAAGGTGGCGAAGGGAGGGTATACCACTCTATCACTTCGTCTACCTATCTGTGCTAGGGAAGGGGCTAGAGTGGCTCTCTCTCGACGTGTCGGATCAAGATGGCGACTGATTGGCTATGGCATCATTGAAGGATGATCATGGCTCGATCAGTCCTAGTTGATGCCTGCGGATGGGTTGCTCTTATCGACGGAGGCGTGCACCTTGAACACGCAATGGCTGAAGTGGTTGGTTCTGCCGAGCTAATCGTTCTCCCCGCAGTTCGTCAAGAATTAGAACGTCTTTCGTCTCAACGACGTGGTTTGATGCTTGACCTGCTGGATGAGCGCTCCTCATCCTGCGATATCGATCTGGGCGTCTTGCTCGCAGATGTTGGACATACTGACGATCAGCTCGTTCTCGTAGCTGAGCAACTTGACGCCGATGTCCTTACTGTCGACATTGGACTGAAGCGTCGTCTCTTCGGAGCGGGCATCTCATTCATCGAAGTCGTGGGGGAGCAGCGCCTGAGACGCGTTGTGCCTGGAGACTGATGATTCAATTATTGATTGGCGGAAAGGAAATGGGCATCCGGTGAGGTCGACATCAGGAGGCGAGAGGGTGTCTAAGAACAATTCAGCGATGGCAATCGTCTTTCTAGTCGTCGCAATCGACATGATCGGTTTGGGCATCATCATCCCATTTCTAACCTATATGGTCGCCGATCTTTCAGAGCCGGGTGCTGACATCGGTCGCTGGGTTGCCGCCTTGATGGCAGCCTATGCAGCTGCTATGTTCCTGTTCTCACCATTCTGGGGGGCACTTTCCGATCGAATAGGCCGACGTCCAGTGTTGATGATAGGTCTTCTTGGCAACACATTGGCTTTCATTGCACTAGGTTTGTCATTCTCGCTCTGGATGGCCTTGGGGGCCAGATTGTTCGCTGGCATGGTCAATGCCAACCTTTCAGTGGCTCGCGCCTACATCGGTGACATTTCAGAGCCACATGAGGTTGCTCGTAGACAAGGTATACTCGGAGTCGCCTTTGGATTCGGTATCTCGATAGGACCTGCACTTGGTGGTATGTTATCGGCTCCTGCGACGTGGAGTTGGACCGATGTCTTCGTTGGTACGATCTTTGAAACATATCCGTATCTGCTACCATGTCTGACATCTAGCGTGTTATCCTTCACGGGATTGATATTCGCTACAACGAGATTGGGGGAGAGCCTTCCCCAAGAGGTGCGAAAAACGACGCAAAAGCGTTCAACCTTTGAGATTCTGAATAATAATTTCAAAGACATGACTCTGATGTTCAAGCGCCCTGATATCTCGCCATTGCTCTGGTCTTTCGCATTCTATTGGACTGCTTTTACCATCATGCATGCCACGTTCATCCTCTTCACAATGAGATCACTTTCGGTTGGTGGTCTTGGTTTCAGCGAAAGTGACAATGGTTGGGTATTCGCTTTCATTGGATTATGTGGCATCATCACTCAAGGTTGGCTGATTGGACCTCTGACCGACCGCTTCAGCTCAAGCAGGCTGATGTCATGGGGTCTGCTGATCAGTGGTTTCGGTCTGGCTTTGGTACCCTATGTCTCGCCTCAATATGCGATGCTTGGCATTTTGTTTGTCACGGGATTGATTGCAATAGGAAACGGGCTGGTTCAACCTAGCAATATGACGCTTCTGACTCACGTTTCTGGACCCGACGAGCGGGGTATTGTGATGGGAGTCAGTGAGAGCCTCCGAGCGATTGCTGCATTCATTGGAGTTATCTTGGGGGGATGGGTCTGGGACCTGACGTCTAAACGGGCCGATGTGTTCGACTTTCACACTGTCTTCAGAATAAGTGGTATCTTAGCCCTGATTGGATGGATGACCTTCAGATTTTCAACGTCTTGGGGAACCGAGCAACGATTGATGGAAGGTAATGAATCTGAATGATTTGTCGGCTTCACAGGTATGTCCTCTCAATCAAGGAGCATCCGCATCTCTTCGACACTTCGCAGTTCGGTGAAGTAGATGGACTCAAGTGAGTCGTACAATTCTCTGTCGTCGAGTTCTTCGACCATCTCAAGAAGTTCGGAATAGATAGCACCCGCCTTCATCTCGGTTTTCAATGCCTGTTCAATCATTGTGGTGTATTTCTCCGTATGTAGAATCTCTTCGGGATTTCTCTCAGTGACGCATATGCCTCCTAATTTGACGATGGCAGCCCGAACGATGTTCGAGTGTTCCAGTGATTCTGTAATCTCCGTGTTGAAAAGTTGGCTCAAGTGTATTCTGTGAATCCCTTTCACGTTAGCAGCATAGTGTGCATACAAGTTGATTGCTCTCAGCTCATAACCCAATGCTTCATTCAGCTTGTCAATGATTTTCTGTATCATGGCATCTCCTCAATTAGTCCTGACTAAATTCATTCAAGCCTTGACTCGCGATTATGACGGGGCGGAGATGTATAAAATCCCTCGGATGAACCCTTTTTGTCATATGCATCGCTTGCTCGCTTCATGCCTGAACAGTTGTCACGTCCCCGACGTGTTGGAATTTGGACCTCTCGTGTACTAGCTGTGCTGCTCGCTTCGATGTTCCTTGTCCCGTTAGGTCTGCCCAGTGACAGCGTCCCTCCATTATCGGGGCGAGCCAATGCCATAGATTACGCAGCGAGTGAAGGTCGATGGGGGTGGGGTAATCAGAATCATAATCATGGTTCGTTCGGCCATAATCAACTCGATCATGGGACCTTCGTCTATACAGATCTTGGTCCATATGCTGCCTTGATTTATCTTCTCGCCGATATCAATTGCCACCAGAAGGCGGAACGAAGTTGGGAAATCAGGGGCAATCAGATGCCCGTGTGTGTACGCGATATCGGAATCCTTGCAGGCGCCCTGCTGATGAGTGTGATATTCACATTCCGCGGTCGGAATCGTTGGCTTGTGCGTGATACTGCGTTATCAGTTCTCCCAGATCGGTGGCTGGAGCCGATATACCGTACGAATATGAGGACCAAGGTCTGCCTTGGGCTGGCAGCTCTTGCTATACTTCCGATAGGTTTTGATGGGGGCATCCAGATGCTCACATCTTACGAGTCAACCAACTCACTTCGGCTACTTACAGGTGCTTTCTTTGGTGCTGGAATCTGCCTTTATTTCCTTGCAGGGATGAGTGCCAGGCCATCAGAACATGGTCATGACCCGTCAATGGTCGACCTGCCCGCGGGGCTGAGTTTCCGCAGACCATTATCCGGGCATCAGGAGGAATGAATTCTCATCGGTAGAGTGTTCCGCCGAGAATATGCATCCTTTCCTCGACGATTTCAATCTCATCTTTTCCAAAGGCCTGGGTAAGATAATCCGTCCATGTAAGATTCTCCAGTTGAGCAGATTTCTTTCTCCCCATTGAATTGAGGAGAGGCAGAAGTCCGAGGAGTAGAAATCCGAGTTCCTTCTTGGAGGGGTGAATCTCAACGATGCCAAGATCGCGCTGAGACCTCAAGACGGAACGTTTGGTCACCCATTCCATTTCCATCAAGGTTCGAATGAGGCGTTGTAGGTGTCTTATGGTCAGGAAGCGCACCGGACCAAGATTGCGTCGCAGTGCAGTCAAATCGGATGGACCTAGAATAGCTAGTGTACCTAACAGGGAACCTACAGATGCATTCAGGATGCTGCGCGGGACTCCTTTCTTTCCTGTAGCGTATTCTTTCCAGACATGATTAGCATCGAGAATAGTGGCCCTGGCATCAAGTCCTTCCGCCCATGAACCGAATATATCCTTCCTGTTGAGTCCTGGAAGCGCCTTTTGACCTCGCCTTCGTTCTACCAACGCGTGAAGCAGGTGCAAGTCAACGAGGTTCTCATCCACGTTGAGAGGCCGTCTTCTAGTGTGAAGGAATGTTCGTACTGCGTTCATCACGTTCTTCTTCAGACCGTCGAGACTACTATCGTTCATGATGGGTTCAGTGATGATTCCGCTATCGAAAGGTGGCGGTGGTCCTTTGGAACCTAATTCAAGATAGGCCTCTCTGACTTTCTTCGGCCATTCTCCTCTCTCAAAGTATTCCCCTTCATCGATGTATGAACGCAGGGTGCTCTTGGCCATTCTGGATCGAGTGGTGTTGGTGGGTGCATCAAGAAAGATGGTCAGGTCAGGTCGTAGTGCTCCTGAATTCAACTGGGCCACTATTTCAGGTCCAAGGTCTCCTACCAGGCCCTGGTACACGATGGATGAGATGACATTTCTATCTGAGACGACCACTTCTCCTCGTTCAAGTCGTGGTCTGATCTCGACGTGACTATGGTGCAACCGGTCGGCTGCGAACAGGGTGGCTTGTTCGATCGGTGAGATGCCTTCATCACGAACCGATTCAATCGCCATCTTGCCAAGAGGTGTGTGCTTTCTAGGCTCTGCAGTGAGCCATGATCCGGTGGCAGTGAACTCCATTCGGATGGTGTCACATGCGATGCGGGAAGCTACTCCCTTCCCCGAACCATCAGGGCCCTCGACAGTGATCAGATACATCTCCCACGCCCTCGGGGTTTCCACCCTTCAAAGTCGCGCACACTTTGGATTCAGAGCATGTGCGCGTCAGAATTGACCTACAAACTGTCTTTTGGCGACAACGACGAGCACCATGCCAAGGAGAATCAGTGTTGGTCCGATGAACATTAAACCCCTGCTCATCATGGCAAAACCAGACAGCCATAGGGTACGCCGGTAGTGCTTACCGGCTCGGGCCTCTGATGATGCCCAGAACCCGAACATAGCGAAAACGATTGAAGTAAGCCCTACCATGGATCCTCTGAAGACCGCTTGGCTGAGTCCTGAGGAATGACGATCATCAATCTCTGTGCTGTTCCCTATCTCGGGCAGTGTGATCGAGATTTCTTGTGCCTCGCCGGGACCTACGAGATGGGTTGACCGACCAAATTCTGTCGCGTCGACTGTGATGCGCAATTCGACGGCTCGTATCGCTTCCACTGAGAATCGTCCCGAAGGTGAGGTAGATGTAGTTGCGAGAATCGTTGAATCCTCTAGGTCCTGTATGGTTACGGTGGCATTCTCTACTCCTGTTCCTTCAAGACTGAAGACAGTACCACTTACTCGAACATCATTGGTCTCGATGGAGGCGGCTTGAGCCAACTCTGCCGGATTGGCGCTGACGAGCATGCCACCGCTGATGACGCCAAGGATTGAACCAATGATAATCAGAATGGCAGCCACATCACGTATTCGAGATGATTCAGATACTTCCTGTAGTTGAGAGGGCAAGCGTTCCATCAGGACATCGGATGACGTTTTTTCATCACCGCTCCTCACGAATTGTCCGACCCATTCCTCGGCCTCTTCCTGCGCCTGTTCCTTCTGCTCCTTCTCCTTCTTCACCTGTTCCTTGGCGATTTCTCGCAGCCTCCTGCGCCGCGTCGTTTCGTCCATATCTCAGGCCTTCCCTCTGCTTCTTGACCTCGGCATTCCGCCACGGTTCAAAACGGCCGCGCCAAGAATCGCGATTATCACGCCAGAACTTAGTGGAGTCTCTCTCTCTGTGGCGTGTTCTTCTTTACAGTCGCAGGTTGGTGCCGGGCAACCTTCTGCAACGTCTGCGTCATCCCCTTTGCACCAAGCATCGCAGAGTTTCGCTCCTTCTGAACAGTCGGTGAGGTTTCCATCAGATTCGATTCTCTTGCCACTTTCATTGAGTTGTGAATCTGAATCATCACCTGTTGTCAAATTCACATCGGTCGTCTGGTCAGACCCGTTGCTGGATTTCGAATCATTGCTGTTATCCGAAGAGGGTATAGGGTCCGGAGCCTCGCCCTCTGGCCAATGTTCGGATCCATCCCATTCAACCCTGAACATGGCGGGCCACAATTTTCCGGTGATCCACAAGTCTGAGGCATCATAATCCCAAGCGATGCCGTTGAGGACATTCGCCTCCTGCTCTTCTTCGGATGTGAGTAGATTGGAGGCATCGAGGACCATCGATACGTTCCCGGTATCGTTATCGATATCGAGGATGACGTCGTCAAACCAGACATTGGCGAGAATACGATTGCCGACGCATTCGAGTTCGTTCAGATTCGAGATGGGTGAACCGTTGAGTGTGACCTCGATAGTCCGCTCGATCGCGAAGGTATCTGGATTCCGGAATGCGATTGACGAGCTGCCGTTTGACATTGCTAGATGCTCTCCATTCCAACACAATCCCCACCCTTCACCTTCGTAGGTCAGGTCGCCGAGTTCTGCGAAGGTGCTGCGGTCATAGCGATGCACGATTCCAGCTTTCCAAGTCAGCACATACAGTGTTTCATTGACTAATGCGAGGCCTTCTGCGAACTCATCATCTGGCAGATCGATCGAACGGAGGATGCTGCCATCCTTGAGGTCCACCTCGCGCAGAGTCGAATGGTTGTACAACCCTGTGCTCTCGTATAACGTATGATTCCAGATCAGGAAGCCTTGAGTGAAAGCTTGGTCATCATGTTCGACACGTTCGAGAACGATGACTGGGGTTGTGGATTCATTGTCAGCGATGGAACGGCCCTGAACACCGGCCGCGCCGGCCGAGACAATCATCAACGTGAATATCAGGAGGGCACTGAACACACTCCCTCTTCTCGACATCGCGTCCGAACGACGTTCCACGCCCATTAAGAACCATCACGATGGTGTGCAC
>PAZI01000059.1 GCA_002715545.1 Methanobacteriota archaeon
ACCGACCTCAAGTCGATCGCGACCAGTAGTCAAGGCGGTGGCGGCCAACCGATCGAGGTGCCGCAGGTCTCTGTTGTCAGTTCCATGGGTGGGGGCAGTTTTGGCCAAGGTGGAATGGGCGGCGGCATGGGCGGCGGCATGGGTGGCGGCATGGGCGGCGGCATGGGCGGCGGCATGGGCGGTTTTGGTGGCGGCGTAGGTGGTGGTCAGGGCGGTGGCGCTTCCTTAGGTGGTCTCCTAGGTGGTCTAGGTGGCGGAGCCATTTCTGCGGCGCAGAATTACCAGACCACTACGATGCCTTTTGGTACCACTCTCGACGTGATTCCTTATGTTGCCTCCGATGGCTATACGATCCATCTGACCGTGATTCCGAAGATCACTGAGTTCTTGGGATACGAGGATGCTCCTTTCCAGAATCAGGTGATAGCTGGCGTCGGCAACACTGTTTCCGCGGCGCTACAGCAACCGTTGGCGCTTCCGAGCATTCGCGTGCGTTATATAACTTCTTCGGTGCATGTTTGGGACGGCCAGACGTTGGTGCTTGGGGGGTTGATTGCCGAGAACGTTGTTAAGGTGAAGGACAAGGTGCCGATGCTCGGTGACGTGCCGTTTATCGGTAGATTGTTTCGTAGCGAGCGTTCTGCCACTGAGAAGAAAAACCTCATGATTTTTGTAAGCCCGCGCATTATTGATCCTGCGGGTAACCCGGTTCACACTGAGACGGACTGGCCCTATAACCCGAACAACATCCCGGGACAGGCTCCGGTTCTTGATCAGGCCGGGAACTGACCGGTGAGGTAACCGTTGGCGGCTAACGAGAAGCAGATGCGACTTTTGATCATAGACGGGCACGCGTTCGCCTACAGGGCGTTTTATGCCATCCGTGGATTATTGTCGCCGTCCGGCCAGCCGACCAATGCTATTTACGGTTTTATCAACATGCTGACCAAGCTTGAAGCGCAGGTGCTGCCAACCCACGCTGTGGTGGTTTGGGACGGTGGTCTTGACGAAGAAAGGGTCGAGAAGTTGGTCGATTACAAGGCGCAGCGTGACCCGATGCCGGACGACATGGAGTTACAGCTTGACGGAATGGTCAAATACCTCGAGGCCGCCGGTTGGGCGAGCGTCTGCGACGAGGGTGTTGAGGCGGACGACCGCATCGGTCAATTAGCCAAGCGTGCCGAAGGAGAGGGGATAGAGGTGGTGATTGCCAGCTCTGACAAGGATTTTCTGCAGTTGATTAACGATCGAGTTAAGATGCTCAACCCGGCCGACAAGTCTGGCGAGCCGATAGATGCTGCGGCGGTGGTGGCTAAGACTGGTGTGAGGCCCGAACAGATTGTCGATTGGCTTAGCCTCGTTGGCGATACAGCCGACAACATATCCGGTGTGCCGGGTGTAGGAATTAAGACCGCAGCGGCGCTGCTCAAAGAGTTCGGAAGTTTAGACGCGGTTTATGAGCACTTAGATAATGTTAAACGCGACAAGTTGCGGAATGCTTTGGTTACAGCTGAGCCGGATGTCCGTCGTAATCAGTCACTTGTTGCGCTAAAGCTGAATTTGCCGGGCGAGCCGGAACTAGCTGACCTACGTCGAGGGTTTCAAGACTCTGCCAAGTTGGAAGAGCTATACGAGGCATGGGGCTTTAACACACTCTTGAATAATTTGCGGGAGGCTCGTCAGGGCGCCCTGTTTGGATGATGACTTTGAACGAAACGTTACAAATGATGCGCTTAACCTGTGCTTTAGGCTTGATGGCGGTAGGACTGTCCACCGCTATGGCCGATCGGCGATATGAGGCAAAGGGCACAGAGTTCGACATCACTGGAAAGATTATTGGTGATCAAGTAGGAACTCGTATGGCAATGGGTTCAAATGGCGGTTACCTTGTTTGGCAGGACAACGCAACAGACGAATTCGGTCTGGGTATCAGCGCACTAAGAATAGATTTGACAGGTAATCCTGTAGGGGCTCCGGTACGCATCAATAGTTCAATAATCGGTGACCAAGAGCAACCTCGTGTAGGACTTTTAAAAAATGGTGGAGCCATTTTTGTCTGGGAAGGGGGGGCAAGCGGTTTTCACCGTGTGCATTATAGAGTTACTAATCAGGAAGGTCTTTTCATTATGAAAGATCGATTTGTTACAAGTTCCAAATCTGGTGAGCAATTGGAACCAGCTGTTGCTGTTTTAAAAAACGGTCGATCGGTAATTGTTTGGACTGATTATCTAAACGATGGTAGTTTTAAGGGTGTATCCGGGCGGGTCGTAAGTTCAGACGGAGAATCGTTGGGTGAGCCTTTTCATTTAAACAAGTTTACTCTGGGTAACCAGCATAAGGCTCAAGTTGTTGCAATGCCAGATGGCCGATTTGCGGCTGCGTGGATTTCCGACCAGCAACAAAATCAGAGATCAATCGATGTCATACTTCGTATCTTCTCTGCTAATGGACAGCCGGTTACTGAAGAGACAATTGTTAGCCCTCTTGGGATCAGCTCAAATCCGACATTAACTGTTTCTGGGCAAAGTATAGTAGTTGCTTGGGAGCAGTTAGATCTAGAGCAAAAGGTAAATCGTTGGGACATTGGTACTAGGAGTTTTGATTTCAATTTAAAACCTTTGTCAGAGTCCATCTTTGCCAATTTGAACAGGAAAGGAGACCAATATGAGCCTCAATTGAATGGTGGTGTTGATGGTGCCATGTTAGTTTGGACAAGCTTAGGTCAGGACAAATCCCGTGAAGCTATCATGGGTCGATTTGTCAATTCCACTGGCAATTTTGTCGGTGGTGAGATTCGAGTTAACACAAAACAGGAATTGGCGCAGATGCAGCCAACCCTTTCTTCAACCGGCCAAGGTGAATTCTTGGTGGCTTGGTCTACGCCTAATATTGGAGAAGCAGGATTTGACATTGTGGGACAGAGATATTCGGAAGCTGATAATTCCCCAGTTTTGTTGCCGGGTATTTCGGTGGTATATGTTAATCCCGTCAGCCAAACGGAGTTGTTGGTTTCTTGGCCAGCTGTCAAGGGGTTGGATGTAGAGCATTATGAGGTTTATTTTGATGGTCTTAAAACACCTAAGTTTATATCCAATACCCATGTGGTTTGGCCAGGGCTACGTCCTGGAAGTGAATATTCGTTTAAAATTGCTTATAAACTGAAGAATGGCTTGCGTTCTGAATTGTCACAGGTTGCTTTTAGCAAGACATGGGGCCACGATTACAATGGCGACGGCATGCCAGATGACTGGCAAAGGCAATATTTTGGCGATGTGGCGTCTAATTGGCCTGCACCCCATGTAGACAGCGATGCAGATGGAGCAAGCAATGCTGATGAATTTGCTGCAGGCACGAATCCATCAGATAAATCAGATAGCTTAAATGTTAGCATCACCAATTTGGAGAGAGGACGGCGAATGGAATGGGATGCAAAGCTTGGGAGCATTTATCAACTACAGGAAACCTCTCAATTGGAAAGCGGTTGGGTTAACGTGGATGAGCCTGTTTTGGCAATTGAATCTCGAGTAGGGATAACATTAGAGTCGGTTAAAAAGATGAAATTTTATCGGATCAAGAAGATTCGTTAAGCATATGTTTGATTCAACAAAAAGGGCGGTTTCGATTTTGGGCATATTCCTGATGGGCATGCCTTTGGCCAAGGCCTTTACCTTGGCAGATGGTAGCGCGGGAGGGTTGAGTCAAACCATTGTCAATAATCTTGGTGAGGAATATCGCTGGAATTCACCAGTACTTACCTATTCCTACGATGAATCATTTTTAAGCTATTTTGGTTCAAATGGCGTCGTGGCTGTTGAAAAGGCATTCGAGCTTCTCAACTCCATTCCGCCAGCTTCAACAATTAAGACGAACTACCCGCCATCGAGTTCTGATGAGAAAAATTTATGGAATTATCCTACCCGCCCAGACCGGCTGCATGCTCGGGCATATAATGACCGGGTATTAGATATTAAGTCCTATGCTTTAGCGCAGCTATTTAGTTTTATGGGATTGGGTAGCCCGGAAGACACTGCATATCAACTAGAGTTTGGTTCAGTTGCCCTGCGCAATTGGGATCCGATCAGTAATGGTCCCAGCAAGTATGTTAACGGATCGCTGCTTTCGTGGGTTGTCTTGGGCGGGACAAATGCGCTTCCTTTTCCAATTGATGTAACCAGGCCGGTTCGTACGCTTGCCGGTTCATCTTATAATCGTAACCCTCGTTTATCTGAAGGGAAGTACGTTGTCGCGCCAACCCGCGATGATATTGGTGGTTACAGGTATCTTTATCGTAAAGACAACTTTAATATCGAGGGATTACCTCCGTTTACTTATCAAATAGTGACCAACCAACCGGATCTAACAAATCCGGCGATCTTTAGTGTCGACTTACGCTGGTTTAGCAAGGAATCAAAGACAAATACCCCGGCTTCTTTCAAACAGTTCGTCCTGACTAACCAATGGTGGGGGCCGGTCTACACTAATTTGAATATTCCACCATTGTTGGTTTTAAAGACAAATATCAGCTGGAGTATGGGTTGGACGACCAATGTAACTCCCTATCTGACAAATTTCCCTTGGACACCCGTAGGGCAGCCTGCAACGCTCGTATATTTAACAAACAAATATCGCACTTTTAAGCCCAGCTACGATTATATTTTCGGCAATGTGATTACCAATATTTATGTGCCAGCAGAAGATTCAAGAGTGCTGTATCGATCATGGGAGGTGGTTCCAAAGGCGCCTCTTTGGAGTGTCGTTGGAGCGGTCCCAACCACTACCAACTACACGACCACAGTGCTTAATGATAAATATCCGCACGGTGAAATTATTATCTTACCAACTACTAATGTGGTCGGCTATCATTTCACGGAAATGCAATTTCAAGAGGTCAACACTCTAACCAATGTCCTGACGCCAACAAACAATCTTGCGAATCCAGGTGGAGTCCTTCCGGGACAGGGCGGTGGTTTGGGTGCCGGTGGCGCAGCTATTACTAATTTCGTTGGAGTGATGGAGGATGAAGTTTGGCAAAGCACCAACCATGCTTATCTTGCCTATCCAATAGTTTTGCAGACAAACGCTCTGCTAGTGGGTGGCGTTGACAAGGTTCGATATGTTCGGGTTCAAGGCGACTCTTTGGTTACAACAAACTATTCACCCAGTCGGTTTCTTAAGGAGTACAAATTTCCAGATCTTGAAAAACAAACATTCACCTATGTCATACCCAACTCTGCAGTTGGTCTTACCAATGCGGCTTTGCCATCTTTTCAATATGAGGTAGATTATGTTACTGATGGAATTCGCAAAACTGGCAAATTTATTAAATTTTTCACAACTCCCGATATTATGATAACGGCACTTAATGGACCATCCACTTTGACTTCAGCCTATGTTCCACCGGTGACTGTAAATAATAACGCGATCAACGGTATGTGGACACAGAATTTATATGGTCCAGGGGTTGTTCAAACTTCAGGTAATATGGTGATTGCCTTTAACAAAATTGGGATTCATTGGGACTTGAACCCGACTTTCTTTTTAAATGAGGAAAATCAGCTTCCTGGTTGGGTCTGGGGTCATTTCGATGGAACGACAGAAGAACCTATGTTGTTCCCAAACAGTCAAACTATATCAGATTTAGAACGTCAAATTTATGGAAATGACTAAAACCAACTGCAACAAGTTATATAAAAGATTATTGTTGCTGGTAACGATTGGTGCAGGGCCAACTGTCTTTTCAGATGATTCAGTATTTACTAACAATAACGCCATAACCAATAAGCTATTGTCCGTAGAGAGTTTTATAAATAATGGAAAATTTTATATTAATCTTGATGATGGGGTTGAGTATAATTTCTTTAACTTAAAGAAATTTGTGAATTCAGGTCATTTTGAGTTTAATCAGGACTTGGTCGTTCAGGACACCGTTCCGGCAGCTGTTGGTTCTCTTACTCCTGAGGTGGCGCCATTGGATTTGTTTGAAAATAAGGTTGGTGGTCAGATTGTTGCGGATAGGGAGGAGACTGATTTCGGATATGTTGCGATATCAGCAAGGCAAATTAAGAACCAAGGAACAATTGTTGCCACCAATTCTAACTCGATAATATTAAGAGGCGAAAACATAGATCTTTCTCGAGGCGTATTGAATATTAAAACGGGAAGTGATTTTGAAGCGGGGTTGAACGCGGTTGGCGAGCCCAGATATATTGGCAATGTTGGGAATTATTTGGAGAAGAGACAGGGTGGCTCTGTTTCTACCCATTGGGGCTTACAGGATGTATATTGGGGGAATGGAACTGCGAGTGTAGCAGGAGGTTCTGGTACTTATGCAGTTGGCACCGATACAGGAGTTGAATTGGTGTCGCCCAGCTTTTCGGCTGTTGAATTGGTGACTCCAAAGAATTTGATTTATAACAATTATCATCTTTATGAAGAGCCCATGAGGATAAAGTATCCAATGGATTATTTTGGATCTTATTATCAATGGGGTATTGGTGGTGCATCTGGCTTCTCAAGGAGAATTGATAGGCAAGGGGATGTATTTAAACCTCATGTTAACTTTTCTAGAGCATTTTTTGGTAGTGGTGATAATCCTGAAGAGCATTGGTATGCGCAGGGTATCTTTATTTATAATCGAAATGATTCAGTAGTTGTTACCCCGAGGGTAGCAATGGATGATAACAGATATCTTGGAATTTACGGTCCGCTTGATAGTAGCGTTTTGGAGATTAAGACAAGTGTTACCAATAGAATTGAAGAAATCAATGAGACATCCACAATCTATTTGCTCTCTGAGTTGGGCAATGTATTTCAAGTTGCCACATTGCTCACCAATATTCAGCAAACTGTTGCAAGGCCGACTTGGGTTCCTTCTACTATGGTCGTATCAAGGAATATTAATGGTGAATTTGATTCTGGATTGACTGTTAATAGTTCAATTGAGGCATACCCATTTAATGGTGTTTTTGGTCGCGGATTTAATGAAAGTGTGTCGGTCAACTGGACCACCTACGGTTTTCAGTTCACCAATGTTCTTTCCCGGGCTGAGTTAACAACAGAAACAACGGTTGATATCGGAACAAATAAGGATCCCTTTGGTAAGGAAATTCAGCAAACTCAGCCAGGCTCTGTTGTTATAGAAGCGAATGATTTGAATCTGGAAGCCGCAAAGATCAGGGCCGAGGGAAATCTCAAAATCAAGGCAGGCAATTTAATATCCAGTAAAAATGCTATATTAGATTGTCAAAACATTTCACTGGATATTGGTTCGACGGGTCGTTTGCTTGTTATTGAGGACCTTGTTGAGGATGAAGTTTATCGTTTTGGTGGCCATCTGGAGTTATACGAGGCTGCATGGGATGAAACATGGAAGGAAATTAGATTTAATAATGAGGGTGAACCTGAGGAGGTCACGATACCCTATCACTATAAGACACTGTATGTGGATTTGGATGCTAGCATGACAAACCAGGTTCTTGTCCAATCATTGAGGTTGCGTGGTGATGATGTCATTATTAGGGATAAAATTCGATTGGCTGGGGAAATTGCTATTCGTTCAAGCAGTATCACATTTGACGATGATTTTGAGGTGATGCAAAATTCAAATAAAACGTTCAAATGGGACAATAGTATCGCTGATGGTGTTATTTCTATTACAAACAATGCAGCTTTTACCATACCGGGAGATGTTATTATGGGAACTCCTGAAAACCCTTATGAAATTTTTACTAATACAGGAACTAATACCACCCAAAATTTAACGATTTATTCGAAAAAATTTAATAACCTGGGAGGAATGCGCATTAATGGATCTATGTCTTTGAGTTCAAAGTATATCAATGCCAGTGATTCGGTATTGGATGTAAGTGATAATGTGCAAATAAGCGGTGATTCGTTCAAATTGAGGAACAGTACCAATATGGTTGGAGGCATTCTCAGTCTTGAATTGTCTAACTTGTTGGTTGATGGGGGAAGTGGCAGCACTAATTTCTTTTATGTGGGTAATGGGATTCTGTCTGAGGCTGAGTCGAACAGTGGAAAACTATTGAGCACACAATTTTTTATTAAGGCGGATTCTTATAAGTCGGTTCCAATTCTTTGGAATTCATCCGAGGACAAGGGCCCGGTGCATGGTGGTTTCATTGATAATCGTGCTGTTGGTTTGCTTTCGCTGACCAATGCTTATCTTGGTGTATTTGATTTTCACAATACATCAAAATCGAAGAAAGCTATGTACATTGATAAGTTGGTTTTTGAGGGATTGACTGAGGACGCTCTTTTGACCAACAAGTTGGATCAGTTAAATATAAAAGATGGTATGACAGTTTATTTTGCGGCATCCAACCTTCCTGAAGAGAAGTTGGACGGGATGAGAGGAGGGAAATTAAGGTGGGTTAACGATTATGCCGGCCAGTATAGCTCAATGCCCATTTATTTGCCCGGTTCAGGTGAAAGTGTTAATGTCAATAGGGCGCATAGGAGAAGTAAAATATTTGATACTGACATGGATGGGGTTGCTAATGGTTTTGATCCAACTCCTTATGGTGATGGTCTTCCAAAGTTGTCAGCTGAAGGAAGATTGATTCAATGGTTGGGTGTTCCTAGAAAGACTTACAGAATTGAATATACTCAAAAACTAGGTGATCAAACGAATTGGAAGATTCTGGGTTTGATTAAGAATGACAAGACGGTTTTTGATTCCGTTAGCTATCGTCTACCAAAGTCTGTTATTGCTTCTGGCAAAGGAATGGAGACCGTATACATTCGCGTTTCGTATAATTAGAGATGAACAAGCAGTTAGATAGTTGGATATTATTTGGTTTCCTTTTCTTGGGTATAATGTGCTCAGATTCACCCCATGCAGCCCAACTGGATAAACTTCATAATCCCGCGTTTATTGATTACGGAAAAGGACAGGTTAACACTGACTTTCTGCTTGCAAGGGTGAAGTTAAACATCGATAGAGACCAACTGGATCTTGAAATTCAAAAAAACGGCTTGAGGATAATCCGCGAATTTACACTTGTTCCGGGACTAACGCTTTTGGCCATGCCCGGTACACCTTCCAGAGTTCGGGTGAACCAGCGAAGGCTGGATAAAATTTTGGCGATAAAAAGAGATTTGGAGAAGTCTGGAATTTTCCAATATGTAGAACTCGACTATGTTAATAAACCACTTGGAAAAGTAACGGATGCAGCTTTCGTAGACGGTACATTATGGGGTCTTGAAAATTATGGTCAGGATAACGGTACAGCTGATGCGGATATAGATATAGAAGAGGCGTGGGATATAACTGCAGGTACTCCTGATACAATAGTGGCTGTGATAGATACCGGTGTTAGGGTGACTCATAACGATCTGCTTAGTCGGATATGGATAAATGAAGATGAAATCCCAAATAATGGAGTTGATGATGATGAAGACGGTTACATAGACAATCATAATGGAGTTGATTTTTATAATGGTGATGGATTCCCAGAAGATATACATGGTCACGGAACACACTGTAGTGGCACGATTGCTGCATCAGCGAATGATGAATTTCCTCATGCTGGCGTGGCTTTTAATTCAACTATATTGCCATGCAAGGTGGGTGATTTTGGAATGCCTAATTCGGCCATTATCGCAGCTGTACAGTTTTGCGCTCAGGAGGGTGTTGGGATAGCAAATTGCAGCTATGGTGGTTATTTTCCATCTCAAGCAGCTTACGACGCCTATGCCGAAGCCGGAACAAAAGGGGTGATATTCCTGGCGGCTGCCGGAAATGATGCAAATAATAATGATTCATTGGGAATGTATCCGGCTGCATATGATCTTGAATGTATAGTAGCGGTTGCTGCGACAGATCGAAATGATGATATCACGAGTTTTTCCAATTATGGGGAAACATCTGTAGATTTGGGTGCGCCAGGACAGGAAATCTTCTCTTGTACTTCAAGCAATGATCAAAGTTATGAAAGTTGGGCAGGAACAAGTATGGCAGCACCGCATGTTAGTGGTGTAGTTGCTTTAATGAGGAGCCTGCGCCCTGATTGGACAGTGCTTCAGATTAGGGAAAAGTTATTGAGTAGTGTTGATTTAATCGACGCCCTAGATGGTAAAACAGTAACAGGCGGGCGACTTAATGCAGCCAAGGCTGTGGCGAACATGGGATCTTTTGGTGCACCTGATGGAATCATGGAAGTTTCAATTAAGCCCCCGTCAGGTTCGATGTTAATGGCAGATGAAAAAATTGCGATTGAGGTAGAGGTGATTGATGGCGAAAAAGTTGAAAATGCAGTTGTTACCATGTTGATGGAGGATGGGAGCACTGCGTTCTTTTCAAATGACGGAGAGTTTCCTGATGAGATTGAAGGCGATAATTTATATACTTCGTATTTCAAGGTGCCTGATAAGCAGGGGAAGCTTAGGATGACTCTCTTTGTTTCAGCAGATGGCAAAGATGATGCGGTAAGGGTGATTCAGTACAACGTTGCTGCAGTTCCAGAGAATGATAGTTTTTCGATGGCCGAAAAAATCTCGGAGCAATCAGCGATTGTCGAGGCATTCAACAATTATGCGACAGTTGAAAAATCAGAGCCGCGCCATTCCGGTTTATCCATGCACCATGGTTCTCTTTGGTGGAAATGGACAGCCGAGAAAGATGGGCAGGTTTATATGGATACAGCTGGAAGTGATGTAGATGTAAATATTGCGGTATACAGAGGAAATAAAATTGACGAATTGCTTTTGATAGCCAGGAACCAGAATTATTCTATTGAAGAAAGGGACAAAGGAGTTGAATTTAGCGCGTTGAGCGGGAAGACGTATAAGATTGCTCTTTCCAGCCCCACTCAAAACGATTTGGGCTATGTAAGGCTTAGGGTGGCGCCAGGTGGTAAGCCTGATATAAACATCCCATTTTTAAGCGGGATACAGCCATTTAATGGATTTATAACGAATACCAATAAAGTTGAAATAAATGGGTTTGCTCATGATCCAGAACCCAATGCATCAGGGGTCAAAGAAGTGCGTGCCAGGGTTAATGGAGGTTTGTTTTCGGTAGTTGTTGGCAGAGATGAATGGTTCACGCCTGTGGCATTACAGGAAGGTGAGAACATCATAGAGATAGTCGCTTTAGATTACAGCGACAATGTATCCGAATCAATACGTCTTCAGTATGACTATTTTCCTCCTGATCTAACAAACGATCACTTTGTCAATGCCGTGGAGTTGAACTTAGAGAAGCGTGTTCTGGGAGCAGGTCAACAACGAATATCTTTGAGTCGAAGAGTTGGGGCATTGGATGATGTACTTGTTAGACGAAATGGAGTTGTTCTCAAGGCTGATCAGTATCGCATTGACCCAGAAGATTCGTCCTCTGTTGAGATTCTTGAGACTTCATTGGAGGATACACAGATAGAGGTATTTAATCCATACTGGACCACGCAAACAGTCAGTACTTTAAAGGCGACAAAGGAGCACAAGGAGCCAAGTCACGCTGGTAATGAGGGGGGGGGGTCGGTTTGGTATCGGTTTGAAGCCCCTTATGATGGTGTGATCACCGTTGATATTCTTGAGTCCGGATTTGACACGTTAATGGGGATGTATGCTGGTTCGGTCGTTTCTGATTTAGTTGAAATTGCAAGTAATGATGATGCTTTTAAGGATGTTGATCTGGAATTTGATCCTGGTATCAGCCAGTTGAGTCAGCCATTGGAAAAAGGAATGGTTGTCTATATTGCCGTTGACGGTTACGGTGGAGAAACTGGTAATGTAGCCATTCGGAGTCACTTTGAAAGGGATTCAGTTTACAGATTGGTATTGAATGTAAATGGGGATGGTTCATTGGTTTCACCATACCAGCCTTTTAGGGATAAGGATGGTATTTCTTATTCAATTCATGAAGACGGCAAAGCTGTGCTTTTGGAGGCGCAGCCGGCAGCTGATGGCGATTTTTTTGGCTGGTCTGGAGATGTGAATGTTCTGGATAAGAAATTTACGCTTACCATTTCAGACGCATACCATATAACTGCCAATTTTGTTGAAGACAGGGGTGTCTATGGTTTTGAAAATTGGGATGCTGCAGCTGATTTTCGATGGAGAACTGGTGGCGATAAACCATGGCTTCTTGATGATCATAATCCATTTCAGGGTGGATATTCCATTCGGTCAGGAAGAGTTGGTGATGCCCAAGGTTCTTCTCTTTCATTTAGCGGCAATTTCAATAGCGGTGAAGTGAGTTTTGCTGTCAAGGCTTCTACTGAGAGGGATTGGGATAAACTAATTTTTTCAGTGGATGGTGAAACCTTGGGAGAATGGTCCGGTGTGGTGGATTGGAATGTTGTCAGATATCCATTGAGCGCTGGGGAGCACACTTTGAAGTGGGAATATGTAAAGGATTTTGCGAATTCAGCCAATTCTGATTCGGTTTGGATCGATCACATATCAATGCCGGTAAGTATATATGGTTCCCTTAAAATTGTAGCGCACCCAGAGAATGTGAAATTAGATATTATTGGAGAGCCGATGCACCGATATGAAATCTTTGGAGGATCGAATTTGAGAGATTGGACGAAACTGAAGGATGTCAAGGTCGATAATAAAGGGCAAGCGAGTTTAATGTTTCCAAAAGTGCACGGCCATCATTTTTTTAAGATAAAGGCGAGATAACCAATGAGTCGTTTTGTTTTAAGTTTAATTTTAATTTTTGCAGGTCAATGTATCTTTGCTCAAGGCTCAGGTACCGTTGAATTTATTCAACCAGAGTTGCGTGTTCAAGAAAGCATTGGGGATGTTTCGGTTTCTGTCTCAAGGAACAAAAGCAATCTGATGCCATCTTCGGTTAACTATATAGTTTCCCGTTCATCAGCAACTCTTGATGTGGACTATTCAATGAACACACAGGGCGTTTTGAGTTGGGGCGAGGGGGATGAATTACCCAAAAACATCATCATAACTATTTTGGATGATCCGGATGAGGAAACTGACGAAGAGATTATTGTTAAACTTTTTAATCCAAGCGATGGGTCTTATCTGGGAGGAGCAGCCACAGCTCGAGTTGTAATATCTGGTGAAGAAAGTGGTTCGATTGGCTTTTCCATGGAAAAGTTTATAACCAGCGAAATGGATGGAGAGGCCAGAATTTTATTGAGCCGCCGGAATGGTTTAAAGGGTGCTATTCTGGTCGACTATGAAGTCCGAGAATTAAGCGAACTTGATGAGGAAGAGCATCTTGGGCAGGTTACTCATTATCGCAGGCTTCCAGATACCAATGGCGTGAATCAAAAAGTAATGCCTGGAGTCAAGGCGCGTGCTTTTCAGGATTTTGTGCCAGAGCAGGGGACAGTATTGATGCTTGATTACCAAAGTAGTGCAATTATTGGTGTTAGTGTATTGCCAAACTTTGATGGTGATGCATACCCCCACACTGTTCTAGAGATGAGTGTTTCAAATCCCAGGCCATTGACAAGTATAGATCAGCTGGAGGGCGTCACGGTCCATCCAACCGACATTTCGGTGAGGGCTTACTTGAATAAAATTTCTGGCGATCCAGATTCTTTTGTTCCTGAAAATCAAGGTTTGGTGCCTACCGTTGATGAAAGTAGAATGAACGCATCCCTTCGTATCAATGATATCACCGGGCCAGGTCCTGATAAAATTTGGGAAGAGGAGATTGCTCCTGACGAGCCCGATGAATTGCGGGTTGGTTTTCGTTTTGGTCGAGCAAGATATTACGTAGCTAACGAAGGAGCGAGTGCAGAACTTTGGGTTTATAGATCGGCTCCATTCGATCAAGATGTAACCGTGAATTACATGGTGGGGCCTAATCGTGGATTCTTGGTTGATGATCCCAGAGAAAACTGGGAAATTGTGGAAGCCAAAGAAAATCCGTTTATCGATTCACTTGAGGATTGGGATGATCAGCGTCTTTTTTCCGGAAATCGGAATGCGGATCCGCATACGGATACAGGAGATCAAGATATATTATTCGGGCCAATAAAGGACATTAAATATGGCATGATGCCTGGGGACGAGCCTCGGATCATGCCCACTGCACTTTATGGTGGGTCTTCGAGAATGTTTTTCGGGGATATTGATCAGTTCATGCATAATCGTGAGTTGGACATTCCAATAATAAATCCTGGTTCTGATATTGCGACCCCGACCGGAGAGAGGGAGTTGAGTCCTTCATTCAATAAAATTGTATCCCCTAACGATGTCACTCGCGATTTTCATGTCACCACCGGTACTTTAACATTTGCTGCTAATTCGCAGGAACCTCAGCAGATTCTAGTTAAAACTATTGAGGATGATTACCTTGAATTCAACGAGGATTTTGTGGTGGTGCTGTATGAACCTGACTATGAGAGGTTGTCAGAGGGTGCAGATCAAGCAGGTGAAGCTGTGGACGAAGATGGTGGAGATGATGGAGATGGTGGGGATGGTGGAGATGGTGGAGATGGTGGAGATGGTGGAGATGAAAATGAAATACAATATCTAAAGCCAGGTGTTTCTCTTGGTGTTCAGTATTGGGCGACTGTCACTATATTGAGTGGTGAAGGAACTGTTGCGGGGAGTGCTAAGCGTGATTTTTCGCCTGCAGTGAATAATGATATTTATGACATGGCGCTTATCAGAAAAGGACTTGATTCATCAACAGAGATTCCAGAATCGAGAGAGGAAAAATTGGTTGTTGTGGGTGATTTTACATCCATTAATGCTACTCCTTTGAATCGGATAGGTAGAGTTTTTGCAGCAGGCGATAATGAGGGTGATGTTGACACGTCATTTAACCCAGGAACTGGTGCAGATAATTATATTAACTCTATAGAACTGTCGTTGTTTGCGGTTGAAGGTGATGAGTTTCAGCAGGAGATCATCTCAAAATATGTTATCGGTGGCGGTTTTAGTTCCTACAATGGGCAACCAAGAAACGGAATCGCTAGAATTAATGCGGATGGATCTATCGATATGGAATTTATACCAGGTCGAGGTATCGAGGATGGTACAGTATATAATCTTAAGGTTTCGCAAGGCAATCAAGTTTTGGTCGTTGGTGAATTTACCATGGTTGATGGTTTCAAGAGAAATTCAATTGTGCGATTTAATGTCGATGGAAGCGTGGATGAAGGTTTTGATATTGGAGAGGGCCCTGATGGTCCAATATATGCCGTATCTCAGATGCCAGATGGTCGGATAGTAATTGGAGGTAGTTTTTCGGCGATTGGAGGTGTTCCCAGTAGTTCCTTGGCGGTCTTAAAAGACAATGGTCAATTGGACCAAGATTTTGCAATAGGTAAAGGAGTTCTGGGAGATGTTTATGCAATCGACGTTGTTTCGACGGGTGCAAAGTCGCGGATTGTGATTGGGGGTTCCTTTGCTGAGGTCAAGGGATACAAGATGAACAATGTTGCTGTACTTGATTCTGATGGTGAACTGGATGATGCATTCAATGTGGGAACGGGTGCAGATGGTCCTGTTTATTCAGTAAAGATTGATGACAGTTTAAATGTTGTTGCTCGAAATACATTTCATCTGAAAGATCAGGATGCACTAATTAAAGACTTAGCAGATTTAAATGAGTCTGATGTTGATTTGGATGAAGAAATAAGGGATTTAGATTATCTTCAAAATTATGGTGAATACGGGGGTATGGTACCGTTGTATATGCAAGAATATATTCGGGCAGAGATCGGGGTTCCGATGTATCGTATTCTTATAGCAGGCGATTTTCGATCTTACAATGGAACCAGGCGCATGGGATTGTCCCGTTTAAATCCCAATGGTTCAGTAGATACTTCGTTTCTTGATACTGCATATAATCAATTTGCAGGATTAACTGCGGGAACTTCAACCCAGCCTACCGGGTTGATCAACTCGATTGTCCTTGGTGCAGGTGACGAAAAGGAGCCCAGCATTTTTATCGGAGGAAATTTTGATCAAATAGGTGGAGGATCGTCGCGCGCGAGTTCACTGTCAGTTTCAAATGTCGCTAAACTTGGTTCTGGAGAAACATCGGGACCTGGAGAGTTGGAATTTGAAGAGGATGAGTATCGGGTTGATGAGGATAAATTAACAGGACAAATTCTTATTCGTAGGAAAAATGGCAGAAGAGGTTTTGCCAGTGCTATTATAGAGACTGAAAACCTTAAATCAGGTGCGGGTGCAGCGCAAGGAAGTGACATTGTCTCAACAGAGGAGGCCGATTATTTAAGGATGCAGGAGCCCGTTGTTTTTGAGCATTACGTTAATCAAGCGGTTGGAACGGGTGGATCTTTATTATGGTTTTGGTCATTTGCCAACGATTTCGTCGATGCAATGTATTATTCTATTGATGCCGATGTTTATCGAGCCTTATTGCCGCATGAATTTGAACCGCCTGAAGGAGCTTCAGGTTTAAGTGTATATGACCGTCTTCCTACGCAGTATTTAACCAATGTCGATGGCACAAGTTTTCCATATGAAGAGGAGGATAGTCTTGTGCCGGCTTTTGGTTTTGATGGCCAAGGATGGCAGTTACAGGATGGTGAGAATGGTATAAAAGCCTTTGAAGTATTTACTGTTAAGGACTCGGTGATTGAAGGGAATGAGACAGCAAAATTGAAGTTATCTGTTCCAAGGGGATATATTAATTTGGGGGGTGAAATTATACCAACCGGAATTTCACTTGGGAGAACCGAGGCCAGATTACTTATTATTGATGATGATTTTAAAGCTGGCGAACTAAAGTTTACAGCTGACAGTCTTTATTTTAATGAGGCGGACCGAACTGCTACAATAAATGTAGAACGCTTTAATGGTTACAATGGGAGTATCTCTGTCCAATACAGGACAAGAACAGGGACTGCATCCTCGCCTCAGGATTTTAACTCACGAACGGGAAGTTTGCGTTTTGCAAGTGGTCAGGAATCAAGATCCTTAACGATTAAGATTGTAGATGATGAGATTCAGGAGGCTGATGAATACTTTGAAGTTGATCTTTTTAATGTTACTGGCGGTGGCCAATTGGCTAGCGGAAATAAATTGCTAACTTTAAAGGTTTTTCTTGTCGATAATGACTTGAAGGGTGGGAAGGTTGAGTTCGCTGTCGATGCAGGGCAGGTTGTCGAGGGTGATGGGGAGGTTTCAGTTCCGGTTAGGCGTGTGGGTGGCAGCCGGGGGCAGGCTAGCGTCACTTATTCAACTCGTTCATTAACTGCCAATTCCGGAGAGGATTATTTACCCATGCAGGGTATATTGAATTGGGCGCATCAGGATGTTGAACAAAAGTGGATCACAATTCCGATTGTTAATGATGATCTCATTGAAGAATTGGAGTCATTTGAGGTTTCTTTAGCAAATGCTCAAAATGTCATACTAGGTGAAAGAAGTCAGGTCGTTTTGTCGATTGACGATGATGATAATCCAGGAGAGGTGCTCATTGGCGACTCGGATTATTACGTGAATGAAAACGGTTCAGAGTTGTCGGTTTATGTTAAAAGAACCGAAGGATCCAAGGGGGATATTCAGGTTGATTATGTTTTGAGCGATGGCACGGCCAGTTCTGTCGGTGATTTTCCAGACTATGTTCAATCCGGTGGAACATTATATTTTGAAGATGGTCAAACCGGTCAGGAAATCAAATTAAAGATTCTGGATGATTATGCTAATGAAAATACCGAGTATTTTAGTTTATCTATTAGTAACGCGACTGGTGGAGCAGTTATTGGCTCCACCGCAAGTGCGAGGGTTAACATAGTCGACGATGAAACTGTGAATGTGCCTGCAGGTAGCGTGGATACTTTCTTCGACACTGGTGTTGGGATCAGGGTCAACGGGGCTGTGGATGTAATTAAGCGAGATAAGGAGAACAATTTGCTTCTAGCTGGGGAATTTACAGTAATAAACGGTATTACTCGAAAAGGAATAGCCAAGCTTGATAGTAAGGGAGTTCTGGATAGCGAATTTGATGTTGAGGGCGGAACAAATGGATCTATTACTGATATTTTGCCCCTTCAAGATGGTTCGATGTTTATCGTGGGGGATTTTACTGAAGTAACAGGAACCGCACGCAATCGTATTGCCAAGATAAACAGTGATGGGTATCTCAACGATTCGTTCGACCCTGGTGCTGCGTTTGATGGGATTGTTCATAATATAATAGAATTGACGAATGGTAATTACCTTCTGGTTGGCGGTTTTCAAAACTACAAGGGCAAGTTACGGAGAGGTCTTGTGGTCTTGGATTCGTTTTCCGTAGATGTCACACCATGGTCAAATGATGTTGGTAGTGCGGGGGTAATTCACAGTGCGATACAATTAGCGGATGGTTCAATTATTTTAGCTGGAGATTTTGAACAGTTCAGCAACAACTCAATTGCTCAGAAAGTTGCCAAGATAAATTCTAAGGGGCAATTAAGTGAACAATTTTCAGATAACTTTTCCAACATTTATCAAAAAGAACCATTCAAAGACGGAGTCATTAATGAGGTTTTGGGTCACCCAGATGGAGATATTATTTTGGTTGGCGATTTCAATATTAAAACCGGGACGGGGCGGTTTTATAAAAATATTATAAAGGTACGTGCTACTGGTAAGCTTGTTACCGGCGCTGCTAGTGAAGATATATTAGCTGCAGAAAAGGCTAGGACATCGTATGCGGCTGCAGAAGTTAAAGTCACAGCACTGAAAGCAGAACAGGAAAATGCAAATACAGCATTACTGCAATCTGCTGCGATCGAATCTGCAGTTAGCTCAAATATTGAGGAGGCAAATAGCACATTAGTTCAGGCGAATGCAGCACTTGTGTTGGCAAATTCAAAGGCAGCGGCCGAGGGTGCGACTTCGGATGATATAGCCGCTGCCGCCGCGGCCCAGTTAGCAGTTGATACGGCAGCCGCCAAATTGGTTCTGTTGGAGGCGGAGCATGAGGCAGCTCTAGTGCAGGTTGCAGCTGCTGAGGTAGTGTTGGACGAGTTGGTTGTCTCACTTGAGCAGGCTAAGGGTTCACTTGAGCAGGCCAACATTGCGTTGTTCATCGCGGAAGCAAACGCATCAAAAAAGGATTATTTAGCCTATAATACGTCCGCTGATGGAGGATCCGGTTTTATGAATGGTGAAGTGCTTGATGCTGCGCTTCAACCCGACGGTAAATTGGTGGTTGTCGGTAATTTCACAGAGATTCATGGACGGAAAAGAAATCGAATTGCACGTTTGACTCAAGAGGGGGGGTTAGACCCGACCATTAATTTTGAATTTGGTTCAGACAATACTATTCGCACGTTGGTGATTCAGGAGGATTATAGGATTCTAATTGGTGGAGATTTTACTTCATTCAACAATATTGTCAGTCGTTACATAGCCAAGGTTTATGGCGGTATTAATTTCGGAGGCGGTTTGGTTTCTTTCATAAAGCCAAAGGTGCGGTTTTCAGAAAATGAAAAGGGCTATACTATACAATTAAAGAGACAGCTGGGTTTAACATCCAATGGCTTATGTAAACTCAAAGTCACAAGTAATGATGCTACAAAGTGGATGCCGTCAGGCAACCCTTATGCAATTTATGATTACGTGGCGTTTTCAACTAATGATGAACTTGATTTTCTTCCGATACATTTTGATATAGGTGAAGTTTTTAAGGATATTAGGATTATCTCAATCGCAGATGTGGCGGAAATAGACGATCTTGAAAACATGAAGAGAAGTGTTGATGGGGACATTCCCGTTATTTACATTATTGACGATCTTTTTGCTGATGAGCCTGACGAAGTTCTCAATTTGGAACTTGAAGGTTTCGATGCGATGGCTCCGGGGCCTCAATCGGTTTCTGAGTTGATCATTGAAAACAATGATAGTGCGGTCCGTTTTTCAGCTGTTGCTGAAAACGGGTTGGAATTTGATTACAAAGTGGATGAATCAAACCAGGAAAAGGTGGCTAATTTTACCGTTTTACGCACTGGCGCAACAAATCGTGTTGTATCTGTGAATTACTTCACGGAACCCGGTACAGCGCGCGCAATTTCTCCGGGTCAGGATTATGAGGATGTTTCAGGTACAATTACTTTTCAAGCTGGGCAAAAAGAAAAAGTAGTCAGCATTCCCATAATTGATGATTTCAAACATGAGGGGGTTGAAAGCATCGTGATTCACTTGAGGGATCCCAAGCCAGTAGGTTCTGCGCTTTTACTTGGGTCTGAATCTGTGGAGCTTTTGGTTGATGATAGCGACAAGGATCTTGCAAGGACTCAAATTGCATTTGAGTACAACAATTACTCACTGGATGAAACGAGTGAGCAGTTAACGCTTAAGGTATGGAGGCGTGGAGGCCTCGAGGATACGACCACTGTCCAATACCGGACAATTGACTACAATGCTTTGAGTGCGGGTGACAATCCCGACTATCAGGCGGTTGACGGAGAATTGTATTTTAAGCCTGGTGAATCTGAAAAGACCGTTACCCTGAAGATTAATGATGATTTCGATCAGGAAAATAATGAACGATTTGGTGTTGAGCTTTATAACTCGGTAGGAGCCAAACTTGGTGATCAATCGAAGGCCATGATTGAAATTCAGGACAAGGAGGCTGGAACTGTTATGTTTACACGGTGGAATGATCAGGAAGACGATGAGTTTTTGAATTCGGGTTCGATAGATTACTTCAGGAATAATATCTATCGAGTCACAGAAACCGATGGTTTAGGGAAAAATCGATGGTATGCCGGCAACAGTATAGCGGTCGATGAGGAAAATCCTCAGGATGGGCTGATCATGGGGGATGACGATGGGATACGTGTGACAATAACTAGGATGGAAGGTGTACATGGCCGTATCAAGATGGATTATGCCACTCGGGATGGAGATGCTAGATCTGGTGAACATTATATTTCCAAATCCGGCACCCTGATCATGGAGGAGGGGCAGAGCTATGCGTATATCGATATTCCAATTTTACCCTATGGCGAATGGACAAGTTATGATCCTGATGGTTTTGGCGGGTTTTCTCGAACTACCGTTAATACGGCTAGTTTTAGCTTAAACTTATTTAACCTGAGAAAGGATGATGGCGAACCTGATTACGTGAAACCTCAATTCAGGAATGAGAACTGGCAGTCAACGAGTGAAATTTCAGCTACAATTATTGTTGAAAGGCAGCCTTGGCTGCACCCTTATGTAAGTGACGATCTCAGTGTAGATCCAGGATTAGTTTATGATGGTTGGCACTTTGCGCGTAAACATCATCGAGTTCGAGAATCTCAAGGGACTGCCAAAATTCAAGTTTGGGGAGGAGAAGGAGCTACTGCAAATGTTCATTGGGTGGCTTTGCCTGATAATCCGACTTTTGCGTTAGGGGGGCACAACTGGAGTGGCGTTAATAATCTAGGTTACGGTCCTCCATTTCCCGACGGTCCAGGGCAGTCAGTAAATCAGCCAGATTGGGATACTCATACTGGTATATTTCTAACTCCTTTGGGAGTAAGTATGTATATGGAACTAGTGGCTGGTTCAGATTATGCTACTCCGTGGTATTGGACACACCCTCAAAATCTAACTCCGGAAAGTGCTAATATAACACCCTTCGGTGATGGCGATTTTGTTCCCTTAAGTGGTAGGTTTGAGCCTCCTCCTTCAGGATCACTATCATATGTGATTGAGATTCCTATAATAAACAATGATGAAGTAGATTTTAATCAGGATTTTTGGGTTTTTCTATATGATGAGGATCCGAATCAGCCAAGCGTTGGAAGGTGGCCGGGTGACAATCCAGCTGGAGGGATATCTAATGTACAAGTTGCTCAGGTCACTATTGTTGCAGACGGAGATCTGAAGAATAAAAATATCTCAGTTGGTGATGATGGAATTAAGAAGGTTGAATTGGTCAACGAACCGATTCGAGGTGAAGCTGCAGCCGGCAGTTATGATAGAAATTTTAATCCGCACTCTCAGTACGATACTGAGCCTCCTTACATCTTCGATCCGGGAGCAAATAATCAAGTTCATGCAGTTGAAGCGCAGCCTGATGGGAAGGTGATAATCGGTGGTGACTTTACATCTTTTAATAGCTATCCGGTCAACCGTTTGGCAAGGCTCTATGTGGATGGTAGTGTTGATCGTCAATTCCAGTCAGGAACTGGTGCCGATGACACGGTTACCGCTATTAAATTGAGAAAGGATGGAAACATTCTGATAGGTGGTGGATTCAGATCCTATAATGGAAATGTTAGCTTTGGGTTGGCAGAACTCAATGCTGATGGTTCATATAATAATGAGTTTGATGTGGGGGCGGGATTTGATGCGACGGTCCGTGACTTGAAAGTTATGGAAAACGAAAAGATTTTTGTCGTGGGCGAATTCACTAGTTATAACAATACCAATGCTGTTCATATGGCGAGGCTTAATCCAGGTGGTGCCATTGATCATCTTTTTGCTCCAAAACATGTTCCAAATGCCCCGGTTAATGCGGTTGATATTGGTGGAGATGGGTCAGTAATTGTTGTGGGTGAGTTCAACAGGGTTGGTGACTTGAAGCGTAATTTTATTGTTAAGTATAAGTCAGATGGTCGTATTGATCCGGACTTTGAAAGTGTCGAGGGTGCAAACGGAATTATTCATGATGTCATCGTCCAGCCTGATGGGAAAATCATTATTGCTGGGGACTTTACTCGGATAAATTTTGTGGAACGCAACAGGATAGCGCGATTGAATCCAAACGGAACCGTTGATAGAAGTTTTAACCCGGGGGTTGGTTTTGATGCGACTGTGTATTCTATTGTACTGGATACTGATAGTTCGAGGAGGGCCTATGATGAAAATGGGAATATAGGTGGAGGTGCTCCTGTTCCGAATCCAGACCATATGAAAATATATGCCGCTGGGCTATTTCACAGTTTTGATGAAGTAAGACGATACGGGTTGGCCAGGTTAAATTCAAATGGGATGCTGGATACAACATTCATGGATAACTCCTTCATCCAGTTCGCAGGCATTCCAAGGAGTGGGGCACAAGATCCAAGGAATTTTATTCGCGATTTAAGTCTGACTTCTGACAAAGATTTATATATTTGCGGTTCATTTAAGAAGGTCGGCGGTGGTTACAGTAACTTCCAGAAAAGCCCGCAAAACAATATAACCAGAATTGTGGGTAATCGTTATGGATACTACCCGAGTGGAGGTGGTTTGTTTGTAGATAGTGGATTGACACGAGGACCCGGGAGTATTGGTTTTGAATCAGAGTTTTATTTTGCAGATGAGTTTATCAAGTCACATTTCATTAAATTGGAACGTGAAGACGGCAATCTGGGAGCTGGAACGGTAATGGCCGGAACGATTAACCCAAGTCAGGCCGCTGGTTCCGCCTTTGAAAATGTCGATTATGATAAAAATATTCAGGAAATCGTTTACCCAACTTTATGGTTTTCCGCTTATTCTTTTACTTCTTATTATAAGGGTGGATGGCAGGTGAGCGATGCTTTCTCAGGAATAAATAACTTTGGTTATAAGGCAGATGATGTTGTTGAGATACTACCAGACGGTAGTCGGGAACTACTTTTTGCCGCTCCAAGATGGTTTACCGATCTTAATGAGTGGTGGCTTCATGTTAATGATGATGATTGGATAGAGGGTAACGAGCGAGTTGAACTATCGCTGTACCGGCCAAAGTCAAAGCTTTATCTAGGTGGGGCAAATATGGCTTCTGGATTTGCATTAGGTAGGAGGACGGCCTATCTGACCACGGTTGATGATGATTTTAAACATGGGACGATTCGTTTTGTTAGGGAGCGCTATTACAGCGATGAAGGGACTCGGCAGGTTCGATTAACTCTCGAGAGGGTAAATGGTTCAAATGGACAGGTTAGTGTTCAGCTGAAAACATTGGATCTGACAGATCAGGATCTCGTCAATTTAGAATACTCGAAGGCTAATGGTTCTAGTATTCTGTCAGATTATATTAAACGTACAGTTGATGTAACTTTTGAGCCTGAGGAGGTCCATAAATCGATATTCATTACCTTGAACAATGATACAGTCAAGGAACCGGATGAAGCGTTCCGAATTGAATTGTCAAAACCCAAGGGTGGTGCAGCCATAGATGGCCCATTTTCTAGAAGTGAGTCATTGGTGGTCATTGTGGATGATGATTATGAGGCTGGCGTCCTTTCGATTGCATCTGAAGAATTTGCAATCAAGGAAAATGAAGGGGAATTGAGAATACCTGTCCAAAGAGTCGGAGGTACCCAAGGCCGGGTCCATGTTGACTACTTGATAACTCAGTTGGGTGATGATTCAGAAAATATTGTACTTGAGGGGACACTGGATTGGGCAAACCAGAATGCTGAGGATAATTATATTGTGTTTGATATTCCAGATGACGATTTGGTTAATTTGGATCAGTCATACAATGTCATTCTTCAAAATAGTGGAGGTACCGAGCAAAAGAAGCCAAGACTAGGTATTAAGAAAGCAACCATATCAGTTCTTAATGATGACAGTTATGGAGAGTTGGCTTTTGCAAGTCCCGACTTTTATGTCACTGAAAATGGGGGTGAATTTCTAGTATCAGTATCAAGAGTAAATGGACTTAGCGAAACTGTGTCTGTTGATTATGACGTAATTGATGGAACAGCGAAAGCGGGAGAGGACTTTGCGCCAACCAGTGGTACTCTTGTGTTTGAACCTGGTCAACCTACTGCCTATTTTACGGTTCAGATTTTGAATGAAATAGAGGTAATGGATATTAACGAGACTGTTGTCCTTAGGTTGAACAATCCCAAGCCTAGGCACGGTTTCATCCGCAGAGCCAAGTTGGGGACGCCGAATATCGCTGTCCTTAACATAATTGATGACGAAAGAAACAATGTGCCCCCGGGAACTATTGATACCTCATTTAACCAGAGCGCAGGTACAGATGATTTTATTGATACTATCGTCATTCAGGATGACCTAAAGTTTATTATTGGCGGTGAATTCACCAATGTAAACGGACTAAACCGCAGTAGGATCGCGAGGCTTAATCCTGACGGACAAATTGATGGATCTTATAACCTTGGAGCTGGTTTTGATGGCCCGGTCAGAGCGATTAAGATAGATGAAAATGGAAAGGCTCTTGTTGTTGGCTTCTTTAAGACATTTAATGGCATATCGCGCAATGGAATAGCTCGGTTGAATGCTGATGGAATTTTGGATGAAACATTTAATCCTGGCGCAGGTGCGGATAACCCTGTGTCCGACTTGGTAATACAGGATGACGGGAAAATTATTATTGTGGGTGATTTCACAACCTACAATGGATTGAATCGCGTTCGCATTGCACGGATTTTGCCAAATGGAGATATAGATGAGGGTTTTGATCCCGGTATCGGTCCTGATTTTACTGTTAACTCTGTTGATGTTTTGCCCAATGGTAATGTTGTAATAGGCGGTGACTTTAAAAAATATAATCTTAAACCTTATGCGGGAATTGCTCTGCTTGATTCAACCGGCCGATTAATTGAGGGCTTTTCCGTTGCGGATGGATTCAATGGTTCAGTAAAGAAAGTGGTCGCCCAGCCTGATTTGAAGCTCATTGTGGGAGGGCTTTTTACTACTTATCAGGGTCAGTTGGCCAACAGGATAACTCGGTTGAATAGAGATGGGTCACCTGATGAGTTGTTTAATGTTGGAACTGGTGCAAATGCATCAATTTATGAGATTCGATTACAGGCTGATGGCAAGATCAATGTAGGTGGTGATTTCAGTCTCTTTAATGGTTTGAATAAAAATGCAATCGTACGTCTAAGAACTGATGGTTCCGTTGATCCAACAATTAATTTTGGTACAGGTGCAAATGGTTCGGTACTTGGTATCGATATTCGACCAGACTACAAAATAATCATTGGAGGTGGGTTCACTGAATTTAATAGCGAGTCCAAACATCACATTGCGCAGATCCACGGTGGAATTATTCGAACTCCTGGAAAATTGCAGTTCAATTTTTCTGAATTTTTAGTCAATGAAAAAGGTACGAACGCAACGGTTCGAGTTGTACGTACTGGTGGCTTAATGGGTGAAATTTCGGCCAATTTCGAAACATTAGAAAGCGGTGACTTTAATAGCGCAACAGCTGGTATTGATTATCAACCGCTGCTAAGTCGACTTGATTTTCCAGAGGGTGAAGCTATCCAGAATCTTACAATTGATATACTTGATGATATAGAGATAGAACCAAATGAGATAGTCGATCTCAGGCTGACTGATTTTGATGCTGGAACTGAGGGTCTTCAATCAAATGCTAAACTGATTATAACGAGCGATGACAGCGCAGTCGGGTTTGGTAGGCCTTTGTATTCGGTGACTGAAGGTCAAGATGGTGCGTTGGCAAGGATTGAGATTAAACGATACGGTTCATTGCTTGGTGATCTTGAAATGTCGTTCATAACGGCGACCAATGGCACAGCTCAGGCAAGTGCTGATTTCATCTCGGTTAGCAATAAGGTTCAGTTTACAGATTTCGAAACGAATAAGTTCGTGACTGTTCCAATTCTAGATGACGATAAAATAGAGCCTATCGAAAATGTGGTTTTGCTAATAACAAATTTAGTTGGTAATGCATTCATCCAGTCAGATGAGTCGATGTTAAACATCATTGATAATGATTTTGCAACGGGTGAGTTTTCATTTGAATATCCCAATTTTAAGGTCATGGAGAATGCCAAATACGCCACTATTGGTATTGTTAGAACAAACGGTTTTACTGGAATAGTAGAAATTGAGTATGAGATGAGTGATTTAACCGCTTCGCTTGGCAAGGACTATTCATCAGAAAGCGGTAAGCTTATTTTCTCCGATGGTGATTTTGTTCAATACATGGATATTCCAATTTTGGATGACAAGGAAGAGGAGGGTGCAGAGGCATTCAAGGTGCGATTGGTCAAGGCCACCGGTGATGCCCAGATAACTCCTCCCAATTTTGCCAACATAATTATTGTGGATGATGAATCAGAGGATTTTATTTCGGCTGTTAGCGGAAGGGGGGCTGACGGGCCTGTTTATAGTATTGAACCAGATCGAAATGGTTTCCTTGTGGGAGGAGATTATTCATCAATCAACGGGGTTGAGACTATGCGTTTGTCTTATTTTGATGATGAAGGTTCAGTTAGTGCTTTACTGTTGGAGGAATTTGAATTGAACAATGCAGTTTATGCCATTGAGCATGCATTTAACGGTATATTTGTTGGTGGTTTGTTTAACTCTTCCGGTGAAAAATCAGTGAATCATCTCGTCAAAATTGATCATAATGGCCGTCTCGATAATTCATTTGAGGCACCGGCCGAGGTTATTTCAACGGTTTATGATATTGAGAAATGGGGGAATGATCTTTACGTGGCAGGGTCTTTTGGGGTTCTGAAACTTTCGCATGATGGCGGTTTGAATGGCGATTTTGAGCGCCATGCTATTAATGGAGCGGTATATTCAATCGATGTTACTCAGGACGGAATTTATCTCGCTGGCGATTTTGATGCTGAATCAAATGGCACTTTGAAGAATATTGTTAGGATTGGACACAATGGAACTATAGATGACTCTTTTCAGCCTTCTGATTACCCAGACGGGCCTGTTTTCTCTGTCTTGAGCATGGATAGCTCAGTTTTAATTGGCGGTGGATTTGTAACTGTAAATGGTGTTTCGAGCCGAAGAATTGCTTGCTTGAATAGAGATGGCTCCATCGATGATTCATTTTATGTCGGTTTGGGCTTCAACAACGTCGTCAGGCAACTAGCCCTTAGAGGAGACGGAAAGATTCTTGCTTCGGGGCGATTTGAAAAATGGAATGAACAGATTGCGAACCGGATTGCACTCCTTGACTCAAATGGTCAATTGGTTTCTGACCGCTACAATAATCTTAATTTAAATGGGACTGTTTATGCAGCTGGCGAGATTCCTGGGAAGTTGTTTGCTTTTGGTGGTACATTCGAGGAGCAGGAAGATTCTCCCTACACTGGTCTTGGTGTTGTAGAGGCTTTAACTAGTCCGTTGCCTCCAGAACTATTTATTAATTATGACCTTGAAAAAGATTTGGTGCGTGTTGTTGGGGAATCCTTCACTCGTTATCAAATTGAATCTAGTTTGAATTTAACGGATTGGACGAAGTTAGCCGTTGAGAAGTCCGATTCAAACGGCAAGGTTGATTTCAACATTGATGTTATGCGCTTTAAGTCTCAGTACTTTAGGGCTGTCATCAGCGACCAATGAGTCAAGCAAGTTAATTGCGATTTGTTCGTTTTGATAATTTTTTGGGTGCGACATATATGAAAAGTTGATTACTTTTTGACGGTTTGGCCCATATGTCAGTCAAGAGGGAATGAAAAATTTTTTTTACAGCACTTTTCTAACAGCAGCAGTTGTGCTGCTTGGACTCAAACTCACTAAGTCAGAGGATGTTTTCTCTAGTGGTGAAAAGCTAATAAGGAGTCCTTCGGTTCTACAAGCTGTCCAGAGTAATAATGCTGTTCCTATTCGGCATACAGTTTTTGATACTCCACAATTACGATGGGATTCTATTATAGCAGGCCAGAAAACAGGCACTTTTCAGCAGGCTAAAAAAACACTGACTGATCCCATTGGCGCTTTCCAGCGATGGTCGAAGGAGTTTATGGCTGGCACTGCTGATCTCCAGGAGGGACTCCGGTTTGCCAAGGCACGTCGGGTAGAAATGGCACGTCTCATTCGTGAAAATCCGAAAGAAGCCATCGCCCGGCGCATTGATGATGATGCTCGGCATGTTTTGCCTAAGGCCGTTCAAGCCGAATTAGAGCAGTCAATTCATGGTTTAGGTCGATTCGAGGTTCAGGAGCAATATAGTTTGGCCAAGGGAGTTAGCCCTCTTGCCGCCACCGCAGAGCAGTATCACGGTCTAGATCCTCGGTTGCTCAAGCAGCCCGTGCAGTACGCAACTGATTTACGTTTGGATCGTGTTTCGGTTGTTGATCTGGTCCACAATGGTCAGACATACACCGCCCATACTTACGGGCTTCTTTCTGGGATGGGCTCACGTGAAGTATTGCCGTTCAGCGGGATTGCTCTCGATGGTGATGCAGCGATTGACGAATCGCCAGTACGTCTTATGGGTGATACTGCCACGGCAACCGCGGTTGCGGCAGGCCAATCAACCACAGGTATAGACCCTGTCACAGGAGAGAGTGCGAGTCTGGCCGAGGGTGGAGTGCTAGCCTCGGCAGGTGAGAGCACTTATGTCCTGTCGCGCGGCGAACATGCCCGCAAGCTCGGCTTCAAGCTGCTTGGTGCTGAGTCGGGTGCCAGCCCCAGTCCTGGTGATGAGTCACACCTTTCAGCTTTGGAATCGGTTGTCTCTCAGGGTGACAAAGATGTGCTGATTATTCAGCTAAACTTTGCTGATGATCTAGCCGATCCACCAAGTGCGGAGTTGCTTGAGCAAACTATGAAGGAGGTAAACGATTTTTTTGTGGAGTCATCGTACGGGACACTTTCGTTTACGACGACCATCACACCGACACTGACGCTGCCCAGTAGCAAGTTGTGGTATGAGCAGAAGGGTCAAGGTTTGATCAAGGATTCGGCCATAGAACTGGCTGAGGCCAAGGGACACGATCCGGCGAGTTATGATTGGGTTTTGATTGCCGTTAGCGATCTTACTGGACCGGTCTATGATGAATGGATTGTTTCTGGATTTACCGGTGGGATGTTCATAAAGGGATACCATGTCGAGGCGATTATCAGGAAGCTGGCTTCTGGGCTATTTGGCTCCAGCCAATCGGCGGACTACTGGGACACTGTTGCTCCGGAAAAAGTCCCTCCTGATCCCATGTCTCCTGATCCACCGATTCCTCATTCTCTAGCCGATTTGCTTGGTCGTGACAGTGTTTATGGCCCAGGAACATGGGTGTATGATGGGGATTTGTGGAGTATTATGGGTGGAGGTAATCGCCAGTTTAATGCACCAGCAAAGCATACTCTCGGCTGGTTACCGGAGTCGGCTGTTGCGGAATTAGAGTCCAGCATATCCTTGAGACTGTATGCTTACGATGTCCCGAGACTAACCGATGATGGCGTCCACGCGCTGCGTATCACCCGCGATGAAGACAGAACCTACTGGCTTCAATACAGAGTGTCCAACCAGCGGAATCAATGGTCGCCAGGTGGCGACACGTTTATCGACATGATGGGAGAGGAAAAAGATGTTTCGCCTCTTCTCGATCATTGGAGTCGCAACGGACTGCAATTGCTGATGCAGGATACGGGTTCTCTGTCCAAGCTGCTTGATGCTTCGCCTGGCAGCGCAGGTGGGGTTCTTGATTCGCCGCTCATGATTGGGCGCACCTTTGTGGAGCAGAGCATTGGTCTGCATGTGACGCCGGTGGCTCAGAGTGAACAAGGCGTGCAGATACCTTGGATCGATGTGATTGTTAATATAGGTGCTTTCAAGGACAACAGGCCACCTGTTTTGGAAATTGCTGCTTCGGCTGCGTCAGTTGAAGAGGAGGATGAGGTCTTCTTTATGGCAGAAGCGACTGATCCGGATGGGGATAATTTGTCGATTTATTGGGACTTTGGGGATGGTAATTATGCCTACAATGATGCTGAGGTAAGCCATGTCTTTTTTGTTGAAGGGGAATATCTGGTGCGCTGCGAAGTCACCGATATGAAGGGGGGGCATACAAGCCGCTATATTGTTGTGACAGTAGACAGTCCGGGGACACTTCGGATTTCAGGCAAAGTTATTTCTGATATTGGAATACCGGTGGAGAATGTCGAGGTAGCCGCACAAGAGGCGGTCCCCGGCGATCCAGAAGCCGAATTGGTTGGGCCAGTTTTGCGTGCCTTTACTGATGCAGAAGGCAACTTTGTACTGGTTGGGGTTGAACGAGATAAGTCTTATGCACTAAACGCTAACCTTTTTGGTTTTAATGCCACTCCGGTGGGTTTTGAGAATCCGCTCGAGGTTAATGATATGGATGCAAACGAATTATTATTCCTTGCATCGGAAATTCCAAGAATCGATATAATTTCATCTGTGGACTCCATTGCCGAGGGGGCCACTCTGCCAACATTTTTAACGGTAACACGTACAGGTAGCTTGATAGAACCACTCGAAGTGGATTTTATTATTAGCGGTAGTGCGGAGTTTGAGCTGGATTATATACTAGATGGATATGCTCAGACAAATATAGCTGATGGTAAGTTTTATTTTCCAGCCGGTCTTAACCAAGTGCAGATCGAGGTGGAGGTTGAGGATGATGATGTTTTTGAAGGTGCTGAACAGATTATGTTCCGGGTCAACCCTGGCATCATCACGGGCATGGGGAAAATTACTCCCCCGGGCTGGTATGCTGGCTCGATTAATATGCAGACCAATTATTATCAATCCACCTACGACTGGATACCCGGCGGTTCGGGGAAACTCATGCTGGGTATTGAAGACAATGATCCTTCGGTTTTGCCGATGGTTACAGTCGCTCTTCTGGATGGCTTGGCCAATGAGAATGGTCGGGATGTGGCCATTATCGAGATGATTCGTGTTGGTGATATTAGCGAGGCAATTGAGATTCCTTATGTTGTTTCTGGAAGTGCGGAAAATAATCTCGATTATTTTGAGATTCCTGATCGGTTCACATTCGAGCCTGGAAAGGCTAGGGGGTTAATTGTGATCCGTCCAAATGACGACCAATATATTGAAGGCATAGAGAATCTTATCCTCTCCGTGGCACCAGATGAGACATTTCAGATGGCAGCACCAATCGATGTGGAAATTCTCATTATTGATAATGAACTACCGGTCATAAGTATTGCTTCATTGGATTCTGTAGCGATGGAGGAGGAAGATAATCCTGGAGACAACCGGGCGCGTTTGCTGGTTTCCCGCACGGGTGATCATTCCAAGGATTTGATGGTAAACTATTTGGTGTCCGGTTCAGCTACCAAGGGGGTGGATTATAAGCCGCTAAGTGGTTCAGTGGTAATTCCGGCCGGCGACATTTCAGCAGTCATCCGTATTGATGCCGAGGAGGATTCTGATCCCGAAGGAGATGAGTATGTGGTGGTACACATTTCTGATAGTACTCTATATAATAGTCATCCAAAGAACAGTGCCTCAATACTGATTAAGGACTCAATGCCAATCGTTGAACTCGCGTTGAGCGGAGACTCGGAAGTGCCCGAGGGAGGTAGTGCGACACAGATGACCTTAAGCCGGAACGACACCAGCGAGGAAATAGAGGTCAATATTGCTATTAGCGGTACGGCAAATAACCAGTCCGACTATGTCAGCATTGCCAATCGTGTGCGCATGCCAAAGGGATCACGAACAGTAAACATCGAAGTACAGGCCATTGATGACCCGGTTAACGAGATTGCGGAGGATATCGTCCTTAAGGTGTTGCCTGGTGAAGGTTACAGCGTTGGATCTCAGATCCATGCCCGTGCGGTTATTCCCGAGAACGACGATCAGAATCTGCCGGAAGTGGAGTTCACTCTCACTAGTTCAGATACACCTGAGTCGGCGGAGTATGCGATGATCCATGTTCGCTTGAGTGCGGCTCCGCCGGAACCAGAGGATGATGGAGACGGCGGTGGAGACGGCGGTGGAGACGGCGGTGGAGACGGCGGTGGAGACGGCGGTGGA
>PAZI01000060.1 GCA_002715545.1 Methanobacteriota archaeon
CGGTGATGGCGGTGATGGCGGTGATGGCGGTGATGGCGGTGATGGCGGTGATGGCGGTGATGGCGAGGAGGAAGTTCCGCTTCCAGAGCCAATATCGACTGCTCTATTGGGCAAGGATTACCTACACGTGTTGACTATACTTGATGACGATCTTGGCGAGGTCACTCTTACCAGTCCTTTAACTGAAATCAATGAGGAGGGGCCGACAGAGGGCATGATGGTTTTCGAGATTGAAGTTCCCGCCGGCACACCCAAGTGGAAAATTAAGGGGGATCCGGGCATGATCACTTCCCCGGCGATCGGTCCAAATGGTTTCATCTACGTAGGGTCTGGTTCCGGAAACCTTTATGCGGTCCATCCGAATGGAACTCAGCAATGGTCATTCAAGGTGGGAGGATCCATCGCGGCGGCCCCGGCGATTGATG
This sequence comes from Methanobacteriota archaeon, assembly GCA_002715545.1. The sequence continues at coordinate 426 of PAZI01000060.1, forward strand.
TGGACGGTACAATTTATGTGGGTTCCAGCGATGGCAATCTATATGCACTGGATGCCTTTGGTACGCTTAAGTGGGTTACTCCGCTTGGTGCAGGAGTGCAGGGTTCCTCCCCGGGAATCGGAGCGGACGGCACTGTTTATGTTGGTTCACTCGACAATAAGGTTTACGCCGTCGGGAAGGACGGTGTAATCAAATGGACATATTTAACGGGAGGCTGGGTGACAACTTCGCCAGCAATCTCGACCGATGACATTATTCTTGTTACTGGTAATGATGGTAGTCTTTACGCCTTGGATGCGTTAGGCCAAGTGCGTTGGACCTACGCTTTACCGACAGAGGGTGTTTTGAGTGCTCCTGTGGTGAATAATAAGGATTTGGTGTATTTTGGTGCAACTTGGCAACCGGCGCCGGCCGATCCACAACCTGGGGAAGGTGAGGGCGATAGCGGTGGTGACGAGGAAGAATCGTATGCCGGGCCATTGCATCAGTTGATCTGTGTCAAAGAAGGCCAGCAGCAATGGGCTTTTGATGCCGGGGGCATGATCCTCGGACAGCCAATTATCGATGTGTTCGGAAACATTTTATTTGGCGCTGCAGATGGCAAAATTTATGCGCTCGACAAGCTTGGCAAGTTGAAGTGGGAATACGAGTTGAAGGTTCCACCTAGTACCTCTGTTTTGTTTATGACGAAGGGAGTAATTTGTGTAGGTGCGGCTGGCAAACTCTTCCTTGTTAATGCCGAGGGTGAATTGGTGGACGAGATTGATGTTAGCGGAACTCCTCTAGCTGAGGCGATTGTGGGAGCAGATGGAACACTTTATGTTCCATCGCTGGACGGAGTGCTGCATGCCTTCAAGGGGGACTCCGGCGGGTTGCCACGAAAAGGCTTTGCCCGATTCGGCGGTAATTACCAGAATACAGGCCGCTATGGAGGAGGGGTTATACCGGAAGGCCCTGAGGTGCCTACTGGCCCTGTCCGTGATGTAACCGTTCGTTTGGCTGTCAATGGTAACGCTAGTGCTATCACTGACTATGAGGACCTAGGTGGCAGCTTGATAATACCGGCAGGCACCAACAGGGTCGAGATACCTTTTATTCCGTTGGATGATCCGCAATTAGAGTTCAGTGAGAATGTGCAGGTTCGGATAATTGGTGTGGATGGCGGGAGTTATATCTCATCGGGCGCAAAGCCGAAGGATCGTGTCGATTTCGTGCTGGGGGACAACGACAGCCAACTGGAGTTTGCTAATATGTTTTTCGATGTTCGCGAAAATGTGAACGGCACAAATGCAGTTGTGACGATCCAGCGCACGGGTCCGGCCAACCGGGTGCTTCGCGTGGACTACGAAACTGCCGACGGTACCGCGCTAGAGGGAGAAGATTATGAACCGGCGTCTGGCACCTTGGTTTTTCTGCCTGGCGAACTTGAGAAACAGTTTGAGGTTTCCATTGTCGATAACCCTTGGGTCGAGGAGGAGGAGACTGTTCTACTTCAACTTTCCAATGTGACTGGAGGTTGGCCGGTGTCGGGTCAGAGTGCGGCTACCCTTCGTATTAGGGATGACGACTCTGCGTTCGAGTTTTCCAACTCTGAATTTGCTGTAACTGAGAATGGTGAAATGGCTGTCGTTGAGGTGATACGAATTGGCGCAATCGACTATCCGGGAGCTGTTTCTATTAGTACAGCCGATAGAGGAATTAACGATCCAGAGCTTGATGCAAAGATACAGGCTAAGATTCCGGAAATAATTAAAGTTATGTTTCCTGATGATATCCGGGAATGGCAGCTAATGGGAACCAATCACCAAGGTGATTACACACAGGCCTTAATCGCGGCTAAGCCGGTGATTGATGACACGGCCGAAATGCGAATCGTCCTTTACCAAGATGGAGATGGAGATGGAGATGGAGATGGAGATGGAGAGTCATACGACCCTAAGGTAGCTGCCATTTATAATAATGTGGAAGGTGAATGGGAATTGATCCATATCAACGATGCGGTTCCTAACGATTGGGTAGCCCTTTTCGATTTAACTCCTGCCGACGGCGAAGCTGAACCCTTTGTTGATTATGGTAGCGATGGTATGCAGATTGAATTCCCTGTAGATACCAGATCCGTATTCGTTTCTGTACCAATCTTCGACGATATAGAGACTGAGCCACTTGAAATATTCAGCATGATCCTGAGCAATCCTGCGGTTGGCTATATAGCGGATCAGGATACCACTCTGGTTGGTATCATTGACGATGAATGTTCTTTTGCACTGACTTTGGACTCAATGGAAACAGCAGAAAACGGTGGAGCGCTATCTGTTGAGGTCAGTCGGACTGGTGGTATCGTCAATCCAGTTCGCATCGAGTACGATGTCATCGACGGTACCGCACAAAACACAGTTGATTATTTGAAGGGCGCTGGCCAAATTTCATTTGATGCTGGACAGGACACAGCAGTCATTGTTTTGCCGATCATTGATGATATCGAAATGGAGGGTCTGGAGACGTTTGAGCTTAATCTGACCGCTGCCATTGTTTCACCGGACATTGCACTGGAGGGTTCTGCGATCTTGGGGGAATTGACGAGCGTGCAGGTAACCATTATTGATGACGAAATGCCGGGTGGTGTCGATCCAGGTTTTAAACTGTCGGGCGGAGCGAATGGTCCGGTCTACAGTATTGTTGTAGATTCAGACGAGCGCATCTTGTTGGGCGGCGATTTCACACTAGTTGGTGGTATAAACTATGGTCACGTGAGTCGCCTTCATCCTGACGGATACGTGGACAGTAGCTTCAATATTGGCACAGGTTTGGATGATATCGTCTGGGCTTTGGGAGTTCAGGAGGATCGCAAGTCAATCCCGGGTGGTCGCTATACTCTCGTTGACGGCAACGAAGTTGCATCGGGATCTCGACTAAATGCTGATGGATATTTCGATAATACTTTTAAAATAGATGACGGAGTAGATGGCGAGGTTTTTGCAGTGGCGGTGCAGTCTGATGGAGGTATCGTCATTGGTGGTGATTTCAACAAAGTATCAGGTTATAGTGCTAACAATATCGCTCGCCTGAATGCAGACGGTACGTTTGATACCACATTTGCAGTAGGTGCTGGTGCTGATAAATCAATTCGGGATATTTCGGTCCAAGCCGACGGCAAGTTAGTCATTGTGGGTGATTTTGGAATCTTGGCTGGTAGCAGCTTTGGTAAGATCGGCCGTTTGAACATTGATGGTACGCCGGATGCAGAGTTCTCGTCCGGTATGGGAGCCAATGGAATTGTTCATGCGGTAGCTCTTCAGGAGGACGATGGCATTATCATTGCCGGGGAGTTTAATTCGGTTGATGGCAAGGAGTTTCCGTATGTTGCCCGTCTTCAGGACAACGGTAAGCTTGACGAGGATTGGGGTGGTGCCGACGTTAGAATCAACGGTGCAGTATTCGATGTAGGTACGCGCTCTGATGGCAAGATTATCATTGGAGGTGAGTTCACTGAGATCAGTGGATATTCACGAAATAGCTACGCACGGCTGCATGACAACGGAGAGTTGGACCGAAATTTCGATCCCGGTGAAGGCGCCAATGGCCCTGTGTTCTCAGTAGCAATGCAACCGGACGGCAACATCCTTCTGGGTGGCCAATTTACCCAAGTGGGCGAGTACGAGCAGAACAATATCACTAGAGTTTTCGGTGGGGAGCAATTTGCTCTTGGCCGTGTGGAGTTTCGTGTCCAACGCATGGAGTATGACGAAGGTATAGCTACTTATGAAGCGAAGGTTGTCCGATCGGGTAAGGTGCAGGAGCCAGTTACGGTGCAGTATAAGACTGTGGATGGTACAGCTAAAGAGGGTGAGGACTATACTGCTGCAATTGGCGATATTTACTTCGACAAGGGTCAGCGAGAGGCTCTGATTTCAATCAGTTTATTGGATGACACATTGGCCGAGGGTGCAGAGACGTTTACCGTTGAACTGACTAGCGACGCTTTGGGCGTTGACTTAGGCGGTCGCACTTCACTGGAGGTTGTGGTGATTGACAACGAGAGTTCTGCCAGTCTGGAACGTTTGTCGTATGAGGTACTTGAAAGCGACGGTGATGTTGTGCTTTCCGTCAGCCGGTTTGGAGGCTTGGGCGAGGCATCCACTGTCAACTATACCGTCACCGGCATCACCGCGACTACCGGTGAGGATTACAGCGTAGATGCGGCTGGGGTTTTGATTTTTGAACCTGGTGCTGACCTAACTTCGGTGACTATTGGAATTGTGGATGATCTGGTTGAGGAGCCGACAGAGCAGTTGGCTTTGACATTATCCGACCCTTCAGAGGGATTAACGCTTGTGGGCGGATTGACAGCAACGATCAGCCTCCTCGATAACGACCAGCCTGTTCCTGGTCTTACAACTTTTGAGTTAGGCATGATTCCACCGGATTCAGGCTGGAGCAGTTTCGGTAACAAGACGTGGTATGCTCAAACGGATCAGGTATATGAAGGCAGCTATGCATTGCGATCCGGCAAGATTACCGATGCGCAGGAGTCAATTCTTGTGTTAGAGCGGGAGACTGGTAATGGTACCGGGTCGTTTCAAATTAAGGTCAGTTCTGAGAAGGATTGGGATTATTTGGATTTCTCTTTGAACGGTCGAGTACTTGGAAAATGGTCAGGTAGAGTCGATTGGAAGAAGTTTGAGTTTTCGCTTGAATCCGGGATGAATAAGCTCCAGTGGCGATATAAGAAAGACTCTAGTACCTTTGCTGGTATGGATGCGGCATTCATTGACAATGTCTTTTTACCTGAATTCCAAAATATTGAACCTGATACAAAACCATCATTGGCTGTGGTTGATATCACGGATGAGGGTTTAAAATTAATACTAACGGGTGATATTTCAAAAAGTTACGATATTCAATTTAGTACTGACCTTAACTCATGGCAGACTATGATTAATGTTACGATAAGTGAAACTGGGAATGTGGAATTTGTTGACACTGCAATTCGTGAAATTTTAGCAAAAGAAACATGGGTAGAGGCATCTGGGTTCTATCGTGCAATTTCTTCAGCACAACCAGATTGAGTTTCGAATTAAGTCCGGCTCTTAATCGCTACTCGTAATCAACAAAAAATAGAATCTGCTTCATTTTATAATTGACAGTTGTATTGTTTTATATTAATTTTCTCAAAACATGAGAACATTAATATTAACTTTGTTTCTCTTTGTAAATTTCACCGCGAGCGCACAAGTTGTTGAAGTTGGTGAGGCTGCTCGAGATTTTGAGATAACCGACCGTTATGCTTCTCAGTTGCCACATTCAATAAAATTGAGTGATTATGAAGGGCATGTAATCGTTCTTGATTTCTTTGCTTGGTGGTGTGGGCCTTGCCGAAGTTCATCTCCTATTGTAGAGCAGGATATATATGAATACTTCCAAGACCGAGATGGCAACGATCACGGCGTACCGGTGACCGTTATTGCTGTCAATATCGAGTCAGATAATCCTGACAGAACAGACCAATTTGTAGACGAAGCTGGACTCAAATTGGTTGGTAATGATTTCGATAGGGAGGCATGGGATCAGTTTAACCAGCGTAGTGCAATACCGCTTTTTGTAATTATTAATGGTGTTAATGGTAATACAGAATACGAACAATGGGAGGTGCTGTACAAGAAGACGGGATTTGAGGGTGTCAACAAATTTCGCGAAATCATCAATAAGGTGAAACCAGGGATAACTCCTCCGAATACCGAAGAGGGTGCAGTTGAAGTAGGCGGTGCCGATATTTTGGATTTTCGAGAAGTTTTAGATAATGACGAATTGGATCTATATGTAGGACCTGCTGACGCAAAATGGTTTAAAGATTTGGATGTATCAACAGATGGTTCGGATTCACTCAGAACTGGGGTGATTCCGAATCATTCCGCGGTTTGGTTGGAGACCTCAGTAAAGGGGCCAGGATTTGTTTTTTTTCAATGGCGAACGAGTAATGATTATGGTCAGGATTTTAGCTGTTATCTAGATGATGAAATTGTTTCTACCTTTGAACGTGGGTTTACTTGGGAAGTGCCAAAGTGGATGCCGGGTTTGGTGCATATTCCAGCCGGTCAGCATACGCTTAAATGGGTTTATTCAAAAAATCTAGCCAAGAAACCCAACATTTATGGGTGGTTGGACAATGTGCAGTTATATACAGAAAAAGAAGTTCTTCAGGATTCAATTTTAGCTCTAGGTTTGGAAGGAACCACATTCGAATTTGGTGGTCAGGGGATGTGGGTTAAGGATGAGATGAATGGTCTGGATGATGGAGGAGGATTAACCAGTTTGGGGGTTGGGCAAAATGAAAAGGTCTGGTTTCAGATTACGGTTTTAGGCCCCGGGTATATGGAGTTTTATTATAAAACACCTTATTCAAAGGTTCCGGCTTCCTCCCTCTCGTTTTATTTGGATGAAAAAGCACAGGATTTGAATCTTACTAGAATGAGTTCATCGCATAAAGGATGGACGCGTTCCATGATAAAAATACCAGATGGTAAACATCAAGCTAGATGGTCGGCAAAAAATAATGTCGTTATTGATTCGGTGAATATCATGGGAATTCAGAGTGGGGCTCCTGTGATTGTAAATCCGCCTTCTTCGGTAGAAGTATCCGCTTCTGAGTCCGCCTCGTTTGAGGTAGATGCAAGAGGTTATCCTTTCCCGGTTTATCAGTGGTTATTGGACGGTATTCCATTGGAAGGTGAAACAGGCTCGATTTTGGAGTTGAATAATCTTTGGAGCGATCACTCCGGTCATATTAGTGTTGTTGTTTCAAATGAGTTTGGTTCAGTTGAATCAACTTCCGTTGATTTGAATGTCAATGAAGATGTAGACATGGAATTGGCCAAAGCATTTGATTTTGATGGAAGAGTAGTTTCCATGGGCAAGATTTCCGAAGGATGGAGTAAGGTCACAGCCAATAATGCGTTTGGTGGTGACGCGGTTTATTCATTTGAACCTGCAAACAGGCAAGGAATAAGCAATATTTTTGCCGTTCGAGTTGAGGGTCCTGGTTATATGAAATTTAAATGGCGTTTGGAATCAATATTGAGGCACTCCGAAGATTCAATTGAATGTTATATTGATGATATTGAAGATCCGTTGGTTTTTTTAAACCAAACTGCTACTGCAGAATCGTCTGAATGGAACGATAATTGGATCTTTATACCGTCAGCTTATCACACTGTTTTTTTTGTTTTTGAAAAGAATTCTATATATCCCAGTTCTGCTTTTTTGGATAAATTAGAATTCATGAAGGTTCAACCCGGGAAACCAACTTTTGTCGATTTAAATAGCAATCTCATTAATGTTGAGTTGGGGGAGAGCCTTATTTTGCCTATAGAGAATGCTGATGGTTTCCCCTTTCCGAATTTTCAGTGGCAAGTGAATGGGGAGGATATATTTCAGGCAACAGAGAGTGTGTTCAGACTAAAAAATGCTTGGGACTTTGATGCAGCCAACTATTCAGTAGTTCTGTCGAATCAGCATGGGTCAATCAAGAGTAAGTTGATCAAGGTTAATGTCGTTGGAAAAGGGGATCTCAGTGTGGCTGAAGGGCTTGATGTCGAAAATCTTAAATTCCTGAATACAGGCCAAAGTAATTGGGTGAAGATTTCTGCATCGAATGGTGAAGGGCAAAACGCAGTAATAAGTTCCCTGTCGGATAGTGATACTTTATCAAGACTACTGTCGATGGTTGAGGGTCCGGGTGTTTTGGAATTTGCATGGAAGATAGATGGTGCGGATTTCGATGGGGGTAGATTAAGTTTTTCTATCAATGATTCAGAGGTGTCTGTGCTTAATACCAAAAGCGACTGGAAAAAAACAAAACATCTTATCGGGCCGGGTAAACAAAAATTGGAATGGTTATTTCGTCTCGGAGCAAATGATATTGGTGAGTACCAAGGTTATTTGGACGCAGTTCGATATTACACGCCAAAAGAATCAATACCTATTTTGACGGTTCAGCCAAAGGGGTTTTCAGTCGAAGGTATTGAAGATGTAACATTACAAGTTGAAGTTGAGGGGTGGCCTATACCTGATTTGCAATGGTTTCATGATGGAGTCCCAATCAATGGCGCCAATAATAAACGTTTGCCCATTGGTATGGTTTGGCCCAAAGACGAGGGAGATTATTGGGTCGTGGCAAAGAATTCCATCGGGGAAGTAAAAAGTGGCAGCGCAACAATAAAGATTGCTCGAGAGATTGACGAAGATATCGGCTTGGCCTTGGACACAGATATATATTTTGTTGTTGGAGGTATGGGGGACTGGAGGCTTGAGTCAAATAATACATCGGATGGAATCGATGCGATCAAATTAAGTGGATTGCCTTTGTTCGACCCTGCGAAATCGTCTGATGTGTCGTATGCTACTCTGACGACACAACTGGATGGCCCTGGTGAGCTTTTATTTAAGTTAAAAATAAAAGGAAGCCATCAAATTTTTCGGGCGTATCTTGGTGACTTTTCATTGTGGAATTCAGACTATTTAACCATAAAAGATCGAGAAATTAATTGGGAAAACAGATCCTTATTAATTCCAGATGGCACTCACACAGTCAGGTTAATGTTTATACAAGGTGGTCCCGTACAGAGCGGGCTGTCTAGTTCAATTTGGATTGATGAGCTGAGATTTTTAAAAGAAGAGCGACCTGCTCCACCTGAAATTTCAATCGCCGTTTTTAATGAAGATCTTACTGTCAGTCTAAACGTAGAGCCGGGTAAAACATATTATCTCGAAACTTCAACTAATTTAAAAGATTGGGATATATCAGGTGAATATGGATCTATTGGTGAAAGTATTCAGTTTGATTTGCCGTTAAATATATTGAAAAAAAGTTCATTTTTCAGAATTAAAACAGAACACTAAATTAATTCTTAAGTTATTATAATATTTTGATGCGTTATATTCACGCGCCTGAAGTGTTCATTTCATCACCCCCTAGCTTTTATTATTTTTTAAGAAGCCAAATAATTGGTTTTTTTCTTAGATTCAGGTCTGGCATTACTGGTGCTAAATGAATATCAGGCGTCGTTCTTCGGGTTGCTACGACGTTGTTTGGGGAAAGGACTGGGAGCGGGGCGCTCATTCCGGTTGCCCGCCATATATCTCCTCCGGTTGGCGGACTAGCTTCGCTCCCAGTTTCTTTTTCTGATTTCAATTTTTAGTTTCTAAACTTTTTTTTGCCTGCCGACCGCCTATATTTGGCACGACTTTGGCTCGATGAAAACAGCGTGATTAGACGAAAAATCATTTTGATGCTGGGTATTCTGCTTTTGGCAGGTCTTGACTTGCCTGCTCAAACATCATTGGAGTTGAGCAGCAAGACCGACTTTTATGTTGCCCCAGTCAGTGGAGTGTTGATGACCCGCGCTGAGTATTTGAAACGTTATCGTAGCGACAACCGTTTTCAGGCCTCCAATGCTGTGGAGATTTCGGTGAGGCACCTCAACGACACCGCTACAGTAGACGACCAGCGCAATAAAGCAGCCGCAAACGACCTTCCAAAAACTAAGGGGCCGGTGACTTCGATTTCGCTCGTGTTTAGCCGACCCATTTTTGATTCATCGTTTGGAGCTTTTTCCGCTGCTGACTTGGTTCAGATTCGGGGTGCAATTGCTAAATTCAGCCAATGGAATACGGAGAGCGCCTCCAGCGTTGTAGGTACGGAATTACGCCGGCCATTTCCCATGACGCTGTCTTGGCCGGTGGCTATGGAGTCCAACGGGACGGTTACGCTTACTGAGCAGCCGTTATTGTTCCTGCGCGATCAAAAAGGGGACTCCTTCCTGCTAATGGACAAGGACAAATCCTTTACAGCTGGGATGGAAAAAAGCAGGGCTTCCACTGGAGCTGAGGGAGGGGCAACTGAGGGAGGGGCAACTGAGGGAGGGGCAACTGAGGGAGGGGCAACTGAGGGAGGGGCAACCAATGTCAAAGTCACTTACATCGACCATTGGATGAGTGCCGATGATTTGGCTGTATTTGAGGCAACGCTTGACAAGGTGGACTTGTTACTCGAGCAGAACCGTGCTGTCATTCAAAAGCTAAAATAGTTTCGTTACCGCACGCTTATTTCAGTTGTTGCGTAACCTTCCTTCTTGGCGAGTTGTATTCTATGTTTTGCTGATCAGCGTTTGAATACGCTGCCGGTTATTGTGTCTTACTTTTTGTGGGGATTCGACAGTTCTATTTTTCGTGAATGACGATTCCAGAACCCGTGTTCGCAAACGGCGCTGGTGGCGTTGGCCGATTCGTGTCGGAATCGTGCTTCTAATCGTTGCTGCCGCCTCGATGCTTTATCTGAATCAGATCGGGCTACCCGGCTTCGCTAAGCGAAGCCTACAGGCGCGACTAGCCACGCAAGGCCTTAAACTTGATTTCGATTGGCTTCGGGTGGGTTGGAATGGGGCTTTGCGTGCCGCTCGTATGCAGCTTGATCAGGCTGATGACGCTGGCCGTTTAAGTGTCATCGTCGGTTCTGGCGTGATTCTCCCCAATTACGCAGCGTTTCTCTCAGGCCGTTCGATACTTCGAGAGTTTTCTTTATCCGGCATTCAACTTGAAGCCCAACTCAACGATGGGGGTACTCAGCTCCCCCCGGTGAAAGTCCATTTTCCAAATGGTGAGGTTAGTCTGGCCGGCTCTGGCACGCTCAATGTGGAAAACCTAAAAGGTAACTTCATGGGGATTTCGTTGGATGCTGCTTTTAAGGTGTCAAACGCGTTAGCCCCGTTTGCCAACCGGAAGCCTCGTGTCAAGCCACTCACAGCCGAGGCCATTGCGGAGAAACTTCGGCCGTTCAAGATTCGCTTGGCCGTTTTGGCCAAGCGCCGTGAGAGTTTGACGTTTCGCAATTGGCCCGAGGTGGAACTGCGGCTCGAAGGGGATGCTAAGCGGTTCGACGAGCTGCGGGGCAGTGTTGGACTGCAGGCGGGCGGGATGACCTTGCCGGCGGGATCACTGGATGAGTTTTCGGCTCAATTTAACCTCGGCCCACCGGACGGTATCACTGGTTCTGTTCGTTTCAGCGGGCTTAATACGGAAGCCGTTAAAATCGGTATGGGAACCGCCGAAGTCTATGCGATGCAATTGTTTACAAATGCCGTTCCAGATAGTGTCGATTTTTCGCTGTCACTTGGTCAATTAGCAACGGCTAAGGCATCGGCCCAGTCGGTTAAATTTTCCGGAAATCTGGCTCGAGCTGGTTCTTCGCCCGAGACGGATGACCGCTGGGCATATTGGGCTGGGCTCTCGCCGTACGAGGCTGACTTCAGCGGATTGATCAATGGAATCACTGGCGAGAAGGGGTTGGCGATAAGCGAGGTGGCATTCGCTGGTGAATGGCGCTCTCCGCTTTTGGCGCTTAGCCGACTCGATGCCAAACTGTACGACGGTAGTGTGAGCGGTTCCGCAGAACTGGATGTTGCCACTCGATTGGCCAAGGTGGATGGGCGAGTTGCTTTCAGTTTGCACCGCATGTTCGATCTGCTCACTCCAAAGGCGCAACGCTGGCTTAACCAATACCAGTGGAGCGAGGCGCCGGTGGTCACCGGTACAGCACAGGCCTTGATGCCGGAATGGACTAACACTAAGCCGGATTGGCGAGTCGAGGTCCGGCCGACGCTTTCGCTCAATGGTCGGGTAATCTCTGGACCGATACGCTTTCGCGGTATCGAGATTGGCTCGGTACAGAGCAGACTGGTGTACTCAAACCTAACTTGGCGATTACCAAATCTCGTTGCTCGGCGACCGGAGGGGGAGGTGCTCCTGTCGCTGCGCTCACACACTGAGACGCAAGATTACCAGATCGAATTTTTAAGTAGTATAGATCCGCAGGCAGTCATTCCGGCGCTCGAGAAGGATGAACAAAAAAAGGGATTCGGTTATTTTTCATTCGACAAACCACCTGTGATCGAAGGCCGAATTTGGGGGCGTTGGCGGGAGCGGGAGAAGACAGGATTTCGTGCTATGGTAGCGGCAACAAATTTCACCTACCGGGCGCAGCAGGTCGACAGCTTTACGGTTGGGATTTCATTTGCAAATGGCTTTCTTACCATGACCAATGCCTTGCTGAAGCGCCCGGAGGGCGAGGCAAATGCGGAGGCGATTGGTTTTGATTCACAGACTAAGCGGCTATATTTGACCAACGCGGTAGGCCGACTTGAGCCGATGGCGGTCGCCCGGGCGATCGGCTCGAAGACTGCCGATGCTATTGAACCGTACCGATTTCTTGAGCCGCCGCTGGCGCGGGTCAACGGCTGGGTTCAAACCGGTCCTGGGCGTAACCCAGCGAATCTGCATTTTGCGGTGGATGGCGGACCGTTTCGTTTTAGTCGCTTCCATTCACGTGACATCAATGGCGAGGTTTTTTGGCGCGGACAAAATATGGTGCTCACAAATATTGTTGCCGAGTTTTATGGAGGTGAGATGCGAGGAAATCTTGTGTCCCGGTTCAACCTCGACCGAACAGCAGAGTTAGCTTTTGACCTTGATACGCAGCAGACAGAGCTCACCGGCCTTATGACGGATATCCTCGGAAAACCATCTGAGCTAAGCGGTATTTTGGAAGGGTCTCTAGACATCTCTGCACACTCCAACGATTGGGACAGTTGGAATGGTACTGCTAGCGCGACGCTCAAGGATGGCTACCTCTGGGAGTTGCCCATAATTGGAATCTTTGCTCCAGTGCTGGACCGCCTGACGCCCGGTTTGGGTGCGAGTACCTTCTCAGAGGGCAAGGCTGATTTCACAATAGCTGACAGCCTCGTAACCAGCCGTAACTTGGAGCTCAAGTCGGCCTTGCTAAGCCTACAATACAAGGGAGTGGTGGATTTTGAGGGGCGCATCCGGAAAGGCGGTGTCGTGGCAGAGGCATTGCGCGACACTTGGGTGATTGGCCCGGTGCTCGGTCCAATATTCAATCTGGCACTCTCGCCGATCGAGCGCATGCTTAAGTTCGAGTTGAGCGGTACGCTCAACCGGCCGAAGTTTGAATTGAAACACATTCCCAAGGCTCTGTTGGTTCCGTTCAAATTGCCGTTCAAGGTAATCGATGAACTGGCGCCTGGTGCCGAACCTGAAGGCCGTGGCCCGTAAGTTGCTCCGGCTTGGCTCGGTGGCCGGTTCAGGTTAGCGTTCGTGCAAGTGGCCCCGATAAATTCGAGCAATGCATACTTACACTTCGACCCAGCTTCAGGAATCGTATCCTCGGTGTCCTTATTGTGCCTGTACCGATTTGGCTGATTTGGTTCGGGAGGAGATTCTGTCGTTTGAGCTGTTTCATGAACTTGAAGACTTGAAGCTGCAGGAGGTGCTCGTGGAACTAATGCGTGATGGAGCGCCGGGCCTTTTTCTTCAGCAGGCGCCGCTTTCGGTCCGTAACCATGTGCGTGAAAACCTATCGAGCTATAATCGGGATCGATTCGATGACGATCTGCGCGAATCGGTCAACGAAGATGATCTGCGTGAGGCGATCGATCGCACAGCTTGTCCTGCGTGGGTGATGCAGCTTCGTGGCGATGTGAGCCTGAAGTTACCGGACGAGGCACCGTCATCTGCTGGGCGTTGCCCAGTCTGTAGGCGGGCCACCATTGCTCTGGAAAAATTGCGCAGTTTGGCTCAGTGTCCAGAGTGCCGATCGGATGGGCTATTTGACACGCTTGTTCAAGGTATCGGACGGATGGCTTTTATTGCGCCTATGCCTCCAGGGATGGTTTCGGAGTTTACTCGTCGCTATCTAAATCACGTTCACGTCCGCTCGCTGGCTGTTCTGTTTAAGCCGGCTTCGCCTGAGGAGTTGCAGGAGACATTAGCTAAGTTCCCACGCGGTCTGCGTATTGATGTGCAGGATCGGATGGCGGCAATCAAGCCGCTTGGAGTGTCGCAGGAACGGGAAGCATCGCATCACATTCTGGCGGCAGTGTTTGCCGAGTGTTTTGATCCCGATCTTGAGGATGTCGGCTTTGTCCTCCCGGCGTATGTGGGGCCGACATGCTATCGCTGTGGCGGCCAAGCTGGAGAGTGATAAAAGGCTACACAATCTCAAACGATTGGCTTATATTTCACTCATTCAATATGTTTTCAATGAGAATCGTTACGATTGGATCACTGGCCCTTGGTTTATCGACGACGTTTGCGCAGGCTGCTTGGGATAAAAACAAGCTCAAGCCTTTGAGCGACGATAAAAAGGTGAAGGTACAGGAGGCATTGCCAGCCAAGTCCTTGGTCAAGCCGAAAAAAGATCGTAATGTTTTGGTGTTTTATCGATGCGAAGGTTTTGTTCACGGATCAATTTCCGCCGGTAATTATGCCATCAAGGAACTCGGTAAAAAAACCGGTGCGTTTTCGGCTGACATCGCAGATGAGTACTCGGTTTTTGATAAGAAGAATCTTACGAAGTACGACGCCATTTTGTTCAACAACACTACCCATCTGGTTTTTCAAAATGATGACCAGCGGGATGCGGTGCTCGACTTCATGAAGCAGAGCAAGGGTGTTGCCGGCATTCATGCGGCTAGCGACAACTTCTACAAGTGGAAACCTGGTGCCCGGATGATGGGAGGCCAGTTTGACGGTCATCCTTGGGGCAGCGGAGGCACATGGTCGTTCAAACTTGATGATCCCAAGCATGTCCTCAACCGTGCCTTCGACGGCAAGGGTTTCTGGCACAAGGACGAAATCTACCAATACAAGCCGGGGACGTTCGTGGGATCGGATGAGATTCGAATCCTGCTCAGTCTCGACTTGAGCAAGGATCAAACGATGGGCCCGCTCAAGCGCAATGATGGCCTGAGGAAACAGTACACCGAGGGTGGCCGATATGTACCGGTGTCATGGTTGCGCAAGTTTGAGGGTGGCCGTGTGTTTTACACTAACCTTGGCCACAATGAATCGACGTTCTGGACCCCTTCCGTGTTGAAGCATTATCTTGATGGCCTGCAGTATGCGCTTGGTGATCTTGCCGCCGATGCCACGCCGACCTCCAAAATTAAACGCACTGCGGTGCTGGCTCCGGCTAAGCCATAATCTAATTTTCAGGTTACAAAAATGGTGGCCTTGTTCGGCCATTTTTTGGCTTAACCGTGTTAAGGTTTGGCCCATTCTGGAGGATAAGCTGAGAATTCTGCCATCATCCTTTGTGCCTCTTCAACGATGATATTTTGGCGTGGTAACCGGCCCATTCCGAGTAAACGGTTGATTTCAGGTGCGCCTGTGCCGTAGCTCTTTACGGTGCTGATCTGGTTGGCCAACGCGCGATATCGCATCTCGACCGCATGCGACATCTTTGTTTCAGACGACTCGATGGGTTCAATTTCGCTGGCCATGGTTCGGTTTATTCCCTGCGATTACTCGCGGGTCAGCCGGTGGAATCGTTTTTTCAAGTGCCCAAAGAACGCCATTAAGGAGCAGTCGCTGGAAAGCCGGCAACGCAAAATCACCCGTACTTCCTAGCGATGTATAAAAAACTCGGCTGTTTTTTGCATCGTTCGTCCAAGCTACCGGTTCCTGTATGTCGTCCCGTCCCGCAAGCGTTCCGGTCATAAGTATCGAGACGGTAGAGGAGACCGGCTTATTTTTGTAAAGGTGCGATTTGGCCTCAAAGGCGTCGTGCGGTATACCTGTCATAATTGCATGCTTGGTTCCAAAAGCTGTGGCTTGAACGAGGGTGGCGGGATCTTTTGGCGGTCTATTGCCATAATGGTTGAGGTAATCGACGCCGAGGATTTCACAGTCAAACTGAGACCAGCGCGCCAGGTGTTTACCACCCGGTTCTCGGTCAAATGCATGGCTGGCGGTACGAATGCCTACAAGAGGTTTGCCTTTGGCCAGATGGTCGCGGACGAGTTTGAGTTGTGCTTTTGGCGGTGTTCGGCGTCGAACGCTGAGGAATAGTAGA
>PAZI01000061.1 GCA_002715545.1 Methanobacteriota archaeon
AGCGAATCTCAGTAGTGGTCGTGCCGGCGTCGATCTCAAACCACTTGAAATCGTAGGTTAGTTCATCCGCACTACGAAATATTTCGGTAGCGGTGATCTTGGCGAGCTCCAGCAGCCCCCCGCGGTTCGATTCAAGTTTAGGCAGACTGGCAACAAACGTTTCGGTGATGTTTCCCTGAAGAAAAATCGCCGATGCATCTTTGAGAGCGCCGGCCACCCCAGCTGCACCACGGCCTGCCGTTTCTATCAGGCGTTCCGGTGTTCGGATTAGGATAATGAACGCTACCAAGGACAAGGCTGCAACCAATACGAATGCAGTTGGCCAACGCCAAGCGGCGAATCCGGTCGGTGTCGATTTGGTCGGTTCGTTACTCATCCGTCACCGCAATGCAACATCACCACAAAGCTGCACGCGCAACCCCATCTCAGCAAGCATCGCTGCCTTGATACGAACGCCTTTGTGCGCGCATTTTTCGTTAGGTGCATAAACAACCTGAATATGATTAGACTTATGCCGAGCCATCATTTGATCACGGGTGACCCCCTTTAAAACCGCGTGCATGATTGGCCATTGTGGTGTGGTTTCCTTCCAACGAAGTTGGGTCTCTTTCTGTGATAATTTCACCACCTCAGCTATGCCAAGATCACACTGCAACTCACCATCCATCACAAATATACGACTCCAAACAATCCAGCCCGGTTTTGAAATCCCCTTCAATGTTCCACCACCCAAACGGAAATACATAGGAGGCTGACGCTCACTCGACGCTCCTTTCCAACCGCCAATGAAGTGCGCCGGTGGCGCGGCGCCTGAAATCAGGAACACCCAAACATATTCGCTTCGGCCATTGAACCTGCACGGCGCGCCCCATCGCAGGTCATGTAACGTGTTCTCTGATGGCCAGCCCAGTTCTGTCCACAGCTGATTCGTCACTAATGCGTCCAGCCCAGCACATTCGTCCACCTCGTTAAAGTGAGGCAATGCCTGCCCGGGAAACAACTCGCGCCCCCTAGCATCGCGCACAGTCGGACGGTCAACATTGTTCAACATCCCCTCAGCCAGGTCACTCGCCGGCGACAGATCCTTCAACCCCTGCTGGTACTGTATACCGATCGTCGCACAGCCAAACTCGTCGGCGATCCTCATAGCAGCGATGTACATTTTGCACTGCTGCAACACCTGTGCCTCGGTGAGATCCGTCGCCTCATTCGGCCCGAAACGAAATGTCACGCCTTTCCTATTCAACCAAGTGTACACCTCAGCTGCATCGGTATCACTAACTTCTCCCATCGCGGCGAAGAGAGCGGACTGACTCAGGCGCTCCTTGAACAGGCCGGTCGGATTGAGTAGTTCGTCCGGAATGATAGCGTTGTGCATGCCCATGCATCCCTCGTCAAACACGCCCATGATCGCCTTTTCATTGCGAAGTCGCCGTGCCGCCTCCTGACCAAGTCGCACCTCAGGGAATGGCAACTTAAGTAAATCGAGACTTCGAACATGGCTTTGGTCATGCGTCACTTTGCCCCCGTCCAGCCATTGCCTCAGTCCGTCTCGAAAATATTTGTCGGTGAATTTCGCACTCCAAAGCGTGCTATATTCTATGCCCATCTTAGTAAGCGAACCGTTCAGATTCAACATGCCTACCAAACCAGGCCATGTACCGCTCCAATTGGCCACTGTTAGAATCGGACCACGGTGGGTTGAAAGTCCCGGCAAGATGTGCTGGCTGTATTGCCAGACGCACTCAGCGACGATCAACGGTGCTTCAGCGTCAATCATACGAAACACCTCCAGACCACGTTTCTGCGAATCAATGAAGCCGTGCTTCTTTTTACGATCATAGGCATGGGCGCGAACCGCCGTCCACCCCTCGACCTTGAGCGCCCTGGCCAAAGCTGTCTCCATTTTTGACTGCTCCGCCCAGCAAACTTGGTTCGCCGATAGCCGCAAATCGCCGTTGGCCACAACATATACCTGTCTCGCCTTCAATTTTTTAACGCCATCCATGTTCAAACAAAAAAATACGGCGCGAACCGCGACCGGCAAAGTCCAAAATTAAATCGCATCTCCGCTTAGCCAAGCGATACAATGGCCGCGTGCGGGCATTGATCATCGGCTGCGGCTACATCGGCAAAGCGCTTGGCCAAAAGTTGACCAAATTGGGCCACAATGTAACAGGCATTTGCCGTAGCCTGGAACACAACACCATCCTTGCCAAGCTCGGTATTCGCCCGATCAATCTTGATATATCAAAAGAAGGCTCTTTGGCCACACTAGATACCCAATTCGACTGGGTCGTTATTACCGCCGCTTCATCGCAGGGTGGCGAAAAAGCTTATAAAAAAGTTTACGGGCTTGGCTCAGAAAATATCGCACGATGGCTAAAAACGGCAAAAACCCAGTCCGTTGTATACGTTAGTAGTACCAGCGTCTATCAGCAAACAAATGCTGAATGGGTGTTCGAAAGCAACACCGACATTCCGGAAAAAGGCCCGAGCAAAATTCTTTGGAAAGCTGAACAAACAATGTCCGCCGCCAAACCACCGATCACCATCTTGCGGTCATCTGGCATCTACGGCCCGGGTAGAGGCCATCTATTTCGACGATTCATGTGCGGAAATGCCACCATTGAGGGCGAAGGGAGACGTTATTTAAACATGGTACACTGTGATGACTTGGTCGACTCGATCGCTGCAGCACTCGAACTCGCCGACGATTCCGGCCTTTACAACATCACCGACAACGAACCGGTGACACAGTTTGCATTTTACAAATGGCTTAGCGAAGCCACGGGGAGACCGATGCCACCATCGGTCGTGGAACCGGACCCTTCCACCCGTATGCGAAGCCTCACAAACAAGCGCGTATCAAATAGGCGCTTCAAGGAGGCGTTTAGGTTCAAATACAAATACCCCACCTTCCGAGAAGGGTTTACCGAAGAATTGAAAAAGTGGAATTAACTTACCGGCCGGTCACATACCACCCATGATCTGGTAGCCACAGTCGACATAGATAACTTGCCCCGTTATAGCTGCCCCACCGTCACTCGCTAAAAAGACCCCGGTCTGACCAAGTTCCTCGTGCGTGACATTGCGACGCAACGGTGCATGCTCATCGTAGTGTTTAAGCATCTCTGAAAAACCTGCGATACCTCGTGCAGCTAGAGTGTTTACAGGCCCGGCACTGATACAGTTGACTCGGATTTTTTGTTCACCAAGGTCTGCCGCAAGATAACGAGTGCTCGCTTCGAGTGCAGCCTTGGCCACACCCATGACGTTGTAATGTTTGATGACTTTTTCAGCTCCATAATAGCTCATACCGATGATGCTTCCACCATCAGCCATCAACGGTGCGGCTCGCTTGGCCAAAGCCACCAAGGAATAGGCACTGATGTCTTGAGCAGTGGAAAACGCCTCACGCGTCGTGTCCACAAAGCGGCCTTCGAGTGCCTCACGGGGAGCAAACGCCACTGAATGCAGGACCATATCTAGCTTGCCGTTGAAGTGCGCCCCCAACTCATTAAACACGCGTTCAATATCTTCGTCACTGCTCACATCACATTCCGTAATGAGCGTATCCTCATCAAAATCAGTTATCAGTTTTTCAACCTTCCCCTTCAATCTTTCTCCCTGGTACGTGAACGCTAGTCTGGCTCCAGCCTCGTGCCATGCCTGAGCGATTCCCCAGGCGATCGAGTTCTTGTTGGCTACCCCAAAGACAACTCCGGTTTTTCCCTCGAGTGGTTTACTCATCTGCCGGTCAGCACTAGGGAAAAAAATGCCACTTGGCAAGCGGGAAGAAAATTCCTTTTAGTTCCTGTAATCCTGTAAAATAGGCGTCAGGTTCTTACGCTAGACTAATCTAGTTCGATCCTATGGAAACAAACCAGCTAAACTACGCTCTGGTTGTCCTTCTTCCAATTGCACTTGAGGGCGAAATGGATAAGCCGAAATGCTCGGACCATTTGCGAAGATAGGAACAGTCGGTTGTGCTTCTAGAGTTCAAGCTAAGATTGCCTTGAGCGCCTCCACGGCACGTTGGTTTTCGTCAGCTATACCGATGGAAAAGCGAATCCATTCAGGCAAACCATAACCGCCCATAGGTCGTGTGATGACGCCCTGTCTTTGCAGTGCCTCAAAAGTCGCCTGACCATCACCCACCCTGATCAGCACGAAGTTGGCTGCGGAAGGAACGAATTCATACCCATTTTCGTTGCAAAATGATTCAAAAAAATGAAGCCCAGCAGCATTGACCTTGCGCGTTCTCAACAAATGTTCGTTATCCTCAAGCGCTGCTATTGCGCCGGTTTGAGCAATTGAATTTGTGTTAAATGGTTGACGAATCTTCTCGAGCGCCGAGACGAAATCAGGATGACCGATTCCGTATCCAATGCGCAGTCCCGCCAAACCGTAGATTTTTGAAAAAGTGCGCATCAACAACAGATTCGACTTTTCGCCGGAACGCACCAATGGCAATAGGTCAACCGGATCTTCAAGAAATTCATAATAGGCCTCGTCCATCACCAGCAACACATCGTCCGGGACTTTATCCACCAGCGCTAGCACGTCTTCTGACTTGGCTAGGGTTCCGGTTGGGTTATTCGGATTGGCCACCCATATGATCCTTGTCTCAGAGTTCAACGCCTCAAACATGGACGACAGGTCATGCCCGTACTCAACAGCCGAAACCACATTAACACTGGCACCCATCATCATCGCAATAAGCGGATAAATCGCAAAACAATACTGTGACACAACGATCTCATCTCCCGGAGCAAGCAACGCATGTGACACAAACTCTATTATCTCATTTGAGCCATTACCCAGAATAAGATTGGAAGGCTCGACAGACAATTTGGATGCTAATTGGTTCTTAAGATAAAATGCATTACCATCCGGATAAAGGTGGCTTTGCGCCACAGAAGATTGCATGGCTTCAACCGCCTTCGGACTTGGTCCAAGTGGATTTTCGTTTGAAGCAACCTTGATGATCTCATCTGGCAAAAGGCCAAGCTCACGTGCCACTTCCTCAATTGGCCGTCCCGGCTGATATACTGGCAGGTTGCGAAGGGACGGGTTTAGCTTGGCGGAAATCGACATTGAATAATCAAACCAAGCACTATGACACGTTGCCAATCAATCGAGAGATTTCAAAAATGCCTCGTAGCGGCGAGAGCACTTTCTCTGAGACTGTCCGATTTGAGCTATAGACTGCTTCGGCACATTAGCCGGAACGTCCACCTCTTCAATGGCAAAGCGAAATTTCAAATTGAATGGATCTCCTTTCTTGAGTGACTTCGGCATAAAATAACCGAAACGACCGTAGTCACGCCAGGACAGCTCTCTCACCCCGTTTTTCGGCGAGTTCATTTCCTGAGCAGTGTACCACCGTTTACCAATTGGGAAAAGTAACCTCGCCCACTGGTGGTTGTCATGGATGACCCTACCAGCGCCCTTGGCTTCGCTAGGCTCCCACAAATAGCTTGTTTCCTTGTTACGTTTTGCAACCTCAGCATGGGCACGAAAATGAACGCCAGCATGCTGTAAATCGCCACCAAGGCTCACATCTCTCTCCGCATTTAACTCAAAACTGGCATCGACCTGTGTGAACGCCCCCCTAGGGCGGGACACCTTGAATACGCGCCGCTCGGTGATTATCACATCGCTGCCGGCGGCGTCCTTTTTTGTCGCACGCCATTTGATATTGGCAACGATGGAACCAAATTTTTTACCTACCTTATTTTCAAATTTCACGATGTCGTAACGGCCCTGACCGGGACCGCCCCTATGCCACATATCATAAGTTCCTAATTCCGATGAGACCTTATTCCAACCGATGAAGATACCTCGATGATGATTAAACAACCCTGCTCCCTTTCCCTCCTTGTCAACACCAGGATTGGTGACCAGCTCCCCATCTGTGCCGAAAACATGGAGAAAGGGCTTAATCTGCCCCTCTCCATGAACCAAGCGCGCAACAGGCTTACCGTTCTGTAACACATCAACTGCACTGCCAGGGCCAAGTGGATTCGACTTCTCTACAATTTTCCAATCGGCCTTGACCAAAGGGACGAGCACAACGCAAGCCATCACAACTAATAAATTCTTCAAATTAAATTGTATTATTTTCATCTCAAATAAATCTTACCAAGACGCGGATTATGAAGTCGCCCCACAGCCTTGGCGATAAAGAATTAAATTTGGTCAGATAATGATATTAATTTCGCGGACGTCGTCCGCTGAACGAACGGTCATCACGATCTCTACGTCGCGGATCACGTTGGCTCATTCGATAGTAAATTGCATCAATTTCTCGACGAGAAAGAGCTCCATCGTCATCTAAATCCCCAGTTTCGAATAATTCGCTCATACGATCCGGTATTTCCTCAATTGTAACTTTCCCATCATTATTTTTGTCATTTTCAAAAATGCGGGAAACGAACCGATCTCTCCCGGACTCAGAATTACTGTTTTCTTGCCCCCGCCCAATACCGGATGCTCGACGTTGCCCTAAATCACTTGGTCTATCGCCCCCAACTTCCCGACGACTGAGACGCTTATCACCGTTTACATCTAGCTTCATCAAAGCTTTACTCGCATCTTTAATTTCATCCAATGAAATCTCCCCGTCTTTATCCACATCAAAAACCTGAAAAAACAATCCACCTGAACGACTAGAGGATGAACCGGGGCGGCGGGAGGATTCACGAAGTCTGCCAGGAGGTCGACGTGATGCGCTTCGTGATGATTCTCGACGAGCATCCCCTCGCCCTCTCACTCTCGATCGAGATCGGTCTATTTGATTCGCGGGAGCCACCAAACGAGCTTCACTTTTTGAAATTGCACCATCACCGTTGGAATCATAATCTGAAATTAATTGCTTTCGATCTTCAGGCAACTCGTCACGTGAAATTTTACCGTCTTTATTTATATCGTTTTTGAACAATTCCAAAAATGCTTGTCCAGCACCAACGCCACGTTGCTGCCCTCGGAGAGAATTGCGATCCTGGGCTTCAACAACAACGCACAGCGTCAAGACTAAGGCTAAGATGATAATCTTACTTTTCATTAGTTAATCTCTTCCTCGACGTCGAGAGGAGTCACGGCGGTGTTCACTGCCATCTCTGTTGTAAGTTCGACGACCACGAGCATCTTTCGCTTCCCCCTTGTATTTTGCCAAAACATAGGGAAATCCACCCGTCAAAAAATAAGCGTAATTAGATTTAAAAAAATCTCGCTCATCAAAAATTGTTCCATCTGCCATGGCTCGCTCCTTCAGTTGGCGACCATTACATTCGTCAAGAGTTCTCCCTTCACGTCCCGGCTGGTAGTTGTAATTTTCCCAAACATAGGTTGAGGTAACCTGGCCTTCAAGGACGTCACGCCGATAATTCTCACTAGGTTCGTACCCAGAGACTTCCTGCCAGTTAAATTGAAACTCTCCGTTAGCATTAAGGATTGGTTTCCCATCGTTATCTAGCACAGAAAGATAGTGGGCAACAATTGGATAACCATCCAGTGAGAAACCAACGATATTGTAGTGTTCCTCGTTGCCATCGGGCGTATTAAGTAGGCAAGTTGGCGCATAATGAAAGTGATAGTCCCCACGCCCAGCTGTGTGCCCATGACAAAAATCCAAAACTTCGTTTATATAAGGGTCACCAAATGGATGAGGATGCTTTGCCTCATTCGGTCCATAGATTGGCAATCCTACCGTCAGAACAGCAACCGTTCCTAAAAGAGGTATTTGTTGCAATTCTTTCGCAACGACTGGAAACCTAGGAATCTTCCACTGATTTATTTGAGGTTCGATTGGATTAGGAGTTTGCTGCACGAACTGAAAAGTGGGTATCCCATTACTATTAACATAAATTGTTTCTTTGTCATAAGCCAGTTCCATTTCTGGTTCAGGCAATCCATTACGACGATTTATGGGATGTGTATTTAAACCTGATGCAAACCACCTCAATTGATGCGCCTTTCCCAGAATCTCCTCAACTGGCATACCATCAAATAAGCAAACACGGCCTTCTTCATCTCTTATATTAACAGTCAGTGAATCGCGTTCGGGCAAAAAATCTGCCAAGTAATGATATCCCCCATAAACACGGCCCCTAAACTGACCATTGATAGACAACTCAGCCCACCCCTTTGAAAAATCAAATTCGGCTGCATCTATAAAGATATTCCACCCATGCATCGGATCACGAATCACTCGCACGATCAATCCCGGATCCTTCAACAACTCTTTCTCTTCCATGTTCCTGAATAGATGACTCTTGCTTTGCATAATAGTAAGTTCAGAGGAAACCACATGCCCATTGATATGGTAATCGCGGTGATCATTACTGTTAAGTGTTACACGAAGCTTCCTTTCTCCCTCATCTAGGCCACTGAGAAAATAAGGTTGCCCATAAAGTCGGGTGGTTTTTTTCCCATCCACAAACAGGTGCATATGCCCTTGGCCAACCCTGTGGGCTTGGCCGGTATTTTTTGGGGTAAACTCGAAATTTGTAACGCCGACTCGCAAAAGCCATTCATTGTTTCCGGCCGATTCAGCTACAAAATCAATTTCGGGCATGTCCCCTTCCCAATCAACTGGAAGTTTCAACTCATGAGTCAGATGAGTTTTTTTCCCAGCTTGGCCAAGCGATTGGCCAACCAATATAAACATAATGACAACGATTACCGAGTTTCTTGAAAACATTTTACACTTAAAACAACCAACTAGCCGTCAATATAATATGTAGGCGGTTTATATAGATCCTTTACTAAACCAAGCCAAATAAAGGGACTGTTCAACTTATTCTTCAGGTTGTTTCTGAATTTCTGGCCCAACAGTTCCCTGTAACTTTTTGATGACTTCAGATGCGGTTTTAACATCCTCTTTGTTACCAAGAACTTTGAATTCCAAGTCGAATGAACGGGTCTTTCCAGGAGCTAATTTCGGCACCCTACCGTATTTGCGCTCGTAGCTGCGGTTGTGAGGGAAACCGGTACCCGGTTCAATCCCGGTTACGTAACCAGTCGTTTCCGCCGCAGTGTTTTTCCACTGGGTCAAATACGGCAACTGCTTGACCGGCCAGGATATTGTCACCCCACGATCACCCTTAGGGCTGGTGAGCATCGCCCAAGCTTTTCCAAACTTGTCGGCCTTCGGATAAATCTTGTATACCTCTTCGGTAAATCCCTTTTCAGGCCCAGGATAAACCTCCTGTTTGTCTATAGCCTTGGCCGCATTATCATTGAACGGAATAATCTTGGTGGAAGCTGTCAGCATTTTAGCACCCTTTCCAAGTAGTGGACGACCGAAATTCGCGTGGTAGATGATCTGAAATTCCTCATCGAACGTGCCGTTGTTGGTCAACTCATCACTGATTTGAAATTCGCTCGAGTTAGGTACAGTGCTGATTTCCGTCCAAATGCTCAGATTCGGACCATAGAAAGAAACCTCATTGACACGACCCCGAATTCGAATGCGATGAGGAGCCTTTTTTTCCACCACCACTACAACCTCGGAAGCCGGTATGTTTCCAATCTTCCCGTGCAGTGTCAGATCCATCGTCGACTCCGCGCCGACATTATTAATAAACTTATCCTCACCCGGATGCCCGGCAAACGAAAGCCCACAACGCACCATCCACTCGTTAAACCCATCTAACCATCCAAGCCCTCCTCGATCGTGAAGATTAATGTAACTGGGATGCACAACTTCCTTGACCGGAGAATTCCAGCCGAGACGCACGTCGCCCATCGTAACATCGAGGACGCTCATGCCTCGAGTCGGGATCACCCGAAATTGCAACCGACCGTTATTAACCTCTATCAACTCCACCCCCTCCTGCTTTCCACCACTAAGCGTGCGCTTGTTGACCGACCACCGCACCTTCCCTTTGTATGAAGGAAAATCGCTACTAGTCAGTTGCCAACTCTCCGTATTGATATCGCGCTTGTTACTTGTCAAAACTTGATAGTGTAGCTCCGCATGAGACGCAGCGGCAACAGTTAGCAAACCAACAGTGATAATCCGTTTCATGGTGCGGCACAGATGTTAGCTTCTGCACCGGAATTGCCAAGCGCCAACTCTTAAGCTAGACATCCGCCCGACTGCATGGTTGTCCGCATCATCTTATCCATCTTCCTAAGTGCCGTAGCGCTGTTCTGCGTTTTCGGTCTGTTGGCAACATTCGAACCTTTGCCGACCGATGTTCAATGGACTTGGCGCGCTATTTATTCCCTAATTCTTATTGGCAACTTGGCAGGTATAGTGCATCTGGTCCGAGGTATTCGTTGACTTTAAAACACCTTTCTTAGCAAAAAAACAGAGATTGCATCGCTAATTGGTGAAGCGTAGCTTGCCGCCAGATGAAAACGCCCAACCGTCGCCCATTGTGCCGCCTGTATTTAGCTAAGGCGTTCACACTGATCGAGTTGCTTGTCGTCATCGCCATCATTGCCATACTCGCAGGCCTACTGTTACCAGCTCTGGCAAAAGCCAAAAATAAGGCTGCCAGCGCCTACTGCATGAGCAACTACAAGCAGCTTCAACTCTGCTGGATGATGTACGCCGGAGATCACGACGATCACATGCCGGAGAATTCACAACTGCCTGGCGGCGGTAGCCGAGCCGGGTGGACAAGCCAAGGTCCGACATGGCTCAACGGAAACGCTTGGACCGATGTAGATGACAGCAACATCCGGAATGGAGTACTATTCAAGTACAATGACTCATCCGGCATTTAC
Source organism: Methanobacteriota archaeon (assembly GCA_002715545.1). The sequence continues at coordinate 10,744 of PAZI01000061.1, forward strand.
AAGTGCCCATCCGACAAATCGACTGTGCTCGACAAGGGAGAAATCCCTAGGGTACGAAGCGTATCAATGAACATGTACATGAATTTCCGATCAGACCCAGAGAGCGGAGACTACGACAAGTGCTGGCACAAAATAAGTGACATCAAAAATCCGTCTTCCTCTGAAGCGTTCGTGTTTATTGACGAACACACCAAAAGCATTCAGCAGAGTGCTTTCGGAGCAAACGCTGGCACATGGACACTGTTTGGCACAGCCAAATGGACGTGGATCAGTTTCCCTGCTACCCGTCACAACAACGGCACTGTACTGTCGTTCGCCGATGGCCATGCGGAATCGTGGCGTTGGGTCGAGAAGAACACCATTGAGACTGCGGCCAAACCTATCCCATGGCTGGTTCTGCAGCCAGGCCAACGCGGCGGAGACCGCGACCTTCAGCGGCTATTTAACGCAATCCCTCAAACGATCCCGATTAAATAGACGCTTGACGAAGCTCATCCCGAGTTAACTTTTACCAATGCAATACAGACGGCCGTTAGTACGGATAAATAAGCGGCCGTGCGCGATTGCCACACTGGCTCGGGTCTGATCATCACCAGACTCACCCATTTCCGCCTTGTGCAACAGCCTCCCACTTTTAGCATCGATCACATGCACCGTTCCGGCATGGTTCTGCACATAGATTTTTCCATCCGCGCCGGTTGGTGAACCGCGAAAGAGCGAGCGGCTCTGCAGATCGGTTGACCATTGAATCTTTCCAGTCTTCGGATCCACCCGGGAAAGCATCTTGTCACGGCCTTCGCCATAGAGAACAAAAAAACTATCCTGATAAAATAACGGCGTACACACATCACTGCTCACTCCATCGCGACTGCCCTCACTGTTCCACACCTTGCCACTCGCGTTGATGTTACCTTCTCCTCCAGCCTTGATTGCATAGACCGGCGCTCGCTTCGGCGCACACGCCAACACAACGCCACCACCTGCCACCGGCGAAGGCACAAGACGCCAATGACCGATGCGAGTCGGGTTCCATGTGCCCCAGCGCCATAGTTCCTTGCCGCTCTTCGGGTCGTGGCCAGTCAAGCAATCGCCACCGGCAATGAGGATCTCGTCACGACCTTTGTGGCTGAAAGGAATAGGCGTACTGAATGCCTCAAGAGATTCGCTGCGCGCCTTGGCTGGCCTGTACACTTTCCAAAGCTGCTTGCCTGTTTTGGGGTCCAATGCCAACAAATAAGATCGGTTGTCATCGCTACCCTTGCTACCGACCTTGGTGTCGCGTTGTAACACCTGCATGTAAAGGATTCCGTTATGTATCAACGGACTAGTCGAGAATGTCCAAAGGAAGGCGAATTGTCCGTGCTTTTCTTGTATGTTTTGCGACCACAATTTCACACCGTCCGGAGTAAAGGTAGCTAGTGCACCGTCGCCGTAAAAAAACGTAACCACCTGACCGTCTGTCACCGGCGAAGGAGAGGCATAATCGCTGCGGTTGTCCTGCCTGTGTCCATTGGCAACAAGATGGGACCACTTCAATTCTCCAGTCCGGCGATCATAACAATTCGCTGTTAAACGTTTCGCATCTGGGTTGGAAGAGGAAACATAAACGTGGTTCCCCCAGACAACTGGTGTCCCAGCACTCGGCCCGTCCATCTTGACGCTCCATTGGACATTTTGTGTCTTGCTGAATTTGGCCGGCAGATTTTTCTCGTCGGTGGCACCATCGTAGTTCGGGCCACGCCAATTTCCCCACTCGCCTGCCTGCGCACCAACTAATGCCAAAAAGGCAGCCAATCCTATTGCGTTTGTTTTTTTCATATTTAACAAATTGATTTGTTTCAGGAAAAGCGAAATTCTGCCATTCGGCCAATTGGGAAGCTAGCGAAAAAACTCCTAACTATTGGCCAGCATTCAGTCGAGTGTTTCCTTTTCAAAATCACTGGGATTCACCCAACCAGCCCGCACCTTCTCTCCACTAGTGTAACGCTTGTAAAAATCATCGGTCGCCGAACCAGAATACGGATAGTTGTCGAAAACATCTCCCTTCCCAAACATCCTCGGATCACCCTGCTCCCGCAACTCTGCGAACAACTGATTCTTCAATATCTTTTTTAAATTCGCATGCGATTTAGACATGGCCAGATTGTTCACGCAATCGACATCCCGTTTTAGATCAAACAATTCTTCCTGCGAACGTTTACCAAAGTTTAGGGTCCAAAAATGATAGGTTCCTTCACGACGTTGATTAAGAATCGACGTCTTGGTAGGGCTGCCATCGCAGTTGAGGTAGCCGGTGTTCGGATGCCCAGACGGCCAACGATCTGTCTTGAAGTTGTGCAAGTACAAATGGTCATTCTTCACGATCCCTCGAATAGGGTAACCCCGGTTATTAGGCCGGCCGATGTCGTGACGTTCCTTGCCGATCAACACATGATCGCGACTAGTATTTACTAGGCCCGATTTTGGAGACCGAAAAATGTCGAACAAACTCCGACCACTAATCGGCTGCATGATCGGCACAATCTTATCCACCCCAGATGCCTCAATAAAAGTCGGGGCCAAATCGGCAAAGTTCACATAATCCATTACCACTCGCCCGTGACCGTTGATCCCCTTTGGCCAGCGGATCGCCAGTGGGACGTGGTTCGACGGCTCATAAGCCTGCCCCTTAACGCGCGGGAACGGCATGCCGTGATCCGACGTCGCCACAATCAGCGTTTTATCAAGTTGCCCCGACTTCTCGAGAATCTCAAGAATCTTGCCCAGATGATGGTCGTAATGCTCCACCTCAATCGAGTAGTCGAGCATGTCGTTACGGATCATCTCATTGTCCGGCCAATACTTAGGTACTCGATCGATATCAGACAGCTTTTTGCCCATGCGCTGCCCCACGCCATACTCATAACCCCGATGCGGTTCTGTGGTTCCAAACCAGAATACCCACGGCTTGGCTACGGCTTGGCCTGCGGCATCTAGGAAGTCGGCAAAGTTGGCCGAGTAATTATTATTAGAGATGGCCCGTGCCGGTGGCTTGGCCTTCTTCTTTTGCCATGCCGTACCTGTAATCCTACGCGTCTTACCGTTTACGTCCTTTGCAAAGCCTGGCCCCCAGCCCTTGCCTGTGTATCCTGTAACGTATCCATTGGCCTCCAAAAGTTCAATCCAGCCACCAAATTTGGCAGGGAAGTATGTCATATGGTTGCCCGCATTCTCCAGTTGCCAGGAGTAGCGACCGGTCAGGATGATCGCGCGAGACGGAGCACATTTGGCATTAGGCGTGTAGGCGCGCTGAAACAAAATCCCCTCCCTTGCCAATCGATCAAAACTCGGCGTCCGTACCCAATCACACCCGTATGCGCCAGCATGGCCGAAAGACCAGTCATCTGCGATTGCAAACAGAATGTTAGGGCGATCCGTCGCTTGCCCAAGCGAAAGCCAGCCGCTAAGCAGAAAACCTGAAATCAAGTTATACTTGGCTAAGGAATGCATACCGAATGAATACGCTCGCTTAATTTAATTGCGAGCCAATTGTCAGCCAATCACCCTTAAGCAAAGCTCTGCGATATTGCCCGTTCAATTTTTCCACTTGCTAACTGAGTCGGTTTTTGTTTGGTTTCTAGGAACTCGTATTTGCAATAAACGTGATATCATCATGTGTGACCCCAGTGTCGTCGAAAAAGTTCGCCAGCGCATCTCGCGCCGGGATCTACTGAAATCCACCGCAGCCGCAGCCACCGGTGTCCTCGCGGCCGGCTGCCAAACCACGGCTAAGGCCAAGGCGGCCTCGGCAACGGAACCGATTTCTTTCACGCGGGTGGTCGATCTCAGCCACACGCTGCACCCCGACTTCCCCGCCTGGTTTGTGCCAGGAGCGGAAAAGACCTTTGGCACAAAGACTTTTCTTCCACCAGCAATCGTGGAAGTAGAACGCGTATTCAAGTTTGAGGAAATAGGGATAAACCTAAATAAAATCACCTACTGGGAACACGTTGGCACACACATGGATGCGCCGAACCATTTTTCGGAAGGTAGCTCGGTCGAGAAAATCAAGGCCGAGGATTTGGTATTGCCACTGGCGGTAATCGACATTAGGGCCAAGGCAGCTAGCGACCCTCTCGCCCTTTTGACGTTAGAGGATGTTAAGGCATGGGAAGCCAAGTACGGCCGCATCCCGGATCGCGCCTGCCTTGCTATGAACAGCGGCTGGGCTACGCACATCAATACGCCTAAATTCAAAAGCCTAAATTCAAATGGAGAATTGCAACAACCAGCATTCCACATCGATGCCATCGAATTCATCATGGAGGAAAGAAACGTGGCTTCCATCGCGGTAGATACGTTCAGCTTCGACAACCTCCATGCACCCGAACACGACGTGCATTATGCTTGGCTCGGCGACGAGCGCTGGGGAATTGAAGTCGTGAACAACCTCGACGATATCCCTGCCGTAGGCGCCACAATCGTCGTCGGGCAACCAAAAATCCAAGGCGGTAGCGGTGGCCCAAACCGTGTGATGGCCCTAGTCTGAAGCTTGGACAAGTGCTTGCCCTATTTCGGTGTCGCGATCGGGGCTTCGTTCATCAACTTAGCCAAAAATGGCTCCATCACGGCAGCCCAAACGGCGTAACCTTTGGCATTTGGATGGGTTCCGTCCGGAATCAGATCTCCCCGCATGCGGCGGCCATTGAGGAATGCTTTACTTATGTCTGCATAATGCACCCATTCGCCGTCACCTATATTCTCGATCAACCGATTTACCTTCATGTTGATCTGTCGCGCTCCGTCATTATCGTCACTGCCGCGCGGAAAAACACCTAATACCAGCACCTTTGTTTTCGGCAGCTTGGTTCTCAGCTTTTTGACGATTAACCGGATATCACGGGCAGTTATCTCAGGTGGACTGCTCATGTGGTTGTTCGTACCAATCATGAGGACAGCAACCTTGGGTGAGATCCCGTCGATATTACCGTTCTCCAGCCGCCAAAGAACGTGTTCGGTGCGATCACCGCTAATCGCGAGGTTCACCGCATTGCGCTTAACGTAATAGTGGGCCCATGTCTCTTTTCCATCACGGTTCCACCAATGCGTAATCGAGTCGCCGATCATCAACATGCCAACGTAGCCCTGACGGGCTCTCTCATTGAAGGCATTATGTCGTTTAAGCCACGACTCCTTGTGCCAACGCGGCTCCGGACGTGCGGTGATTTGGCGATCACCATCGGTCATCCGCCAAAGTGGTATACTAACGTTGTCGTACGTCACGGTGGTGGTGACCTTGTCAAGTTGAGAACAAGCCGGCAGCCCAATGTAAAATGTGTTATTCATTGGAATTTCGACCGATCCCAGTTGCTGCCAGTGAAATCCGTCCGCTGACATGTAGCCGGTAAACCGGTTCCGGAAACGGATCAACCGAACCCAGTACGGCGTACTTAGGCGGTTCTTCTTTATGATGTGATTTTCACCGAGATACCGAGTGCCATGGGTACTAGTTTCGCCCCCGGTCTCGGTACGCGTTACAAGTGCTCCGCTCCAGTGCGGCAACAACAACACCGAAGCGTGACAGGAACCGGCCTCGAGTGTCTCTCTCATCATCACACCAGGCTTGGTCCATTGTGAACTCATCGGCCGCACAATGCGTGCTGTGATGGTCCCCTCACCGGAGTATTTCGTGTAGACAAAATGAAACGAGTCGAATGTACCGTTGATATCTGCCCCCTCGCCTTCCAGAGTGAAGCGTTTACCGTTGTACTCGGTGAAGCCGCTAACCTGCACATCGCCAATATCACGACTCAGCCACGGCCCCGGCAGCGCAGCATTCGCTGCCAGTTCAGCAGAAGGCGGGCTGGTCCCAACACCATTACTGGCCTTTATAGTGTAATAATAAAGTCCACCACGCTCGACTGTCGTATCGTGGAACTCTGGCACAGTTAAAGCATCAGCAATTTGTTCTGAAGGCCCACCAGATTGTTCTGATCGAAAAACAGAGTAGTAATTTGCATCGATCGCATTAACTGGGTCAACGCTCTTTACCCAAGTCAACTGAATGCCTCCTTCCGTAGAACGCGCGACCAATCCGGACGGCACCCCTGGTGCACGTTTCGGTTTTGTCGAAGCGATCTTCGGCCGATAATGTGTCAATGTTCCCAACCCGATATGATCGCTGCTGTACCCCTCTGGGCGTTTTTTTTCAACAACCCGTCCGGAATACAGCGCCGCCACTCCCCGACGCTTTGTATAGTGCTGAAATGGCCTCTCAAAGATAGGCCAGAAACTACCACGACTGATCGTTGATATCTTGGTGTAATGATTGTTGCGACCACCTAATCCGTATTTGCCAGTGCGATCTAGATAGTCTTCATAGGGGACATCATCACCAAGTCCGTATCTCGCTGTATACTCGTGTCCCTTTAGAACAAGGCTGTCACTCCAGCCATATAAATCGATACCCTGCTGCCACGCCACCTCCGCAGCTCCGCTGAGCAAACCAAGCCCAAGCTGAGCATAATGCTGAGCACGCGTAGTCTCCTGACATTGGCCGGTCGGATAAACGATCATGTGCGGGATGCTGCCGTTGCCACAACCGTTCACTGCATACCGGATCGTTTCCTCAAACAACTCTCGATCATTGCAAAACACCCCTATAGCCATCTTGGTCTGCAACGCCGCCGTCTCCCAATTGCCATTTGCGAAATAGGCATAGTGCTCAATTGTCGGCAACCACGCGTTTTTAAAGGAAACCTCACAGCGCCGGGCCTCGGCTTCGGTCCAACCGGCATCAGTATAGCGAATTAATTCCGCAGCATTCACAAACTGGAATCCTTGTAACCCTGAGGCCAGCACTCCGTCGATGCCACTTACTTTTTTCAGTCTTCCTGACCAAGCATTGAGGATCTTGATTGCCTTATCCGCATGGACCTTCTTGCCTGTGATCACCCACATCAAGGCATTCTGATAAGCCCCACGAGCGTCGTCCTGTGCCTGACCATTATTGATGTTGGGTGCACGCCCCCACTCTTCGACCGGCCCACGCATCCGGTAATCCGCATTTGCAAACGGACTCTTGGTCAGAACCTCGAAGCCTGCATAAATCGGTCTCTGCTCCTTCGATACCGCTGCCCTCATCCGAAGAATGTCCTCCCGACTATGAAGAAGTCCGGGGTGAACAAACCCTTGCGCAGCTGGATCAACGGGAATGATTAACAACACCAAAACAGCCATCCAACCAATGAGAAAACGAGAGAACATCGCAACCGATTTTTAAGACAACGCCATTTGATTTCAAGCCGCTAAAAAACGGTGGAACAGTAAGCTTGAAGGAGCTAAACCCAGGGAAAAGGTCTTGTAAACGCTAGTAATGACATTAAATTTCTGTGAAGCGTAATTGCGCGCTTAACTCAGTGGTAGAGTGCTACCTTCACACGGTAGAAGTCGTTGGTTCAAATCCAACAGTGCGCACCATTTGCTTCTGTTTCCTTAGGTTTCTTAAACACTGCATTTTTGTGCCTGCATCCAATTGCGACCAAATTGAAAAAAATTGGTTAGCGAATGGTTAGCGAATGCAGATAAAAAAAGTAGTCAACCACAGTAATACTCGGTGGCGTGTATCCACTTATGTTGACGGCAAACGCAGGCAGCGATTCTTTAGTTCAAAGAAGCTGGCCGTGGAGTGGATGAAGCTCCTTCGAGTTGATGAGAGCTGCGTCAACTTCTGGTCTGAGATCTCAATTGAAGAGCAGAGAGACATCATCTCAGCCTACAAGCTGGCGGCATCAAAGGGGCTATCAGTCTACCGATGCCTCCTTCAGACTCCTACCCAACTTGAGCTAAAGCCTCTTTCAGTTTTAGACGCAATTCTGGAATACCAAGAGGTCATTAAACAAAGATCACTCAGACCGGCATCACTCAAACAGACTCAACTTTTTCTATCTCAATTAGCTGATGAATTTGGCAATGAGCTGGTTCATTGCGTGACAGCCAGCCTTCTGGAGAAGTGGTTTCAGAAGCGAAACTGGAAACGATCCACGATCGACGGAGTCATCGCTAAAATTGGGCCTTTTTTCAGTTGGCTAGTTCGAGAGGGATACATCGAGAAAAGCCCTTCTAGCGCGATCCAGAGGCCAATAAATGAGGACACTGGGCCACCTAAGATCTTCTTGGCTAAGGAGGCGGCACAGCTGCTCAGCACAGCTCTCCAGTTAGATCCCCCATTGGCCAAATACTTCGCTATTGGCCTCTTTGCCGGCATCCGCCCCCACGAGATTTGCAGACTAAAGACAAGTGATATCTCTGATCGCTACATTGAGATAACCGCCAGCACATCCAAAACCCGTAAACGCCGCCTAGTCACCGTTCTTCCCAATCCTTGGGCACAATGCAGTGATTAGACTTTTAATTGCCAAAGGTGCGGATGTGAATGCAA
>PAZI01000062.1 GCA_002715545.1 Methanobacteriota archaeon
CGTCATGGCGTGCTATCAGCCCGACCATAGATTCACGGTGATTCTTTGCAAGCTGATTCAGTGCGCTTCGATGCGCTGAAAGCAGAGCTTCCTCTCTTTCCCGGAGCTCCTTCTTGTGCTGCTCTGCCGCCTCGCCGGCCATCCTCTTCATCTCGACGATTTGGTCTTCGAGTTTGGCGGCTTCTCCCGCATGCCGCTCCGCCAACTCTTCGAGCGCGCGTTGTCGGTCGCCGTGGAACTTCTCTTGTAATTTTCGCGTTTCTTCTCTGTGGGAGTTGGCGAGCTCTGCGATGGCCTCGCGGTGGGCAGCTTCTTTCTCTTTGTCCGAGAGTTCGTATTTCGAGGCGAGAGTGATCTTGTCATACTTGGGTGGAATACGCGTAACCGAGGTGATGGCATCCTGCAGCACTTCTGCCATTAATCGACGTGGGTAGTAGCGAGAAAAATATTTTTGATCCTCCATGTTTTCAGGCAATGGTGCACTTGTTCGTTGATAGGTTTCACTCCGCAGAATGAGCCGCATGAGTGCCTTGAGGTCGTAACTTTGTTCAACGAGATGAGCGGAAATAGCCTTAAGCAAAGGTCCATTGGATGCGGGATTGGAAACGCGCAAGTCATCGACCGGTTCCACAATCCCACGCCCGAAGAAGTTTGCCCAGATACGGTTCGCAATAGATCGAGTAAAGTATGGGTTTTGAGGGGAAGTAAGCCATGAGGCCAACACCTCACGCCGGTCTTCCGTGGAATCTATTTCGATTGCCTGACCATCGAGTGGTGCAGGGAGTTGAGCCCTACCAGTGCGGGGTTGTATCAAATCTCCGCGATCAGCGACGAACAGCGTCCGCGCTCCATTACCGCTACGGGCACCACCACCCCACCCCTTGGCACGCACACGCGCGAACAAGTTGGCAAATGAGTAATACTGATCGTTGGTCCATTTCTCTAGCGGATGGTTGTGGCACTTTGCGCAATTGATCGAAAGACTCATGAACGCTTGGCTAACATTCTCCGCCATTGTCTCGGGATCTTGGTGGACGGAGTAAAAATTCGTGGCGCCATTTTTCATTGTGTCACCCTTGGCCGAGACAACCTGCTGGACGAGTTGATCCCAAGGGGTTCCTTTCTCCATCTCGCCTCGCAGCCATTGATAATAAGATTTAAGCGCGTCAGGACGAAGTTTGCGACCGCTAATCAGAAACAGATCTGAAAGGCGATAAGTCCAATAATCGACAAACTCAGGCTGAGCGAGAAGCGACTCGATCAATGCGTCACGCTTGGTCTCCGAAGTGTCTTTCAAAAATGCCCGGGTGACCTCGGCAGTCGGAAGCATGCCAACAACGTCGAGATGAATACGCCGAATGAACTCGCTGTCACTACTCCTTGGCGAAGGTTTGAGATTAAGTCGCCGCAACTGGGAAAGCACAGCATCGTCAATCACATTCCGGCTTGGTGACTGACTATACATCTTATCCGGAACGTTGCTTGGCCAAGGGGAAGTAATGCGGGCCAAGGCAATCTGGCCCGAATACCAGGCAGTAACAGCACCTTGGCCATGACCGATAACCTTAACCAAGCCGCTTGCTTCGTCCACCTCTGCCACCGTCGCGTCTGTTGAAGTGAAGCGCGCCCAACGGGTGACATCTCGCTCGGTACCATCATTGAAAAATGCGCGAACACTCAACTGCTGCGTCTGACCTTTTCTTAACTGAGGCAGAATGCGTTCAAACTCGAGACGCTCTATTGTCGGATCGTTCTCACTTGGCCCAGGCGCTCCCTGTTGGATCCAGCGAATAAGGATCCGGTATGCCTCGGAGTTTTCGTGCAGCACCTTACCTCCCTTGTGCCGGACTGCAGCCGTTGGCTTGGTGACGAACAGGCTTCTAGCAGGATCGAAGAACTCGATGCGTCGACCCCGGTTCTCACGAGTAATGTTGTAATGGTCGATGACCGGATCATAAGCATTAAGACTGAGCCGAAACCCACCCTTGCCTGACAATGCACCATGGCAGCCGCCACCGTTGCAACCAGCCTTCGACAACACTGGCAACACATCGTGCCGAAAACTCAGTTTTTGCTGTTCATCGGCAATCACCGAAAGAGTAAACACCATGAGAAGCAGAGCCAGGCTAAGTGTGATCCGAGCTCTCACGAGAACAGTTCCTTAATTGGCTCGTTGCCAAAATCGACTAGCGGGAACGGGCGCCCACTTGGTCCGGGCAGGGTGGCCTTGGGATTGAGACCAAGGCTGTGAAAAATTGTCGCCACGACATCGCCAGGCTCCACTGGTCGTTCAGCTGGAAAGCCACCAATGGGATCGCTTTTACCAACCACGCGCCCGCCCTTCACACCGCCCCCAGCAAAGGAACAGGTAAAGCATTGCGGCCAGTGATCACGTCCGCCTGCTGGGTTGACTTTGGGCGTTCGACCAAACTCCGACAGCGTAGTCACCATTGTATCGTCCAACAATCCGCGGGTATGCAGATCCTCGATCAATGCGCTGTATCCCTGGTCGTACATTGGGGCGACCTGTTCCTTCATCTGCTTGACTGAGATGAACGGCTTGGATCCATGGATGTCCCAAGACAGCTGATCAAAGACTGTAAGAAAACTGTTGATAGTAACCATGCGGACGCCATTCTCAACCAGCCGTCGTGCGAGTAGACAACATTGACCAAAGCGGTTCATACCGTAGCGCTCCCGCACGACTGGTTTCTCTTTAGTGATATCAAATGCAGCTCGTGCCTGTTCACTTGTCATCATGCGAAAGGCGGAATGGAAGCTATCGTTGAGCAGGCGTGCATCTTCGCTAGCTTCAAAATTTTTCACAGCACCATCTACAATATCCCGCATCTTGCGACGGCGATCCAACCGGGCAGCGCCGATCTGGTCGGGCGGCAAAAGATCAGGCACTTTGAAATTTTTCTGCGCCGGATCAGCGTTTAAGGCAAAAGGGTCGTGCGCTTTACCAAGAAAACCGCCGGCTTGACCGTTGGGCAAGTTGCCTCCACCGCGCCCCATCAATTCCGGCAAAACAACAAAGGGCGGCAGATCGCTCTTTCGGCCAAGAAGATAACTTGCCACTGCGCCAGCGTGCGGCGTCTGGATACCACCGGAAAAACGTCGGCCGGTCTGCATGATCTGCCAACCAGCATCGTGCACAGCCGCGCCACCGTGGTGAACGGTTCGAACGAGCGAAAACTTGTCAGCAATCTTCGCGTGATGTGGAAGAATCTCTGATATGTCGATATCCTGCGATTTTGTGCGGATTGGCATAAAAGGCCCCCGAATCTCCCTAGGAGCATCGGGCTTCATATCCCATAGATCAACATGACTGGGTGCTCCGAGGTTAAAGATCATGATGCAGGCACGATTGTCGTGCCCTGGCCGGACAGCTCCCACCTCCTTGGCCGCAAGCAACTGAGGAAGTGACAATCCTGCCGCACCAAGCGCGCCTACCTGCAGAAACTCTCTGCGCTTCAAGTGACTACCTCCACAAATGGAGGCTTGTTCTTCAGCCAAAAAATCAAACATAACGCAAAATTAGTGATGATCTAAACCGTAACGAGAACTTCATACATACTAAACCTAAACAGCAACAATAACGATATAAAAAATGCATCCAACAGAATCAATTTTGCCAACACTCATCCAAGTTGATTATTTGAGAATTATCGATCCTATACTTCGAACCTATTTCCAGTCATATAATAATTGGATAGGGGCCTGCCTCTTTGCTTTATCAGGATCTTAAATGTATTAAATTAAGCACACACCTCAGACCATATGCTTGTCATCTGAGTGTTTTTTTTGCAGAAACGGCGATCAAGAATACTAATTATTGTTGTATTATCATTAATACTTTGAGCTTAAAATCACCATTTAATGAATCAATTCCCGTTTGTCTTCATTCTGACTATCTGTCGTGCACCCCTTCTTACCAAAAAAGAAATTAAGAGATGAAATTTATTTGGTTGATCCTTGCCTTTGCGCTGCAGATTGCAACTGCAGAAAAACCCAATATTCTTTTTATCGCTGTTGACGATTTGAGGCCGTCGATCGGGTGTTATGGTGACGCGGTTGCGGTTACCCCTAATATAGACCGCTTGGCCAAGCGCGGGGTGCGATTCGACCAGGCATATTGTCAAGTAGCCGTATGCAATCCATCGCGCGCCAGCCTGATGACGGGACTGCGGCCCGATACCCTTGGGATCTGGACGCTCCCCATTCATTTCCGCGAAGCCAAGCCGAACGCTGTGACATTGCCTCAATGGTTACGCCAAAACGGCTACACAGCAGTGGGACATGGAAAGATTTACCACAATCCAACCCCTGACCCGCAATCTTGGAGCGAACCGATTCGCAACGCTCAATTCGAACGCGGTTATCCGCAAGGTTGGCAAGCGCATATCCGGGAATTGCAGATAAAGCTGCCCGAAAGCGACTGGCGGAAAAACAATCTCCGCGGCCCTGCCACAGCTGCGCCAAACATTGAAGACCACCAACTAGTGGACGGCGCACGCACGAACCTGGCCATCAAGGATCTACGACGACTTGGCCAAGGAGAGAAACCATTCTTTCTCGCACTTGGCTTCATTCGACCACACTTAGCATGGATTTCACCTAAAAAATACTGGGACCTCTACGACCCCAAAACGCTACCGGTCATAACCGACCACAAGGTAACTGCGAACACGCCACCTTACGCCCTGTCCAACAGCTATGAGTTGACGCATTATATGGATCTTATCAACTTTCCTAAGCCATGGGACGATCAACGAGTCACCGACAAAGTGGCACGAAAACTCATGCACGGATACTATGCCTGCGTATCGTATGTGGATGCGCAGATTGGACGATTATTGAAGGCGCTCGACGACGAGGGGTTAAATGATAACACCATCATCGTGCTTTGGAGCGACCACGGTTGGAAACTTGGAGAACACAACGGCTGGGGAAAAATGAGCAACTACGAAATCGATACGCGCGTGCCGTTAATCATCGTCGCACCCGGCCTGAGGTCTGCCGGAAAAACGACCGAAACCCCGGTCGCGTTACTCGATATTTTTCCGACACTATGTGACCTGAGCGGCATCCCTACACCTGACTTTGCACAAGGCAAAAGCCTCCTGCCACTACTAAAAAATCCCGCCTCTAAAATCAATCGCGTTGCACATAGTCAATACTACCGACGACACAATGGCGCCGAGTACATGGGTTACGCCATGCGCTCGACAAGCCATCGATTTGTTGAGTGGCGCAACTTCGGCACCGGAAACGTGACTGCACGTGAATTGTATGACCACAGAAACGATCATTCCGAGACGGTGAACCTAATAAATAATGTCCCGGAAAAATTGGTGCAGTCCCTTAGCGAGCAACTCTTGAAAACCCACCCTCGACGTCCGCTAAAAATGGTGCCGGCCGTGCATTCGAACCCCAACCGAGGTCGACAGCCAGCTCCAATGATCATCGAAAACAATACTGACACTGAAATCCGGATATATCCCATCACACCCCGCGGTCAACGTAGCCGACGTCCACACATCGTGAAGCCGGACAGGACGGAAAAGATTGCCGCAAGAATTGGTGGCGTGTTCGTGATAGAAAGCCAGGATGGCACGATTCACGAGATACATTCTCCATCGTTCCCAAGCAGAACCATCAACATCAAACGAAAATGAATCTCAACAGCGCCCTGGTCATCGCATTGGCGCTCTTCACAGGCGTTCTCTCGGCAAAGAGTAAGCCGAATTTTGTCGTCATCCTGGGCGATGATATGGGGATTGATTCCGTCTCCACATTTAATCCAATGATGGGACTCAAGACACCTGCCATCGATCGACTGGCAAGTGAGGGCATAAGTTTTACCGATGCACACTCGACATCCGGCGTCTGCTCACCAACTCGTTACGGGCTGCTAACAGGCCGCTACAACTGGCGCAGCCGACTCAAGCGCGGAATCGTGGGGCAATGGGAACGACCGCTAATCTCCAACTCCCGCCTTACACTTCCAGAGATGTTTCGGACAGATGGCTACGCCACTTGCATGATCGGCAAATGGCACCTCGGCTGGCATTGGCCGAAGCAGGGCGGCGGTGTCACGGAAAATATTGCCGAAATCGACTTCACCCAACCTATAAAAGGTGGGCCGACCAGCCACGGTTTTGACTATTATTATGGTGACGATGTACCCAACTGGCCGCCGTATGCGTGGCGTGAAAACGAACGTCTTCTTGGAATCTTATCCGAACAAATGAAACAAGGCGCGATGGTCGGCGTTTCCGCTGGACCGGCGGTACCGGAGTGGGATTTTGCCTCAGTGCTGCTTGAGTATGGAAGGCGTTGCGCGGATTATGTTCGTAGCCGCAAGGACAAGAAACAGCCATTCTTCCTCTATTTTTCGATGCCTTCGCCCCACACCCCAATCGCTCCGGGCGGCAGATTTAAGGGTATAACCGGCATTAGTGATTACGCCGATTTTTTGGTGGAAAGCGACTGGGCCGTGGGTGAAATCATGAAGGCACTGGAAGAGACCGAACAGACAAACAATACCGTTGTCATTTTCACCTGCGACAACGGCACCTCGCCGAAAGCGAACTTTGCTCAACTTGACCAAGCCGGGGTACACTTGAACGTTAACTGGCGAGGCTGGAAAGCGGACGCTTACGAGGGTGGCCACCGCGTACCCTTCATCGTTCGATGGCCTATCAAAATCCGACCCAATTCGCGCAGCGACGAGACCATTGTGCTCACAGATATCATGGCCACCTGCGCGGATATAATAGGTTATGATCTCCCGCCCAACTCCGCCGAGGACAGCGTAAGCCTTTTGCCCGAATTGAGCGGAAAAAAACTAAAAAAAACACTGCATGAGATTGTAATCCATCACTCCGGCAGCGGCCATTTCGCCATCCGTAAAGGCCAGTGGAAATTGCTGTTGTGCCGCGGCTCCGGCGGCTGGAGTCCCCCACGCGAGGCTGAGGCTGCGAAAAAGCAGTTCCCGATAATTCAGCTTTACAACCTCGTCAACGACCCAAAGGAATCTAAAAACGTTCACAATCAATTTCCGGATAAGGTAAAGGAATTAGTTACCGAATTGGCCCAAGCATTTCGTAACGGCCGAACCACTCCTGGCCCAAAACAGAAAAATGAAGGTTGGCCCAACACCATATCAAAACGGGTGCTTCAAAAATTCCCCCAACTCGCCGATCCAAAAATTAAATCACAACAATAAAACTTTTTCCAAGAGCTCTCAATTGGCTCAATCCAGTAAGTAGGCCAAGAGATCTAGGATTTCGTGTTCTTGCAGGGTGTTCACCGTGCCGGGAGGCATGTTGGATACGTTTAACTTTTTGCGGCTGACGATCAGCGCTTTGGCCAAGCTCACCGGAGCCGAAGTTGCAGACAAACTCCGCAAACGTACAACAGCTTCTGTCTCTTCCTGCGCTTGGCCGAAGTGCGTTGTGCCGTCACTCATACTAAAGTGTTCCATCACGTACGACTCGGCGATGGTTCTAGACGGTTCGATGATCGACTCCAGCACATCGCGTGGTTTCATTCGCTTGACCAAATCATTTAAATTCGGCCCGACACTTCCTCCCTTACCCTTAAACTGATGGCATTGCGCACAGCCGGTTCTTTCAAACGCCTTCCGCCCATCCGCAATAGAACGTCCTTTCTTTAATTTCCCTAACATCGGCTCAAGATCGGCCATTGTCCAGTTCTTCACGAATACAGCACTCGGCTTTAGTCCGTCAATCCACTCTTGAAACAACGCGATCGCCGCGCGATCAACCGCGCTTGATCCAAGTGGTGGCATTTGACCCCGCCCTCTCCGACTCAACCGCTGCAGTAGAACCGACTGCCCCGGCGCACCAGGTCACACAAGCATGGCGTTAGCTATGCCAAACGTGTCGTGCTGAGGCCGCGCCTCGATAAGGTTCATAGCATCTCTAGCTGTTGCCAACTTCAGTTCCATCTTTGAATTACCGCCCCCGGAATGAACATGGCAAGCCGCGCAATTAATATTGAGATACGACCGCACCCGTTGTTCTGTATCCTCTGCCGAATCGTATGGATCTACCAACTTAACACCGCCCTTAAATGGTGTTTTCGGCCTATTACGGAAAAATCCAGCATGACCAAGGGTGCGGAGTTGATTATCGGTAACCGAACCATAGGTATGTTCACGGTTGAGATTTAGTCCGTTGATACCGAGAACGTACCCGGCCGCTCTTCCATGACAAACCATGCAGTCTGCACGACTTGGAAAGACCCAGTCCTGCCGCCGAAACCCTCCAGGTGATGGTGAATCTTGCACACGAAAGGTTGTCATGCCACCTTCGGGCGGCACCAATTCCGCGTCGGTTTGAGCCTCGTTCCAACTGTATGAATACCCGTTCCATTCATTCTGACTGAGCAACAGAATCCTAGTTTCTACACGGAACGGCCTCACTCCTCCATTGGGGAGTTGACGTTTCACCGTCAAAGTCTGCACCAGAGCAGTTTGCTCTGGAAAGGCCCAAGCGCCCGACTTGCTAAAGCCAACCCGTTGAGCATTAGGAACTGCCATTGCGCGCTCAGCCGTAGCTCCATCATTCCACGCAGGTGCGACTACCGAATAGCCGATCACTCCCGGATGTAGTTTGTGTGCGGCTGTGTCAGTGAACAGGCCGGTATCGCTAAGGCGCGTGGCAAAAGGCTGCAGCAGACGGGTTTTCGAACGAGTCTTAAGCCGATAAAATCCACTGGAATGATCGACAACAAGCACATCTCCTGAGTGCGTCACAGCAAATCCGGCTATCGCCAACGATGTGTCAGCCAACTCCTGATGTGACACCACTTTCTGCCCGTCATGCCGAATACTCCATATCTTACCGGTGCTGTAATCGCCGTAAAGATACTGTCCACGCAACGCCGGCCATCTCGCGCCGCGGTACACAACACCACCTGTAATCGAACGAGCTTCAGAATGTGAATGCTCAGCCGTCGGCAGTGTTAACGAATGCGGCCCAAGCTTTCGGTTAAGGTAAAATGGATGACTTCCCTCATATACACTCCATCCGTAATTTTCACCGGAACGAATCAGATGTACAGTCTCCCATAAATCTTGTCCATTGTTACCAACCCATACCTGACCACTTTGCACATCAGTGGTAAGACGCCATGGATTACGCAGGCCATAGGCAAACAACTCTGGTCGCGCACCGGGTAGGTCAACGAAAGGGTTATCAGACGGAACTGAATATGGTTTATCTGGTGTACTATTACGCACATCAACGCGTAGCACACCGCCCAACAGATCATCGAGAGTCTGGCCAGACACCCATCGGTCAGAGTCGCTAGTTCCATCACCTGTCGAAACATAAAGCATCCCGTCTCGTCCAAAAGCCAGACCGCCCCCATCATGCCCACGAGATTCCCACTCAAGAATTACATGCTCGGTACTGGGATCAACCACCTGTTCCGAATCTGAATGAATAGTGACCCGCGAAATACGATTTGCCTTCCCACCGCCAAACCGATCCAGACGCAAGTTTGTAAATAGGTAAAGATAACTATTTACCTGATAGTCAGGGTCAAAACAAAACGAATAAGCAATACGCCCCTCCAAATCCATCAGGTGGGTTAGGTCCTTTACCGTGGGATCATCGTGGAATCCAACCAGTCCGGCAGGTTGATCGTTCGCCCCATTCAACATCGCAAACAACCGATCGCTCTGCGGTTCCGGAGCTATGAACATAGGGGCAGCCCAGACTAGGTTTGTATACACCGGCTCGACCGAATATGGCGGAGGGGGTTCCGGAGTCCCGACAAGTCGAGTATTTTCCCAGCGCTCAAGCTTAGCCAAGCCGTAGGGCCTCTCCTCCCATGCACTAGCTGATTGCCAAAGCAAAATAAAAGCAAAGAGAGAAAGGATAGTTTTTAACGACAAATATGGTTTTATAATCAACCTGCACACAGCAGGGAAGCTAGTGTTAGTGGTCCGCCTGAGCAAGGCCAAGTAAGTCAAAGAAAGGAAAGCTAAAACACCATAATGCTAAGGAGTACTGTCACCACAACTAGAATAGAAACGGCTATCAAACGATCTTTCGTGGGACGGTCGAAGTTTAATTCCGCCGTCCAAGGCCTGGGTTCGTAGCCCTTGACTAAGTGCCGAGCCTGACCAATGTCGGTAGCCAGAGGTAACTCGCGGAGATTGGGATCATCGTAGGGAACCTCCTCTGGCTCGACTGGAGGAACAAATGTCAACGGCTCGTCTGCCTTGTGCGCCAGTTCACCAACCGGCATAGTCAATGCAGCGCTAGTTCCTGCGGTCTTCACACCCAGCCCAGCGGTCTTCACAACAACTTTTTCTTCCGACGACTGATCTTCAGTGAGAACTTCCGAATGAGAAGCGGAAAACCCTACCGATTCGGGATCATTCTTTTCTGCTACAGGATCTATTTCACGTATCTCTTCTGGAGAAGCTTGAACTAACTCGATTTCTCCAAATCGTTCACTCTGGATAGCCGCCAATTGCCGAAGCTTGGCCAGTTCTAGCACAGCGAGAAATGTCGCAATGACTTCTAGGCGACTACCAGCTGAATTAAACAAATCAGCAAATCGCACTCGACCACGCTCAGTAAGCAACTCGCGGATAAGCGCAATTTTTTCTGTTACAGTCCATGGATCAGAAACAATCTCCCTTGCTCTTGCATCACGTTTCTTTTCAGTGTCCGCGAAACGCTTGAGAACCTGATTTACGGCATCAATCAGATCGAACACAGACGCCTCTCTTGGCGATTGAGGTGGAAGCGGAGGTACTTTCGGAGCAGCACCTCTTCGGTCGAAGCTCTGTTCACGCTCCCATTCCATCCGACGGAAATCGTCAGCAGCGTCTTTGAACTTCCTGTACTCTACAAGTTGACGGATCAAGTCCCAACGCGGATCCTCATCTTCATCATCTTCATCGGCGACTACCTGCTGGTCAACCGGAAGCAACTCCTTGCTCTTGATGTACATCAGAGTGGATGCCATGACAATAAAGTCACCGGCCAACTCAAGGTCGAACTGCTTCATTAAGTCGACATAAGCACAAAACTGGTCAGCCAGCCGGACCATATCCACTTCGTATATGTCGACCTCTTCTTTTCGGACCAGATGCAGCAGCAGGTCGAGGGGTCCCTCAAACACCTCGAACTGGTAACGCAGCTCCCTCATTGGCCTGGAGGAACCGAATCGAGAATGGGTACGGCCTGATTGACGACCCTTAATTTCCATTCGGCAAAAACCTTCCCAGTTGTCAACACGCCGTAAGTGTCGAACTTGTAATTGTTACCTCGCCCGTAATAGCTATCTGGGGACACATTGAAGGTCCAGACTGAGCCATCCTTAATCCCCCGTTCGGCAGTATGTTCCAATCGACAGTCGCTCCGGAGTACAGATTTAGAAGCATTTGCGTGCGCTAAACTGTCATTTTCGTGCCAATGCCGAAACACGCCGTTGCAGGCAAGCAAACGGCGCATCATCGGGTTGACTGCAGACGAGTGTTGATGCGCCCGAAATACTCCTCGCACCTTAGCTGACGTTCCGGCAGAGGCGTCGAGTACGATTCGAGTACCGGTTTTTCCGTAAACGAAACCGCGTCCCTCCATGTAACCTAGACCCGGCTCACTCGCGAACACAGTGAAATCATTCCACATAAATCCGTTTATAACCGGCGACATTGGAGCAATCGGCTTATAGTCGCGAATGGTGGTCTTGAGAAAATCTCTACGAGAAATATCAGCCGAACCAAGCAAACGAGGGTGTTGTTTCAAAAACGTGCCGCCAGTCATTTCGCCTAAAAATTGGTACGAGAAAGCCGGCTTGGAGTCTAGCAACGTGCCCGGCAAAAAACCCGGCTCCATCCCACCATGATTGCACTGCAAAAAGTCCGCCCCGCTGCCGACGTAAATCACTACAGGAAAAAAGTCATATAGCCGGCCGATCATTGCAGGATTAAATTTATTTGCATATTTCTTTTGGCACTCGGCGATAAATCCATACCGTGGAATCATCTGCACATCTTCATGATTGCCACGCGCCATGAAAACTTGCTCCGGATTGGCTAACTTGAGCCGCAACATCGTGTAAAGCACTTCGATACCGTAGAAGCCACGGTCTGTATAGTCACCGAGAAACACCATGTAACGGTTCGGCTTAACCAATCGAAAACCGTCCAATATCTCGGCTTGGTTGAGCGAATCGAGCATTGCGATGAAAGAGTGGATATCGCCATGAAAATCGCCGTGAAACACGACCTCACTTCCAGCCGGCAACTTAAGTTTCTGAGCAAAGGGCTGGAAAGGAATCGGAGGTCTCAGAAAATAGGCTCGATCGGGATCAAAAAACTCATTCGTCTTTGGCACGCTACCAACCCAGTTTGCGTCAAGACCCATCGAACCATTGCGAAACAAATTAAATGCTGCCTTCAAAGTAATTTCCACCTCCGAAAACGAGGGCAATGCTGTTTCGAGTCGAGTCGAAGGCACTTTCCCAAGCAATATACGGTTGGATGGCAACTGAATGCATGCAGCTCGCCATGCTGCGTAATCGGGGTACTTGGTAGAGCGATAGTTGGCCTCTACCGCTAAAGCGGTTTGTACTGGACCAATCACCAGCAATAACAACAGCAGCTTGGCGAGCGGTTCCCCACGGTGGATTCTCCTTGGTCGCATCTTCCTGCGGGTCTCAAAAAGATTGAGCCCGCATGGACCCGCATACAAGCCAAAAGGAAAGCGTTGCGCCCCTCCTTTATCCCACTTAATTTCCGCAACCGAATTATCATGAAAACAGCATTATCTATGCGAATTATCCTTTTTTTGACGACTTTACTGTCTTTGCCTTTTGGCGAATTGAGTGTTCATTCAGGAGATTGGCCCCAGTGGCGCGGCCCATATTTAAATGGTCACGTAACAAAAGGCGATTCACTCCCCAGCAAACTAGACAATTCACCCAGAATCCTCTGGCGCATCCTAACCGGCCCCGGCCATTCCGCACCGATCACACAGGGAAACCTGTTAGCCGTCTCCGAAGAACAGGGAGACAACGAAGTGCTCCGGCTACTCGACAAACGAACCGGCTTGGAAATGTGGAAAAAACCGTATGGACAAACCTACGCAGATGACGGTTTCGGTGCCGGCCCACGCTGCGCACCGCTGTTCGATGACGACCGTATATATATGCAAACCTGCCGAGGCAAGCTGAGCTGCCTAAAGGTCAAGGATGGTTCCATTCTCTGGGAAGTAGACTACCAAAAAAAATTCAAGGTCAAGTGGATCAAGAATAAGAGTCAAAACGAAGCCGCTGCATCCCGACGAGGCTACAGCGGCACACCGTTGATTGATGGAGACCATCTCATCTGCCAAGTCGGGGGAGAACCTGGAACAGGTGTGGTTTGCTTCGACAAATTAACGGGCGAAGTCATATGGAAATCACAGGATGACCTAGCCAGTTTTGCCAGTCCATTGATCACAATAATTTCCGGCAAACGACAATTCGTCACGCTTACCACCGAGAAGATTCTTAGCGTGGATGTTGAAAATGGCGAACTCCTTTGGAGCCAACCGGTTCCCACGCGCTACTTTCGCAACGTAGTCACGCCGGTCGCCGCGAACAACAGCGTAATCACCGCTTCCCACTCCGAGGGGATGCTTTGCATCGGCGGCAGCGGCAGCAACGGCAAAGCCAAACAGAAATGGAAAGACGCAAATCTAAAGATCAATCTTGCTACCCCGGTTGTCGTGGGCAGCAACCTTTACACCTTCGCCGAAAAGGATCGATTTATTTGTGTTGATACCGCCACCGGGAAATTGAACTGGGAGGAACGCGGCTTCGGCAAATTTTATGCCTCGACGCTGACCGACGGCAAACGAATGCTCGTACTCGGCCAAATGGGTGAATTGGTATTACTGAGCATCGACCCGGTTAAATACGAGGAACTAGATCGAATGCAGGTCTGCGGCAAAACTTGGAGCTTCCCGGCCTACTCCAACGGTCAACTCTTCGTTCGCGACCAAAACAACCTGCAGTGTATCCAGCTGACCGACAACTAACCCACTAAGACAATCACTTTGGCGGGCATCATACAGTGTCTGGCGTGGGATGAATCCACGGGGCGGTGTAGGGACGACTGAGCAATCGATTGGCCTCTGGATCGCCAATGACAGTATGGGTTTGTGGATCCCACCGAAGGGTGCGTCCACCGAGACGTTGCGAGAGGTTGGCCAAAATACAGCTCACGCTGGATATGTGCCCCTGCTCTATGTCAGCGACAGGTCGGCTACGCTTTGCCACGGCGTTAAGGAAGTCGATCATGTGAACCCGCACCGCCGGAGCAACATGACGCTCTAGATCTTTCTCGGTCTTGTCCTCGGGATACTCATCCAGTTCCATCTTAACTTCACGATGGATTGGCTTGCCTCCTCGGCCGCGCGGGATGAAATCGTAGCGATTGACGCTCAATTTCAACGTTCCCTTGTCGCCGTAGAGGAATGCTGCCCAAGGGTAATCTGGATCAGGCGCATGGCCCCAGGCACGGTGCTGCCATATGACCTGCAGGTCATCGAAGTCGAAGCAGGCAGTCTGAGTGTCGGTGGTATTAGCCTTGGCATCCTTGTCGACAAGGATGCCCCCCTGCGAAACGATGCTGGTCGGCCATCCAAGGTCGAGCATCCAACGGACGGTATCGAGCATGTGCACGCACATATCTCCGACGATGCCGTTACTGTATTCCATGAACGCTCGCCAGCCACGCGGATGGCAAATCTCGCTGAAGGGTCGACGCGGAGCGGGACCGCTCCACAAATCGTAATCGAGTGTTTCCGGCGGCGAACTATCGGCAGGATTTTCTCGATTTCTCATATGGTAATAGCAGCAGACCTCCGCATGGGCAACGTTTCCGAGCAGGCCTTTGGAAACGATCTGCTCGCGTGCCTCCATGAGGTGTGGCGTACTTCGACGCTGAGTGCCAACCTGCACCACGCGGTCGTACTTTCGGGCGGCGGCGAGCATTGCCTGACTCTCTACAACATCGATGCTCGTCGGTTTTTGGACATACACATCGCAACCAGCTTTGACAGCAGCGATCATCGGTAACGCATGCCAATGGTCCGGTGTGCCTATGATCACGAGGTCGAGCTTGTTTTCCTTAAGCAATGTCCGGTAATCAACATATGTCTTGGGACGCCTGCCAGATTTCTGCCGTTTGGCAACGATTTCTGCCGCACCGGAGAGCATTTTACTGTCCACATCACACAACGCCACCACCTCGACAGGTGCCACCTGAATAAGACGTAGCAAATCCACTTTCCCGTACCAACCGGAACCGATCAGCGCCACACGCTTGGTCGGACCGTTGGCAATATCGGCCGCGGTCGCGGCTAGGGAGGAACAGGCCAACCCAGCTGCACTGGTTTCGAGAAAAGTTCGACGGTTCACGCGGTTTGTTTAACGACTTAGGCAAGCAAACTCAAGCTTGGCCAAGAGCCTGATTGCTCAAGACCTATAGGGCGGATAGACTTTTGTCCATGCACACGTTCAGGTTGTTGTTTGTTTGTATGGGAAACATCTGCCGCTCACCCGCCGCCGAAGCGGTAATGCGCAACCTTGTCGAGTCTAAGGGCTTCTCGAAAAAGCAGATAGAGTGCGACTCGGCTGGTACTATCTCGTTCCACACCGGCAACCCTCCCGACACCCGCATGCACGAGGCGGCAAGCCGGCGTGGCATTCGTACTTGCGGCCAAGCGCGACAGATTCATGCCGATGACTTCCACTCGTTCGACATGATTTTGACGATGGACAACGAAAACCTAATAAATGTTAGAAACATGGCACCGTCAGAGAATCATCTCGCGGAAGTGCGACCGTTTTGCGATTTTGTCACCGGAAATACCGCGACCGAAGTTCCCGATCCATACTATGGGGGACCTGAGGGATTTGAAATCGTGCTCGATCTTCTAGAGGACGGTTGCGTCAACCTTCTTAAATACATTCGTAACCTAGCTGATATTTGAAGCCTTATGTGGGACGCTATAACCGAGCACATTAGCGAGAGTATTGCGACCCCATTCCGTTTTTCCAACGCGCAACCGATCGGAGGTGGGTGCATTAACGAAGCACACAAACTCAACGGAGACGGCATCTCGTTTTTCGCGAAGCTCAACCA
>PAZI01000063.1 GCA_002715545.1 Methanobacteriota archaeon
CGATTTCTGGGGAAATTTCTCGGCGCATCGTCGGTTGTTGTGTTGTTTGTCATTATAAATGCTCTTTATTTTCCTGCAGATTGGCGAATTTCTTTGCAAGAATATCAGCGCCAGCGCTTGCTGGTTTACTTTAACAAGGATTTTGCTCCACTGAACGCCACCCCAGCGGAGCGTAAGGCTGCCCGTGCGTTGCAGCGAGAGCGTACGCATAACATTAGGCAGGCTGAGATTTCTGTCGGCTCAGGAGGTTTGATAGGAAAAGGGTGGGGGCAGGGGCCGCAGACCAGATTAGGCTATCTGCCTAGGGGTGTGGCGCACAATGACTTCATCTTCTCCGTGATCGCGGAGGAGACTGGTTTTTTGGGCAGCATGAGTGTGCTGTTGCTTTATACAGTTATCCTACTTAAAGGGATGCAAATTGCAGCCTTGGCGAGGGATCGCCTTGGCAAGCTTTTGGCGGTGGGGGTTGTGACCCTCATCTTTTGCCATGTTTTTGTGAACATTGGTATGCATCTGCGGTTGGTGCCTGTGACGGGAATTCCGCTGCCGCTGTTAAGCTATGGCGGATCCTCAGTGTTGAGTTCACTAATAGCCATTGCTGTCCTGCAAAACATACAACTACATAGAAATACATAATAAAATATCATGGGAGAGAAGAAAGCATTTGGCCGCGGTAGAAAACGAGGTATGTCATTCAAGCCGTCTGGAGGTCGTATTCGCAAACCAGATCGCAATAGTCTTAAGGCGCGTGAAAAAGTGGAAACAATTCAGACCGCACAGGACGAAATTTATAACACTCGCCAACACCTTGCAGAGATTGTGCGAGCAGAAAACAGGGCCCACGGCTTACCGCCGGATGCTGATCTCGAATCGCCTAAGGCTCAAAGACAGCATGACGGTGGTTCAAAGGAAGGCAAACAATCTATGCAAGCAGAGTCCTCAGGGCAGGGAAGTCAGTCTGGCGGTTTTGAACCGGTAAAGTTACCAGAAGAACCAGCTGTTTCTATTGGAGCTAAACTGCAGCGGGGCGCAAAAAAATTCGTTAGCAAAGTCAAAGGTGTGTTCCGGCCGATTCAGCACAGCCACAAAGAGGTGCTTATAAACGCAGAATCGCTTGAAACCCGTGTGGCTGTGACAGTAAAGGGCCAACTTGAGAACCTTACGATAGAGCGCGTTGATGACCTTCGAATGGTCGGAAGCATATATAAGGGAAAAATCCGTAATCTTGAGGATGGGCTTAAGGCTGCCTTTGTGGATATAGGTTATGAGAAAAATGCTTTCTTGCATTATTGGGATATCATTCCTAGCCCGCTCGATTCTTCGTACGACGTGGTTGACCGGGGTCGTCGTAAGAAAGATAAGCCTAAAATTACTAACAAGGACATTCCAAAAAAATATCCAACTGGTACGGAATTAACGGTGCAAGTTACCAAGGGGCCTATTGGAACCAAGGGGCCACGTGTGACGACTAACGTCCTATTGCCTGGCCGTTACCTCGTCTTGCTCCCTAACTCCGAACAGTCAGGAGTCTCTCGTAAAATTGAAAATCGTGAGGAAAGATTACGACTAAAGAAAATCGTTCGTGAATTAGCCATTCCTGAAGGGATGGGAGTGATCATCCGAACAGCGGGTCAAGGCCAAAAGTTTCGTTTTTTTGTTCGTGACTTGACTTATTTACTTCAGAATTGGGAGAACGTTACCGAACGAGTAAAAACCCAGCCAGCTGGAACCTGTGTCTTTGAGGAACCGGATCTCATCGAACGGACGGTTCGTGATTTTTTGACTGAGGACGTCGAGCGTATTGTTATTGACAACGTCTCAGAGGCTGAGCGAGTCAAAAATCTCATCTCTCGCATTTCTAAGAGGTCTCTCGACAAGGTGCACCGCTATCCCTACTCGGAACCCATATTTGACCGGTTCGGGGTAACTCGCCAACTGCAGACCGCTTATTCTCGCAAAGTTATGTTACCCAGCGGAGGGTACATAATCATTGACGAAACTGAAGCGTTGGTCGCGATTGATGTTAATACCGGTAGCCATCGGTATAAGGGCAACAATAAGAAGGAAAAGGACAAAACACTGCTTCAAGTTAACCTTGAGGCAGCTGAAGAAGTTTGTCGTCAACTCAGACTCCGCAATATAGGAGGATTGATAGTATTGGATTTTATCGACATGAAATCTTCTCGAGACCGACGCGATGTATTCAACCGTGTTCGCGATGGCCTCCGGAAAGACAAGGCTAAGTCCCATGTTCTTCCAATTTCTGACTTAGGACTAATGGAGATGACACGTCAGCGTCAGTCCGAGAGCGTTCGGGATTCCGCTTACAGTGATTGTGAATATTGCCGGGGGCGGGGCAAACTGAAGAGCCCGTTGACAATGAGTGTCGAGATTCAGCGCAAGCTAGGAGAGATCATCAAGAAACGGGATAAGCTAAAGAAGCGCCGCGAACAGGAGTCTGATTTTAAACTTCGCGTCAATGTGCATCCGTCGGTTCTTGAGCGACTTCGCAATGAGGACGAGGACATCTTTATCGACATGGAAAAACGTTATCTAGTGAAAATTTCATTTCGCGGTGCGGAAAATCTCCATCCGGAGGAGTTTGAAGTTTTCGACGGCATCAGCGATCAGCGCTTGGCCAAGGCTGAGTTTTAGTATTAAGTTAATCCATGAAAAACATTATTTAATGCGATTATCGTTCTAGTCTAATTTTTTGCCCTTTAAAGCTGGTTAACGGTGATTATACGGATCACCTCCTCAAGGCTGGTTACACCGCGCTGTACTTTTGCAATTGCGTTCTGCCAGAGCGTAGTCATGCCCTGCTCGATTGCGATGTTTCGCAACTTGCTAGTCCGTAGTTTCTGGATAATTCCTTCGCGTAAAATTTCGTTGGTGTTTAGAAATTCTGTCACAGCGACTCGGCCATGGTAGCCGGTTTGTGAGCAGCTTTCGCAGCCGATGCCAGTGTAAAAGGTAGTCTCATTTACGAATGACTCCGGTAGCTGTGTGAGATGCTCGGGATTGGGTTTTGTCTCTGTTTTGCAGTTTGAGCAGATGGTTCTTAATAGTCGGAGACCCAACACTCCGGTAATGCTAGAGGCCAGAAGGAATGGCTCAATTTTCATGTTTATGAGTCGAGCAAAAACCCCGGCTGTGCTGTCGCTGTGTATGGTGCTAATAACCATGTGTCCAGTCAATCCGGCTTGCACAGCGATTGCTGCGGTATCTGGATCGCGAATCTCGCCAATCATAATCACCTCCGGGTCCTGCCTCATCAGAGATCGAAGCGCCTTGGGATAGGTGAAGCCGCGTGAGTTGCTTACTTGCGACTGGCTGATCATCGGGAGGTTGAATTCCACCGGATCTTCCACCGTGCTGATACTAATTGTTGGTCCATGTGACTCGATTAAGTGGCAGAGTGCCGAATATATAGCTGTGGTTTTTCCTGATCCGGTAGGTCCATTTAGCAGGATGAGCCCGCTGGGCTGGTTGATGATTTTCCTAAATTCGTCAATGGTCCCGGACTCGAAACCGAGTGACTCAAGGTTGAAACTCCGGTTGTTAGGATCGAACAATCGGATAACAATTTTTTCACCGCGCACGGTAGGGAAAATAGAGACCCTTAGTTCAACGTTTGCGTAATCTGGGCTAGCTGGGGCTCTGCCTTCTTGAGGTAGTTCCGTCTCATAGGTAGTTAAGTCGGCCATTACCTTAAGTCGGCCAGAGATTCTATCGAGTAGTTCATGTGGCAAATGTGTTAACTCACACAGGATCCCGGAGACTCGTAGGCGAATTGGTATTGTGCTTTCCCAAGGCTCAATGTGTATGTCGCTGGCTTTCTGATGGACGGCATCAAGAATGATGTTGTTAACCAGCACCGCGATGTCAATCTGCTCAAATGATTTAATAGCCCGAATATAGTTCGAAGTTAGATCCATAACTGATTGGGATTTCTAGCAGCTACATCGCTGCCGGTCATCTTCTTTTTTGGCATCAACCTCCGATAAGGCTCATTGTCCGTTCAGGCTGAACATAGTCTGGCTGGTTGATTCGGTGTCCTTTTTCTTTACGAAGGACAATTTGTTTTAGTCGATCTGTTAGAGTTTCGTTGCTGTACGAGTTCTGCCTCAAAATAGATTTAAGATCGTGCTCGTTATGGCTGAATAGGCAGGTTCGAATTTTGCCATCGGCTGTGAGTCTAATTCGGTTGCAATTGCCACAAAATGGTTGAGTCACCGGTGCTATGATACCGATTTCAGCTTTCCCTTGGCCAAGCGACCATCGGGTAGAAGTTTCGGATAGATGGTTGGAATTTAGAGGAGTGAGGTGGTGTAGGGAGTGCAGGCGCTTCTCAATCTCTGCTGCAGAGACGACATGGCTTCGCCGCCAAACATGCTGGGAGTCCAGCGGCATGAATTCGATAAATCGCATAATGATTTGTTCGTCTATAGCAAATTGAGCTAGTTGCGGTATCTCTTGGTCATTGAGTCCGCGGATGATCACCGCATTTATTTTCACCGGGGACAAATCAAGTGATTTGGCTAATCGGATCGACTCTAGCACGTTAGCTAGTCCGTCGTAGCCGGTAATTTTTTTGAAGTTAGCCCGGTCAAGCGAATCGAGACTAATGGTTACTCGGTCTAGACCGCTCAACTTGAGTCTCTTAGCCAATCGTTTGAAATTGGTGCCGTTTGTGGTTAGCGATAGGTCGCGGATAGTTCTAATGCTGGCTATTTGCGCGATTAGCCAATCTACATTTTGTCGTAGTAAAGGTTCGCCACCAGTTATGCGTATCTTATTCACGCCAAGCTGAGATGCAACACGGACGATCTGAATTATCTCTTCATAATTAAGAATTTGTGATCGTGGTTTCCACGGGTAAAGCGGCTTCTTAACAGTTTGAGATACTGGTTCGGTCGTTTCAGTGCTGGTTGGCAGAAAACGCTTTGCCGCTTCCTCAGTTTCTGGAAGGCAGTATACACATTTGAAGTTGCACCGATCTGTAATACTGATCCGAAGATCACCTATGATGCGGTTGTGAGTGTCCTGAAGGGCGCCAGGACGGCTCATGGGTTTGGGTCAGAGGGGGCGGGGTTGGTCTCGGAAGGAACAATTTTGACCGTGCCATCGCGTTTGATTTCCACATTGAGGTCGGCTGAGCTTGAATTGCTCGAATTCTGTTGCTTCTTGTTCATCCCCATTAATCGAGCGCCGCCTTTTTGTCTAGCTCCCCCGTAGAATCCTCGTCGAAGCCATTCTAATTTTTTTGAGGCCATAAGTTCCACCTGCAACTGCTGTACTTTCTGTCGTAGCACAACAATGTCCTGGAACTGTTTTTCTAACTCAGCTTTCTCTGCAATGAGTTTGTCCCGCTCTCTTAGTAGGTGATCTCTATCCTCTTCCGCTGACTCTAGCCGTCGACTAATAGCGTCAATAGCTTGGTCTTTTACGACCATCTGATTATTGAGGCTTTTGATTTGAGAATCATAGTCGCGGTTTTTATTTTGAGCTGAATTGAGTTCGTTATTCAGTGCACTTATTTTTTCGTCCTTGGCACTTAACTCTTCAGCCATTTGTTCCATGACTCGTGCATTTGCAGCGATTTCAATATTGTGTTTGGCTACTTCCTTGTCGTATTTACTAGTTAAGTCTGACAGGGAGGATGTTGCTGATCCGAGTTTAGCCGCGAGGTCATCCTTGGCAGTCTGAAGTGATTTTTTTTCCGTATTTAAACCCTCAATTACTTTTTTCTGATCACTAATAGTTGTTACTTGTTGCCCAATTGTTTTGTTGGCGTTAGAGAGCAGGACCACCATTACTGCTCCGGCTATCAGCGCGGCCACCGCCACGAAAACTGTAGTATTACCTTTCATAGTTGGGAGAAAAATGCATCAGCCTGTTCTTCGAAGCAACTTCTATTTATAGCGTTTGTTTACAAACTTCGTCCATTCTCTGTAAGGTTTAGCTGAACAATTGACTAGAATTGAACGATGCGAATTTTACTAATGTCCGGATCTGACTCGAGTTCGGTAATGCAGTTCTTACTTGGTTCGCTGTCGATATTCAACGCAGTCAGTGCTTGGCCCCCCTCGCGATCACGGCCAAGGCTCATGTTGGCGATGTTGACGCCGTGTTTGCCGAGGACGGTGCCTAGGTGGCCGACGATGCCGGGTCGATCCTTGTTCGTCATCATGAACAGGATCCCATCTGGATTGATCTCCACTGGTTGGCTGTTAAGTCGGACGATCCTTGGGTGTTGAGCGAGTCCGAAGAAAGATCCTGCAACCGATACTTTTTCGCCACCAGCCCAAGCGCGAATGTGGAGCCACTCGCGGAAATCAACCTGTTCGTTGGATTTTATTTCATCGACCACCAACCCGCGCTCCTTGGCCATGGCGCGAACATTGACCAGGTTGACCTCCTCGCCTTCAGCCGCACCGAGAAACCCCTTGATGATCGAGCGGGCGATCGGATCACCAGGCAAATCGGTGGCCAAACCACCGTAGGTGATCGCTAGTCTTTCGGTTCCAACTTGACCAAGCTTGGCCAACAATACTCCCATCTTTTCGCCCAGTCGAAGGTACGGCTGCACTTTCGCTGAGGTTTGGGAATCGAGGCTGGGCATGTTGATAGAGTTCATCAGGCTGCCGTGCAGCAGATAGTCGGAGATTCCCTGCGCAACTTCGAGGCCGACATTGTCTTGAGCTTCTATGGTGCTGGCCCCTAAGTGGGGGGTCAAAATCAGATTTGGGCAATCGCGCAGAGGTGAGTCCTTGTCTAGAGGCTCACTCTCGTAAACGTCGAGTGCGGCTCCGGCGATTTCACCCTCCTTCAAGGCGATGCACAGATCGGCCTCGTTTATTATGCCACCGCGGGCGCAATTGAGAAGGCGCACGCTGGGCTTCATCATAGCAAAAGTGTTGCGGTTCAGCATGCCGCGTGTCTCGTCGGTCATCGGCATATGGACGGTGATGAAGTCCGCCGTAGCGTAGATTTCATCAAGAGAAGAGAGTTCTACCTGTAACGCCTTCGCGCGGGATGGGGTGATGTACGGGTCGTAGGCCATGACGCGCATTCCAAATGCTACGGCACGCCGGGCGACCTCGCCGCCAATTCGACCCATACCGAGGATTCCTAGAATCTTGCCGTAAAGTTCAACACCCTTGAAAGTTTTTCGGTTCCATTCTCCCAAAATCATCGAGCCGTGGGCTTGCGGAATATTACGGGCAAGGGCCATCATCATGGAGCAAGTCAACTCGCAGGTGGCAGTAGTGTTTCCACCGGGGGTATTCATTACGACGACTCCGTTTTGAGTTGCTGCTTCGATGTCGATGTTGTCCACTCCCACCCCGGCCCGGCCTACTATGCGCATTTCAGGGGCTGCCTCGAAGATCGCCTTTGTGACCCTGGTCTCGGAACGTACAGCCAAGGCTGAGGCATCCTTCACAAGTGGAAGTAATTCCTCCTCCGAATGGCGTTGGTCGAGGACGATGGTGTCCAGTTTTTCCTGCTGCTTTAGGTGGTCAATTCCGCTTTGTGAAATGGGGTCGCAGATAAGTACTTTCATTTTGTTAATATCGTGGGATCTTGGTCAATTGCGGTTAGCCTTGGCGTGTTCTGATTCGAGCAAGCAGATCATTGATGACTTCGGCTTTTGGCTTAGCCCCAAGATCACCCTTGCCGTGTTCCCGGATTGCCAAGTTCCCGGCTTCCTGTTCCCGTTGACCGACGAGTAGGATGGTGTGGACCTTTTCCGTTTCCGCTCGGCGAATACGGGCGCCAATTTTGTCCGAAGTTGTGTCTAGACTGACGCGTATCTCGTGTTGGCGAAGCTCAGCAACTATTTCTTTGGCATATTCAACCTGATCATCGCCAAACGGTAAGAGGCGTACTTGGTCAGGCGCAAGCCAGAGTGGGAAGTTGCCGGCGTAATGTTCGATTAAAAATCCGATGAATCGCTCATGTGTTCCAAGCGGGGCGCGATGAATACATAGTGGGATTTCCGGCTTGTTCTCGCGAGTTTTATATTCAAGGCCGAAGCGCTTGGGTACGGCGAAGTCAACTTGGTTTGTGGCGATGGTGAATTCGCGACCTGAGATACTATAAATTTGTACGTCGATCTTTGGCCCATAAAAGGCCGCCTCATCCGGTACTTCCTCGAAATCGATACCCGACTCCAATAGTACGTTACGAACCATTTTTTCGGTTTGCTTCCACAACTCCGCCTCATCGACGTACTTATCGCCAAGTCGTTCAGGGCTGTGGGTGCTGAAGCGCATACTGTATTTCTTAAAACCGAAAATCTTGAAGTACTTTAGATACATCTCGTTGACAGCACGAAACTCATCGGCAAATTGCTCCGTGGTACAGTAGATGTGCGCGTCATTCATTTGCATCGATCGTACGCGCATGAGACCCATCAGTTCGCCAGAACGTTCGTAGCGATAGCATGTGCCATATTCGGCTAGGCGCAGAGGGAGTTCTCGGTAGCTGCGCGGCACGGCCGAGAAAATTTTGTGATGATGCGGGCAGTTCATAGCCTTGAGGTAAATCCGGTCGGTTGGCTTGTCTGGATCATCATCCTTTAGTTCCATCGGCGGAAACATGCTCTCGGCATAGTAGGGGAGGTGGCCTGAGGTTTTGTACATATTTTCGCGCGCCAGATGGGGCGTCCTCACCCGCTCATAGCCGGCCTCGAACTCTGTCTCTTTGGCCAGCTTTTCTAGTTCCTCGATAAGTACTGTGCCCTTGGGCAGCCAGAGTGGCAGGCCGGGGCCTACGTCGTCGTCGAACGTGAATAATTGCATCTTGCGACCAATTTTTCGGTGATCCCGCTTGCGAGCTTCCTCTTGCGCCTCGAGCCATTCATTGAGCTCGGTTTTGTTCTTGAACGCAGTGCCGTAGATGCGTTGCAACTGCGGGTTGTTTTCGTTGCCGCGATAGTAGGCGGCCGCGACGCGTAAGAGCTTAAACGCTTTGATGTTACCGGTGCGCATAACGTGCGGACCGGCGCAAAGGTCGACGAATTCACCATTCTGATAAAATGAAATCTCCTCACCTTCGGGGATGTCATCGATTCGCTCTACTTTGAAATGTTGGCCTCGCTTATTGTAGTAGGCCTTGGCGTCTTCACGCGTCTTTGCACTGCGTTCGAATATCTGATTTTCCTTCACCACCTTTTTCATTTCAGCTTCGATAGACTCAAAGTCTTCGGGTGAAAACCGGTGTTTGATGTCGAAGTCGTAATAGAATCCTTCAGCGGTAGGCGGGCCGATATCGAGCTTAGCATCTGGCCAAAGGCGTAGCACGGCGGTTGCAAGGATATGGGCGCAGGAATGCCGCAGCCGCTCGAGGTTGCTCATCTGGTTGCGTTCCTCGATGGTTTTACGATGAATATCGTGTTTAGCTGATTCCATAAATTCTGTTTTCCGGCTGGTGAAACGCTTGGGCATGAAAACTTGAGCGCCTACCTGCTGGCATGTCGAAGATTAGAAATTTGTCCAGCGAAGGGCAAACCCTTGATCAGACCATGCTATCGTTTTGGACGCAGGATAATGGCCTTGTCGTGAGTGCCGTCGACCTCGACGCTTTGAGTTTCAACATCCGGATCATCTTTCAGGGTGTTGTGGATGATGCGTCGGTCGTAAGAGTTCATTGGCTCGAGTTCGACAATGTCGCCCCAACGGCGGACTTGTTCAGCGGATTTAAGTGCCTTTTCAGCCAGTTTGTCCTGCTCGCTGAAGCGGTAGCCTGCCACGTCAATCTGCACCTTTTCCGCATTTTCATTGTTTTGAAAAAGCATACGGTTAAGAATATACTGTAGATCCATCAAAGTTTGGCCCTTACGACCGATCAGTCGTCCGGAATCGTTTGGTGTCTGAAGGTCGAATACTTTTACGCCGTCTTTCTCTTTTTCTTCTATGGTTGCCTCAAAGCCTAGATTATTAAGGAGAGACTCGAGCAGAGACTTGGGATCTTGTGTTGATACACTCATGGTTTTGGTCGCGATTTTTTCTTTTGCTTTGGTTTGCTCTTGACCGGCTTGGCCAAGGGCGAAGGTGTTCCTTTAACGGGTGTGTTTACTACAATATTTTTGGTTAGTTTAGTTTGCAGGATGCTGAGCATATTCTGCACAGTCCAGTATAGAGTCAGACCAGAAGAAAATGTGTACAAGAAGAAGATGAACATCAGGGGCATGTACTTCATGATCTTCTGCTGCATTGGGTCGGCGGTGGGTGAAACGGGTGTGATTCGAGCCTGAATGATCATCGTTGCTCCCATTATCAAGGGGAGAGGGTTAATAGGAAAGCCAGCGACCTCAGCGATGGTATCCGCTTGAGACAAGTCGCAAGCCCATAGAAACTGTGCACCGCGGAGTTCGACTGCACTGCGGAGCATTATGAAAAACCCTATGAACACGGGCATCTGGATAAGGATTGGTAGGCAACCGCCCATCGGATTGATCTTGTTTTCGCGCATGAACTCCATCATGCGTTTGTTCATTTTTTGTGGGTCGCTCTTATACTGTTCCCTTATTTCTGCCATTTGAGGTTGGTAAGCGGCCATGCGTTTCATCGACACTGTACTCGCTTTGGTAAGCGGCCAGAAAAGTAATTTAATGATTACTGTGATCAGGATGATACAAATGGCATAGCCAGGGCCAAAACTATGCAGACCGTTCATGGAACGAAGAAGCAACTTGGCAAAAAACCCGAATACGGGGGTATCGAAACCCATTATTGAATCGATCGAATTCTGATAGGTCTGAGCATGCGCTTCAAGTAGGCGGAATTCTTTCGGTCCGGCATAGGTGGTGAATTGCTGAACGAGACTGGTTCCGGGTTGCAGAACCTGAGCTTCATACTGCAAACTGGATAGTATACCAGTATGATGAATGTACTGACGTCCGCTCTCATCATGAGGTTCGTTAATTAACCGATGAGTAGTCTTATGAGCGTACACTCGGCCGCCTTCGGCGCCTTCCATTGGAATGGTGGTCATTGCGAAAAATCGGTTGTGAATGCCGACCCATTGCACCGGTTGACCAAGCGACATGAAATAGGCCCGTGGCGTTCCAGGAAAACAGCCCAGCATACGGTTGGCAAACCAAGCTTCATCAATTTCCATTATATCGTCGCCGTTGTGCCATTGAACACCCCAGACGGGATAGCCGCCGGTTTGGAGGGGCATTGCGGTCCCAAGCATCAGTTTTCGCTGGTTCAGCATGAGCGGCTCTGTCTTTGTATTGGTTAGGGAGAGTTTTGTGTGCAACAGATAATTTGTTCCGATTGTAAATTCTTTTGCTATCCGAATGCCGGCCTGATTGGTGGATATCATTGAGACGCTGTTGCCGTTGGCGATAATGGAGAATGCCGAGTCGTCCACTCCATCTAGCGCGAAAAACGGCAACTCAATTTCGTGGTTTAGTCGGATCACTTCATCATTATCTTCACTGTTATCGTTGCATGGCTTGGCCTTATGCGTTGTCAATGCAATCTCCTTTAGCCCGCCGGCGTTTGTGAATGTATAAATTGCCTCTGGCGTTTCAATTTTTGCAAGCGACTCCGTATTGGGGATCACTGGAGGACTAACAGATGGCGTTGTGAGACCCTGAGTCGGAAATTCATTGGAATTCACAGTTGGGGTGTTGCTTTGGACTGTGAACTGGGACGGGGGTGCGTTTGTCGGTTGAGGGGCTTGGGGCGGATTAGGGTACAGTTTTTGCAGCAGCGGCTGCCAGGTGAAGAGCAAAATAACGCAGACAGTGACAACTAAGATGGCGGTACGGTCCATGAAAAGTCTAATGGTTTGGTTTTGCAGGGACAGGATCGTGGCCGCAGCCCCCCCAAGGATGGCAGCGCAGCAGGCGGTGTAATCCAAGTAATACCCCTTGAATCGCTCCGAGTGAGCGCACTGCCTGAATGGTGAATTCCGAGCAGGTGGGCGTAAATCTGCATGATGCTCCCGGCCCGCAAAGAATGTTTTTTAGGGGTGAAAGAGCAACTTGATAGAGTCTAATCAGCCAAACTAGCGCATATTGGGCTGTGTTCATTTTTTATAGGGTATTGGTTGGATAGGCGGGTGCTACATTATCAGGTAGGAGACCGACTTGTTTGAGTAGTAATAGAAAATGGCGTTCGACTGAATGGAAACTTCTGCCAACAATCGAGCGACGGGCGACTAGTACTAGATCTACAGGTTGAAGGATTTCGTGACTATGAAGCCTGAAACACTCTCTCAATAGTCGCCGAGTGCGATTGCGGACGTTTGCCTTGCCGATGCGCCGACTAGTAACCACTCCTAGCCGTGATCGACTGCATTCAGGTATCGGTCTCCAATTTGCCAAAATACATCCTTTAGCCAATCGGATTCCTCCTTCACGGGCAATCCGAAAATCCGCGTTGGCTTGAATTCGGCTACATTTGGGAAGTCGCGCGATGTGGCCGCAGGCCGTCATGGGTGCCGGTTAGGGCTTCAGGCCGGGGTGAGTTTTGCTCGCCCTCGTGCGCGTCTGCCAGCCAGTATTTTGCGTCCAGCTTTGGTCGCCATTCGGGCACGGAAACCATGTCTACGTTTCCGTTTGATGTTCGACGGTTGAAATGTCTGCTTCATCTTATAAATATCATTTAATTGGGAGGGAAACCGCGACAAGCCACAATTGCTTCATCAAGTGATTCCTTTTTTTCCTCCGCAGCGAAAAAGGCAAAAAAAATTACCAGTGACAATTTGCCTGTCAAGCATTGAGCCGCTTAAAACGGTTTGAAAACACTATTTTTGCACTTAAAACCTGATTGTGCTGCCAATTCACCCATTTCTTCCTAATCTTATTCCTTTCAGCTCATGTTGATGCTTCGTGCCAACCCACCCGAAACCTGGCTCTCCAAGGTTATATCCAATCTAGATGCAGTTCTGGTCGACCATGCACACTTGGAACGTAAAGCCGCTAGGTCGGCCATCTCTCTTCAACGCTACCGCCAACTCGGGGCGTACATCAAAGAATTGACAAATATCGCCATTGAGGAATTAGAACACTTTAAGATTGTTCTTAATTTATTGGATGAAAGGAAAATACCGTTTACTCAAGCAGTTGCGAGTCCTTGGATTTCAGGGTTAATGACTACTGTTCGCAAGGGCCGCAACGAACAGGTTATCGACCATTTGCTTTGCGCTGCTATGATTGAGGGCCGAAGCTGTGAAAAATTCCTGCTGCTTAGGGATGCACTGAAGTCAGAAGATCCAGCATTGGCCAAGTTTTACGGTGATTTGGTTGAATCCGAAGGCAATCATTATGCTAGCTACCTGCTGATGGCAAAGGGCATCGATGAATCGGAAACTAATCGACGACTCGAGTTTTACCTAGA
The DNA here is from genome assembly GCA_002715545.1 of Methanobacteriota archaeon. The sequence goes on from PAZI01000063.1 coordinate 13,362, forward strand.
ATTGGATGCGGAATTGGTTCAGCGGCCGAGCAACCTAAATATCCTCCACTGAATGGCTGATTAACCAAGTTTTTCGGTCAAAAAAAAGATCTTTTTTTCCGCTTGCATCTTTTCCCCAACGAACGATCTTTTCCTAAAACTATGACTGTTGATTTGTTCGCATCTGCAAGAAGTTTTGCGTGCATTTTTGGAGTGTTGGGCTTTGGGCTAATTGGAATTCGCCCTGCAGAGGCCGAACTCGCGATAACGAGACCCGGTTGGGGTGGTAAACCATTGTCGTATGTGAGTCTCACCGGTGCCGACGCTCGTCAGCAGTTACTGGTAACTCGACTGCATGATGATGGCTTGGTCACCGATCAGACTAGGCAAGTGGCGTTCACCTCCGAACCTGCTGGCTTAGTTCGGATTACAAGCGGCTTAGTTGAGCCTTTAGCTAATGGGGAGGGTGTTATTATAGCTCGAATCGATACAGGGCAGGATTCTTCTATTCCATTCAAAGTCACCGATGTATCGAAAGTAAAGTCAGTAAATTTTGCAAGTTCAATTGTTCCGCTTTTCACAAAGTATGGTTGTAACGGCGGTGGATGCCATGGGAAATCGGGTGGACAGAATGGGTTCAAGCTTTCCCTCCTTGGTTTTGAACCGCAGGAGGATTATGAGTATCTACTGCGGGAGGCTCGAGGGCGTCGAATTTTTCCGGCCGCACCAGAGCGCAGTTTATTGCTGCTAAAAGCTACTGGCCAGTTGCCGCATGGTGGTGGTTCGCGGGTTAGCCCTGATTCATTTGACTACAAAACTTTTGTCAAATGGATGCGTCAGGGCATGCCATATGGTAAACCAGATGATCCAAAGTTGGAAGCTATTGAGGTGCATCCAGCCGAAAGGGTTATGATGCCTGAAGCACGTCAACAACTTGTTGTTCTCGCGAGAATGACCGATGGATCTGTCGAAGACATAACCCGTTCGGCAGTCTTTGAGGTAAACGATTTGGAATATGCCGAAGCCGATAACACAGGAATAGTATCGGCTGGTAACAAATCGGGAGAAATTGCGGTCATGATTCGATATCAAGACAAGGCAACTGTGTTCCGCGCTTCTGTACCACTGGGAGCCCCCCTGGGAAATCTCCCGAAGGAAAAAAACTTTGTCGATCGATTTGTTTTTGCAAAGTGGAAGAAAGTCGGTATGCCACCTTCTGAGGTTGTTAATGATTCGACTTACCTGCGTCGCGTCACGCTGGATATAGCCGGTCGTTTGCCTACTGTCGCTGAGACAAATTCGTACCTCAGCGACTCTGCACAAGACAAGCGGGATCTCCTTGTTGACCGACTTCTCCGTGGTGAAGAATATGCCGAGTATTTCGCGAACAAATGGTCGGCTCTTTTGCGGAACAAGCGCGCGAACGGTGCCCAGCTTCGAACGACTCTTGCCTTCTACGACTGGATCAAGGAGAGCATTTACAATAACAAGCCGTACGATCGTTTTGTGCGTGAAATAGTAGCGGCATCGGGAGGCATTGATCAGAGCCCTGCAACCGCGTGGTTCAAACAGGTTAATTCGCAGCAGGAGCAGATGGAAGATACTGCCCAGCTATTTCTCGGCACACGACTCCAGTGTGCTCAGTGCCACCATCATCCGTTTGAAAAATGGTCGCAGAACGATTATTACAAGTTTATGGCGTTTTTCTCACGGGTGGGGAAAGCGCCATCCGGTCGTCCGGGTGAGGAAATTGTTTTCCACCGCGCAGGGGTGGCTCAGGTTACCAATAAAAAAACCAATAAACCGGTTAAGCCGGCCGGGCTGGGTAGCGGAGTGTTTAAGATTAAGCCGGTCGACGATCCTCGGCATAAACTGGTGGACTGGATGCGTGCTGATCGTAACAGGTTGTTTTCGAAAACGATGGTGAATCGGTACTGGAAACATTTCTTTGGCCGAGGTTTGGTCAATCCAGAGGATGATTTTCGTTCTACTAATCCGGCGACTCATCCTGGACTACTGGACGCACTTGCTACGTATTTCGAAAAAAGCGGTTATGATATGAAGGCATTGGTTCGACTCATAGCCACGTCTGTGACATATCAACTAAGTTCTGTTCCGAACAAACACAACGCGGCAGATAGGCATTATTTCTCACGGTTTCAGCCTAAACGCCTCTCAGCAGAGGTGCTTTATGATTCATTGAACGATCTTATTCTGGCACGTAGCAACTTCGGAGGTTTGCCGGTGGGTACGCGAGCAGTCTGCCTGCCTGACAACAGTTACAATAGCTCAAATTATTTTTTGAGTGTGTTTGGTCGGCCGGACTCCTCGAGTGCATGCGAGTGTGAGCGCTCCCAAGAGGCTAGTCTTGCTCAGAGCCTGCATCTATTTAACGCTAAGAATATTCATGAACAACTAGCGCGCAAGGATGGTCGAGCAGCCCAACTGGCTGGTGACAAAAGCCTAGATCATGCAGCCAAAATTAGAAGTTTGTATTACAGGGCTTTCTCTCGCTCACCTCGTAGTGAGGAAGCTGAGGTCGCGCTCGCCTATTTGGCTACAGAGATAACTGACAAGGAAGGGAAGGTAGTCGACAAAATAAAGGAGCGTTACGAGGATATTCTTTGGGCCTTGGCTAACACCAAGGAGTTTTTATTTAACCATTGAGTCGAATTATGTTTGTAAGAACAGGTTCGGTGATAGGTGATGATTCATGTGATCGTAGATCGCGAATATATGGCAGCTAAGACGTTTGCCTTATGGTTAGTTGCGCTTGTGCAAGTAGCCGGTCAACTCCCTGCCGCTCGCATAACGGCTATTCTTCCACTTGGCAGTGAGGTTGGTTCAGAGGAGGAAGTGCAGGTTTATGGCACCGATCTAGATGGTCCGCTAGAATTGAGGTTTTCGCATCCAGGGATCACTGCAGAGTTGTCCAATCCTGAGAAACACCGTTTCTTAGTACGCGTGTCAAGTGATGTTCCTGTTGGAGTTTATGACGTACGGTTTGTCGGGGCGCTTGGTTGCAGTAATCCAAGGCTGTTTGCTGTCAGCTCACTTGTCGAATCCCTGAGTTCAGGCAAAAACACTAGCCTTGAGAAAGCCTCTAATCTTGAAGAAAACACAGTTGTCAATGGTGCAACTGTTTCACGTCAGTCCATATGGTTCAAAATGTCCGCGATCAAAGGACAACGTCTTTTTTTGCGTATAACGGCGGCTGCGCTGGATTCGCGGATGAACCCTGTCATGTATCTTCGGGATCACGACGGGAAGCGTTTAGCCAGAGCAACCGCTGGCGGACTGATCGACTACACAGCGGCGTCTGATGCTGACTATTTTGTTCAAATTCACGATGCAACTTACGGTGGAGGTGTCGACTATTATTTTCGACTGGAACGTACTAGCGGTCCGCATGTTGATTTTGTCTTCCCGCCTATGGTTGAAAGATCTGATAGTGCAGAGGTGACTCTATACGGTCGAAATCTTCCTGATGGGGTTAATTCCCAGTACAAGTCTCTCGACGGACGTGAGCTGGAGCAAATCACAATAAAAATTAGTGACTTGGTGCGCGGCGATCGGCCAGGAGGCGTGCTGTTACCTTCCGCTTCAGCGGCGATTGATGGGGGGGTCTTTCGCTTATTCAATGATGGAATGACAAGCAACCCGTTCTTTATTGGCCTTTTTGATGGGAAATTACAAGGGTTAGAGCAGGGCGACAATGAAACTTATTCTAAAGCACAACCAATCTCAGCTCCAGGTTTAGTGTGTGGGCGTTTTTTCCCGATTGGTGACGTGGATTTCTTTCGATTTTCGATTCAAAAGGGAGAAATTTATTGGCTAAATATCTACTCGCAACGGCTAGGAAATAAAACTAACCCTTATATTACCACCCGATTGGTGCGCGTAGACAAAAATGGCAAAGAGATAATGGGGGAGTCGAAAGAGTTTTACGAGATGAAGGACAACCCCGGTGGCCACGAGTTCAATGTCTCCAATAGAGATGTGTCGTGGCGTTTTCAGGCAGGGTATGATGGCTACTGTCTGGTGAGTCTACGCGATTTGTTTAATCACGCAGAGGCCGATCTTGCCAGGGGATATGCCCTGGCATTAATTCGTGAGCGACCCAATTTCCGAATTTTGGCGCATCCTCGAACTGTCCCTTTGACCTTGCGAAAAACAAAAGCTATTCAACTCATGGTAGCGCATCTCCGTAATGGAGCAACTCTTCCGATCCAGATGGTTGTTTTGCGAGAAGGAGGTTTTAACGGGCCGATCGAAGTTACTGCTCAAGGACTTCCAGACGGCGTTATACTGCACCCGTGTGTGATTAAGGCTGGGCAAAAGAATGCCACTGCATTGATATCAGCAATCAAGCCGACCACGTCATTTGTCGGTGACATCCGGTTTGTTGGTACGGCCGAGTTTGATGGAGTAGAGGTTAAGCGTCATGGGTTGGCAACTGTTACCACGCATCCCGTCGGCGATTATGATAAGGAGCCGGTTTTCTCGCGTTTGACCAAAAGCTGTGCGTTATCAGTAAATATTGAAGATGTTGAGCCAATTCAAGTAACAGCTGTAGGGAATGGGCCTTTTACCGGATTGGCCAACGGGAATTTGAAAATACCCCCTAAAATTAATCGTACTGGTGAATATAATGAGGATATCAAGTTCAAGGTTTACGGCATGTCTCAATTGCAGAAGCTTCCCGAGTTGTCGATTAGCAACGAACAAGGAGAGGCTACTCTTGAAATTGATTTAGCCAAGTTCAAGGTTCCTGCTGGCTCATACACAATTCAGTTGGGATCAACAATCAAGGGTAAATATCAATTTCCACCATTGAACGAGAAAGAAACAGACAAAAAAAAGGATGTAACATTTCAGTTGATCTCACCTCCAATAATCATTGAGGTTAAGCCGGTGCCAAAACCTGAGTGAAATTAGTAGTAAGGGATCATGTTGGCAGGGGTGTAAATAAGCTCAATTGCGCATCATGAATATTTGCTATAATAGGACTAACCTGTTTGCCGAGGGTCGCTAGAACGAACTTTAAGCTGTGATTGATTTGGTAACAAAAATATTATATAAAATCGCAGAAAAGCCACACCAAGATTATAGCTCGGTTCCATACCGGCATGGGCAAGGCCAAGAAGGCAAGGTTGTTTGCTGGAGTGTATATAGGGAATGCCATTTCAAGCTCAGATGGAGTTAGTTGAATGATACTTCGGACACGGGCGATTTGGGCGGGTAAAGGGCGTATTATTGGCGATGCAGCGCTAAGAATTCGAGGTGACAGGATTGCTGGTTTAGATGCAAGTCGCAATCTGTCTCCTGAACCGGGTGAGCCTGTGGTGGATATTGGAGAATCGATCATATTCCCTGCCTTTATAAATGCACACTGCCATTTGGACTATACGGGCTTAGGCGGTGAGCTATTTAAGGGAGAGTCTTTTACAGCTTGGTTAAATGATATGGTTGCTATTAAGCGATCGCTGACCCATTCAGATTATGAAAGTGGATGGTTGGCTGGTGCTAATATGCTACTAAGTTCCGGTTGTGGAACAGTCGCAAATATCGAGTCCGTTCCGGGATTGTTTCAGCGCATGGCTCTGAAAACACCGTTACAAGTCTGTCCGTTTACCGAGCTGATCGGTTATCATTCTGAGGATTCCGACGAACTGGTTAACTTGGCAAAGCGTGAGTTGGCAGTAAATACATCAATTGCTCTGCGGGCTGGCTTGTCACCGCATGCGCCTTATACTTTGACCTCAGAGGCACTTAGTCTTATCTCGGCTGTTGCGGATGAGCGTTCGGTTCCGACTATGGTTCACTTGGCCGAGTCGGAAGACGAGTTGGAAATGTTTATGAAAGCTTCAGGCCCAATGTACGAGGCCATGAACGATTTAGGAAGGAAGATGGAGGATTGCGGTTTGGGTAGCCCTGTTCAGCATTTTGCCAACTCGGGCGGTTTTTCCCAAAAGACATTAGTCGTACATGCTAACAAACTCATCGGGGCTGATGTGGGATTTTTACAACGAGCGAATGTCGATATCATTCATTGCCCAAGAAGTAGGGATTGGTTTGGGCACCAAGGATTCGATTATGATCGATTTGTTAATGCAGGGTTAAACATTTCCATCGGGACGGACAGTTTGGCTAGTGCCGGGGGAGGGGGGGGAGTGTTCAAACTTGATATGTTTACTGAGATGCGGGAGTTCAAGCGTTGTCATCCTCGCATCGATTGCGAGGACATTCTTCAACTCGCAACGCTAAATGGCGCCAAGGCCTTGGGTCTTGAAAGAGAAATAGGTCAATTGCGTGATGGAGGGAGGGCTGACTTAGCTTCTATTCCTTTTAGCGGAAAAATGCCAGAAGTACCGGAGATGATTCTCTACCATCAAGGTTCTGTTGGAATGACAATGATCGCTGGGAAGAAAGCATACTCCAGGTTTGGTTCAATTGTGGATTGACTGTAACCGGAAGATGCAGGAATTCTTTCTTTCCTTTACAGTCAATTAACGCGATGGGATTCATTGAGATAAAACCAGCTGAGGCCTGCAAATACGACTTACTTTCATTTGGTGAGATTATGCTTCGAATGGATCCGGGGCCTTCCCGAATTCGAACAGCACGCAGTTTTGATGTGTGGGAGGGCGGCGGAGAATACAATGTGGCACGCGGTTTGAGGCGCTGCTTCGGAAAACGCACAGGCATAGTCACAGCATTTGCGGACAATGAGGTTGGCAGGCTGATCGAGGACTTCATACTTCAGGGAGGAGTTGACACTTCCTTGGTAAAGTGGATTGCCAGCGATGGCGTTGGCAGAACGGTACGAAACGGTTTGAATTTTACCGAACGAGGGTTTGGAATCCGAGGTGCAGTGGGGGTGCCCGATCGAGGGTTGACTGCTGCATCTCAAATTCGCCAGGACGATTTTGATTGGGAGGAAATATTTGGCAAACACGGTGTCAGGTGGTTCCACACGGGGGGCATCTTTGCTGCACTCTCAGAATCCACTGCCAAGGCTGTGCTTAAGGCAGTGCAGATTGCAGCAAAGCACGGCACTGTCGTTTCATACGACTTGAATTACCGGCCTTCTCTTTGGAGGAGTATAGGCGGCAAGGAAAAAGCTAAGGAGGTAAATCGCGGAATCGCTCCGTATGTGGATGTGATGATTGGTAATGAAGAGGATTATACAGCTTGTTTGGGATATGAGGTGGAGGATCTGGATGAAGAAATATCGTCGATTGATGTTGGTAAATTCAAGGCAATGATTAACGAAGTTGTTCAGGATTACCCAAACCTAAAGATTGCCGCAACTACGCTTAGAAAAGTAAAAACTGCAACCATCAATGACTGGGGGGCCATTTGCTGGGCTGGGGGTCGTTTTTTTGAATCTGCCCCGTATCCAGAATTAGAGATCTTTGATCGTGTAGGTGGGGGAGACAGTTTTGCATCTGGCTTGATATACGGATTGATGACTTCTGGGAAACCTGATGTTGCGATCAACTACGGAACCGCTCATGGTGCGTTGGCTATGACAACGCCGGGTGATACTTCTATGGCCACGCTTATCGAGGTTGAGAAATTGATGAAGGGAGGGGGAGCTAGGGTGGTTCGCTAAAGTGCTTTTGGTTGACTTTAGCGCGCCTTTCTAATGACCGTTAGATTTTCATTAGCTAGACCATTTTCCGGGTCTATGGCCAGAATACGTTCGTAAGTCATAACAGCAGCTTCCGTGTCGTTTGTTTTGTAAAAACAAACAGCCAATGCAAGGAGGGCTTCTGTGTTATTCGGTTCGATTTTGATAATATTGACGTAATCTGTTGCGGCGTCTTTATAAGATGATTTATTGAGATTGTAATCACCCCTTGTTTTCAAAGCAGGTATATATTTCGAATCTTCATCGAGTGCCCTATTAATGTACTTGATAAAACTAGTAACATTTCCCGATTTATGTTCCGCCAAAGCTAGGCGCGTTAAGAAGTCGGCTGAGTTAGCATCAATCTCGACAGCCTTCCGGAGATGTATCACTGACTTTTCCAATAATCCAGACTGGTATTCCAAACTGCCGAGCGTGGCGTATAGGGCGCTATTTTGCTCTGTTGAGTTTAGTGCGTTTTCAATTTCTTTGATGGCTCCTTCGAGATCACCATTTTTATACTGTCTGTCTGCCTGTTCCAAAACTGAAATGGAATCGGATGCTTCCTTTTGCCCGGTTAGTTTTTCTTCTTTTGCCTTGTGAATTGCCTTTACGTTCTCATAGGCAATTTGATTGTCACAATCCAATTGCAGAATTTTTTCGTATAAGTTCAAGGCCGAATCTGTGTCGCCGGTTTTGTGCATGCATATGGCTGCGCATTGCATCAAGTATATATCCTCTGGATTGCTAGCCAATAATTGCTTGAACTCATGCAAGGCCTGTTCATGCTGCTCGGAAAGGTATAGAATTTTCCCTTTTAATTTTTGCGCTTCTGGACAAGGGTTCCGTTCCAGCGAATAGTTAATTGCCTTAATTGATGCTTCGAGATTATTGAGGTTTAATTCGCATAAAGCGAGTTGAGTCCAGCCTTCAGGGGCAGAATTGTCCAGGCTGATAGCTTGACTGATGAGCTTCTTTGCAGTCTCAAATTCACCCATTTGGAAGAACAAAGTGCTCAATGCCGCGATAACTTCGTAGTTCTGTGGTGTTGAATCAAATATCTTGGAAAGTATTGATTTAGTCTGCTTTTTTTCTTTATCCATGTAAGCCAACTCGAAATTGACGAGTTGATTAGCAAGATCATTGCACTCAACAATCTCTTCTTTATTTGAGATTGTATGTGCTAGGGAGTTATCACCATCGGGATGGCGCATGAAGCTTAGGTTGTTTGTCGCGCATTCGTTTTGAGGATCCAATTCAAGTACGCGTTCGAACACCATTTTTGCTGTGTCTTGTTCGCCGCCTTGATGGAACGCATATCCAAGCGCAAGATAGAACTCCATGAATTTAGGGTTTAATTCAATCAACTTAGCAAATCGACACACAACAATCTCATTTCGTTTGGTATCCATAGAAATCCGGGATCGGGAAAACAAAGTTTGGTAACACGACGGACCC